>NZ_JBIVXA010000001.1:390451-918760 GCF_044768965.1 Streptomyces sp. NPDC090798
CGGTGCCCGGGGGGCGTGGGGTGGTTTTGGGGGCGGGGGGGGCCCCCGGGCCCCCGCGGGGGGGGGGGGCCCCCCCGCGGGGCCCCGGGGCGGGGGGCCCCCCCCCCCCCCCCCCCCCCCCACCGCCACCGTCCGTCCCACCTCCACCCCGCTCCTTCCACCGAGCCACCAGCTCCTTGCCCCGGCCGCGCGCGGCGACGTCGCAGACGACCGCCGACATCAGCGGCGCCGTGCGCCGCCGGGCGAGCAGCAGCCGATGGTTGACCACGGGTTCCGGGCGCCAGTGGTGCTTGTATGGCTCGTCGCCGCGCAGCAGGCTCAGCGTTCCGCGTCCGCCGCCCTCGGTATGCCGGGCGCAGGCGTTGAGCAGCATCACCGCCACGTCCGCCTTGCGCTCCCGCAGCCCCGGGTGGGCCCCGTACAGATAGCCGCCCGCCAGGCGCCGTGACAGCAGCGTGAGGTCCACGGCCATCACGGTGTCGTCGAGCCTGAACTCGGTGACCACGGCGTCACCGGAGCGCACCATCGGGCCCACCGACCGGACCAGATGTTCCGAGAACCGCTTCTGGAGGTGTTCGGTCGTCACCTTCCGGCCCTGCCACTGGAGTCGGTGCAGTTCCAGCAGCCGGCGCAGTGCCGCGTCCACCTCGCCGTGCGGGACGTCGCGCTGCTCGATGCCGAGCGAGGCGAGCTTGCGCAGCTTGGCCCGGACGCGCTGGGCCTTGGACGAGGGCAGCCGCCCGACGAGGTCGTCCATGGAGGCGGCGGGCAGTTCCAGGCAGAGCGAGTCCGGTACCCGGCGGCGTGGTCCGCGCCAGCGCTCGTAGACCCGTTCCACCGCGCTGCCGGGCGATACCTCACGGAAGTCGATCAGCGCGGTGCGGGCGACCGCGGACAGGCCCTCGGTGAGTGCCGCGGCGGCGCGGTCGGTGTGCTCGTTGTCGGTCCCGTCGTCGGTTCCGTCGTCGATGAGGACGTCGGCGTAGTCGGAGATCGCCCCGCCGAGCGGGACGAGCACGGGCAGCGGACGGTGTGCGCGCATCAGGGGCGCGACCGCGCGGAGCTCGCCGTCCTCGCGGACCAGGACCAGCCGCAGGCCGCCTGGGGAGCCGTACGACAGCCACCACGAGTGCAGCCAGGCGTGGCTCTGGAAAGGGGTGGCGGCGGCGCACCGGTCGTACAGACGTCCCCAGGCCGGGGCGAGTGCGGCGAACTCCCTTTCGTCAGTGATGACTTCGGCTCGTAATGATCCCCGGGTCGGGCGTACCCCGGTCCGCAGCGCCCCGCTCACCGTTGGCCGTGTACGTCGGCGGCGGTGGCCGGGCTCGGCACGGAGGCCTGGAGTGCGGGGTCCGCGGTGCGCCGGGGACGGACCAGCAGGACCAGGGCGCCCAGCAGCCCGCCGGCGCTCGCGCCGACCAGACCGGTCACCTTCGGGGAGGCCGAGGAGGCGGTGGTCGGCTTCGGCGCGCGGGAGAACTGCTGGAGTTCCACGTGGGTGCTGCTCTTGGTGTCGTTGGCGTGCCGGGTCAGAGCGCGCGTGACGGCGTTGGCCATGTCGGCCGCGAGGTCCGGGCGGGAGGAGGTGGCGGAGACGGCGACCATCGGCGCGTCGGGCGAGGTCGCCGTCTGCACGCTCTGCTCCAGCGTCTTCACCGGCACTCCGGCCCACACCTGCGCGTCCCCGAGCACCGCGAGCTGCGTGGCGACGCGGCCGTACGCCTGTGCGAAGCCGAGCGCCGACGCCGGGTCCGACTGGTCGGTCGGGACGGCGATGACGTAACTCGTCGCCGTGTACGTCGGGGGCTTGAGGACGCCGTACGCGCCCCCGAGCGCGCCCCCGAGAAGGACACCGGCGGCGAGCAGTGACCACGGTGGCACGATCCGCCCGCGGGCGAAGGCCGCGCGCGTCGGACCGGAGGGCAGGGACGGGCCGGAGGGTCCGGACGGGCGGTGCTGCCGGGTGGGGTTTTCGGTCATGAGGAACTCACTCCCAGAGAGGTGCAGGAGACGGCGGCCGCGTACACGTCCATGAGCTGCGCGGCGCTGCGGGTGATGCTGTAGTGGTGGGCGGCGGCCGGTACCGAACGCGGCCCGGGGCCCTCCGCACGGACCCGCGGGAGGGCGCGTACGAAGGAGTCGGCGCCACCCTGGACCCGGCGGGGCCCCCGGGCGACGCTCGGCGGCAGGTCCTCGACGGCCGGGCAGGAGACGTAGAGCACGGGCAGCCCGGCCGCCATCGCCTCCACCACCGCGAGTCCGAACGCCTCCTCGGCGCAGGGCGAGCAGAGGACGTCCATGGCCGCTGTCAGCGAGGGCAGATCGGCGCCCGGGAGGCCGCCGTCGGGGCGCTCGCCGGTGAACAGCACCCGGTCCATGACCCCGGCGTCGTGCGCCGCCCGCCGCAGCACGCTCTCCTCGGCGCCGCCGCCGACCAGCAGCAGCCAGTAGTCGCGGGGCAGTTCGGCCAGCGCGCGGATGAGGACGTCGAACCGCTTGCCCGCGGTGAGTCTTCCGACGCCGCCGACGACGTACGCGCCCTCCGGCAGTCCGAGGCGGCGGCGGGTGCGTTCGCGCAGCACCGGGTCGAAGCGGAAGCGGGTCACGTCGATGCCGTTCGGCACGATCTCGATGCGGGGTCCGGGCACGCCCCAGCGCCGGAGCCGGTCGGCGACGGTCGGGGAGACGGCGACGGTGGCGCGGCCGAGGCGCTCGCTGGCCAGGTACAGGGCGCGGACGCCCGCGCTCAGCCTGCGGCCCTCCATCTGCGAGTCGCCGAGGGAGTGTTCGGTGGCCACGACGGCCTTCACCCCGGCCAGGCGCGCGGCGATCCGGCCGTAGACGCAGGCCCGGTAGAGGTGGGTGTGGACGAGGTCGTAGCCGCCCGCGCGGATCAGCTTCACCAGCCGGGGCAGGGCGGCCAGGTCGCGGTTGCCGGTCATGCCGAGGTGGACGACACGGACGCCGTCGTCGATGAGGCCGTCGGCGACCGCGCCCGGGTTGGTGAGGGTGACGACGTCGCAGTCGACGGGCAGATGGCGCAGGAGCAGGCGCAGTTGCTGCTCGGCGCCGCCGATGCCCAGACCGGTGATGATGTGCAGGGCCTTCATCAGGCCCCCTCGACCGGTCGGCGCCGCAGCCGGTGCAGCTTGAGCTTCAGCAGCAGGCGTACGGAGCTGTCGTTCTCGCCGATGTGGACGCGGGGGAGGGCGTACGGGCCGGTCAGCGGGCCGGGGTCGATCGCGCAGGCGTAGGTGTAGCCGGCGGCGCGTACGGCGTCGACGACCCGCTGGTCGACCGTCCCGTACGGGTAGCAGAAGCCCTGGATGGGAGCACCGATCAACTCCGAGAGCAGTGCTCTGCTTTCGGAGACCTCGGCGTGCAGCAGTGCGTCGTCCGCCCGCGTCAGATCGACGTGGGTGAGCCCGTGCGAGCCGATCTCGATGCCCTCGGAGGCAGCGGCCAGCCGGATGCCCCGCTTGTCGAGCAGGCGCTTGCGGGGGCCGAGCGGGTCCCAGGCGTTCTCACCGGCCAGCCGGCCGGGCAGGACGAAGAGGGTCGCGCCGCAGTCGTGCCGGCGCAGGGCGGGCAGGGCGGCCTCGACGAAGTCGGCGTACCCGTCGTCGAAGGTGAGACCGACCAGGTCCCGGCCCGCACCGCGCGCGCGGGCGGCGAGCAGCTCGGACACGCCCACCCCGCGCAGGCCGCGGCGCCGCAGCCAGCCGAGCTGGTGGTCGAGGCGGTCCGGGGAGACCGTCACGCGGTACGGGTCGTCGAAGCAGTCGCCCACGGAGTGGTACATCGCCACCCAGGGGGCCACGTCGACGGAGCCCGAACCGATACGTCTGACGCCGGCGGTACGTCTGGTGCCGGTACGTCTGATGCCGTGGGTGCTGTCAGCGGAAACGGACATGCGGGAGCCTTCGTGTGACGGAACGGAGGGCGGGTGCGAGGGCCTGGACCCGCAGGGCCCAGGCCAGCAGGGCGAACACGACGGTCACGACCGTGCCGCCGGTGAGGAGACCGAGCAGGGGGGAGCGCACATGGCTCGCGCAGAACGTCCCCACGGCGGCGGCGACGAGTGCCGCGCGCACCGGTTTGCCGAGTTCGGCGACCACGATCCGGGTCCGGATCGGCACACTGCGCGGGCCCATGCCGTACAGCAGGAGCAGGGCGCTGAGGGTGACGCCGCCCGCGTTGGCCGCCGCGATCCCGCACACGCCCCAGGAACCGACGGTCAGCGCGCCGATCCAGGAGGTCGCGATGATCCCCGCGGTCATCGCGAACAGCGGGTACCAGGTGGGCCGCCCCGAGGAGAAGTACGAGCGGACCAGAGCGCCCACCAGGGTGTGGCCGAGCAGCCCGAGGGCGTACACGCGCATGACGGCGGCGGTGGCCGCGGTGTCCTGGGCGGTGAACGCGCCCCGCTGGAACAGCAGCTGGATGATCTGCGGCGCACACGCGACGACCGCCGCCGTGCCGAGCAGCACCGTGCAGGAGACGACGGCCAGATCGTGCTCCACCCGGCTGCGGGCGCGCTCGGTGTCGCCCTCGGCCATCGCCTGCGCCACCACCGGGAAGGTGACGGTGCACAGCATCAGCGAGAGCACCATCGGCATCTGCGCGACCTTCTGCGCGTAGTTCAGGTGCGAGATGGCGCCTGCGGGCAGCGAGGAGGCCAGGAAGCGTTCGATCAGGACCTGCGACTGACGGACCAGGGCGAAGAGCAGGACGGTGGTGACGAGGGTGAGGTCCATCGGGCGGGCGGCCTCGATCCTCTCGAGGGCCGCCTCCTTCCCGGCCGCGCTCCGCCGGCCGAGCTGCCGCCACAGGGACGGAGCCTGCGCGACCACCATCAGCGCGCCGCCCACCGCGACCCCGAGGGCCGCCGAGCGCACCCCCCAGTGCCCGCCGAGTACGAGCATCGCCGTGATGATGCCGGTGTTGTACGCGACGTAGATCGCCGCGGGCGCGACGAACCTGCGGTGTGCCCGCAGCGCGGCGCTGCAGTAGCCGGCCAGCCCGAAGCTCAGGACGCAGGTGGCCGTCAACCGGGTGCAGTCGACGGCGAGTTCGGGGTGGGGCAGGCCGGGCGCGAGGGCTTCGACCAGGTAGGGGGCTCCGGCGATGAGGAGGGCGGCGGTGGCCATGAAGGCGAGCGTCAGACGGGGCAGGGTGGCGGCGACCAGGGCACGGACCGGGTCGCCGACGGATCCCCGGGCGCGCCGGGCCACCGCCATGCTGAACGCCGGTACGAGCACGAAGGCGAGGCCGTCCTCGATCAGCAGCGTCGCCGCGAACTCCGGCACGGTCCAGGCGACCAGGAAGGCGTCCGTGTCGGAGTCCGCCCCGAACAGGTGCGCGAGGGCCTGGTCGCGGCCCAGGCCCAGCAGGGCCCCGGCGATGGACAGGGCGATCGTGACGAGGGCGGCCTTGGCGAGGAAGCGGTTGGAGGAGGGTTCTGGTGAGTTCGGTGAGTTCGGTGAGTTCGGTGAGTTCGGTGAGTC
Source organism: Streptomyces sp. NPDC090798 (assembly GCF_044768965.1). Lineage (NCBI taxonomy): Bacteria > Bacillati > Actinomycetota > Actinomycetes > Kitasatosporales > Streptomycetaceae > Streptomyces > Streptomyces sp. NPDC090798. The sequence goes on from NZ_JBIVXA010000001.1 coordinate 395,959, forward strand.
CGAGGCGTCTGGGGCGTCCGGGGCGTCCGGGGAGCCTGGCTGGCTGGGGGAGGCCGGGGGGTCTGGGGGTGGGGTGGGTGCGGCGGGCGGGTCGGGCGTGGCGCGCGGGTCGGAAGTGAGGTGTGTGTCGGATGCGGGGGGAGCGCTGCGGGCGGAGGGCAGCATGAGTGCGCCGCCGGGCTCGAAGCCGGGCTCGAAACCGCCCTCGGCCCTGGTGTCGACCCGGGGATCGGCGTCGCGGCCGGCCGTCGTCCGGGGAGGCTTCACCGTCATCGCGCCGCGGCCTCCTCCGGCGAGCCGGAGACCGACGAGCCGGAGACCGACGAGCCGGAGACCGACGAGCCGGACACCGACGAGGAGGACACCGGTGAGGCCGGATCCATCAGCGCCCACCACGCCACCAGCCCGAAGACCACGGCCGTCAGCACGGTGGAAGGCCCGCCGATGTCCGCGTACACGAAGTCGAACAGCTGCCAGACGAGCAGCCCGCACCCGACGAGCGCGCAGTCGAGACCCGACGGGGTCCGCCGTACCCTGGCCAGTCCGCTCAGCGCGCACACCAGGAGGGCCCCCCAGCCGCCCACGAGGGCGAGCAGCCCGATCAGGCCCTGTTCACTGAGGACCAGCAGGTACATGTTGTGCGGCGAGAGCAGCGGCTGTTTGCGGTAGGCGGAGCCCGCGCCCCCGATGTCGCTGCCCGAGGAGAGCGCGAGCGAGGCGTGCCCGTCGCGCTGGTCGGGGAAGGCCTTCAGCCCGACGCCGGTCAGCGGGTGGTCGCGCCACATGTCGACGGCCGCCGCCCACATCGTGTACCGGTCGACGACGGACTGGTCCGGGGCGTCGGTGACCTGCGTGATGCTGTCGATGCGCTCCTGGAGCATCACCGTGCCGATACCGAACCCGCCCACCAGGATGACGCCCGCGGCGGCCACCGCGGCGCCCACCTTGACCGCGCGCCGCAGTCCCGCCAGCACCAACTGGGCGCCGCACGCCACCACCGTGGCGATCCACGCGCCTCGGCTGAACGACAGCGCGAGCGGCAGCAGCAGCGCCGGCACGCACACCAGGGCGGCCGTCCGCTGCCGCGGGGTGAGCGACCCGAGCGCCAGCGCCACCGCGCACACCAGCCCGAACGCGACCACGGTCGCCATGCCCATCACGTCCGTCGGCCCGAAGGTGCCCACGGCCCGGATGTCCTCGCCCATGTAGGTGGCGCCGGTCCCGGTGACGTACTGGCGCACTCCGACGGCGCCCTGCCACAGCGCGAGCCCGACGAACGACCAGGCGAGCAGCCGGAAGTCGTGGCGGTCGCGCACCGACAGCAGGACGGCCGCCGGGACCAGCACGAAGATCTGCAGATAGCGGGCGAGCCCGGTGATCCCGGCCCCGGGGCTCGCCGCCCCGGCCGCCGCGATCGCGATGCCGACCACGGGGAGTCCGAGGACCACCGCGGCGGTACGGGACAGGGGGCGCCGACGGGCTCGTACGAGACGCACCGCGCAGCACACCACGGCCAGGCCGGACATGGCGTCCGCGAGGTTAGCGCCGCCCTCGGTGTCCGGCGCGACCGGCAGTCCGAGCAGGGCGATCACCGCGACGACGGGCAGGACGGGCAGTGCGCGCCGGAGCGCGGCGGTCAGCGGGGCGAGCGGCGAAACCGGCAGTGCCTGGCTCATCGGCTCAGCTCCCCGTCGGACGGACGAGCGCGGCGGCCGTGCGCAGCAGGATGCAGATGTCCTGCCACAGCGACCAGTTGTCGATGTACGCGTTGTCGAACCGGCAGCGGTCCTCGATGGAGGTGTCGCCGCGCAGCCCGTGGATCTGGGCGAGGCCCGTGATGCCGGTCCGCATCCGGTGGCGGGCCGCGTAGCCGGGGTAGGTCTGGCTGAACTTGCCGACGAAGTAGGGACGTTCGGGGCGGGGGCCGACCAGGCTCATGTCGCCCCTCAGGACGTTCCAGAGCTGGAGCAGTTCGTCGAGCGAGAAGCGGCGCAGGAAGTGGCAGAAGCGGCCCATCTCCCGTTCGTCCGCGACGCTCCAGCGGGTCGCGGCCTCGTGTGCGTCGACCGGGCGGTGGGTGCGGAACTTCAGCAGGGTGAAGGGCCGCCCGTCCTTGCCGATGCGCTCCTGCCGGAAGACCACACCGGGCCCGTCGCTCAGCCGCAGCACCGCCGCGCACATCAGCAGCAGCGGGCTGACCAGCAGGAGCAGCGTCCCGGAGACGGCGATGTCGAGGAGCCGTTTGGCGAGGTTCCCGTGGCGCCGGGAGACGTCGATCCGTTCGCAGGAGAACCCGGCGAGCCGGCTGCTCCCGGTCTTGTGCGTGGGGGAGTCGGCCGTGTGCGACGGGGAGTCCGCGTCGAGCTGCCACAGCGTGCAGCCCGCCTCGGCCAACGCCCGCAGCAGGGGACCGTGTTCGCGGCGGGGTTCCACGACGAGCACGGCGCGCACGCTGTTCTGGATGAGGGCCCGCTGCACTTCCTCGCCGGTGGTCAGGACCGGCAGGCCGTCGGTCCCGGCCGCCTGGTCGGCGACGACGCCCACCGGCCGCAGTCCGTAGCGAGGATGGCGCAGTAACGCCGCGGCCACCCGTCGGCCGGTCGCCGCGGGGCCGATCACCAGCGCGGCGCTCGGGCGCAGGAGCAGAGCCCTGCGCAGCCGCCAGTACACGGCGGCGCGGCCCGCGCAGCTCACCGCCGACTGGAGCACACAGCCCGCCGCCAGCGTGCGCGCGGACAGCGCGGTGGCCGGGACGAGCGCCGCCACCAGGGCCGCGATCGCGCACCATGTCACCGCGATCCGCGCGCAGACGACCGGCAGTTCGTCCAGTACCGCGGGTACCGGCGCGGGGCGGTACAGCCTCGCGTGCGCGCTCAGCGCGAGGACGCCGAGCACCAGTGCGGCGACCAGCGGCGTGTGCGGCCGGACCTCGGCGAGCACCAGACCGGCGAGCAGCGCGGCGCCGCCGTCCGCGACGAGTAACGGCAGCGGTGCGCCGCGCGAGACGGAGCGTCGCGCGAGGTGCCGTACGAAGTGGCGCGCGGAGGGCGGCCGTTGTCCGGCCGGGAATCTGAAGCCCTCGTCGGCCCCGCGCGGAGGAATGACCGAGACGGGCGAGAATCCGTACTCCCGGGGCTGTCCGCCGGGGGAGGGGACGGTGCTTTCCGCAGTCACGTGTGGCTGGACTCCCTGTACTCGGTGTGTTCCCCGCACGCGGCGCGCGCGCCGGACTCCGGGGCGAGCAGCTCGCGGTACACGTCCGCGACCGCGGCGGTGGCGCGCCGTACGTCGTGCGCGGCCAGTACGTGGCGGCGCCCCTGGTGCCCGAGCGACGCGCGCAGTGGCGGATCGGCGAGCAGGGCGCAGATCGCCCGGGCCAGCGGGCCCGGTGCCCGCGCGGGGACCAGACAGCGGGTGCCGAGGCCCGGCGGCAGACTTTCCCGGGCGCCGTCCACGTCCGTCAGCACGACCGGACGCCCGCAGGCCATGGCCTCCAGCGGGGCCAGCGCCATGCCCTCCCAGCGGGACGGCAGCACCACGAGATCAGCGGCCTGGTACCAGGACAGGGCGTCGGGGGACGCCCCGGCGAACAGGACTCCCGCGGGCGCCGCGGCCCGTAGGCGCCCGGCGTCCGGCCCGTCGCCGACCAGCACGAGCCGGGCCCCCGGCACCTGCCGGACCACCGCCCGCCAGGCCTCCAGCAGGACGTCCTGGCCCTTCTGCGGGCACAGCCGCCCGACGCAGACGACCAGCGGAGCCGCCGGATCGCCCCCGGCTTGGCTGAGCAGGGGGATTCCGGCCCGTACGGTCCCCTCGGCCGCCGGGTGGAAGTGCTCCGTGTCGATGCCGTTGGGGATCACGGTCCAGTGGGCCCTGATACCGGCGCGCACGCCGGTCGTGCGCTCCGCTTCACTCACACACACCACCCGGGACGCCCAACGCGCCCCCCAGCGCTCCCACTTCAGCGCGAGGGCCGCCGTGACCCCGTCGACCGCCTCGAAGGACCAGGCGTGCGGCTGGAACACGGTCGGCACCCGGCCGCGCACGGCGAGCCGCCCGGCGAGCCCCGCCTTGGCGCTGTGCGCGTGCACCACATCGGGCCGTGCCTGCGCGACGACCAGGGCGAACCGCCGCACCTCCTGTGCCAGTCGCGGACCCGGCGCACGCGTCGCCGGCCAGTGCCGTACGTCGCTGCCGAGGGCCCGCAGCGTGTGCGCGAGGTCGCTGTCCCGCGGGCAGGCCACCGTGACGTGTGCTCCATCGGTGAGCTGCGTCTTCACCAGGTCGGTGAGCACGCGGGCGACTCCGCCGTCGACCGGCTGGGTGAGGTGCAGGACCCGTGGGGGGTCGGTCGATGGCAGGTGCATGCGCGGGTTCCTCGCTAACGGGCTGCGCTCACGGGCGCGCGTCACTGCTGCGCGTCGACGGCGGCGAGCAGCGCTCTGACCCAGGCCGCGTCCCGCTGCGAAACGAGCCGGACGCCCAACTGGTCACCCCTGCGCCGGATTTCGCTGCCGAGGTCGAGGACGCCGGCGTCGCGGCCGGGAGTGTTCGAGTAGGCGGGCGCGTGTTCGATCAACAGGGTCAGGTGCCGCGGCGGCTCCGTCCGCTTCTCGTACGCCCTCGCACGGCGCGGCAGCGGGCCCGGGGAATGACGCATGACCGGCGTTGCCCTTTCGGGAGAAAAGGTTCGGGACCAGCGGACGGACGGAAATCTGCGGATCTGTTTCCGGCGTCTGATGCCAAGCAGCCTCAGGAGGTGGCCGACTCTAGTCGCTATCCGTATTAATTCGGAGAAACCTCACAAGTGTGTCGGAATAGTGAAGTGTGGCGGTCGCGGGATCACTCCTTTGGAGGCACAACCCGCGCGTGTGCCGCGCGTTGATTCCAGCGCCGGGCATCCCGCCCGGATGTTGGACAACTCCAAGGAGCACTTCTCCATGTCGCGTATCGCGAAGGGCCTGGCCCTGACCTCCGTTGCCGCCGCCGCCATGGCGGGCACCGCCGGCATCGCCGCCGCCGACAGCGACGCACACGGCGCGGCCGCCCACTCCCCGGGCGTCCTGTCGGGCAACGTCGTGCAGGCTCCGATCCACATCCCCGTCAACGCCTGCGGGCTCACCGTCGACGTGGTCGGCCTGCTGAACCCCGGGTTCGGCAACCAGTGCGCCACCGACTGACGTCAGACCGGACCCTTCCGCCGGCCGTCCTCCCCAGCGGGAGGGCGGCCGGTCCGCGTCGGCCCGAACGGAGGGCGGGCGCCCCGAATGGAGGGAAGGGGCGCCAAGGGCTCGGCATGGCTTCTCACCAGCGAAGACGGCGGCGGCAGGGGGCTCAGGTCGCTCCATGGAGTGTTCGATCGGTTGCAGGTGGCGACTGGTACTTCCACGGTGGGCATCGAGATCCGACGCACCATCGAAGGGAACATCCATGCGTGCTCTGCCCGCGCGGCGCCTCGCGTCCTCCGTACTCTGTGCCTCGCTCCTGCTCGGGATATCCGGGCCGGTCGCGCTGGCGGCCGACAGCGACTCGGCGCGTGGTCACACCCATGCGGCGGCACCCGTCCCCGGCGCGGACGCGTTGCTGGCGCAGGTGAAGTCGCTGGCCGACATCGCCGGCGTCCTCGCCCCCGTCACCGATCTGCTCGACGCCGCGCTCAAGGCGGACAACGGCCAGCTCTCCGCCGACCAGGCGGCGAAGCTCGCCCAGGCCGTGAAGGACGCGATCGCCAAGGCCGGCGCGGCCCTTCCGGTCACCCCGCCGGCCACGACGACGCCCTCCCTGCCCACCCTGCCCGCCGTACCCACGCTGCCCTCGGTGAAGAAGACCGCCGAGCCGCAGGGCGACAGCGCGGGCGCCGAGGAGCGGGACAACAAGGCGCCGCGCGACAAGGGTTCGCGCGCCCCGGCCGCGCGGGACCTCGCGGGCGACGCGCTCACCGCCCTCCAGAAGGCGGTCGACGCGCTCGTCGCGGCGGTCACCTCGGGCGACGCCACCAAGGTGGTGCCCGCGGCCACGGCCGTGGTGACGGGCCTCGTCAACTTCGTCGTCTCCGTGGTCCTCGGCGGCGCCCTGCCCGCGGCGAACCTGCCCGGTCTGCCACCGCTTCCCGCCCTGCCGACGCCCGCGCTGCCGACACCTGCCTTGCCGACGCCCGCGCTGCCGACCCCCGCCCTGCCGAGCCTGCCCGCGGTCTGACCCCGAGTCACCACACCGCCGTCGTGCCGACCCCATCGGTCGGTACGGCGGCTGTTCTGTACGTGTGCACGACGGCTGTTTTGTATGTGTGTATGTGCGCAGGAAATTTCTGCACACAGGGTTTCCGCCGCGTCCGGAGCTCGTTAGCCAGGACAAAGCGAAATTTCTCTCTGGTGACATGAGTTGCCGAAGAAAGGAACACGATGAAGTCCCTGAAGGCTGCCGCTGTCGTTGCGGGGTCCATGGTCATCGCCGGTGCCGCCGCGCCCGCCTTCGCCGCCCAGGCCTCCGACCTCACGCCCACCAGCCTCAACGGCGCCCTGGAGACCCTCACCAGCCAGCGCTCGCTCAGCCTGGAGGACGTGCAGCCCCTGCGGCACCAGTCGGACGCGCTCGACACCGAGAACAAGAACTCGGTACTCAACACCGTGAATGGCGCGACGAAGGCGCTCAACTCGGCCGGTGGCCCCGCAAAGCTTCTCGGCGGACTTCCCCTTCAGAACTGAACGGTTCGCTGCGGAGCCCCGTTCCCGTTCCCTTTCATCGCGTGTCTTTCCGGAAGACGGTCGGACGCATCCCTAGGCTGAAGCGCACCGCCAAGGAAAGGACGGACGATGAACACTGCCAAGAAGGTCGCACTGCTTTTCGCCACCGCCGGAATGGCCGCGGGTGCCGCGGCGGGCAGCGCCGTCGCCGACGCCGGTGCCCAGGGCGGAGCGGCCAACTCCCCGGGTGTCGCCTCCGGCAACGTCATTCAGGTACCCGTGGACGTTCCGGTGAACGCCTGCGGCCTCAGCGTCAACGTCATCGGCGCGCTGAACCCGGCGCTCGGGAGCAAGTGCGCCAACCAGTGACGCCGTACGCGGGCTGAGCTGAAAGTGATGCCGTACGCCGGCTGAAAGGGCCGATTCCGCGCCGCGCGGAGTCGGCCCTTCGCATTGTTCGAGAGCGTCCCTCGTTCGTGTGGTCGCCCGCCTGGTTGTCGCCCGTCCGGGTGATAAAGGAGCCGGGCCTTTCGAGTGCGTCGATAGGGTTCCGCGGTGACCTCAACCTCAAGCCAAATGCGCCCTTTCCGGGCCGCCGATCTCGGCACGCTCGCCGTCATGGCGTTCAGCGGTGAAGCCCCCGACGGAGACATGCCCTACCTCCTCGCCTACTCCCTGGGTGACGGCGAAGGCGGCCCGGAGGGCTCCAAGGTCGCTATCGAGCAACTGCTGCGCGACAACGGTCTGCCCGTCGGTGACACGCTCCTCGACGGGGCCAGGCAGCCCAGCCTGCCGCTCACCCTCCTCGTCGAGGCGGGCCAGGCCGTCGTCACCATGCCGTACCTCAACGCCCAGTGCCTCGTGCCGCCCGAATGGCTCGTGGCGGTCGGCGAACGCGGCTACGCCTACTTCCTGTTCGCCACCCGCGCCTGGCCCGACGCCGTGCCCGGCAAGCCCGTCGCGCCGGAGAACCTGGCTGCCTTCGCGGGCGACGAGGGGACCCTGCTCAGCGCGGCGCACGTGCTCCTGCCCGCGCGCAGTCTGCGCGGCTGATGACACGGACCGCGGGTGGCAGCCGTGCGCTCGCCGTGCTGCTGGTGATCACCGGTGCGGCCGGTCTGCTCGCCGCGTGGGTCATCACGATCGACAAGTTCAAACTGCTGGAGAACCCGAACTTCGTGCCGGGATGCAGCCTGAACCCGGTCGTCTCCTGCGGCAACATCATGAAGAGCGACCAGGCCTCGGCCTTCGGGTTCCCCAACCCGATGCTCGGTCTCGTCGCGTACGGCATCGTGATCTGCGTCGGCATGAGCCTGCTGGCGGGCGCCGGATTTCCGGGCTGGTACTGGCTGACCCTCAACGCCGGCACTCTCTTCGGCGTCGGATTCTGTACGTGGCTCCAGTTCCAGTCGCTGTACCGGATCAACTCGCTGTGCCTGTGGTGCTGCCTTGCCTGGGTCGCCACGATCATCATGTTCTGGTATGTGACGTCATTCAACGTACGAAATGAATTCCTGCCCGCGCCCGGCTGGCTGAAGAGATTCCTCGGCGAATTCACCTGGGTTCTGCCGCTCCTGCACATCGGAATCATCGGGATGCTGATCCTGACACGCTGGTGGGATTTCTGGACGAGCTGACTAATTGTATGAACTTAATATCCTGACGAGCTGACTATTGGGCCCGTCGGGGGAATCTTGAACTGAAGGCGTTCTCAGGATCGTTACCCGGTACGGACGCAGACCCCGAATCCTGAAAGGGACCGTACCTGAGATGAAGCCGACCACTCGAGGAACTCTTGCCGCCGTCGTCACGGGCGTCGCGGCAGTGATGGGTGCCGCCGCCGCGACCCCGGCCGTCGCGGCCGCAACGGTCCCCGTCCCCGTACCTCTGGACGGTGTGGAGCGTGCCCTCAACCTGCAGACGCCCAAGATCGCCGGGGAGCTGCCCGTGCCCATGCCGGGCGGACCCGACGGTCCCCGGTACGTCCAGGGACGGATGCTTCCGGAGCGGGCCGTACCGCAGCTGCCGGTCGGCGCCGGACTGCCCGGGGCGGACGTCCGGGCGCCCCTTCCGCACCTCCTCGGGCACGGCTTCGACCACCTCGGGGTCGACGCGCCCGCGGCCGCTGTGTCCACGCTGACGCCCGGGCTGTCCCTGGACGCCCCGCTCACCGCGCCGAACCCCGACCACGCCGGGCTGCCGGGCCTGAAGCTCCCTCAGGCCGCCGTCCTCGGACCGCTCCTGAAGACGGTGCCGGGGGCGAACGTGGGCATGGGGGCGGGGGCGTGACCCACGGCGGGGGCGCCACCGCCGCTGTCGTCCCCGCCACCGCCGTCGTCTCCGCCCCCGCGCCAGTCACTGTCACCGCATCCGTTTGAGGAGAGAGCATGTTCGTCAGCAGAGTGTCGAGCGGAGTTCCGGTGACCCGGCGGGGCGTGCTGCACGGCCTGCTGGTGTCGGCCGCCGCCGTGGCGCTGGCCCCGGTCGTCGCGGCCTCGCTGCCCGCGCGGCCACCCCGCCCCGAGGACCCCACGTTCGACGAGATGTACCACGGCCGCCACCTTCTCGGCGCGCGGACCGGCGTCGGCGGCCGGGTCGGAGTCGTCGGCAGTCAGTGGCAGGTCACCGTGGACGGCCGGCCGCTGCACCTGATGCGCCGCGCGGACGGCTCCTACCTGAGCATGATGGACCACTACCAGTCGTACCCGACCGCGCTCGACGCCGCGCGCGCGGCCGTCGACGAACTGGGCCCCTCGGAGCAGCTGCGCGACACGGAAGCGGAGGGGAGCCCCCACCATGGCGTACACGCGTAAGGACGTCAGCACACTGACGGCCGCCGAGCGGCGCCGCTTCGTCGCCGCGATGCTGGAGGTCAAACGCCGGGGCGAGTACGACGAATTCGTGCGGATGCACATCCAGTACTACGTCGCGGACGGCGACAGCGGACTGCGCGCGGCCCACATGGCGCCCTCCTTCCTGCCCTGGCACCGGCAGTTCCTGCTCGAACTGGAACGGGCGCTGCGCCGCGTGGACTCCGGGGTGAGCGTGCCGTACTGGGACTGGACGCGGGACCGGACGCCGACCTCCGCGCCCTGGACCGAGGACCTGCTGGGGGGCAACGGGCGGCGCTCCGACCGACAGGTCACGACCGGGCCGTTCGCCTACGCGCACGGGAAGTGGACCATCACGGAGGGGGTGACCAATGGTGACTACCTCACCCGCGACTTCGGCCGCCCCGGCAACCCGATCGAACTGCCCACCCGCCGCGAGCTGGACTCGGCGCTCGCGGAACCCGAGTACGACACGGCCCCCTGGAACTCCACCTCCTCCAAGGGATTCCGCAACAGGCTCGAAGGCTGGGGGAGCGGTTCCGGTGTCGCGTCCTGGCACAACCACAACCGCGTGCACCGCTGGGTGGGCGGGGCCATGCTCGGCGGTGCCTCCGTCAACGACCCCGTGTTCTGGCTGCACCACGCCTTCGTGGACCTCCAGTGGTCCCGCTGGCAGCAGCGGCATCGCGGCGCCCGCTATCTGCCCGCCCGGCCACCGGGTCCCGGTGACTCGCAGCGCGGACGGATCGTCGCGCGGCACGAGAAGATGCCGCCGTGGGGCGTGACACCGGACAAGCTGGAGGACCACAGCGGGATCTACCGGTACGCGTAGAGGTGGTGGCGAGGCCCCCGGCAGTGACCACTGCCGGGGGCCTTTCGCCTGCCTGTGCCCGCTGTCGGCCTACGACCGCTGAGGGCGTGTCACTGGCCGTAACCGGAGCCGTAGCCGCCGGGGTTGCCGCTGTCGTGGTTGCTGACGTTGGCGCAGGGGTTGCCGAAGGCCGGGTTCAGCAGTCCGACGACGTCGACGGTGTTCCCGCACACGTTGACCGGCACGTTGACCGGGACCTGGACGAGGTTGCCCGACAGGACTCCGGGCGAGCCGGCGGTGGCGCCCTGAGCGCCGGCGTCCGCCATGGCCAGACCGGCCCCGCTGAACACCACGGCCCCCGTGCCGAGAGCGACACCGGCTGCCTTCGCGATGCGCGACATCACGTTCTCCTTTGACTCGGTGAGTGCGGCTGCTCGGACGCGACCGCACTCCCCTTCAACGCGCCCACCCACGGCTGGTCACGGCGTTCATCCGGGGATCACCCATGGCGAACAGGGCTTTCGCCACGGCCCGCGGTGCGCCCTCGCCCGGCCTCGCTCCGCCCGGCAGGAGGCTCAGCCGAGGCGGCGTACGGGGGCGCCCGCGAGGAAGGCCTGGATGTCCTCGACCGCCCCGCCGTAGTACGCCTCGTAGTTGGCCCGCGACACATAGCCGAGGTGCGGGGTGGCGAGGAGACGCGGGGCCGAGCGCATCGGATGGTCGGCCGGGAGCGGCTCGATGTCGAACACGTCCACGCCCGCTCCGGCGATCCGGCCCTCGTGCAGCGCGGCGAGCAGCGCGTCCTGGTCGACGATCGCCGCGCGGGAGGTGTTGACGAGGTAGGCGGTCGGCTTGAGCAGGGCCAGCTCGGCGGCGCCGATCACTCCACGGGTGCGCTCGCCCAGCGCGAGGTGCACGGAGACGAAGTCGCTGCCCGCGAGCAACTCCTCCTTGGAGGCGGCCAGTTCCACCCCGACCTCTTCGGCGCGCTCCTTGGTGAGGTGCCGGCTCCACGCGCCGACCCGCATCCCGAACGCGAGACCCACCCGCGCCACCCGGCCGCCGATCTTCCCCAGCCCCAGCAGGCCGAGCCGGCGACCGTGCAGATCGGCGCCCACCGTGCTCTGCCAGGGGCCGCCCGTCCGCAACGCGTCGTTCTCCGCGACGAGCCCCCGCGCAAGCCCCAGCAGCAGCGCCCACGTCAGCTCCACCGGCGGCGTCGAGGAACTCGGGGTGCCGCACACGGTCACGCCCCGCGCCTCGGCGGCCGCGTAGTCGATCACCGTGTTGCGCATTCCGGAGGCGATCAGCAGCCTCAGCCGGGGCAACCGGGCCAGCAGCGACGCGGGGAAGGGCACCCGCTCCCGCAGCGTGACGACGATGTCGAAGTCCGCGAGTACGGCGGCCAGCGCGTCCTCGTCGCCGAAGTGCTCCCGGAAACCGACGACCTCCACGTCGTCCGCCACGCGCGACCAGTCGGCGACTTCGGTCGCCACGCCCTGATAGTCGTCGAGCACGGCACAGCGAAGCGGCATGTCAGGTTCCTCCCGTCCCTCCCCGGTTCGACCGGACCCTACCCGAGCGGCGTTTCGAGGCCCCCGGGCGGCCTCGGAGGAAGCAGCTGCTCCGGAAGTCGCGACGGTCGCTCGGCCGCCATGGCAGTATCTGGGCTCCATGAGTGCGTCCCCAGAGGTACGGAGCCTGCGCGCGGCGGTGTTCGCCGTGCTGTGCGTGCTGCTGGCCGCCGGGGGGCACGGGCTCGCCACCGGTCAGGCGCCGCCGCTGTGGGCGGACGGCGCGGGGCTCCTCGCCGTCTTCTCGGCCGGCTGGCTGCTGGGCGGACGCGAACGCTCACTCGTCGGGATCGGCGGCGGGATGCTGGCCGCCCAGGCCGGACTGCACCTCGGCTTCGAGGCGGCCGGCCCGCGGATGGCGATGGACATGCACGGCGTGCACATGGCGAACCCGCCCGGGCACGCCCTGACACCGCACGCCACCGCCGCCCACGTGGTGGCCGCCCTCCTCGCGACCTGGTGGCTGCGGCGCGGTGAAGCCGCGTTCTGGTCCCTGCTGCGGCGCGCCGCGGCGCTCGTACCAGGGCTCGCCGCCTGGTGGCGGGTGCGCGCGGGGTGGTCCGCCGTACCGACCAGGCCGGCCGTCGTACGCCGGACCGCGCGGGAACCCCGGCCGCTTCGGCAACTGCTGCTGCGCCACGCGGTCTCCCGTCGGGGACCGCCGGCAGGGCTTGCGTACACGCCCTGACCGCATCCCCACCAGTACGGAGTTCCCCTGATGTCCCCGATTCGCACCACCCTGCGCCGCGCCGGCCTTGTCGCCGCCCTCACCACGGCCGGTGTCCTGACCGCCGCGGGCGCCGCCTTCGCGCATGTGACGGTCCACCCCGAGACCTACGCCAAGGGAGCCACGGACGGTGTCCTCACCTTCCGCGTCCCCAACGAGGAGGACACCGCAAGCACCACGAAGGTGCAGGTCTTCCTCCCGACGGACCACCCGGTCCTCGGTGTGCTCGTCACCCCTCAGGAGGGCTGGACGGCGCAGGTGACGACCACGAAGCTCAAGACCCCCGTCAAGACCGACGACGGCACCATCACCGAGGCCGTCTCGGAGATCACCTGGACCGGCGGCCGGATCCGGCACGGCCAGTACCAGGACTTCAACGTCGCCTTCGGCCAGCTGCCCGACGACACCGACCAGTTGAGCTTCAAGACCCTGCAGACCTACTCGGACGGCAATGTCGCCCGCTGGATCGAGGAGGCGCAGAAGGGTGCGGAGGAGCCGGAGAACCCGGCGCCGGTGCTCACCCTGACCGCCAAGGACGCGAAGACGGGTACCGACGGGACCTCGGCGTCGGGCTCCGCCTCGTCCTCGTCGTCGAGCTCGGCGCCGGCCGTCGCGGCCGACTCGACTTCGAGCAGTGACTCCACGGCCCGTGGCCTGGGCATCGCCGGACTGGTCGTGGGCGTCCTCGGCCTGGCCGCGGCCGGCTACGCCCTCGCGCGCGGCCGGAGCGCCCGCTCCGAGTAGGCGAGCAGCCTCTCACCGGTTCTCACCTGCTCTCACCGGCTCTCACCGGATTCCATCGGCTCTCACCGGCCGATGACCGTCCGCTGAGCGGTTGCCGTCCCGCCGACCTCGTCCTCCGTCGGCGGGACGGACCGCCCACCAGCTCGATCGTGAACATCGCGCGTCCGAAGCGAGTTGAGCCCGCGCATGAGTGGGGCGTGAGAAATTTCCGTACCCTCCCATGACGCCTGTTGCCCGGATGCGAGGATGAGCCCGCCATGACTGCTGGGTGGTGTTCTCGCACGGTACGGGCCGCGGTGTTCGCGGTCGTCTGTGTGCTGCTCGCCGCCCTGGGGCACGTGATGATGTCCGGCGGCACCGTGCCCTGGTGGGCTTTGGGCGTCTCGGGCGCGGCGATCGGCGGCGCGGGCTGGTGTCTGGCCGGCCGGGAACGCGGACTGCCCCTGATCGTGTCCGCCGTCGTCGGGGCGCAGGCGGTACTCCACTCGGTGTTCTCGCTCGCGCAGTCGTCGGGATCCCTGGGAGTGTGGGGCGCGGCGGCCTCGGTCTTCACCGGCCACGACATGAACTCCATGCCCACGGGCCCCATGTCCATGAGCTCCGTGCCCCCGAACTCCGTGTCCATGGACTCGACACGCATGGACGCCATGGACATGGGCGCCATGGATCACATGGGGCACGCGGCGGACGGCACGTCGTCCTCGCTCGGCATGCTCGCCGCCCACCTGCTGGCCGCCCTGCTCTGCGGCCTCTGGCTCGCACACGGAGAACGCGCCGTCTTCCGTGTCCTGCGGGCCCTCGCCGGCCTGCTGGCAGCCCCGCTGCGGCTGCCGCTCGCGCTGCCCGCGCCGGTGAGCCGCCCACGTCCGCGCGTCCGCCGCGACCGCTCCGCCCGCGCGCCGCGCAGGCTCCTTCTCGTCCACGCGATCACTTCTCGGGGTCCGCCCGCCGGGACCGCTGTCGTCTGAAAGACAGCCGGTTCCCCGAGGCCGCCCCTGTGCGCCCCGGGCCTCGGCCGTACGTCCTCGTGCGGTCGGTTTCGCTCACCGGACCCTCGGGCCGCCCTCGCGCGCCGGGTCCCGGATGACCCGAGAAGGACACCAGGTGACCACTCCTGCCCTGCCCACCTCACGTGACGCGTCGCTGACCGCCTGGGCGCTGGCCGCCCGCGCCGGTGACCCCGACGCCGTCGACCAGTTCGTCCGCGCCCTGCACCGTGACGTACGCCGTTACGTCACCTATCTCGGCGCGGACCCGCAGAGCGCCGACGACCTGGCCCAGGACACCTTCCTGCGCGCCCTCGGCAGCCTGCACCGCTTCGAGGGCCGCTCCTCGGCCCGTACCTGGCTGCTGGCCATCGCGCGCCGGGCCGTGATCGACAGTTTCCGCACCGCGGCGGCCCGGCCCCGGCTGGCCGACTCCGACGACTGGCAGCTCGCCGCCGAACGCGCCCAGCCACGCGGCCTGCCCGGCTTCGACGACGGGATCGCGCTCGACGAACTGCTGTCCGAACTGCCCGAGGAGCGTCGCGAGGCCTTCGTGCTGACCCAGCTCCTCGGACTGCCGTACGCGGAGGCGGCCCTGGTGAGCGACTGCCCCGTAGGTACGGTCCGCTCACGCGTGGCCCGTGCCCGCAGCGCCCTGATCGCCTCGCTGTCCGACGCCGAACGCTGTGGACTGGCCGAGCGGCGCGAGCTGGTCGGCGCGATGGCCTGACGGGCGCGGCCGGAAAGGGGCGCGGCCCCGGTCGCCTGGAGGCGGGCCGGGGCCGCGGTTCACGGAGTCGCCGTGCTGCGGTCACTCACTGTTGAGTTGCCAAGGTGCGGTGCCACTGTGCTCAGTTCTGCGCCGGTGCCTTCTTCTTACGGAGGAGGACCATCGCCGCTCCGCCGATCACGACCAGGGCGACGGCGATACCCGCCATGATCGGGGTCGCGCCGGAGCCACCGGTCTCGGCGAGGTTGGTGTCCCCGGTGGAGGCGGCGCTCGCCAGGGCCGGGCTGGGCTCACCGACCGTCTGGGTCGTGATGTCGCTCGCGCTGCCCTGTGTCTTGCAGTCGAGCATGCCGGTGAAGTGCTTCTCGAAACCGTTCGGACCCGTCAGCGTGAAGTCGTACGCCTGGTCCTCCTGCAGCGGGACCGTCACCGTCAGGGACTTGCCCGCCGCGACGGTGTGCTCGGCGCCCATCAGCTCGAAGGTGAACGGCGCGTCGACCGCGACGGTCGCCGTGACGTCCACGCCGCCCTTGGCGCAGTTCGTCGTGGCGGACAGCGCCGGTATCGCGCCCGCCTTGTCCCAGTTCGCTGTCGCCGTCGCCGAGACCGTGGACTCGCTGGAGCCCGCGAGGATCTGCGTCTGGCTGCGGGTCCCCGAGGCGAAGGCCCGGCCGACCGGCACGGTCGTCGACGCCTGCACGGTCAGCGCCGCCGAACCGTCCGTGGCGTCCTTCGGCACGTCGAAGTAGAGCCGGCTGCCGTTCGTCGCCGAGGTGATCGCCTTGCCGTCCTTGCCGACGACCTTCACCCCGCTGGCGGCGGCGTCCGCGGGCGGCGTCACCGTCACGCTGTCCGCGTCGCTGTGCACCGTGATCGGACCGAGTCTCTCGCCGGCGTGACCGGAGACCGCGGGCGGGTCGAGGGTCAGCGAGGCCTGGGGCTCCGCCACGTTCCGCGCGTTCTTCTGCAGGTAGTCGGCGAGCTTCTCCGCCTGCGGGTTCACCGCGTCCACGTCGGCGCCGTCCGAGTACCGCCAGATGGCCACCTGGGTGCCGGCCGCCGCGTCCTGCTCGGTGAGGCCCTGCGCACCGGCCATGTCGGCCAGCGCCGCGAGGTCGTTCACCTGCGGGTAGGAGTGCTGCAGGATCCAGCGGATCTTGCCGGCGTCCTTGTTGCCGTTCAGCGAGGTGCCGCTCCAGGAGGTCTCCTGGTACTGGGCGTCCCGCTGGGTCGGGTTGTGGAGGTCGATGCAGTACGTCTGCAGCATGCCGCCGCCGTCGACGGACATCTCGAACAGACCGGCGGACACCTGCTGGTCCACGCCGTTGTCATGGACCACCGCGGCCCCGTACGTCTTCAGACCGCCGATGGTCGCGGTCGCGCCGGCCTGACTCTGCGGGGCATCGTCGGCGACGGCCGCACCGGCGGTGGCCAGCGCCCCCGCGGCGACGAGCCCCGACACCAACGTCGCGGCGGCGAGGCGAGCGGCCCCTCGCCTGCGCGCGGACCACGCAGAGAACGAAGAAAACACAGAATTCCCCTTCGAGCAGGACCCGTTGACATGGGGGGACGGTCCCGCCAGCAGAATCAGAAGCCCCGTGAGCTATGCCCGGCATCCTAAGGACGTGGGCGCACCGCGTTTCCCGGTCCTGCCGTCGGATAGCCGATCCGAATCGGAATCGTTATCGGTCGGCGAGCCTGTGAGCTGCGCTTATCGACAAATCAATGGGTACTGTCCGGAACGCATTTGTCGATAAGCCGCAGTTCGGTCAGGTCGCCCGGTCAGGGCGGTTCCGCACCTGACGTCAGGTCACTCCGGCGGGTTCCGGCCGCTGTTGGGAGGCGTCCAGGGACCGACTCTCCGGTTCCGTCTCCCAGTTGGGCTCGGGCCGGTGGGACACGGTCGTGTCCCCTTCCTTGTTCGGGCGCCGGAAGGCCGAGGTGCCGCGCGAGAGGTCGTGGCCGATGGCCACCGCGTCGATGTCCGCCGACGTCCAGCTCTGTCCTTCGCGTACCTCGGTACGCACCTTCAACCTGCCCTGCACGATGACGGGATCGCCCACCGACAGCGATGCCCCCACGTTGGTGGCGAGCGCGCGGTTCGCCCACACGGTGAAGAAATTGGTGTGCCCGTCCGTCCAGGTGCTCTTCTCGCGGTCCCAGTACCGCGCCGTCACCGCCAGGCGGAACCTCGCCGACGCGCCGTTCGCCAACTCTCGGTACACCGGCTGCGTCGCCACGTTCCCCACCGCGCACACCATCGTCTCGTTCATGTCCGACCCCTCTCCCGTACGAATGCGTCTGTCGCGGCGAGCGCATGCGCTGTGTTCGCATGTGCTGTGTTCGCGTGCTCTGCGTTCACACGCTCTGCGTTCACACGCTCTGCGTTCGCATGCGCTGCGATCGCCGCGAGTTCAGACTGCCTTCGTCGGGCCGGGCTCGCTGAGCCCTGTGTGCTACCGGCCGGTTGTGGACAACCGCGTCACCCGATGGGGTGGAGGCGCTTGTGCCCGTGGAGTGTTTCCTCGTCATCCGACCGGCGCCGACGCCCCCGTGACCCGCCCGTACTGCTCCCGTACCTCCCGATACCGCAGCAGCTCCGCCGCCACCGGATCGAGTACCCGCGCCCTCCCGCACCCGGCGGCGGCCTCGCGCAGCCGCCGTTCCGCTTCGAGCCCGTACCGCCTGGCCGGTCCGCGCGCCGCCATCCTGCTGCCCCACTCGACGGCGGGGCCGCCGATGATGCCCGCCAGCATCAGCAGCACCGGCACCCCGAGGTTCGGCGCCATGAACCCGATGATCTGCCCCAGCAGCCACAGCCCGCCGATGATCTGAAGAATCGTCATCGAGGCCTGCGCGAGCACGGCGGCAGGCCACCAGCCGGGCCGCGGCGGCCGCCCCACCGGAGTCGTGGCGCGCGTCGCCATCTCGTCCAGTGCCTCCGGCAGCCCCTGCGCACCGCGCACGGCCGCCTCGCGCACCGCCTGGGCCCAGGGCGCGGGCAGCCCACGGGCCGCCCGGTCCGACACCGTACGCACCGCCTGTTCGACGCGCTGCCGGGCCGTGGCCTCCTCGTCCGCGGGTGCCCGTACCGACAGTCGGCCCGTCATCGGGTCCCCCCGGTCCTGGACCCAGCGCCACAGCCGCAGCCAGGGGGTGCCGCACGCGCGGTTGGCGTTGCGGCGCCACGCGCGCTCGGCCGCCTGGCCGGCCGCCGTGGCGCCCACGGCGTCCGCGAGCCGGTCCGCGAACTCGTCGCGCGCCTCCTCGCTGAGCCCGGTGCGCCGCCCGGTCGAGTAGACGGGACGCAGTCGCGTGGCGGCCGCGTCGAGATCGGCCGAAATTCGACGGGCGGCGGCGCCCCGCTCGGCCAGGAACTGGCCGAGCGACTCGCGCAGTTCGCCGATGCCGTCCCCGGTGAGCGCGGACAGCGCCATCACGGTCGCGCCCGGTTCGCCGTACTCGCCCAGTGCGATCCCGTCCTCGTCGAGCAGCCGTCGCAGATCGTCAAGGACCTGGTCGGCGGCCTCGCCGGGCAGCCGGTCCACCTGGTTGAGGACCACGAAGGTGACCTCCGCGTGGCCCGCCATGGGCCGCAGATACCGCTCGTGGAGCATGGCGTCCGCGTACTTCTCGGGGTCGACGACCCAGATGACCGCGTCGACCAGCGCCAGGATGCGGTCCACCTGTTCGCGGTGCTGGACGGCCGCGGAGTCGTGGTCGGGCAGGTCCACCAGGACGAGGCCGCGCAGTTGCGCCTCCGCCTCCGGGCTCTGCAGCGGACGTCTGCGCAGTCGTCCAGGGATGCCGAGCCGGTCGATGAGGGTCGCCGCGCCGTCGCTCCAGCTGCACGCGATGGGCGCCGCGGTGGTGGGCCTGCGCACGCCCGTCTCCGAAATGGCCACCCCGGCGAGCGCGTTGAAGAGCTGCGACTTGCCGCTGCCGGTGGCTCCGGCGATGGCGACGACGGTGTGCTCACCGGACAGCTTGCGGCGTGCCGCCGCCTCGTCGAGGACCCGGCTCGCCTCGGCGAGCGTCCCGCTGTCCAGCCGGGTGCGCGACAGCCCCACCAGCTCGCGGAGCGCGTCCAGCCGCGACCTCAGGGGTCCGTCGTACGCGAGCGGGGGCGGCGGGGCCTGTACGGCGGTCTTGGTCTCCAGGACCAGGGACGGGGCCGGTGCCTCCTGGCCGGTGGTCGTCTCGGACACGCGGCGGGCGATCAGCCCGTCGTCCCAGGCGGTCTCCGACTCGGCACGGGCGCAGGCGTCGTCGGTCTTCACACGTGTGTGCCCGGCGTCGTCCTTCACGCGTGTGTGCGCGCCGCCACGCGGGGCATCGGAGGTGACCTCCTGAGCCCTCTCGGCATCCTCCGTCTCCGCCTCCGCCCCCGCTTTTGCCTCGGCTTCTGTCTCCGCGTCCGCCTCGGCTTCGACCTCCGGCTTCGCCTTCGTCACGGACTCCATGACGGACTCCATGGAGGCTTCCCCGGCGGCCGGCTCGCCGTCCGCGGGCTCGCCGTCCGCGGCCTCCGTGGCGAAGGCCTCCGGGGAGTCGGCCTCGGAACGCGAGCCTTCAGGGCGGCCGTTTTCGGAACTTCCCTGGTCGGACGTGCCGTCTTCGGGGCAATCGTCTCCGGTGTGGTCGGCGTGATCCGTGTGGTCTGTGACGGCAGTCACCGCGGTCACCTCTCCTTCTGCAGTACGGACAGCGCGGCGATGAGTTCGGCCTGGGGCTCTGGATGTACGTCGAGGGCGTCGAGCGGGGCGAGACGGCGCTCGCGCTCGGTGTGCAGGGCCCTGTCGAGGTACTCGGCAAGGAGGCGCCCGCCTTTCTCTCGCAGCCGCAGGGCGCCGTGCGCGCCGAGCCGCTCGGCGAGCCCCTCGCCCGCGTTCCGTGCCCTGTGGCCGCCCAGGAGCGCGGTGGCCACCAGCGCGGCGACGACTTCGGCGTCCGGTGCCACGCTCTTGTCGAGGCGGCCGACCTCGTCCTCGGCGTACTCCTCCAGGACCCGCCGCCAACGCCGTACGGTCATCCCGATCCGGTGCTCGGCGCTCTCCAGCGTCGGATCACGGTCCGTCAGCCCCGGGGCACCCGAGGCTGGTTCGCGCCGCCAGGCGTCGTCCACGCGCTCGTCGGCGGCCGTGACAGCGCACAGCAGGAGTGCGGCCAGGCTCTCGACGAGCGAGTCGAGCAGTTCACCCGCGGTGCAGTCGAGTGGGTAGGCGCGCCATCGCTTGAGCGCGTCCCCGGAGAGCACGGCACCGGTTTGCAGACGCCCCTTCACGCGCGCGTGCTCGCTGTCGTACGCCCCGTCGACGGCGGCGGTGAGCCGCAGTGCCGCCGCGTACTGCGCGGCGGCCGCACTGGCGAGCTCGGGCATTCGGGCCTTGAGCGAGTCGAGGACTCCTTGGGCCGTACGGGCCATCGCCGCGTGCCGGGCTCCGGGGTCCTGGGTCTGGTGGACGAGCCATGTGCGCAGCGGCGCGACGGCCGTGGCCGGCAGCAGGCCGCCGCCCCACGCGGACTCGGGCAGTTCCGGCACGGTGAAGCGGGGCACCTCGCCGAGCCCCGCCTTGGTGAGCAGGGCGCCGTACTGCCGCGAGACCTCGGACACCACCTGGTGGGGCACCCGGTCGAGAACGGTGACCAGGGTCGCCCTGTGCTCCTTGGCGGTACGCAGCAGGTGCCACGGCACGGCGTCGGCGTACCGCGCGGCCGTGGTCACCATGACCCAGATGTCGGCGGCGCAGATCAGTTCGGCGGCGAGTACGCGGTTGTCGGCCACCAGGGAGTCGATGTCGGGCGCGTCGAGGAGGGCGAGGCCCCGGGGGAGGGTGTCGGCGGTTTCGATGCGCAGTACCCGTTCCCCGCGCTCCATGAGGGACTGGAGGTCGTCGCCGGGTTCCTGGTGGGGCACCCATGCGCGCGTGAGGTCGGGCAACACCCGCATTCCACTGAACCAGTGATGGTCCTCCGGGTGGCACACCAGTACCGGCGTCCGGGTCGTCGGCCGCAGTACGCCGGCCTCGCTGACCCGGCGTCCGACGAGGGAGTTGACGAGAGTGGACTTCCCCGCCCCCGTCGACCCGCCGATCACGGCGAGGAGTGGTGCTTCGGTTTCCCTCAACCGGGGCACCAAGTAGTCGTCTAGTTGTGCGAGCAGTTCGTCGCGATTGGCACGCGCGCGTGGAGCCCCCGCCAGGGGCAGCGGGAAGCGTGCGGCGGCGACACGGTCGCGCAGGGCGGAGAGTGCGTCGAGCAGCTGAGGCCGTACGTCCAAGGTCACCACATGTGAAGAATGCCCAATTTTGGAGGCTTTCTGAAGCATATGACTATGTCTGCGCGCCGACAGGACACAGGGGGCGGAAGGGACGACTGGGGCGCAGGCATAACGAGTGCACAACACCCGATGCGCGAGACGCCAAAAGCGGTGCACGATTCGTACCTGCCTGCGATTATCAGGACCGCTTCACTGAACCTCCACATTGAGCCACGGAGGCGAAGCACCAGGGACAAGGACCCGGGAGCCCTATCCTTGTCCCCGGCAAGGTCACGGATCAGCCCACACCCGGGCACCACGAAACCGGCCACCACACCTGGCCCCCGTAGCTCAGTGGATAGAGCAGGCGCCTTCTAAGCGCTTGGCCGCAGGTTCGAGTCCTGCCGGGGGCGCCACTGAGAGCCCTCCCATCGGGAGGGCTTTTTTGCCGGTCAGGGCGGGTGCCGCTCGACACGGCGAAGCCCCGGACACTCCCCCCGACGATCAAGATGAGGTTCCGGGGCTGTCCGGCTTTCACCGGGTTTTCGCGCGTGGCCGTGTCGAATACGTGTCGAAGTTCTCGGCGAGAAGCCTCAGTGTGCGAACGTACCTCCAGCGAGTCCACGGCGGTCTCGTGGCTCACACCCGACGAGGTCAGTGAGTGCATGTCCGAGGCTTGCGCCATCAGCGCCCCCCGGGCCGTTCTGGGTCCGTGAGAGGGCGCTCAATGGCGACCACCGTCGACAGCAGGGCGGGGCGTTGACCGACTGGGCGGCCGCAGGACACGGCCGCCGGTGATCAGTTGTCGGCTACTGGTCGCGCCCGCCGCCTACGGCCCGCCGTCGAAGAAGCCGGACTTCAGGTCCGCGACGACGGCGTCGAGTGGATGCCCACTGACGATGAACGGTCCGCTCCAGGGCGCGCTGAGTGCGAAGAGCAACGCCAGGCTCAGCCCGACCACACTCGCAACACCTACGATCAGCAGCGATGTTCGCAGGCTGCTGCGGAAGACCAGTGCGCCGGAGTTCACGATCAAGGCCAGTCCGCTGACCACAAGCGTGACGACGTAGAGCGCGGGAACGTCGCGCGAGGCGGCCGCAACGCGGGCGCGACGACTACTGGTGACACCGTCCATGGAAACCACCAACTCCGTGCCTGTCGGGGTTCCCACCTCGGGCCGGGCCGCCTCGGCGCGCACACTCCGCTCCAGCCGTGCGATCGCGTGAGCGGTGGCGGGGTCGTCACCGGACGCCGCTGCTGTGGCCTCCCACTCCCTGGCACGCGTGGTCTGCAAGTAGTCCAGCAGTGCCGCATGGATCGGCTCCGACTGGACTCGCGGACTTGTCGCCGCCCATGCCAGGCGGGAGGCCGCTGCCGCCTCGTCGCTCACCAACCCCTCGGCTGCGCGCAGGTAGCCGGCCTCGCTGGCCAGTGTGAGTGCCGCAAAGATCGCGAAGGCGGCGCCGAGTGTCGGCATCAGGGGCGTGGCGATCTGCGGCACCCGATCCCGTTCCTCGACCGGTACGAGCGCCCGGACTCCGATCCGCGCCACGGCCGCGACCAGCAAGGCCAGTAAGAGCCCGCCCACAACCAGCACCACCGCCGGCAGCGAGGTCAACCAGTTCACCACATCACCTACAGCGTGTTACCGCGAGCGCCCCGCGACGGCGGCACATCGGCCCCCGCGACCTGGAGTTCCCCGTCGATCACTTTTAATGAACGCTCCATGATCACAGGTCGAAGATCTTTGACGCTCGCGACGCCCGGCACGGCATCTCTTTTCGTTGGCCTAACAGCCGAATACGCCAAGTACGAGGCTGTACTGACAACGACCGCCGCGCCCGTCTAGCTTTCTGCCCCGGCACCCGCCTTACCAGGAGGTGATCGCGGCTGGTGGCTACGCGGAGCACGTCTCGCGGGGCTCCGGTCAGGTCCTTCGTCAGAAGCCGCATGTCCTCCGGGCACGCGTGCTCGTCACCGAGGGTTTCCGTGGCCTGCGTCAGCAGTTCGGCCGCTGTCCAGAGTCGCCCGATTCGCTAGTTCGGCCGCCGTCCCGAGTTGCACCGATTCGATGTTGTCGGCCAGGCGGGACATGTAGCCGCTCAACCACCGGCCCGGAAACGGCCATCAGGGCTGATCCGCCTCATTGTGTTAGGCGCCATAACCGCGTGACCACGTCGACGCACAGCGGCGGACGAGCGTGGACGACTGCGGACCATCGCAGCAGGGGAGACGAACATCGGCCGGAGGTCGGGCGCCCGCCCAAGCTGCTTCGGGACGAAGAGGTCGTGGGTTCGAATCCCGCCGTCCTGACTCGGAAAGCGGCAGGTCAGGGCCGGTTTCTCGCCAAGGGAGACCGGCCCTGACCGCGTTCCTGGGGTGCTCGGGGGTGTCAGCTGGGCTCCACCCGGTCAGGGAAAGGCACGACACCCCCATCGCTGTCTGCCGAAGCCTGTTCCTTACTTTGTCTTACGTCAGTAGTCATATAATGCGCCGGTTACTGGCGGACCCCCGAAGGGCTACGGCGAAACCCCATGTCTTTGCCAGGCATACGGGCGGTGGTGACACCCCTCCCCAAACGCCTCGACTCCCTCACGAGCCTGCGCTTCTTCGCGGCCTTCGCGGTCTTCACCACCCACTTCACCGGGAGCGGCGGCAAGACCGGACTGGGACGGGCGCCGTTGATCTTCCCCTACGCGCAGTTCGGCGGAAACGGCGTCACCCTCTTCTTCGTTCTGTCCGGTTTCCTGATGATCTGGGTCTTCAAGCCGAACGAGCACCCAGGCGCCTTCTACTGGCGCCGCGTGGGCCGGATATGGCCCGCCCACCTGGTCGCCCTGCTGCTGGGCACCTACGCCTACTACACGGCGGCGCACCTCGCGATCAGCTGGCCCAGCCTGATCTCCTCCGCCTTCCTGGTGCAGACCTGGTCCCCGAACGTCACCCCGGCCCTCCCCGGGAACGAGGTCACCTGGACGCTCAGCGTCGAACTGCTCTTCTACGCCCTCTTCCCGCTGCTGGGCCGGATCGCGGTCAGGCTGCGTACCCGCTGGCTCGGGTTGGTCACGGCAGGCGGACTGGTGGGAATGTGGGCCGTGGACTGGTACGCCACCACCCACTACTCGCCCGCCCACGCGGCCTGGGTGATGCGCCACCCCGTGGTCTACCTGCCGGAGTTCCTGCTCGGCATGACGCTCGCGCTCGCGGTCAAACGCGGCTGGCGGCTGCCGCTGCACCCCTCGCTGCCGGTGGTGCTGCTGGCGGCCTACGTCTACTGCTACTACCTGGGCCAGGCCCGGTTGCCGGCGGGGGCCGCCGCGCAGCTCGACTATCTGGTGCGGCCGGTGGTCGCGGTCCTGGCCGCACTGATCATCCTCGCCTTCGTCCAGCGCGAGGTCCGCGGACTGCGCGGCGTACTCAACGCCAAGCTGATGGTCCAGCTCGGCCTGTGGTCGTACTGCTTCTACCTCCTGCACCACTCGATCAGCCGGCTGGCCATCTACCAGTGGGGCCGCATGCCCGACAACAACGGCACGCTGTTCGCGCTGGTCGGTATGTGCATGGTCGTCATCGTGCTGGCCTGGGCGTTGTACTCCGTGGTGGAGGAGCCCGCGGAGAAGTGGTGGCGGCGGCACACTCCGCAGCGGTGGCTGCGGCAGGGCCCGCCCGACGGGCGAACAGTGGCGGTTTCGCCGTCTCGTCGGCCAGAGACCGAACCGCGCGAGCCGGTCGCCAACACGTCGTGAAGCCCCCTCATGATCGACCTTTGGCTCTTGACGTGTCAGTGTCGTGAGCTGCGCGGCGGATGATGCCGAAGGCCGACGCGGCGGTGGGCACGTGCCATAGCCGTGCCGCATCGTGCGGTCAATCACGGAGCCTTTTCCCACCTGTTCGCCGCGAGCGTGGTGCTCGGCTGGTCATGCACCTTCGGTGTCAAGTCGCTCCGCGGACTGGAGCAGGTACTCGGGCAGTTTTGAACTGGCCGCCAACACCTCGATGCCGATGAGGCGGCCCTGCTCGTCGAAGTCGAGGTTGATCATGCCGTCGACGTCCACCGGATCGCAGGGATACATGCGCGCGGACTTCACGCGGGCCTGCGGTTCGGTGAGGTATACGTACGCTGCGTTGACGGTCTTGTCGTAGGTGACTCTGACGTCTGTCACGGTGAGCGGTCTCCCTTGCTGTCATGGACGGTGGCGCTGTCCTTGTCCATGCCTCCGGCCGCAGCGATCTCAGGCTGCCGTGGCGAGGTGCAAGGCCAGGACGGCCTTGACGATGTCGGTGATGCGGGTGGTGCTGCAACGGAGTTTGCGCAGGAGCCGCCAACTCTTCAGGGTGGCGTGCTCCAGCGGCCCCGGTAAGGCACCCGGATCGTCTCCTGAGCTCCCTGATATCCCTTGTCGGCCCACGTCGGGATGCCGGCTTGGGTGAGAGCTTCGATGATGCCGTGGGTGCGTGCGGCCTTGATGTCGTGGACGGCACCTGGCAGGGCAGGTGAGGCCCAGAGCAGGCGCCCCAACGCGTCGGCGATGACCTGGACGTTCATGCCGTGGCGCTTGTGCCTTCCAGAGTAGTAGGGGCGGTCGGCGGCAATGCGGTCGATGCGCAGCAGGGCGATCCGGAAGCCGGCCGCGAGCTGGGCGTACGTGTGCCCGCAACGCAGATGGGCCAGCGCGAGCAGAGCCTGTCGGTCCGCGGTCAGGCGGCGCCGGCGCGTGCCGCGCTCACGCCGCCGGGCTCTCAGCACGTCGGACAGGTAGCGCAGGGTCGAGTTGGACAGATCGATCCCCGATGGGTAGACAAGCACGTGAAGCTCCGGGCGGACAGGTTGACCTTGGTCGACAACCCATCTGCCAGGAGCTTCACCTTTTCCTCAACACGGCCTTCAGCCAACCGACGTACTACGCAACCAGGTTGGAAAAGCCTCACGGTCAACGACGGTTCGCCGCAGTCGAGATCCACCGCTGAGCCGGGCCTTCACCGAACGCGGGGGTGACCTGCGCGACGGGGCCGTGTCGAAGGCGCCCCACCGTCAGCCGAACGCGGCCCCGCGCTGGGCGAAGCCGGGCCGTCCGAGACATCCGTGCCCATGGTGCAGACGAGGATTCAACTCCGCAGACCGGGGAAAATCCTACAGGGGTTTCGTGTCGCGAGGGGGGATCTTGAGCGCTCTGATCTTCGGCGTCATAGCTTCTGCAGCAGCCGTATTCTCGATCCTGTTTTCTGCCCGGCAAATTCGCCAACTGACGCAGCAAACAGCTGTCACCAACGGAATCGCAGCCGCATCAGCCATTTATAACAGCGTCGAAAGACTCCACAATGTCGGTACGCTCATCTTTCAGAATCCACGGCTGAATCGGTACTTCTTTCACGGTGCCGCGGTGCCGGAGCCCGGCGACGAGAGGGAGCAGGTCCTGACTCTGGCTCACATGTTCGCCGATGCTCTCGACTACGGCCTCATGATCAAATCGCTGGCCCCGGGGACGGGTGCGTACGATTGCTGGGATCATTACGTGACCGGAATGTTCGCATCGTCTCCTGCCATCCAACAAATTGTGCTCGATCACCCGTCCTGGTGGCCGACGTTGGCGCCGCACCTTCCGGCGCCGTCGCCGCCGGCCACTGTGCCGCCGGTTTGATTCGCTAGCTTTCGGCGTCGTAGACCACGGAGCCGCCGGCCACCGTGAGATGTACGCGTGCATCTGCGATGGGTGCCGCGTGTTCCGTGACGAATCCTGGGGCGAAAATATCGGTGTCCAGCAGTACAAGGTCGGCGCGGGCGCCCACCGCAATGTGGCCACCCTGGTCGTCGTGATTAACGTACGTGGAACCGGCGGTGAATGCGTCCAGGGCATCGTCCAGGCTGATGCGTTGTTCGGGGAGAAATGAGGGGTGGCCACGGTCCTGGGGTGAGGTTCTGGTGACAGCCACCTCGAGTTGCTCGAGAGGGTCCGCCGTGGTCACTGCCCAGTCGCTCCCCATGGCGAGTCGGGCTCCTGAGGCGAGTAACGCGGCAAACGGAAACTGCAGCTTGGCCCGCTCCGCTCCAAGGAAAGGGATTGTTAGACCATCTCTTTCGCTTGCGCTCTGCGCCCAGAATGTTTGGCAATTGGCGACAACGTCCAGTTCACCGAAGCGTGCTACGTCGTCCGGTTGGACCACCTGTACGTGGGCTACATGGTGGCGTCGATCGTTCTTTCCATTCGAGGAGCGGGCGCCGTAAATTGCATCGAGACTTTCTCGTACGGCGCGGTCTCCAATCGCATGAAAGTGGACCTGAAATCCTTGAGCATCGAGCTCGGTGACGGCGGCAGTCAATAGATCGCGATCCAGATACGTGACGCCCCGTTGGTCGTTATGGCCGCCACAGCCGTCACAGTACGGCTCCAACAGGGCTCCTGAAAAGTTTTCCAGTACACCGTCCGTCATAATCTTTACCGACGTGGGGAAAAATCCCGATCCCAAATGTGCCATGGGTGAGGAAATATCGAGTCCATGTTCTCGGCGCTCCAATAGATCAGGGAGCTGTTCCATTTCTCGTTTCCTGTCCCACCACAGAGCGCCGACGACTCGGGCTGTCAATCGCCCTTGAATGGCTAGTGACTCGTAGGCGGCTTGGGTGGCGGGGGTGACCCAGGCGTCCTGCCAGCCAGTGACGCCAAGAGAGTGCAGATGGCGCTGAGCATTCAGAATGGCTGCTTCCCATTCCTCATGTCCCGGCTGCGGAACAAAGTGGTCGTTGACCCAGTACGCCGCGCCTTCCTGCAAGGTCCCCGATGGGTCTCCGGTAATGGGGTCGCGCTCGATGCGACCGTCGACAGGGTCCGGGGTCTCCTTCGTGATGCCAGACACCTCAAGTGCCCGAGAGTTGAGCCATGCTCCGTGCAAATCTCCATTGAGTAGAAATACTGGCCGGTCAGGCACGACAGCGTCCAAGTCCTCCTTCCGTGGACATCCATGGGGGAAGTGTTCTGCCGCCCAACCACCACCAACGATCCATGAATCCGAACGATGCTGCTGGGCGTAGGCGGCGATCGCCTCGAGGTATGCGGATCGCCCCTTCACGTCATGAAGAGCGAGGCGTCGTCTGTCGAGGCCCGCGAAGGGCGCGTGCACGTGGCTGTCTTGGAATCCTGGAACAACCAGCCCGCCAGGTGACGTAATTACCCGAGTGCGAGGTCCGATCAGATCGCGAACGCTGGAAAAATCGTGCCCGATTGCGACGATTCTACCCCCGCTTACAGCTACCGACCCGGCCCAGTTCCCTCGACTGAGACGGACCCGAGCTCCAGTCAGAACAAGATCTGCGGTCGACCCGTGCATGCGTCCTCCAAGAGCGTTGGCCCTCGTATCGTGGCGTGCATCAGACCATTTGACACTCACAGTGAAGGCTTGGCTCTCCCTCTTGGTCGGGCGCAAGAAGCCTCCCACTCGGAGCAGATGTACGTCGATCGGCCGACAAGGTCAAGTCAATTGAAGGTGATGCAGGAAATGGCATGGAAGATAACCGCCGACAGCCGCTGAACGCAGCCGTGCAGGACGGGAAGACCGACCTCGGCGCGCTGCTCTTCCGCTGAGCATCCAGGTCCTCGCCGCCTGGGCCGTCACGCGCGCAGATGGGCCAGGACCGCGAGCACCCTGCGATGGGTCGCCTCGGCCGGAGGCAGGTCCAACTTGGTGAGGATGCTGCCGATGTGCTTGCCCACGGCCGCCTCGGACACCACCAGTTCGCGGGCGATCGCGCCGTTCGACCTGCCCTCCGCGACCAGTGCCAGGACCTCACGCTCACGCGGGGTGAGCCGCTCCAGTGGATCGCGACGCCGGCGCAGCAGTTGGCGTACGACTTCGGGGTCGACGACCGTGTCGCCGTCCGCGACCTCGCACAGGGCGTCCACGAACTCCTCGACCTGCCCCACCCGGTCCTTCAGCGGATAGCCGATCCCCGATCCGTCGCCGGTGTCCAGCAGTTCCGAGGCGTACGTCCGCTGCACGTACTGGCTGAGCACCAGGACCGGCAGCGTGGGCCGCTTCTCGCGCAGCCGCACCGCCGCGTGCAGCCCCTCGTCCTCGAACGCGGGGGGGCATGCGTACGTCCGTCACGACGATGTCGGGCACGGTGCTCCTCGACCGCGGCGACCAGAGCCGTGGCGTCCCCGACGGCCGCCACCACCTCGTGGCCGCAGCGGGGGAGCAGGCGACCTCGACGACGACTCCCTCATCGTCAACCGGGAGTGGCAGCGTCATACCGTGGGGGAGCGGGTGCGGGTGTGGCTCGCGGACGGCACGCGGAAGTCGCTGCGGATCGCCGCGGTGATGACCACCGGTACCGGCGACAACGGCGTGTACGTCACCGCGCGCAACGCCCCTGGCGCGACCGTCGACCGGGTCGACGTCGCCCTCGCCGCCGGTGCGGACGCGCACGCCGTGGCCGCCGCACCGCGTGCGGCGGTGCACAGCTCGGGCGGACAGGTCCTCACCAAGGACCAGTGGGTACGCGCGCGTCACCCCGAGACGAACCGGACGACCCGGCTCGGCCTCCTGCTGGTCCTGGGCATCGCCCTCCTCTACACCGGCATCTCCCTGGCCAACACCATGGTCATGGCGACCTCCGACCGGGTGCGCGCCCTGGCCGTGCTGCGCCTGGCCGGAGCCACCCGGTGGCAGGTCCTCCGGCTGGTGGGCGCCGAGGCGCTGACGGTCCTCACGGTCGGGGGAGTACTGGGACTCCTCGTCGCGGGGCTCAACCTGCTGGGCATGTGGGGCGCCCTGGGTCTGTTGTCGGCCCCGACCACGATCGAGATCCCCTGGACGGCCGTCGGCGCGGTCCTCGGCGCCTGCGCGGTGACGGCCGTCGTCTGGTCCGTCATCCCCGCCGCACTCGCCCTGCGGCGCCGGGCGGTGGAGTCGGCGGCCGTCCGGGAGTGACGCCAGTGCCCTCCCGCACCGCTAC
This sequence comes from Streptomyces sp. NPDC090798, assembly GCF_044768965.1. NCBI lineage: Bacteria > Bacillati > Actinomycetota > Actinomycetes > Kitasatosporales > Streptomycetaceae > Streptomyces > Streptomyces sp. NPDC090798. The sequence continues at coordinate 426,254 of NZ_JBIVXA010000001.1, forward strand.
GCGGAGGTCCGCGCGGTGGTCGCGGCGATGGTTTCCAGCGAGCTGATGAGCAGGTCCCACAGGCGCTCGGTGTGCAGCTTCGTCGCCACGGAGGTGTTCGCCGGGCCGGAGCGGCCGCGGAAGTCGGTGACCGTCATGCCGTAGGTCGCCGTACCCCGCAGCTCGACCTCGACATGGGCCGGCGTGACCTCCATCAGGCTCGGGTCGATGGCCCGGCCGACCGCGCACGCGTCGTGGATCGTGGCCATCGCGCCGTGCACCTTGCCGACGTTGGCGTTGTAGTGGTCGAGGAGGTCGACCACGAACCGGGACACCGGCGTGCCCAACGCCCCGATACGGGACAGCAGTTCAGGCGTGGCGGCGGCCTGCGCGGTCAGATCGAGGCCGACCATGGTCAGGGGCCAGCCCGCCGAGAAGACGACCGCGGCCGCCTCGGGGTCGGCGTGGATGTTGAACTCGGCCGCCGGTGTGATGTTGCCGCGGGTGTACGACCCGCCCATCAGGACGACCTCCTTGACCAGTTCGGCGATACGCGGCTCCCGCCGCAGCGCCAGCGCGATGTTGGTCAGGGGCGCGGTGGGGACGAGGGTGATCTCCCCGGGGTGGGCGAGGACCGTCTCGATGATCAGATCGACGGCGTGCCGGGGGTCGGCCTCCATGGCCGGAGGGATGAAGGCGGGGCCGTCCATCCCGGTCTCCCCGTGGATCTCGGCGGCGAGGGTCTGGTCGCGGACGAGGGGACCGCCGGCACCGGCCGCAACCGGTACCCCGCGCAGGCCGGCCAGGGTGCAGACCTGCCGGGCGTTCAGGGTGACCTTCTCGATGGTCTGGTTGCCCGCGACGGTCGTGAGGGCGACGATCTCGACGTCGGGGTTCCCGGCGGCGAGCAGGATGGCGATGGCGTCGTCGAGCCCGGGGTCGCAGTCGATGATGATCTTCTTGGGCATGGGCGTCCTTCGGGGTGGGACGGGGATGCGGGGATGCGGGGATGCGGACCGGATCACTGAAAACAGCATGCGCCAGTCCCACCCTGCCCCTGTCGGCCACACGCCACCCCTGCCGGCCCCACCCCGCCCCTGCCGCGAAGGCTCACCTCAGCGGATGCGAGGTCCTCCCCGACGCCTCGTCGATCTCGTCGTGCGCCTTGGTCAACAGCTTCATCGCCAGTTCGTTGAGCGCCCGCGCGCCCGCGACCTCCTCGCCGACTCTCGGCTGGTTGGAGTCGGAGGGGTGGCGGCTGGCGTACCCGTGAGCGCGTACCTCGTTCCCGTCGGGGAGCCGGAGGAGAGCGGCGGCACGGGTGCGATGGTCGTCCTCCTCGAACTCGATCTCGACGTGCCAGCCGGCGGCGGTCCGTGCCTGCGTCGCGGCCGGTTGCGACTGTGTCGTCTGTGTCATTGCGATCACCTCCGGGGCGGGCCCCAGCCCCTGGTTACGGGCCTCGGCCCCTCCTACCAGAGTGTGCTTCTTCCGCCGACTCCGCACGGGATGACGACCGACTTCGACAAGGAGTGACCGAACGACTACGAACCGCCCGCGCCGGGGCCGTTGGACCAGTGACGGGCCGGCTACCAGCGCCGTCGGTGAACGGCCAGGTCACGGCCCCCTGACCGAACGGGTTTCCTTCGAGGGGTAGCCGTCAGGCAAGATGGGGTGTATCTGCCCACTGCCGATTTCAAGCGTCCGGACGGTTTCTCTTGGCTGAGTTCATTTACACCATGCGCAAGACGCGCAAGGCGCACGGCGACAAGGTGATTCTCGACGACGTCACCTTGAGCTTCCTGCCGGGTGCGAAGATCGGTGTGGTCGGTCCGAACGGTGCTGGTAAGTCCACCGTTCTCAAGATCATGGCGGGGCTCGAGCAGCCCTCCAACGGTGACGCGTTCCTGTCGCCCGGCTACAGCGTCGGGATGCTGCTCCAGGAGCCCCCGCTCGACGAGTCCAAGACGGTTCTGGAGAACGTCCAGGACGGCGCCGCCGAGATCATGGGCAAGCTCAAGCGCTTCAACGAGGTCGCCGAGCTGATGGCGACCGACTACTCGGACGCGCTGCTGGACGAGATGGGCAAGCTCCAGGAGGACCTGGACCACGCCAACGCGTGGGACCTGGACGCCCAGCTGGAGCAGGCCATGGACGCCCTGGGCTGCCCGCCCGGCGACTGGCCCGTCACCAACCTCTCCGGTGGTGAGAAGCGCCGCGTCGCGCTGTGCAAGCTGCTGATCGAGGCACCCGACCTGCTGCTCCTCGACGAGCCCACCAACCACTTGGACGCCGAGTCCGTGCAGTGGCTGGAGCAGCACCTCGCGAAGTACCCCGGCACCGTCGTCGCCGTCACCCACGACCGGTACTTCCTCGACAACGTCGCCGGCTGGATCCTCGAGCTCGACCGCGGCCGCGCCATCGGCTACGAGGGCAACTACTCGACGTACCTGGAGAGCAAGGCCTCCCGCCTCAAGGTCGAGGGCCAGAAGGACGCCAAGCGCGCCAAGCGGCTCAAGGAAGAGCTCGAGTGGGTGCGGTCCAACGCCAAGGGGCGTCAGGCCAAGTCCAAGGCTCGTCTCGCTCGCTACGAGGAGATGGCAGCCGAGGCCGACAAGATGCGGAAGCTGGACTTCGAGGAGATCCAGATCCCGCCGGGGCCGCGCCTGGGCTCCATCGTCGTCGAGGTCAACAACCTCTCCAAGGCCTTCGGCGAGAAGGTCCTCATCGACGACCTCTCCTTCACGCTGCCGCGTAACGGGATCGTGGGTGTCATCGGCCCGAACGGCGCCGGCAAGACCACGCTCTTCAAGATGATCCAGGGACTCGAGACGCCGGACTCCGGCACGATCAAGGTCGGCGAGACCGTCAAGATCAGTTACGTCGACCAGAGCCGCGAGAACATCGACCCGAAGAAGTCGCTGTGGGCCGTCGTCTCGGACGAGCTGGACTACATCAACGTGGGCCAGGTCGAGATGCCGTCGCGCGCGTACGTCTCCGCCTTCGGCTTCAAGGGTCCCGACCAGCAGAAGCCGGCCGGCGTCCTCTCCGGCGGTGAGCGCAACCGGCTCAACCTCGCCCTCACCCTCAAGCAGGGCGGCAACCTGCTGCTCCTCGACGAGCCGACCAACGACCTCGACGTCGAGACGCTGTCCTCGCTCGAGAACGCGCTGCTGGAGTTCCCGGGTGCGGCCGTGGTCGTCTCCCACGACCGCTGGTTCCTGGACCGGGTCGCGACGCACATCCTCGCCTACGAGGGTGACTCGAAGTGGTTCTGGTTCGAGGGCAACTTCGAGTCGTACGAGAAGAACAAGATCGAGCGCCTCGGTGCGGACGCCGCGCGCCCGCACCGTGCCACCTACAAGAAGCTGACCCGGGGCTGATCGATCTTGCGGCACATCTACCGCTGCCCGCTGCGCTGGGCGGACATGGACGCGTACGGCCACGTCAACAACGTGGTTTTCCTCCGCTACCTGGAGGAAGCCCGTATCGACTTCCTGTTCCGCCCGGAGAAGGACTTCAAGCAGGGGTCCGTGGTAGCGCGCCACGAGATCGACTACAAGCGACAGCTGGTCCACCGGCACACGCCGGTGGACATCGAGCTGTGGGTGACGCAGATACGAGCCGCGTCGTTCACGATCGCCTACGAGGTCAAGGATCCGGACCAGGTCTATGTCACGGCCTCGACGGTGATCGTGCCGTTCGACTTCGAGACGCAGCGCCCGCGCCGGATCACGGCCGAGGAACGCGAGTTCCTGGAGTCGTACCGGGACGACGTGGACGAGGCCGTCGCGGCATGACCGTGAGCGCGCTGCACCTCACTGACGAAGGGGAGGCGGCGGACCTCGCCGCCTTCCTCGCCCGGCTGATCCACTACGACCGCGCCGCCGCCGTACGCCTCCAGGCGTCCGGCACCGCACTCGCGGTCTTCGGCCGGCCGCCGTCGTTCGAGGTCCTCGCGATCCGTACGGCGCGGCTCGCCAAGCCGTACGAGAACGGTCTCGACGTCACACTCGACGTGACCGTCTCCGCCGGTGAACTCCTGGAGTCCATCGACGAGTCGGCGGCCACCGTCGGCGTTCCCGGGGCCGTCACCGGGCCGCCGTGGGCCGGGGTCCTTCCGCCCCGCGGAGGCTGGCAGCCGGAGCCGGGACTGCCCGGGCCCGATGCCGTGCGCGCGATGGTCGCCACCGCGGTCGCCGAATTCCGGTCCCGTACGGGGGAGTTGGCGCCCGAGGCCCGTACCCGCGCCGAACTCGACCGCATCGGACGGGAGATCTGGTCCCGGCCGATCGGTGACACCGGCCTTCCGGTACGAGCCGCGCACGCGGCGCAGTCGCTCGGGTTCCTGCTGCCGGTGCGTCAGGCCGACCCGGGCGGGAGCCCGTTGGGGCTGTACTCGTCCGGAGCGTGGCTGCGACTGCGTACGCCCTACGGATCGATCGCCGTCCGCAGGGCGGGACTCGGGGCACTGGACGTCAGCGTCCGCTGATCCCCCGGGGGCGCTCTCAGCCGGCCGTGTTGATCATCGACGCCGCCGCGTACGTCAGGTAGTTCCACAGCGTGTGCTCGTGCTCCTCGGAGAGGCCGAGCTCGTCGACGGCCACCCGCATGTGCGCCAGCCAGGCGTCGTGCGCCGCCTGGTCGACGGCGAACGGGGCGTGCCGCATCCGCAGTCGGGGGTGACCGCGGTTGTCACTATACGTCGTCGGGCCGCCCCAGTACTGGATCAGGAACAGCGTGAAGCGCTCCTCGGCGGGGCCCAGGTCCTCCTCGGGGTACATGGCCCGCAGCAGCGGGTCCTCGGCCACTCCCTCGTAGAAACGGTGCACGAGGCGCCGGAAGGTCTCCTCGCCGCCGACCTGCTCGTAGAAGGTCTGCTCCTGAAGCGTGCCGCGCCGAATCTCTTTCACCTCACCATCGTCTCAGACCGGGTGACCGAGGACGCAAGGCTTAGGACCAGCGGTCCAGCGCCCCCAGCGACCTGGCGGCTCAGCGGGTGCGGCACTCGCCTCGCGGCCCGTCCCGCCGCACAGTGGAGGTATGAGCGCGCACGCTCTCGACCACGACCACGACCACGACCACGACCTCGACAACCTCGCCACCCTGGCGCGGGCTGCCCTGGTGCGTGAGATCGACCGGAGTGGGGCCTGGGCCGCCGACCCGGTGTGGCGGGCGGCGTTCGAGGAGGTCCCGCGCCACCTCTTCGTGCCGTACTACTACGTCGGTGCCGTGGGCGGCTTCGAGCGGGTGTGGGGCGAGGACCCCGACCCGGCCGGCCGTGAGCACTGGGTGCGCGGCGCCTACGCGGACGCCCCGCTGGCCACCCGGGTGCGCGACGGCGAGCTGGTCTCCTCCAGCAGCCAGCCGTCGCTGATGGCGATGATGCTGACCGCGCTGGAGGTACGGGAGGGGGACGCCGTCCTGGAGATCGGTGCCGGCACCGGCTACAACGCGGCGCTGCTCGCCCACCGTCTCGGCGACCGCCTGGTGACCACGGTCGACCTCGACCCGGAGATCACCGAGACCGCGCGCCGGCACCTGGCCACCGTCGGATACCACCCGACCGTCGTGACGGGGGACGGCGCCCGCGGGGTTCCCCAGCGCGCCCCGTTCGACCGGATCATCGCCACCTGCACGCTGACCTCGATCCCGCGGCCGTGGCTCGCGCAGTGCCGTCCCGGCGCCCGCATCCTGGCGCCGCTGGCCACCGGCCTGATCGCGCTGCGCGTCCGGGACGCCGGGCATGCCGAGGGGCGCTTCCTGCACACGCCGGCCTACTTCGTGCCCCTGCGCGGCGAGAGCCGGCCCGAGGAGTCGGAGCCGCAGGACCTTCGCGAGCTGCCGCGCCGGACCCGCGGCGACGAGCTGTTCCGGTTCCTGCTGACCCTGGCAGGGCCCGGCCTCGACCCGTACGAGGCGTACGGGCTGTGGGAGCGCGAGAACCGGCCCGTGCGCGAGCGGTACGGGGTCACGGTCGACGGCGCGGACGCCTGGGCGTGGCTGGACGACCCCGGGGGGCCGTACGCCTGGCCGCTGCCGTGACTCGTGCCGTGACCCCTGCCGCGACCTCCGCTGTCAGCCTCGCCTGATGGTGATCGTCGTCCAGGCGCCGACGTGCACCTGGTCCCCGTCCTGGAGCGGGACCGGCACGAAGGGCTGGATCGGCTCCTCGCCGCCGTTGACCGTGGTGCCGTTGGTCGAGTTCTGGTCGACGACCGCCCAGCTGCCGTCCGGCTGCTGGACCAGGACCGCGTGCTGGTGCGAGACGCCCGGGTCCTCCGGGGGCACCGACAGGTCGATGTCGGGGGTGTCGCCGGTGGAGTGCCGGCGGCGGCCGATCGTCATCTGGTTGCCGGTGAGCGGGCGCTGCTGCTCCGGCGAGTACGCGGGCAGGTTCAGGCCCGCGGCCTCGGGGCCGGAGCGCTGCATCATCGCCATGAAGTACTCGCGGTCGGGACCGATCGTCGCGCTCCAGGACAGCGGCTGCCGCTGCTGCTGGTAGTCGGGACCGGGGCCGGGCGGGGCCTGGGTCGCGCCGGGCTGCGGATAGCCGTAGCCGCCGCCCTGACCCATACCGGGACCGCCGGGACCACCGGGGCGGCCGCCGGGACCACCCGGCCCGCCTGGCGAGTTGCCCGACGGCGGGGAGATCACCCAGTCGTCGTCACCGCCGCCGAAGGACGGGCCCCCGGACTGCGGACCGCCGGGCCCGGGCGGGCCCGGCTGCGGGAACGAGGGCGCGGACGGCTGCTGGGTGAAGGCCTGCGGGGCGCCGGGTCCACCGGGACCGCGGGGCGTGGGCCCGGGCGGCGGCGGAACCTGACGGGACGGGTCCGCACCGAAGCCACCGGGACCGGGACCAGGACCAGGACCCCCGAAGCCACCGGGACCAGCGCCAGGACCGCCGGGACCGCCCGGACCGGAAGGACCGCCCTGACGGGACGGGTCGCCGCGGAAGCCCGACGGATCCTGCCCGTAGGGCGGAATCGGTTCCGCGGGGCGGTTCATCTGCGAGGGCCGGGAGCTCTGGTAGTCGAACGGGTCGTGACCGGGACCGGTCGCGGGGCCGGGACCGCCCGGCTGCCCCTGCGGCGGCTGCTGGAAACGCAGCGCCGGATTGGGCATTCCGGGCGCGGGCGACTGCGGACGCGGCGCCGCCGGGGTGTACGAGGTCGCCGTGTTCGTCAGGAAGTTCCACCGGCACTCCTCGCAGAACGGCGCACCGCCCTCACGGGGCGTACGGCACTGCGGGCAGAGCTCCGGCTCGGGACTGGGCACCGCGGACAGGTGCGGGCGCCCACCGGGGGCGCCAGGGCCGCCGGGGCCCCCGGGACCGGAGGGCGGGGGCGAGCCGGGCGGCGGATAGCCGTAACCGGCGCCGGGCGGCGGCGGTGGAGGGGGCGGAGGCACGGCACCGGCCATGCGGTGACCGCAGACCTCGCACCAGTCGTCGGAACCCGACTGGTGTCCGTTCGGGCAGGTCGGCATGTCGGCGCTTCCCCCTCTCCTTTTCCGGCCGTTGTGACCGGATTTCTCCAGTTCCCCGCGGGAACCGGGCTCGCTACTTCTTTACACGAACAGTCTTTGTGGACCGTGTCTCAAGGGTCATTTCGTCAGCCTCTTCGACCCTTGCCTTCAATCGCACAGTACCTGCCGCGGCGTCGACCACGTCCACCACCTTCGCAAGCAGTTTCGCAGTATCGGCGTTGCCCGACACACTCGCGAGCTGAACGGCCCGGCCCAGCTTGGCCGTTGCCCCGTCGACATCTCCCGATTTGCGCAGATCCAGACCTTGTTGGATGACTTGCGCCAGTTCCGCCTGACCTGTGTAGTGTGCGACCTGGGCGTTGATCCTCGTCGAGGCCACCATGTCGTCGGTCCACACCGCCTTGACGAGCCCCTGGGCGCCGAGGTTGTGCACGCTTCCGTCGCCCTGCGGCACGACGAGCGAGACCCGGGCGGCCAGCATCTCCTGGCCCACTCCGGCCGAGGGGACCTCGACGCACACGTGGTAGTCGCGGGACTCGTCGCCCCAGGACCCGGTGGGGTAGTCGCCGGCGCGCGGGCCCGCCCCGGTGCGACGGCCGGTCAGCTCCTCGACCGTGGGGGCCACTTGCTTGACGAACTTGATCTCGGTGCCGACGGGCGTCCACAGGCGCAGCGCGACGTCCGCGACCTCCTTGCCCATGGCCGTCTCCATCATCTGTGTGAAGTCGGCGGACAGGGCGGCCGGGTCCGCGACGATGTCGGCGGTGCCGAGCAGCGCCGAGGCGATCCCGGTGACCTCCTTGACCTCCCAGTCCGTGCCCACTCCACGCGCGTCACAGGTGAAACGCCCGGCACAGGAGTCGAGGGCGGCCTTGAGGTCCTGCGGCGACTCGTGTTCGTTGCGGCCGTCGGTGAGCAGGATGCCGTGCCGGATCGACACCTCGGCCGAGGACAGCAGCCGGTCGGCGAGGCGCAGCCAGGTGCCGATCGCCGTACCGCCGCCCGCGCTCAGCCTGCGCAGTGCCTCCTTGGCCTGGCCGCGGGTCGCCGCGTCGGCCACCGCGAGGCGTCCGTTGCCGGGATAGACCTCCTTGGCGACGTGTGTGCCGCCGATCACCGCGAAGTGCACGCCGTCGTGCAGGGTGTCGATCGCGGCGGCCGTGGCCTCGCGGGCGCCCCGCATCTTGGTCGGCGGGTAGTCCATCGAGCCGGAACAGTCGACCATGATCGCCACGGCGGCGTCCGGGCCCCGGCCCGCCGCGTACAGGTGGGGCGCGCCGACCGCGCCTCCGACGGTGCCGCCGCCGGTGGCGCTCACCGTGACGATCGCGTTGACCTCGCGGCCGCCCTCGGGCAGGTACTCGTTCTGGTACACGTCGACCGAGAACTGTGGCACGTTCGACTTCGAGAAATTGGCCATGCCTTCTTCGTCCCCCTCAAGACCTCCGGCGGTTGACGGAGGCGATGACTGTATGCGGACCGGTCCCCTCCGGTCCGAGGCCGTCCCCGTGGGCACGGATTGCGCCTTTTCGCGGCCTCAGGCCGATCCTGCCCCCTGCGGCGGGGCCGGGAACGGCACGACGGCCACTGTTACGTTGTCGTGGCCCCCGCCGTCCAGGGCGTGACCCACCAGGACCTGGGCGCTGTGCAGGGGCCTTTCGGCGGCGTCCAGTGGCACGACCTCGGCCATCTCCTCGGCCGCCTCCGCGTAGTTCCACAGTCCGTCGGTGCACACCACCACCACACCCGGCCGGTCCGGCTTGAAAGAAGCGGTGTGCGGCTCCAGTTCGTACGCGTCCGCGCCGAGCCAGCCCGTGATGGCGTGGGCGCGCTCGTCGGCGTACGCCTGCGCCTCGCTCATCAGGCCCGCGGCGACCATCTGCGCGGCCCACGAGTCGTCCTCGGTGAGCCGGGCGGGGGGTGAACTCCGGTCGACGGGGACCCAGTAGGCACGGCTGTCGCCGACCCAGCCGACGATGAGCAGGGCGGGGGTGACGACGGCGCCGACGAGGGTGCAGGCGGGCGCGTTCTGGTGCGGGGCGTGCTCCTCGTGCGCGGGGGGCGCCTCGGCCAGCGAGTTGACGGCCTCGGAGGCCGCGAGGATCGCCTCGTGCATGGCCTGCTGCGGGTGGGTGCCGAGCGGCAGCGCCGTCAGCAGCGCCTCGGCCGCCGCCCGCGACGCGGCGAGCGAGGCCTCGTCGGGACGGGTCGCCGAGGAGACCCCGTCGCAGACGATCGCGACGACCGCGGGGGAGCCGTCCGGCAGCGCGGTCGAGGAGATCGCGAACGCGTCCTCGTTGCGATGGTGGCGCAGACCCCGGTCACTGACCGCGGCCACCGCACCCAACTCCTGCTCCATGTGGTCCCGTTCGCGCGGCTGGGCGTGTCCGCAGTTCTCGCAGTAGCCGTCGCTGTCCACCTGGCCGGAGCGGCAGGCGACGCACAGTTTGGTGCCCGCGGGGGGCGTCACGGGTGCGCCGAGGTCGGCGGTCCGCGGATCGACGACGGGCCCGGCGGGGGCCTCGCCCGGCGGGGCGAGCGGGTACTCGTCGGGCTCCGGGGGCCGGTCGAACCGTACGCCCGAAGGCTGCCCGCCCGCAGGCTGTGCGCCCGAGGGGTGGCCGCCCGGCCGCTGGGCCCCCGGGGACTCCGTGTCCGGGTGGGGGAGTTCGGAGCCGCCCGAGTCCGTGCCCCGGATGTCGGTCGCCCGGTGCACCGGCGCGGGCGTGTCGGAGCTCGCCGGCTCCGGCGCGAGGGGCCAGTCCAGGGACGCGGCGGCCTCGGAGGTGCGTGTCGACGAGCCGTTCATGGCGATCGTGGGGTGGTCCTGGGGCGGTTCGGGCACCGCCGACAGGTCGTACCCGCACGCACCGCAGAAACGGTCACCCGCCTCCAGGGGCTCCTCGCAACTGGGGCACCGCGAAAGGGCCGTCGGCTGGGGCATCTGGGACATCAATCACACCCACGTCCGGGGGCGGTAACGGTTGGCACGTTCCACCAGGTCGATCCTCTCCTCGCCGCCCTGCGCGAGGCGGGCCAGCGTGCGGTACGAACGCTCCAGTGCGAAACGCAGACCGCGCTCGTCCACCTCACTGCCGAGCAGCACCCGTCCGCCGCCGGAGTGCGGGGCGGAACTCTGGCTACCGGAGAGTACCCAGTCCAGGGCGCAGCCAAGGACTTCCGTCGACAACTGCTCGCGTCGCACCGCGTCCAGACCGTATCCGTCCAGAGCCTCGACCTGGCCCGCGGCGGCGGTCAGATCGTCCAGGAACGCCGCTGCCGCCGCCTCCTCGGCCAGCCGCTGCCGCAGCCGCGCCCGCACGGCCGCGACCCGCGCCGCCGTGTAGTGGATCGACGACTCCGGTACGGACTCCAGTGTGCGTACGGAGCCGCGGCGGTCGCCCGCCGCGAGCTGCACGCGGGCCAGGCCGAACGCCGAGCTGACATAGCTGGGGTCGGTCGTCCACACCAGGCGGTAGTACTCGGCCGCGTTGTCCAGCTGCCCGAGCACCTCCGCGCACAGGCCGAGGGCCAGCTTCGGCGCGGGCTCGCCCGGGAAGGCGTCGTAGATCGCGTCGAAGGACAGCGCCGCGGTCTCGTGCTCCCCGTTCGCCAGGGCCGCGACGCCCCGGTACCAGACCACCCGCCAGTCGTCGGGGTGGTCCGCCTCCAGCGCCTCCAGTGCCCTGCTCGCACTGGCCAGTTCGCCCATCTCCAGCCGGGCCCGCAGCTCGCGCAGGCGCAGCTCCAGAGAGCCGGTGGGCGCCGCGTGCAGCGCGGTGATCAGCTCCGCGGGCGCCGAGGCCATCAGGCCCGCGAGGAAACCGGCGTTGGGGTCACCCGGGTCGACCCGGGGGACCGGCAGCGCGAGCGCGGTCGCCGCGGCGTTCAGCGGCTTGACCAGAGCGGCCGGGACCGGAGCGGGGGCCAGGGGGAGCGGCGGGGTGCCGTTCACCCCTGCTCCGTTGGCGCCGGGGGGTGGCGCGGGCGCGCGCTTTCTCCCCCGCAGCGGCACCGCGCGTGCCCCCAGCCGTGACACGTCTCCGTCCAGCTTCCCGAACAACTCCGTGTCCGTGACCTTCAACTCCGGCCCGAACAGGGTGGACAGGGCCGGGCGCGCCCGCCCCGTCTGGAGGGACACGACCTCCCTGAGCACACCCGTCAGCTGCTCCGCCATCTCCTGCGCGGACGCGAACCGGCGTGCCGGATCGGGGTCGGTGGCGCGCACCAGGAGCCGGTAGAAGGACTCGTACGTCCGGAAGACCTCGATGTTGTCCGGGTCCGGCAGGGAGTCCACGAAGACGTTCGTGTACCCCTGGAAGTCGAAGGTCAGCACGGCCAGCGTGCGGGCGACCGTGTAGAGGTCACTCGCCACCGAGGGACCGACCTCGGCCACCTCCGGCGCCTGGTAGCCCACCGTGCCGTAGATGGCCGACTCGTCGTCGTCCATCCTGCGCACCGCGCCCATGTCGATCAGCTTGAGCTGGTCCTCGGTCTGGATCGCGTTGTCGACCTTGAAGTCGCAGTAGAGCAGATTGCGGCTGTGCAGATGGCCGAGCGCCTCCAGGGCCTCGATCCCGTACGCGCAGGCCTGCTCCACCGGCAGCGGATCGCGCTTCCCGTCCGCCGTCCGGCGCCCGTTGGCGATCTCCTTCAGCGACTTGCCGCCGACGTACTCCATGACGATGTACCCGTCCAGCGAACCCGTCCGCTGGTCCAGGTGCTCCACGAAGTTGTAGATCCGCACGATGTTGGCGTGCTCGATCTCCGCGAGGAAGCGCCGCTCGGAGATCGCCGCCGCCATCGCGTCCTGGTCGCCGGTGTCGAGCAGGCCCTTGAGGACCACCCAGCGGTCGGAGACCGCGCGGTCGACCGCGAGGTAGACCCAGCCGAGCCCGCCGTGCGCGAGACAGCCCACCACCTCGTACTGGCCGTGCACGATGTCGCCCGTGTGCAGCTTCGGCACGAACGAGTACGGGTGACCGCACTTGGTGCAGAACCCCTCGGTGCGCCCCACCCGCTCACCGCGCGAACGGCCCACCGGCGCCCCGCAGTCGGAGCGCGAGCAGAACCGCTTCCGCTCGGGCACCTCCGGGTTCTCCAGCACCATCGCGCGCGGGTCGGGCCGCGGCACGTCCGGCACCTGCACAAGCCCGACGCCGAGCCGGCCGCGGCCACTTGAGGCGGCGGTCGAGCCCGAGCTGCGCACCGACACCGAGCGGCCGGTCGCGTTGCCGGACAGCGAGCGCGACAGGCGTCCGGAGACCGAGCGCCGCGACTGGGAGGAGCGCGAGGACGTACGGGAACTGGAGCTGCGGGAACTCGCCCGCGAGCTGCTGCCGGAGCCGCGCGAGCTCTTGCCGCCCGCGGTGAGTCCGGTCGGGGGCGAGCCCACCATGCCGTTCCCCGCGACGACGGGTGCCAGACCGCACGTGTCGCAGTACAGCTCGCCGCCGCCCACGTCCTCGTACGACCCCGAGCACCCGGGCCGTTGGCACTTCTGCTGCTCACTCACACTGCATCACCTTCAACGCTCACGCGTGGGGCCCCCTACGGTCGGTGGGCCCGCCCTGTTCGGGCACCCGCGGGCTGAGCAGATCGACGGCGGCCCGCTGGTAGCGCAGCACCGCCTCCTCCGCCACCCGCAGATCGCAGGGCGCGCTCCACAGCATGCGCCGGGCCGCGTCGTAGCGCTCGACGAGGAACGGGTCCTCCGCGAGGCCGTGCCGGGCCACTTTCGCCTTGTACGCGTCGAGGCGGCCGCGCAGCTCCGCGCGGACCGCCAGCGGCGCGGTGACCGCGGTCAACGACTCGCGGGCGCGCAGCAGCTCGTCCTCGGCCTTCTCCTCCAGCGCTTCCAGGAGGGGCGAGAGACGGTGCCACTGGGCGTGTCTGCGGTACTCCGCGGCCGTCGCCAACTGCTCCTGCAGCACCGTCGGCGGCCCACTGACGGCCGGCACCTCGGACGCGGCGATCTTCGCCAGCACCTCACCGCGGGCGCTCCTCGCCTCCGCGAGCGTGCGGTCGGCGCGGCTGAGCACGTCCCGCAGCCGCACGAGACGGGCCTCCGCGTCCTGGCGGACGGTGAGCACCGCGTCGATCTCCCGGCGCACGTCCTCCAGGGCGCGCGCCTCGCGGTCGTACGTCGTCGTGTCGGGACGCCCGCCGCCGGGCGCCGAACTGCCCTTCGCGGGCACCCAGAAGGCCAGCGGGTCGGAGACGACCTGCTGACGCAGGGTGGTCAGCGTCCGGGTGATCCGCTCCAGGTCGTCGCCCGCCGGGTGCTCACCGGGGCGTACGCCCACGGAGTGCGCGAGCTGGCGGGTGCGCTGGAGCTCCGCGGCCAGTAAATCGATCCGGGCGGGCAGCGCGGACCAGACGGCGTCCGCTGCGACGACCATGTCGAGCGAGGACGCGTACAGCTCGTTCATCCGCTCCACCAGCGCGACCAGCGAGAACCGCTCGCTGAGCTTGCCGGTGCCGGCGAGTGTCGGCGCGTTCGCCGCGGCGGTGGTGGAGCCGGCGACCGTGATGCTCGCGCCGCGCAGCAGCTCGGTCAGCTCGACCAGGTCCTCACGGCTCGACCAGCGCCGCCGGGAACGGATGTCGCGGGCGGAGCGCAGCGCGTCCGTGTACGCGTCGAAGTACGCCCACAGCAGCGTGATCGACGCGTCCGCGGTCGACCAGCGCTCGTTGGTCGTGCCCGTGAGCTCGGCGCCTTCGAGGAGTCTGCGGCCCGCGTGGTCCTGCAGGGCGAGGAGCGAGGTCTCGATGGCCTCGTGCTCCGCGCCGAGCCGCGCCAGCGCACGGTCCACCTCGTCCCGGTCCATAACCGGCCCGGTGGGTCCCGTGACGCCCATCGATCACCTCTCGCTCTCGGTCGTGCCCGTCGCTTGCGTTCCCGCCGGCCGCGTCGTCCGCGCTGCCGTTACCCGGTGTCCGTTACTTGTAGTGCGCCGTCGGCGGAGTCGCCGACGGGGAGTCCGCCTTCAGGGTCGCGGACAGCCACTTGGTGTACGAGGCCTGCCAGCCGCCGCTCTTGCGGTAGTCCACGAGCACCTGGTTGACCCGGCGTACCAGATCGTCGGCGCCCAACTTCATCGCCACGCCGTAGTAGTCGTCGGTGAAGGTCTTGCCCTTCAGCTCGACCGTCGGGTCCTGCGCCGCCTGGCTGGCGGCGAGCGCGCCGTCGGTCACCACGGCGTCGACCTGACCGAGCTGCAGCCGTACCAGGCAGTCGAGTTGGTTGGGCACCGTGGTGGTGATGTCCGCGGAGGAGGCGAGCGTGCCCGCCTTCTTGTCGGCCGACAGTCTGTCGTACGCCGTCGAGCCCGCCGCCGAGCAGATACGCCGGCCCGCCAGCGTCTTGTCGTACCCCGTGATGCCCGAGGTCTTGGGGGCCAGTACCTGCTGTCCGGTCAGGAAGTAGGGGGCGGAGAAGGCCACGTCCTTGAGGCGGGAGCAGGTGATCGTCATGGTGCGCACCACCATGTCGACCTGACCGGACTTGATCGCGGGGATGCGCTGGTTGGTGGGGATGGCGTGGAAGCGGACGGCGTTCGGGTCGCCGAGGATGTCCTTCGCGATCTCGTGCGCGAGATCGATGTCGAAGCCCTCCAGGTCGCTGCTCTTCGCCGTGTTGTTCGGATCGCGGTAGCCCCAGCGGTAGCTGTTCTGGTCGACGCCGACCGACAGATAGCCGCGCTGCTTGATGGCCGTGATCGTCTTGCCGCTGTCGTCGGAGGACGGGGCGGGGCTCTGGTCCTGTGGGTCGGTGCACGTGTCGGCCCTCGCCTGGATGCCCTGGCCCACGCCCTGGCCGCCGGTGCCCGTGCTGCCGTCCCCGTGGGCGCTGCTCAGCGGCAGCAGCAGGGCGAAGACCGCGGTGACGACCAGGGCGAGGGCCATCGCTCCCACGCCGCCCCAGCCCTTCAGGCTCGCCCTCAGACGTCGTGCAGTCATCGCCATGCCCCCTTTCACCGCTTCCCCTCTCACCGGTACTCCGAAAGCCTGCGCCCGATGCCGAGCAGCGCGCCCGCCGCGGCCAGCACCGCGAGGACGGCCGCGCCCGCGGGGAGCCCGCTCATCGCGTCCCGGCCGTTGCCGGCCGCCTGCTTGAACTCACTCTCCTCGTGCGTCAGCGCCGCCGCGAGGTTGGTGTCCACGCCGTCGAAGCACTCACCGGTCGGCTTGTCGGCCGCCGAGCCGATCACCTTGTTCAAAGCGCCCTGGTAGTCGCCCGCGTCGTCGGCCGTGCGGGCCTCCTGGTGGCGGGACTTCCAGACCTTCATGTTGGCCGTCGCGGCTTCGACGGGCTTCTTGCCCGCCGTGTCGTCGGCGAGGCCCTCGGCCAGCGTCAGGCCCTTGGTGAGGGTCTTCATGTCCTGCTGGAAGTCGTAGTCGTAGAGGTCCATGACCTCCGTCGCGGACACCTGCTTGGTCTCCGCGCCCCGGCTGACCAGCGTCAGGTTCTCGTTGCCCCGCGCCTTCAGGGAGGCGATCCGGGCGTCGTGCAGCACGTTCAGCGAGCGGACCCCGTGGTCGTAGGAGGAGTTCAGTCCGGCCCGGGCCACGCTGTGCCCGACCACCAGCCAGAGCAGCACCACCGCGGAGGCGGCCGTGGCGGCGACCAGTCCCTGGTTCAACACCCGGTTCGTACGGTGGTAATGGCGTCGCTGGGCCCAGAAGAGCCCGCCGAGCGCGAGGACGCCGAGACCGATCGCGGCCCACGGGTAGGGCTTCGCGTCGGAGTAGTCGGCGCTCAGCCGGGCGTTCTCCCGCTTGTAGAGCTCCTCGGCCGCGGGGAGCATCTGCTGCTGCATCTTCTCGTTCGCGTACCGCAGATACGCGCCGCCGAGCGGATAGCCCTGCCGGTTGTTGGCGCGGGCCCGCTCGATCAGGCCCTTGTACTCCGGCAGCAGCTTGTTGAGCTTGGCGATCGTGTCCGTGGACGGCGATCCCGGGTCGGAGTTGGCGGCGGCGGTGATCAGCCCCTGCGCGGCCGTCCGGATGTCCTTCTCGTACCGGTCGCGGGTGTCCGCGCTCTCCTGGCCGCCCGCGAGGAAGCCGCTGGAGGCCGCGGTGTTGGCGTCCGCGAGCGAACGGTAGATGTCCGCGGCGCCGGCGCTCAGCGGCTGGCTGCTGTGCAGCACGTCGTCCGCCGCGCTGGAACGCTCCGTCATCTGCCAGGCGGTGACCGTGCCGAACGCGACGACCAGGAGGGCGAGGACGGCGCCGATGAGGCGCAGCCGGCCCGGTTCCGTCGTCGCCGCGGCGCGCAGGCGGTCCACGCCCTCCGCCCAGGCGGTGCGGCGTGCGGGGGCGGTGTCGGGCGTGGCGGGTCTGCCCGGTGGCGAGGGGGGCCCGGACCGCGGCGCCGTCGCTGTCGCCGTCACGCCGTACTGGCCCGCTGTCGCGCCGGACTGCGGCGGGACGGCCGGCATCGTGGGCGTGGCCGGCTGCCCCGGTGGCGCCGTGCCCTTCGGCGGCTGTGTCACTTGACCTCCCCCATGGTCATCCGTCGGTCACCTCCCCGCGTGCGCGGGAGCACGAAGAGAGGTGCACGGCCGCAAGTATCGCCGTCGGGACTGACATCCGCACAGGCCTTGACTCGATCTTGTTCGGATTGCAGCCCACCCTTCGTACAGCGGTGGCCCGTTCGGACGGCAGCGCGACCGCGGCGCTCCGCGCTGCCCCCCTGACCATGAATACGCGGCCGGTGTGTGTTCGGTTCCCTTTCGAATGCGCCGGTACGCGGGGTGTGTGCGAGGGGTGGCCTTTTCGGGTGCGGGTGCGTGGGGGCTGGTCGCGCAGTTCCCCGCGCCCCTAAAGGTCTGGGGCTGTCCGGCGTTTGATGGGGGCTGACGCTCAACCCCCCTCGTAGAAGGCCCGTACGCGGGTGTGGACCTCGGTGGGGGCGTGGACGTGGTCCAGGCCCAGGAGGGCGGCGCCCAGCACGGGGCGGGACGAGATCACGTGGGGAACCGCCTTCGGGGCCCGGGCCGACAGGAGTTCGCGGATCCGGTCGTCGAGTTGGGGATGGCGGGCGGCAAGGACACCGCCCCCCAGGAGGACGGGGGTCTCCTCGGCGAGGAGGTCGAGCCGGGTCAGAGCGACCGTGGCCATCGCGACGACCTCGTCGGCGAGCCGGTCCACGAGAGCGCGAGCGCATTCGTCGCCCTCCGCCGCCGTCGCGAACAGCACCGGTGTCAGTTCATGCCGGCGGTCGTGCTCGATGTGCTCCAGGTGCAGCGCCTCGATCAGGGCGTACATGGAGGACAGACCGAAGTGGGCCGGGAGGGTGTGGGACAGGGCCGTGGGGCCGCCCCGGCAGTCCTCCGCGCGGGCCGCGTGCCACAGGGCCTCCTCCGCCAGGCCCCAACCCCCGCCCCAGTCCCCGGAGATCCGGCCGAGCGCCGGGAAACGGGCGGTGCGGCCGTCGGGGCGCATGCCGACGCAGTTGATACCCGCGCCGCACACGACGGCGACCCCGCGCGGCTCCGCTATCCCGGCGCGCAGGATCGCGAACGTGTCGTTGCGCACCTCCACGCTCGTGCCCCACGCGCGCGCGTGCAGCGCGGCCGCCAACTGTTCCTCCTCCACGGGAAGATCGGCGTTGGCGAGGCAGGCCGAGACATGGGCCACGGAGTCGACGCCCGCCTCGGCGAAGGCGCGGGCGACGGCCTCGCCCACGGCATCCACGGCCGTGGCGACCCCGACCGTCGGCGGCCGGAATCCCCCGCCGCGCGCGGCCCCGATCACCCGCCCGTCCGAGGACACGACCGCGACGTCGGTCTTGCTGTTCCCCGCGTCGATGGCCAGGACCATGCCCGCGGGGTCGGATCCGGCGGCCGTCCCGGCGCCGGGTCCGGATGACGTCATGCCCACGCGAGGTGCTCCCGGTTGTGCGCGATCAGTTGGTCGGTGAGGGCGTCGGCGTACTCGTACTGGCCGATGAGGGGGTGGGCGAGGAGGGTCCGGAAGACCCGGTCGCGGCCGCCGCGCAGGGCGGCTTCCAGGGCCAGGTCCTCATAGGACGTCACGGCCGCCATCAGCCCCGCGTACAGGGGGTCGACCGGCAGGACCGGCAGTGGGGTCGGGCCGTGCGGACCGACGGCCGCCTGCACCTCGATCACGGCATCGTCCGGGAGGAAGGGCAAGGTGCCCTTGTTGTAGGTGTTGACCACCTGGTAGGGGCTGCCGCCCCCGCCGAGCAGCGCGGCGGCGAGGTCGACGGCCGCCTCGGAGTAGTACGCGCCGCCCCGCTTGGCGAGCAGCTCCGGCTTCTCGTCGAGCGCCGGATCGCCGTACATCTTCAGCAACTCCCGCTCCATCGCGGCGACCTCCGCCGCCCGTGACGGTTTCGTCCGCAGCTCTCGTACGACCTCGTCGTGCGCGTAGAAGTAGCGCAGGTAGTAGGAGGGGACCACGCCCAGACGGTCGACGAGGGTGCGCGGCAGGCGCAGGTCGTCGGCGATCGTGTCGCCGTGTTCGGCCAGCAGCTTCGGCAGGACGTTCTCGCCCTCGGGGCCGCCGAGGCGCACCCCGGTCTCCCAGCTGAGGTGGTTGAGGCCCACGTGGTCCAGATGGAGGTCCATGGGGGCGACCCCGAGCATTCCGGCGAACTTCCGCTGGAAGCCGATCGCCACGTTGCACAGCCCGACCGTCCTGTGGCCCGCCTGGAGCAGCGCGCGCGTCACGATCCCGACCGGGTTGGTGAAGTCGATGATCCAGGCGTCGGGGTTGGTACGGCGGACGCGCTCCGCGATGTCCAGCACCACCGGCACCGTGCGCAGCGCCTTCGCAAGACCGCCCGCGCCCGTCGTCTCCTGGCCGATGCACCCGCACTCCAGGGGCCAGGTCTCGTCCTGCTCGCGGGCCGCCTGGCCGCCGACGCGCAACTGGAGCAGGACCGCGTCGGCGCCCTCGACGCCCGCGTCCAGGTCGGAGGTCGTGACGATCCGGCCGGGGTGCTCCTGCTTGGCGAAGATGCGTCGCGCCAGGCCGCCCACCAGCTCGAGGCGGTCGGCGGCCGGGTCGACGAGGACCAGTTCCTCGACGGGCAGGGTGTCCCGCAACCGGGCGAAGCCGTCGATGAGTTCGGGTGTGTAGGTCGACCCTCCGCCGACCACGGTGAGTTTCATGTGTGTCAACCCTTCACTCCGGTGAGCGTGACGCCCTCGACGAATGCCTTCTGTGCGAAGAAGAACACGAGGATCACGGGGGCCATGACCAGCACGGTCGCGGCCATGGTGAGGTTCCAGTCGGTGTGGTGCGCGCCCTTGAACGACTCCAGTCCGTAGGAGAGGGTCCAGGCGCCGGGGTTCTCGGAGGCGTAGATCTGCGGGCCGAAGTAGTCGTTCCAGGCGTAGAAGAACTGGAAGAGGGCCACGGCGGCGATCCCCGGCTTCGCCATCGGCAGGACGACCTTGAGCAGGGTCCTCAGGTCCCCGCAGCCGTCGACCTTCGCCGCGTCGAGGTACTCGTTCGGGATGGTCATCAGGAACTGGCGGAGCAGGAAGATGGAGAACGCGTCGCCGAAGGCCATCGGGATGATCAGCGGCCACAGCGTGCCGGACAGGTCCAGTTGTTTCGCCCAAAAGAGGTACATCGGGATGATGACGACCTGCGGCGGCAGCATCATCATCGAGATGACCAGCATCAGTGACAGGTTCCGGCCCCGGAAGCGGAACTTGGCGAGGGCGTACGCGACGGGGATCGACGACACGACCGTCAAGGCGGTACCGGCACCGGCGTACAGCAGTGTGTTCTTCCACCAGGTGAGGAAGCCGGGGGTGTCGAAGACCTTCTTGTAGTTGCCCCACTCCCAGGTGTGCGGGATGAGATCGCGGCTGAGTGCCTGCGAGTCGCTCATCAGGGAGGTCAGGAAGACGAAGACGAAGGGGAGGACGAAGAAGAGGGCGGCGGCGACGCCGAGGGAGTGGATCGCGACCCACTCCAGGAGGGCCTTGCGGCGGGCGGTGCGCTCGGCGGGCGAGACCGGGGCCCGCAACTCCACGGGCTTGTCGAGTACTTGTGTCATGGGTGTCAGTCCCCTGCCTGGATGAGACCGCCCCGGCGCCGCATCAGGAACGCGGTGAACACCATGGACAGGGCGAAGAGCACGAGCGCGACCACACAGGCGGAGCCGTAGTCGAAGCGCTGGAAGCCGAGGTTGTAGACGAGCTGCGGCAGGGTGAGCGTCGACTTGTCGGGGTAGCCGGGTTCGAACTGCGTACCGGCGCCCTGGATGACGCCCGACGCGACCTTCCCGGCGATCAGTGGCTGGGTGTAGTACTGCATGGTCTGGATCACTCCGGTGACCACGGAGAACATCACGATCGGCGAGATGTTCGGCAGCGTGACGTACCGGAACCGCTGCCAGGCCGAGGCGCCGTCCAGCTCCGCCGCCTCGTACTGCTCCGTCGGTACGTCGAGCAGCGCGGCCATGAAGATGACCATCAGGTCGCCGATGCCCCACAGGGCCAGCAGGGTGAGGGCCGGCTTGGACCAGCTGGGGTCGTTGAACCAGCCGGGGGCCGGGATGCCGACCTTCTCCAGGACCGAGTTGACCGGTCCCGTACCGGGGTTGAGGAGGAAGGCGAAGGCCATCGTCGCGGCGACGGGCGGGGCGAGGTAGGGGAGGTAGAAGAGGGTGCGGAAGACACCCGTGCCCGTCTTGATCTTCGTGATCAGCAGGCCCACGCCTAGTCCGAAGACGACCCGCAGGGTGACCATGACCAGCACCAGCCACAGGGTGTTGCGCAGCGCGGGCCAGAACAGCGGGTAGTGCTCGAAGACGTAGGTCCAGTTCTTCGTCCCGCTCCACGTCGGCGGTTTGAAGCCGTCGTAGTGCATGAACGAGAAATAGACGGTCGAGATCAGCGGATAGGCGAAGAAGACCGCGAAGCCGATCAGCCACGGCGACATGAAGGCGAGGGTGCGCAGCGCCGATCGGCGCCGCTTCGAGGCCAGTGTGACGGTGCTCATGTCCGTGCCCGTCTGCTACTTCGCCTGCGCGATGTCCGTGTCGATCTGCGCGGCGGTCTTTTGCAGACCCGCCTTCAGATCCTTCGCCTTGCCGCTCTCGTAGTCGTATCCGAACTGCTGGATCGTCACGAGGTAGGTGCCGCCGTTGATGGACGCGGGAGTCGTCGTCGAGTTCGGGTTCGACGCGATGTCCAGGAACGTCTTGAAACGCGGGTCGTACTTCAGCTTCGGCGACTTGAGCGCGGCCAGTGTGGAGGGCACATTGTGAATGGCGTTGGCGAAACCGACCACCGCGTCCGTGTCCGTGGTCATGTATTTGACCAGTTCCCAGGCCGCGTTCTGCTTCTTGCTGGTGGCCGCGATGCCCGCGATGGTGCCGGTGATGTAGCCCTTGCCGTACTGGTCGGCCTGGTCGTCGGGAACGGGCAGCGGGGCGACGCCGATCTCGAAGTCCGGCTTGGCGTCCTCGGCCATGCCGAGCCGCCATTCGCCGTCCAGCTGCATGGCGACCTGGCCGGTGTGGAAGGGGTGCTTGGGGCCCCATTCGTCACCGAGCTTGGAGCGGTACTTCTCCAGCTTCTGGTAGCCGCCGAGTTCGTCGACGAGCTTCTTCTGGAGGGTGAATCCGGCGGTGAACGCGGGGTCCTTGGCGAGGTTCGACTTGCCGCTGCTGTCGAAGTACGTCGGGGAGAACTGGCCGAAGTAGTGCTCGGTGGTGGACTCCCAGCCGTGGTAGTTCGGCATGAAGCCCAACTGGGAGTAGGAGTCGCCCTGGGAGACGGTGAGCTTCTTCGCGTCCGCCTCGAATTCGGACCAGGTCTTCGGGGGGCCGGCGATCCCGGCCTTCTTGAATTCGTTCTTGTTGTAGTAGAGGCCGTACGCGTCACCGAGCAGCGGCACCGTACAGCGGTTGCCGTCGAACTGGGTGTACTCGTTCATCGCCTTCGGGAAGGTCGTCGCCGGGTCGATTCCCGCCTTCTTGAAGAAGGGGCTGAGATCGACCAGCGCACCGGAGGAACAGAACTTGCCCACGTTGTTGGTGGTGAACGAGGAGATCACGTCGGGAGCCTTGTCACCGCCGGAGCGCAGGGCCTGGTTGATCTTGTCGTCGGTCACGTTGGCGACGATGTTGACGTGGATGTTGGGGTGCGTCTTCTCGAAGCCCGCGACCAGGGCCTTCACGCCCGCGATCTCTCCGGGCGCGCTCCAGGCGTGCCAGAAGTTGATCGTCGTGTCCTTGGAGGCGTCGTCGCTCGCGCCCGAGGACGACTGGCCGGTACAGGCGGTGGTGAGGAGGGCGAGCGAGGCGGAAGCGGCGAGAGCAGTGGCGACTTTCCTGGATATTCCGGGCATGACGGGGTCTCCCTAGGGCAGGGCGGCGGTGGTGGTGTTCGCGGGACGGTTCGCGGGACGGGGAAGTCGGTCGAGGGGTGGGGCTCAGCGGGAGGTGTCGAAGACCTCGTCGCGGGTGGCCGCCAGCGCGCTCTCCAACGCGCCGCGCAGCACGGGGTGTTCGTGTACGTCGCCGACCACGAGGCGCGGTCGGGAGGCGGCCAGCTCCTCCAGCTCGGCCTGCACCAGGGTGCGCAGTGGTTCGCCGCCGGCGGTGAGCGAGGCGCCGCTGAGCACGACGAGTTCGGGGTCGAGCACGGAGACGAGTGAGGCGAGACCGGTGGCGAGACCGGTCGCGTACGTCTCCAGGAGCCGCAGGTGTGGCCCCTCGTTGATGCGGGCGGCCTGTGCGACGAGGGCGGCGGCGACCTCGGCGTAGGGCCCGGTCGGCACCGGCTGGATGCCCAGCTCGCGGGCGAGCTGGGGAATGGCCTGGGAGCCGGCCAGCTCCTGGTAGCCACCGCTGTTGGCCTTGGTTACCTGGCGTACCAGGGGTGCGCCGGGCACGGGCAGGAAGCCGACCTCGCCCGCGCCGCCGGTCCAGCCGCGGTGCAGCCGCCCGCCGAGGACGAGGGCGGCGCCGAGGCCGCCCTCGTTCCACAGCAGTACGAAGTCCTCGTGTCCCCGCGCCGCCCCGAGCCGCTGCTCGGCGATGGCCACCAGGTTGACGTCGTTCTCGTACTCGACGGGCATCGGCAGCGCGGCCGCGAGCTCGTCGAGGAGGCTGGGGGAGTGCCAGCCGGGCAGGTGGGAGGCGTACCGCAGGCGGCCGGTGTTGGGGTCGAAGGCGCCGGGTGTGCCGATGACGAGCCGGTGGACGTCGCCGCGGGCCAGCCCCGCCGCCTTCACCGCGCCGTCGAGGGCGTCGGTGACCTGCCGTACGACGGGCTGCGCGGGGCGCCGGCCCGGGGTGGGCAGCTCGTACTCGCCCACGGTGCGGCCGGTGACATCGGCGACGGCGGCGAGGATGCGCTCGGGCGTGACGTCCAGGCCCGCCGCGTGGGCGGCCCTCGGATCGACTGCGTACAACTGGGCGTTGGGACCGGGCCGCCCCTCGCTCGTGCCGGTGGCCAGCACGAGTCCGGCGGCCTCCAGCCGGGCGAGGAGCTGGGAGGCGGTGGGCTTGGACAGCCCGGTCAGCTTCCCGATCCTGGTCCGTGAGAGCGGTCCGTGCGCGAGCAGCAGATCGAGGGCGGCGCGGTCGTTCATGGCGCGCAGGACGCGCGGGGTGCCCGGCGTACCGGCGGATCCTGCCATGTTTGTCGACACCTGCCTTTCAACTGCCCAGTCGCTCAGCTTCCCAGGGTGGCCACGGGGAAGTCCACTGCAAGATCATTGTTAGGAAAGTTTCCTATTGGTGGGAGGAAGGTAGGCCGCGGGCCCTGGGGCCGTCAATGGCGGGCGCCGTCGGGCAATCAACTCGTTACCTGGATGGGGTGGTGGAACCGGTCATCTCTTGGGGGCCTGTTTCGTGGGAGTTCCTTGGGGTTCATGGTGTGTGATGTGCAATCCCATGACTGGCGCTTGGCGTGACGAGCTCGGCTCAACCGGCGCGGCGAGCGGTCGCGGAAGGGAAGGCGCGCCGCGTACGGGCGAACTGGCCGTCGGCGCCACCCGCGGCGCCGTCACCCAGCGGCGCGGCGATCCTTACGGTGCCCCTCGCGGCAAACTCACGCCCGAGAACGGAAAGTGGCCCGGGGAAACGGGTCCGCGTACGCGAGCGACACCCCCGTCCCTCTGTCCGATCCCTCCGGCCTGTACGAATGCCGCAACGGCCGTTCGATGAACTACGACGTCCACGGCAACGCCCGGGGCGACGGAGCCTGGTGCCCCAGCGCCAACGACCCCTACTGCCCCGGTGGCAGCTCAGAGGTGGGCCAGGCGGCCCAGGCTGTCGGGGAGGCCGAGGCCCAGCACTCCCGGGCCCAGCAGCAGGTCAGCTCGGCGGCCAAGGTGCTGGTCGAGACCGTCAAGGACATCCTCGGCGTCAACGCCGCGATGGACTGCGACCTCTTCGGCGGCCTCAAGGAGGGGCCGAAGAGAAGTGAGGCAGCCAAGTGGTGCGCGCTCGTGCCGCTGGTTCCCGGCGGGCGTATGAAACGCACCCCGCAGCGAACGAGTCCGCCTGCTGCGGGGGCCGGATGAGGCCTGGGGACTGCCTCGGGCCCGTCTACTTCACGTCGACGTAGTCGCCCGTGGTCGCGGCACCCGTGGTGGTCGTGCCCGCGAAGCTGTAGCGGTACGAACCGTCGGCTGAGGCCTTGATCGTGGTGGTCAGGGCGCCCTTGGAGCCGGAGGTCACCGTCTTGACCGTCTTGTAGGCGGTGGCGCCCCTGGCCTTGAACTGGAGGGCGACCGATGGCGTAGGACGCACCGGACGCCGTACCACGACAGCTCAGCCACGAGCACTCCCGGACGCCGGCCCGGCGACCCCGGCTGTCTGACACACCGCGAGCTGCCTCAGCCCTCCAGGAACGGAGCCGTCTCAAGGATCGGGGAGCACCGGTACGCCGTACGACCTGGGGAACGGCGTGAGCGTTCACTCGAGCGAGCGTGCTGAACCGTTACGACGGTCAAGGTGTCGTACAGGCGAGGGGCGGCTCCCGGAACACCCGGGAGCCGGCCCCTCTCACGTACGGCCGCGGCCTACTTCGGCGTGGTCGACGGAGCCGAGGCGGGGGCCGGGATGGGGGCGGTCGCCTCCGACTGGGGGGAGGCCGGGTTGCCGAGGACCGACGGGGCCGCCACCGCGGCGGTCGGGTCGATGGGCTCCTCCTCCGGGGGCACCGTGGCGCCCCCGACGATGCGGATGTCCGCGGCGTCGAAGGCGCGCTTGACGCGCCAGCGGAGTTCGCGTTCGACGGAGAGGGACTTGCCGGGCATGGTCTTCGCCGAGAGGCGGACGACCATCGAGTCGAGCAGGACGCTGTCCAGGCCGAGGACCTCGATCGGGCCCCACAGGCGCTCGTTCCAGGGCTCTTCCTTGGTCATCGCCTCGGCGACCTCGTTCAGGACGGACTGGACGTGGTCCAGGTCCTCCGAGGAGCGGACCGTGACGTCGACGCCGGCCGTGGCCCAGCCCTGGGAGAGGTTGCCGATGCGCTTGACCTCGCCGTTGCGGACGTACCAGATCTCGCCGTTGTCGCCGCGCAGCTTCGTCACGCGCAGGCCCACCTCTATGACCTCGCCGGAGGCGACCCCCGCGTCGATCGTGTCGCCGACGCCGTACTGGTCCTCGAGGATCATGAAGACGCCGGAGAGGAAGTCCGTGACCAGGTTGCGGGCGCCGAAACCGATCGCCACACCCGCGACACCGGCGGAGGCGAGCAGCGGGGCCAGGTTGATCTGGAACGTGCCCAGAATCATCAGCGCGGCGGTGCCCATGATCAGGAAGGACGCGACCGAGCGAAGGACCGAGCCGATCGCCTGCGAGCGCTGCCTGCGGCGCTCGACGTTCACCAGCAGGCCGCCCAGGGCCGTGCCGTCGACCGCCTGGACCGTGCGGGTCATGCGATCTATGAGCTTGGTGATAGCCCGCCGCACCACCACTCTCAGTACCCCTGCGATCACCAGGATCAACAGGACGCGCAGACCGATCGCCAGCCACGTGGACCAGTTCTGCTCGACCCAGCTGGCGGCGTTGGTCGCGCTCTGCTGGGCGTCCTGAAGCGTGGCGGTCGTCGGGTCCGTCGTCGCCGAGGGGGACGGCGACGGGGTGGACCCCGAAGCCAACAGGGCGGTCAAGAACACGGCAGGTACCTCCAGGGCGTAGCGGTCCGCCCGCGGCTCGGGGACATGTGAGGGCAGCGGCGGGCAGAACCACCACACTAACGGGGCATCGTGTGTGGATCGTTGCAATGTTCGGGGGAGAGACCGTACTCACCTGGGGATGAAAGAGGGTGTGGTCGAAAACACTCCCAGCCCGTTACCGGGACATGGTGGCGCTTCCACCAGGCAAGAGGGGAGACTGACTGCAGATCGTCCCGGCGCGAGCCACGCGCCGCCGGCGTACAAGGAGGCATCCGTGCCGCATGTCCTGGTCCTCAACGCGTCGTACGAGCCACTCGGCGTCGTACCGCTCCGCCGCGCGCTCGTCCTCGTCCTCGAGAACAAGGCCATCTGCCTCGAGGAATCCGGCGCCTTTATGCACAGTGCAACCGTTACTGTCCCCGCACCCAGCGTGGTCCGGCTGAAGAGGTTCGTACGGGTCCCTTACCGGGGGCCCGTTCCGCTGACCCGTCGGGCACTGTTCGCCCGCGACGGCGGCCGGTGCATGTACTGCGGTGGCGTCGCAACCAGCGTCGACCACGTCATCCCGCGCTCCCGCGGAGGTCAGCACGCCTGGGACAACGTGGTGGCGTCATGCCGCCGCTGCAACCACACCAAGGCCGACCGCCACCTGGTCGAGATCGGCTGGCGCCTGCGCCACAAACCCGCCCCGCCGACGGGGCTCGCCTGGCGCATCATCGGAACGGGGCATAGGGACCCGCGCTGGCTGCCCTACCTGCAGCCGTACGGCGCGGAGGATGCGATGGCCCGGATCGACGGCATTTCCGCCTGACGATCCGGGCCTTTGTGTTCCCCCGGCCCCGGTACCGGTGGTCCGCCCCGTGGCCCCGCGTCAGCCGCGGGGCCTTTCGGGGCGGGCGCCGCGCACCGCGTAGAGTGCCGCGCCCAGCACGTAGAGTGCGAGGGCGGCGGCCCAGGCGCCGGTCTGTGGGCCCGTCTGCATGGGCCAGGTGAGGATTGTCTCCCCGCTCATGCGCGGCGAGGCGGCCGACAGGTACACGGCGCTGAAGTACAGCATCGTCGGCATCCAGCTCGCCCGGGCGCCGAACACAACCGCCCCGGCCGCCGTGATGCCGACGGCGCCCAGTGTGTTGCGGACCATCCCCGCCGAACCGAACACCTGCGCTTGTCCCGGTACGGCGAGCGCGAGCACCGTCGCCGCGAGCGCGGTGAGGACCAGCAGATGAGCCAGGCGCCTCGGCCACCAGGGGCGTACGGCGGTGTCGTCCAGGTCCCGCGCGTACGAGTGGAGGCTCAGCCCGATCGCCGCCGAGGCCAGCAGCGGTGCGAGGGAGAGCAGCGGGACCCTGCGGTACGGGTCGAGGAAGGCGTCCGGGCGACCCGCCACCCAGAGGGTGAGAAGGGCGGCGCAGGCGAACGCGGCCAGGGTGGTCGGGATGGCGCGGGAGCGGGCGTACAGGGCGAGGGCGGTCGGCGGGGTGACTCTGCGCGGGGAGTTCACAGGGACGGGACCTCGCTCGGGTTCGGGTCGCAGTCGTGGGCCGTGGCGAAGTAGCGGCTGAGCAGGGAGCGGCGCTCGTCGTCGGTCAGGGCGGCGAGGTGCGCGTACGCCTTGTCCTCGGCACGCAACTTCGCGAGTTCCTTCGTGTCACCCCGCTGCCGGGCCGAGGCGGCGGAGCGCTCGCGTATGTCCTTCTGTACGGAATTCGGGGCCAGCCAGCGCAGTACGGCCTCGTCGGTGACCCGGATGCGTGCGGACGGCGACTTCTCGCAGTCCGGGCGGACCAGTACCACGGCGGCCTGCCAGACGTACCACTCCGGATCGGTCACCTTGCCGCGGACGGACCACCAGCCGATCGGGGTGAGCATCGGCAGTTCCGCCTCGTCCTTGTGCGGGCGGCGCGGCAGGTCCTCGAAGCGGACCGGCAGGTTCTGCACCCCGTTCAGGCGGCCGGTGAGACCGGACAGCACATGGGTCACCTCCGGCAGCATGCCCGGATGGACGGCACTGACGCAGACACGCGGGGTGGTGGACTCGTCGCACACCTGGCGGTGGGCGAGCGGGTTGTCGCGCAGCATGCCGTCGCCCGTGTGGACCAGGAGGGCGGCGGCGCCGAGCGCGGCCGCGAGCGGCAGGAGCGCGGTGGCACGGCGGTACGCGACAAGGGCCACGGCCGCGGCGGCGGCGAGCCCGGCCGGCCACAGGGCCGATACGAGCGGATACCACCAGACCGGGACGTCGTCGTCGCCGACCAGGCTCAGGTAGGCGGGGGCGAGGTTGTGGAAGCCCGACTCCGAGAGGCCGAGGGTGCCGTACAGGACGTATCCGCAGATCGCGAGCGCGGGAGCGGTCAGCCGCCAGGGCAGCAGCCGCCCGGCCGCATGGCCGAGCAGCGTGCACGCGGCGATCGAGAGCGCGGCCCCGGCGAAGACGGTAGGAACCGGGCCGCCCGCCGACGCGTACGGCGCGCAGGCGAGCAGCGCACCGGCCACCGCCACGAGATATGCCGCCGCCAGCCAGCAGGCGAGCGGCAGGGCGGCCGTCAGGAGCTGGGCGAGCGGGGTACGAGCGGTCGAGGCCCGCAGTTCCGTCATCCGCAGCCGCCGCTCCCGTCCGCCCTGCCATGCGCCGGCCGCGAGCGCGAACGGAACGCCGATCACGCCGGCCGCGGTGCTCAGCTTGCCCGTCGTCACACCCCAACTGCCCTGCCACTGCGCCGACGTGGCGGCGAGCGTCCAGGCGAGAGCGAGCAGCAGTGCCCCGGCCGCCCAGGGGGTGAACCCGCGCAGGGACTCGACGCGAAGGGGGTGGGGGGCGGAACCCGTCCTCCGGGCGGGCGCCTCCCGGGTCGGTGCGCTCATCCGGGGGCTTCCGTGGAACGGGGACCGGGGGCGCTCTTCGTCGGACTGGGGGTGCGTGGTCGGCGCGCGCTCCCCGTCGGGCTGGATGCGTACGTTCACAGGGCGACCCCCGTCGAGGCGCGGTGGCCGCGCAGGACCGTGGTGTAGCCGCGCTCGATCGCGTTGCCGTCGGACTCGTGGCCGTCGGCGCCGATGGCGGCGAGGGCCTGGGGTGTCCCGCGGTAGGCGACGTCGCCGGCCTCGATCAGGGTGACGTCCGTGCAGGCCGCGGCCACGTCCTCCACCAGGTGGGTGGAGACGATCACCGTGGCGGTCCGGCCCAGCTCCCGCAGCAGCGCCCGGAACTCCACGCGCTGCTCGGGGTCCAGACCCGCGGTGGGTTCGTCGAGGAGCAGGACGCGGGGGTCGTTCACGATGGCCTGGGCGATGCCGACGCGCCGGATCATGCCGCCGGACAGCGTTTTGACCTTCGCGTCGATACGGTCGGCGAGCCCGACCCGGGCGACAGCGTGCTCGACCGCGGCCGGGGCGGCAGCGGCCGGTACCTCTTTCAGCCAGGCCACGTAGGCCACGAACTCCCGCACTGTGAACCCCGGGTAGTACCCGAAGTCCTGCGGCAGATACCCCAGTTCGCGCCGGACCGCACTGCGCTTGTGCCGGTGACGGAGGTCGTTGCCGAGCATCCGCACCCGGCCCGCGGTGGGCTCCGCGATCGTCGCCAGGACCCGGATGAGGGAGGTCTTGCCCGCGCCGTTGGGGCCGAGCAGACCGTGGACGCCGGGACCGAAGTCCAGGTCGACGGCGTCCAGCGCGGTGGTCCTGCGGTGTCGCACGGTCAGCCCCGAGACTCGTATGGAGGCGGTCGCGGTGCCCACGCCGTCGTCCGTCATCGAAGTTCCGGGCATACCAAGGGGGTTCACATCGTCTCCAGACGGTCGTACGCGGAACGGCGCGCGGCGAGGAGGAGGGCACAGAGCGCGGACGCGGCCGCCCAGCCCCACTGGGGCGAGGCGCCGGTGAAGTAGAGGGAGAGCTGCTGTGCGAGACGGGCCGTCAGGCCGGGCTCGGGGACCGTGAGGAGGGGCGCCGCGAGCGCGAGCAGCCAGCCGCCGCCGACCACCGCGGAGGCGGTACGGCAGCCCACGTACCCGGACAGCGCCAGCGTGGCCAGTGTCAGGGCGAGCCCGGGCAGCAGCCAGGCGGCCGCCGCGGGTGCCTGCGGCAGGCGCGGGTCGGTGGCGGGGAGCAGCAGCCCTGCCACCGTCAGCAGCGGCACGCTCACCGCGAGCACGGCGGCCGTCCGCATCAGCACCAGCCGCAGGCCGCCGGAGGGCGACGTCGCGACGATCTCGTGCAGTGGATCGGCGTGCCGCCCGTACGAGAGGGCGACCCCCACCAGGGGCACGAGCGGAGCCACGGCCAGCAGCAACGGCCGTGTGCCGTCGAACCCGCCCCCGTAGGCGAGCGCGAGCGCCCCCACGGCGACCAGCGCGACGGCCCCCGCCCAGGCCCCGCGCAGGGCGGGCCCGGCCGCCCAGAGGATCCGCCCGAGCCGCCCCCCGACGGCTCGGGGGCGCCTAGAGGCGGCGGGTACGGGGAGTGCGATCGGTACGCCTGGTACGGGGGGTGCGGTCGGTACGGCGGCGGGGGCCGGCGCCGATTCGAGTACTGCCGCCAGCACCGAGTCCCGCACCTCTGCCAGCACCACCCCCGCCGCCCCCTCCCGGGCCGCGCGCGAGACCCGCGCGGCGCACGTGCCGCAGCCTTCGAGGTGTTTCTCCAGGGACCACGCGTCCGTCTCCGGAAGGGAACCGTCCGAGTAACGGGCGACGACTTCGTCGGACGCGTGCCAGCCGGTCATGCCGTGCCTCCCAGCAGCGAGGGGTCCCGGAACGGGGCCGAGGGCGGATTCAGGTGCGCGAGCGCCGCGCGCAGTTCCACGCGGGCGCGCCTCGCCCGGGTCTTGACCGTGCCCTCCGGGATACCGAGCAGCCGGGCGGTCTCGCGGGTGGTCAGCCCGTCGACGACCGTGGCCCGCAGCACCTCGCGGAGTTCGGGCGAGATGCGGTCCAGGGCCGTACCCACGTCCCCGTACTCCAGGCCCGTCAGCACGCGCTCCTCGGCGGAGGGCGCGGGCACGGGCGCCGCGTACTCGACGCGCTCGGCCCGCTCCTGCACCCGCTGCGCGTCGACGAGCCGTCGCGCCGCGATCGTCCACAGCCAGCCGCCCGCCTCCGCGCCGCGGTGCGTGGCCGCCGACCGCCACACGGCCACGAAGGTGTCCTGCAACACCTCCCGCACGACCTCGGGATCGTCGCACCGCCGGGTCAGCCGTGTGTGCAGCCACCCGGCGTGCCGGTCGTACAGCGCGGCCATCGCCGCCGAGTCCCCGTCCGCCACGGCCCGCAGCAGCGCCGCGTCCGTCACGTCCTCCCGGTGGCCCCCCATGGGGCGGAACAGTCTCACACCCTGTCTATCGGCCTTCGTGAGCCCATCGGTTCACACCACGGCACATTGCTTCACGGCAGTCCCGAGCCGTCCCGAGCCGTCCCGAGCCGTCCCGAGCCGTCCCGAGCCGTCCCGAGCCGTTCCGTACGCCACGTCCCGCGCGTCGCGTCCCGCACGCCGGCACTCGCGCGTGTCCGCGCGCCGTGCGGAGCGCCCCCGCGCCGGGTACGGTCTGTGACCGAACGCACCTTGTCCGTCCTGGTACGTCTGCCCCGGCGCCCGCTGGGTAGAGCTGCGATAACCCGCTTCCAGCCGTACGACGACAAGGAGTCCCCCGTGGCCGCATCGGCACACCTTCTGCTCTCGGCCCTCTCCAAACGCCCGACGGATCCCTCCGTCGAGCCCCACGTGTGCGTCTTCAGCGCCGAGGGCACCTCCGCCGAACTGCCGCTGACCAGCGAACCTCCCCTCCCCGACGCCGAGCCGCTGACCAGCGAACCGCCGCTGGCCGACGCCGCGCACCTGACCAGCGAGCCCGTCTCCACCGGCGCCGCCACGGACACCTCGGGGGTATAGATGGCGCCCAGCCCGCCCGCGGAACCCTCGCCCGCCGACCCCCCGCCGGCCGGCCCTCCCGACCCGCACGCACCGCTGGCTCGGCTGGCCGCACTGCACGGCGTCGCCACCTCCTACAGCCCCTCCCCGGCCCGCACGGTCGCGGCCACGGACACCGCGGTCGTCGCGGCCCTGGCGGCGCTCGGCGTCGACGCGAGCACCCCGGACGCCGTCCGCACGGCCCTCGCCGACCGGGAGGCCGAGACACGGGAGCGGCTGCTGCCGCCGACGGTGGTGTGCTGGGGCGGCAGCCCGCCCGCCGCGCTCGCCGGACTGCCGGCCGGTACCAGGCTGCGCATCACCACCGAACAGGGCGAGACCCGCGCCGCCGCCGAGCAGCTCCCGCCCGGCGTCCACACCCTGCACGCCACCGCCCCCGACGGCCGCACCGCCGAGGCCCACCTCGTCGCCGCCCCCGCCCGGCTGCCCGCGCCGCCCGGACGCACGTACGGACTCCTCGTCCAGCTCTACTCCCTCCTCTCCCGGCGTTCCTGGGGCATGGGCGACCTCGGCGACCTCGCCGAACTGACCGCCTGGGCCGGCCGGGCGCTCGGCGCCGGATTCGTGCAGGTCAATCCCCTGCACGCGGCCGTACCCGGCGCCCCCACCGACCCCTCCCCGTACCGGCCCTCCTCCCGCCGCTTCCCCGACCCGGTCCATCTGCGCGTCGAGGACATCCCCGAGTTCGCCTACGTCGACGACCCGGGCCGGGTCGGGGTGCTGCTGGAGCGCGCCGAGCGACTGCGCGCATCCGTGCTCGACAAGGGCGCGTTGATCGACCGCGACGCCGTGTGGGAGCTCAAGCGCGAAGCGCTGGAACTGGTGTGCCAAGTACCGCTCGGGCCCGGCCGACGCGCCGCCTACGTCGACTTCCTCGCCGAGGAGGGCGAGGCGCTGGAGGACCACGCCACCTGGTACGCGCTCGCCGAGGCGTACGGCCCCGAGTGGCAGCGGTGGCCGGTGGGCCTGCGTGACCCGCGCTCACCCGAAACCACCCGCGCCCGCGGCGAGTTGATGGACCGCGTCGACTTCCACAGCCGCCTCGCCTGGCTCACCGACGCCCAACTCGCCACCGCCCAGCGCTCCGCGCGCGACGCCGGGATGGCGGTGGGCCTCGTGCACGACCTCGCGGTCGGCGTGCATCCCGGCGGAGCCGACGCCTGGGCGCAACAGGAGTACTTCGCGGCGGGCATGTCCGTCGGCGCGCCCCCGGACGCCTTCAACGCGCGCGGCCAGGACTGGGGCCTGCCGCCCTGGCGCCCGGACCGCCTCGCCGCCTCGGGCTACGCCCCGTACCGCCGCCTCCTGCGCGCCCTCCTCCGGCACGCGGGCGCCCTGCGCATCGACCATGTGATGGGCCTGTTCCGGCTCTGGTGGGTGCCGCAGGGACAGCCGCCCACCGAGGGCACGTACGTCCGCTACGACGCCGAGGCGATGCTCGCGATCCTGACCCTGGAGGCCTCGCGGGCCGGGGCCCTGGTGATCGGCGAGGACCTCGGCACGGTCGAGCCCGGCGTGCGCGAGACGCTGCACGAGCGCGGGGTGCTCGGCACCTCGGTGCTGTGGTTCGAGCGGGACTGGGACGGCGACGGCAAGCCCCTGCCCCCCGAGCGCTGGCGCCCCGACTGCCTGGCCACCGCCACCACCCACGATCTGCCGCCCACCGCATCCCGGCTCACCGGCGACCACGTCGAACTCCGAGACCGGCTCGGCCTGCTCACCGGTTCACTGGAAGACGAGCGGACCGCGGCCACGGCGGACACGGGGGAGTGGCTGGCGCTGCTCGCCCGCCTCGGGCTGCTGCACGGGGCGGGCGACGCGGGTTCGGCGGTGTCGGAGGAGGCCGAGATCCAGGCGGTGCACCGCTTCCTGCTGCGTACTCCGGCCCGCATGATCGGCGTGTGGCTCCCGGACACGGTCGGGGACCGGCGACCGCAGAACCTGCCGGGCACGTGGGACCAGTACCCGAACTGGCGGCTGCCCATCGCCGACGCGGACGGCCGCCCGGTGACCCTGGAGGAGCTGGCGGCCTCGCCCCGGCTGTACGCGCTGATCGAGGTGCTGCGGGGGCGTGACGGAGGCGTGTGAGCCGGGCGTGCGGGCCGGGGTGAGATCTCCGTACGGCACCCCGGGCGCGCGACTCATTCAGGTGTTCGCTACGTTTGCACCGTGGAC
Organism: Streptomyces sp. NPDC090798; assembly: GCF_044768965.1. Classification (NCBI taxonomy): domain Bacteria; kingdom Bacillati; phylum Actinomycetota; class Actinomycetes; order Kitasatosporales; family Streptomycetaceae; genus Streptomyces; species Streptomyces sp. NPDC090798. The sequence goes on from NZ_JBIVXA010000001.1 coordinate 460,955, forward strand.
AAGAAGAACGCCCTGCGCGCCGGCGCCCTGGCTTCCGGTACGACGCTGATGATGCTGCTCATGTCGTCCCCCGCGCTCGCGCTGACCCGAGACGACGGTGACGACCCCGGCACGGGCCTGAGCGTGATCCAGACGCTCGGCCTCTACGTCGCGACGCCGATCGTCCTGTTCCTGGTCATCGCGGGTCTCGTGATGGTCCTGGACAAGTCCGACAAGCAGCCGAAGCGGAGCTGATTCCGGCTCGCTTCCCGGAGCCTCGGCAGCGCGCCGAGGTCTGGATCCTTCTCGATCGAGGGAGTCCGCGCACCCACCGGGTGCGGGGACTCCCTCGACGTGTTTTCGGAGTCCCTCGGCGTGCTTCCGGGGGAGCCTCTTCGGGGCCCGTCACGGATGCGGCGCCGTGAGATACCGCTGCACCGTCGGTGCCAGCCACGCCACGACCTCCTCGCGGGGCAGCGCGACGGCGGGCGGGAACCGCAGGACGTAGCGGGCCAGCGCCATGCCCAGCACCTGTGAGGCGGTCAGCGCGGCCCGTGCCGGTGCCTGCTCCGGGTCGGGGCACACGCGCAGCGCGACCGGCATGAGCTGGTCCCGGAAGATGCCCTGCATGCGCTCGGCACCGTCCGGATTGGTCACGCCGACCCGGAGCAGCACGGTGAGGACCTCGTTCTCCTCCCAGAGGTCGAGAAAGTGGCCCACCAGGACGCGGCCCACCTCGTGCGGGTCCAGCCCGTCCGGGCCCGGCAGCCGCAGGTCGACGTCGAGGACCGCGGCGAACAGTCCTTCCTTCGAGCCGTAGTACCGCATCACCATCGACGGATCGATCCGCGCGTCCTTGGCGATCGCGCGGATCGTGGCGCGCTCGTATCCGTCGGCGGCGAAGCGTTCGCGCGCGGCGGTGAGGATGGCGGTGCGGGTGGTGTCCGAGCGGCGGGCCGCGGGGGACTGGGCGGGTGCGGGGAGTTCCATGTCGGGCATGCCAACAACCGTAGGCCAACAACTGTTGACAGTCCAGAGTGGTCTCTCTATGTTGGTAAACAAGCGTTGGCCAACAAACGTTGACCAGCAAACGTTGACCAACGGGTGTTGGCATCAGGAGGCCGCCATGAACGGCAGGACGAACGGCAAGGTGAAAGGCACCACCGCGTCCCGGAGTGTGATCGTCGTCGGCGCCGGTCCCACCGGCCTCCTGCTGGCCGGGGACCTCGCCACCGCCGGAGTCCCCGTCACCCTCGTCGAGAAGCGCCCGCACAAGATCAGCAACCTCTCCCGCGCCTTCGTCCTGCACGCCCGTAGCCTGGAGCAGCTCGACGCCCGCGGTCTCGCCGACGAGCTGGAGGGGCACGGCCGGACCGTCGACCGCATCCGCCTCTTCGGCCGGCTCTCCGTCGCCCTCGACACGCTCCCCTCCCGCTTCAACCACCTGCTCGTGATCCCGCAGTACGAGGTGGAGAAGGTGTTGGAGCGGCGGGCGGTCGAGGCCGGGGTGCGGTTCGTGTACGAGACCGAGGTGACCGGACTGCGCCAGGACGCGGCGGGCGTCACGCTCGAACTCCGGGGCGCGGACGGGGAAGCGGGGGAGCTGGCGGCCGCGTACGTCGTCGGGGCGGACGGGATGCGCAGCGCGGTGCGTGAGGCGGTGGGGCTGCCGTTCCCCGGGAAGTCGGTCATCCGGTCCGTCGTCCTCGCCGACGTCCTGCTCGCCGAGGAGCCGGAGTCGATCCTCACCGCCAACGCCGTCGGCGACGCCTTCGCCTTCATGGTGCCCTTCGGCGACGGCTACTACCGTGTGATCGGCTGGCACCGTGACCGCGACGTCCCCGACAGCGCGCCGCTCGAACTCGACGAGGTCAAGGAGATCGTCCGGCTCTCCCTCGGCCGTGACTACGGCATGCACGACGCCCGCTGGATGTCCCGCTTCCACAGCGACGAGCGCCAGGCACCCGCCTACCGGGTCGGCCGGGTCTTCCTCGCCGGTGACGCCGCCCACGTCCACACCCCGGCCGGCGGGCAGGGCATGAACACCGGCCTCCAGGACGCGGCGAACCTCAGCTGGAAGCTCGCGCTGGTCGTCAACGGCCACGCGGACACGGACCTGTTGGACACCTACCAGGCCGAGCGCCACCCGGTCGGCAAGGCGGTGCTGCGCAGCAGCGGCGGGATCGTCCGGCTCGCGATGGCCAAGCACCCCTGGACGATGGCGCTGCGCTCCGCGTTCACGACCGTCCTCAACGGCGTCGGCCCCATGGGCCGGAAGGCAGCGGGCCAGATCACCGGCATCGGCTTCGCCTACCGGGCCCCGCGCGGCTCCCACGCCCTCGTCGGCACCCGCGTCCCCGATGTCGCCCTGAAGGCCGGCCGCCTCTACGAGGCCCTGCGCGGCGGCCGGTTCGTCCTCGTCGCACCGACGGCGGCCGCCCGGGCGTACGGCCCGGACGACCTCCAAGGCCGCAAGGACCGTCTCACCGTGGAGAGCTGGGCGAGCGACCGGCGTACGACACTGCTGGTGCGGCCCGACGGATACGTGGCGTGGGCCGCCGAATCCCCCGACGCGGCGGCCGTCGAGACGGCGTTGGCGGCGGCGCTGGGTGACTAGGACCCGCCTTCGGCCAGGGTCCGTCTTCGATCAGGGTCCGTCTTCCGGGGGGGGGCCGACGCCCGCGACCCCAACTCCGGTGACATGCTCCCCGCCCCGAGGGAACCGGGGTCCGGAGCGACGTACTCGGCCACGACGCGGCGTGTGGTTGCATCCGCGGAGAGAACCCGACGCTGCGGCCATCGGCCGCGGCTCCCTGGTCAAGATTGAGGAGAAGCAGCTCTCTTGGTTCCGACGAATCGCACGTACCGGCCGTGAGCGCGTTCCGGATGTACCTGAGGGTGGTCAGCGAGTCCCCGCAACCGGAGGAGATCTCCGCGCGGCTGGGGACCGGGCCCGCGAAGCGACCGCGATCGGCAGGGCCGCAGGCGCCCCGAGTCGCCGCCGCGCGCGCATGCGACCTGGATCCGGCATGTCTGGGCCGTGGGCGGGTCCGGGCGGCCGGAGGATCTCGAACCGGTGGTCCTCGGCTGGGAGATGGAGTTCGCCGCGGCCCTGGGGCGGCTGGCCGGCTCCGGGGCCGCCGATGTCTCCCTGGTGGTCGTCCAGGAGCTCTCCGATCCCGAGGACCCGCGGCAGAAGGGCATCTTCCTGGGCTCGGCCCTGCTGGCCTGGCTGGCCGAGGCCGGGGCGTCGTTGGACATCGACCAGTACGTGTACCACGACTGCGACGACCAGCGGGGCGACCGCGACCCCGGCCACGATCCATCATCTGATGATCTTTGAAGACGGACCCTGGATCTCAACCCGTGGGTTGAGTCGGAAACCCACCCTCGTTTCCACCCTGGAGCCGAGGTGGTTCCGTGTCGTGAAGCGCAAGCTCATGGGCATGACGACGACCGATTACGTGATCTCCGCGACCCTCATCCTCCTCGTGATCCCGCAGATCCGAGGCGTCCGGCAGACGCTGCACAATACGCTGCTGCCGCTCGTGGCCGTCGCCGCCGCGGCCGCCTACTACCTCAAGTCCTTCCCGACCCAGGGGCACGACCTCCGACTCGACGTCGTCGGTGTCGTCGTCGGCGCGGTCCTGGGTATCACCTGCGGTGCGTCCACCCGGCTGAGCCGCGCCTCGGACGGCACCGCGTTCGCCCGCGCCGGGATACTCGCCGCGCTCCTGTGGATCGTCGGCATGGCCTCGCGCGCCGGATTCGAGTACTGGGCCAGTCATGGCGGTTCCGGGAGCGTGGCCCGGTTCAGCCAGGACAACCTGATCACCGGTTCCGCCGCCTGGACCGCCGCGCTGCTGCTGATGGCACTGGCTCAGGTCCTGGGCAGGCTCACCGTGATACGCGTCAGGTCGACCCGGGTCGCCACGGCGAGCTGAGGCCCTGCCGGGCCGACCTCGGCGGCCCGTCCGAGGCTCTAGGTGCCGGTGCCCGTCAGCAACTCGCGCAACAGGTCGGCCAGTTGAGCTGCTCGTTGCTCGTCGAGGTGGGCCAGGGCCGCCGTCTGGACGGCGAGCCCCGCGCCGACGGCCTCGTCGATGAGCCGAAGCCCCTTGTCCGTGAGCGTCACCTGGAGTCCGCGCCGGTCGTGCGGGTCGGGGGAGCGCCGTAGCAGCCCCGCGCGTTCCAGCTTGTCCAGGCGCCCGGTCATTCCGCCGGTGGTGAGCATGAGCGTCGCCGAGAGCTGCCGGGGCGAGAGGGTGTACGGGGCGTCCGAGCGGCGCAGGGTCGCGAGCACGTCGAACTCCCCGCGCGAGATCCCGAAGGGCGCGTACGCCTTCTCCATCCGGTCGCCCATCGTGCGGGCGAGCCGGAAGACGCGGCCGAAGACCTCCATCGCGGCGGTGTCGAGGTCCGGCCGGACGGTGGCCCACTGCTCGATGATCGCGTCGACGGGGTCCTGGGGCGGCTTCATGGGGGCGAGTATCCGCCGGGGGGTCGATCGCCCGCAAGAAAGTAGATGCCGAGGAAGTAGATGACGAAGAAGTAGATGATGGAAAAGTGGGTGACGAGAAAGTTGCTTAGCTCTAAGCTACTTTTCGCTGACCTACTTTGGAATCGGGTGCCCCCATGGCCGCGAACGCGAACCGTCCCGCCCTCATAGCCCTGACCGCGCTGGCCCCCATCTCCTGGGGCAGCACCTACGCCGTCACCACGGAGTTCCTCCCCGCCGACCGGCCCCTGTTCACCGGGGTGATGAGAGCCCTGCCCGCCGGGCTGCTGCTCCTCGCGCTGGCCCGGGTGCTGCCGCGCGGCACCTGGTGGGGGAAGGCGGCGGTGCTGGGCGCGCTGAACATCGGCGCCTTCTTTCCGCTGCTGTTCCTCTCCGCGTACCGGCTGCCCGGCGGCATGGCGGCAGTCGTCGGTTCGGTCGGGCCGCTGTTCGTCGCGGGCCTCGCGGCGCTGCTGCTCGGCGACCGCCCGACCCTGCGGACGCTCCTCACCGGTATCGCCGCGGCCCTCGGTGTCAGCCTCGTCGTACTGAAGGCGGCGGGCGCGCTGGACGCGGTGGGCGTCCTCGCGGCGCTCGCCGCGACCGCGTCGATGTCCACCGGCACGGTGCTCACCAAGCGGTGGGGCCGGCCGGACGGGGTCGGTCCGTTGGCGCTCACCGCCTGGCAGTTGACGGCGGGCGGGCTGCTGATCGTCCCGGTCGCCCTCCTCGTCGAGGGCGCGCCGCCCGCGCTGGACGGCCGGGCGGTCGGCGGATATCTCTACCTCGCGCTGGCGAACACGGCGGTGGCGTACTGGCTCTGGTTCCGGGGCATCGGCCGGCTCAGCGCCACCCAGGTCACCTTCCTCGGCCCGCTGTCGCCGCTGACCGCGGCCGTCATCGGCTGGGCGGCGCTGGGGCAGGCGCTGACGCCGGTGCAGGTGGCGGGGATGGTGCTGGCGTTCGGGGCGACGGTGCTCGGCCAGGTCGGGCCGCGTGGGGGACGGCCGGCTCCGGCTGGATCGTTCAGTTCTCCTGAAAGGAATGGTCGAAAAGATTCGATGGACGTGACGGTTCCCGCCTTGCGACGGTAGTCGGGCCCCCGGGGACGCGGTCCCCGCCGGTGACCGCCCGCAACGGCATGTGGTCGCGGCGGTGCGGCGCGGGGCGGAGGACGGCGCGGCGGTGGGGCGGGTGCTGGAGGCTTTGCGGGAGGCGGCTGCGGGGCTGGGGGAGTGGCGATAACGTCACGTCGTCCGCGCGTGACGTAATTCCCGGATTCCCGGAGGTTCCTGTGGTCGACGACGTGTGTCCTGGCTGCGGGAAGCCGCTGGCCGGGCGGACCGGGCGCAAGGGGCGGAGTTCCGTGTACTGCTCGGCCGCCTGTCGGCAGAGGGCGTACCGGGAGCGGCGGGCGGCGCCCTCGGACACCGCCCAGGGGCTCATCGAGGAGGTCGGGCGGCAGGTCCGTGAGCTGGTTCCGGCGCCGCCCGCCGTTTTCTACTCCGGGGTGAGCGAGCTGGCCACCTCCGTGGGACGGTTGCGGCGCATCGCCCGGATGGCCCGCGACACGGCGGCCCCCGTCACGGCGCCCCCCGTCACGGAGGAGCCCGTCATGGACGAGTCCGGCGCGGCAGATCTCGTCACGGCAGGTCCCGTTACGGAGGTGGCCCTCGCGGAGAGCGACTTCGCCGCGCTCGTCGAGTCGTACGGGCGCGAACTGCGCGTGCACTGCTACCGGATGTCGGGCTCGTACGACGATGCCGAGGACCTCGTGCAGGAGACGTTCCTGCGGGCCTGGCGGGCCCGGGACGGGTTCGCGGGGCGGGCGAGCGTACGGACGTGGCTGTACCGGATCGCCACCAACGCCTGTCTGGACTTCCAGCGGCGCACGGCGCGCCGCCCGCAGCGGTACGAGCCGCTGCCCGGGATGAACCACGGCGCCGCCGAGCCCCCGGCCCGCATCACCTGGCTCCAGCCCTACCCCGACGACGACCTGCCCTCCACCGAGGAGCAGCCCGACGCGCTCGCCGTCTCCCGGGAGACCATGGAGCTCGTCTTCCTCGCCGCGATCCAGCATCTGCCGCCCCGCCAGCGTGCCGTCCTCGTCCTGCGCGACGTCCTGGGGCTGGCCGCCGCGGAGACCGCCGCGGCCCTGGACATGACCGTCGCCTCGGTCAACAGCGCGCTGCAACGGGCCCGGCCCACCCTGCGCGACCACCTGCCCCGCCGGCGCGCCGACTGGACCGCGGAGGCGGACGTCCGCGAGCGCGAGATCCTGGCGCGCTACATGGCCGCCGCCGAACGCCTCGACCTCACCGAGGTCGCCACCCTGCTCAGCGAGGACATCACACTCACCATGCCGCCGAACCCGTTCTGGTTCGTCGGCCGCGAGGCGCTCGTGGAGTTCCTGTCCGTCAGTCTCGACCCCGCCTCCCCGATGTTCCTCGGCCATTGGCGCCACCTGCCCGCCCGTGCCAACGGGCAGCTCGCGGCCGGGGGGTACGTCCGGCGCCCGGGTACGACCGTCTACCGCGCGCAGGTCCTCGACGTCCTCCGTGTCGAGGGCGACCGGATCGTGGAGATCACCTCCTTCGAGCCGCATCTCTTCCCGGCGTTCGGACTGCCGCTGCGGCTGCCCGCCGACCGATGAGTGAGAGACGGCGCGTACGTCTGCATGACCGACTCGTACGGCCGACTCGTACGGGCCGCGCCCACGACCCATCTCACGGAGGTTCACCATGCTGCTCACCGACAAGACCGCGGTCATCTACGGCGCCGGCGGATCCATCGGCGGCGCCGTCGCCCGTACCTTCGCCCGCGAGGGTGCCCACGTGCACCTCGTGGGGCGTACGGCGGCGACGCTCGACGCGGTGGCCAAGGACATCGAGGCGGAGGGCGGCCACGCCGTGACGGCGGTCGTCGACGCGCTCGACGAGGCGGCGGTCGAGGCGCACATCGCGTCGCTGGACGCCGTCGACATCTCCTTCAACCTCGTCACCCGGGGTGATGTGCAGGGCGCCTCGCTGCTCGACATGCCCGTCGACGACTTCGTACGCCCGGTCGTCACCGGTATCCGCGCCAACGTCGTCACCGCCCGCGCCGCCGCCCGCCGCATGGCCGAGCGGGGCTCCGGCGTGGTCCTCACGCTCAACAGCGGTTCGGCGCACGGCAGTCCGATGATGGGCGGGACGGGCCCGGCCGACGCGGCGATCGACACGCTGGTACGGAACCTGGCGATGGAACTGGGGCCGCGCGGGGTGCGGGCCGTGGGTCTGTGGGCGGCCGGCGTGCCCGAGACGCTGACCCGCGAGAAGCTCGCCGCGGTCGACAGCGGCATGGCCCTCGACGAGAACGCCCTCCAGGGACTGCTCGCCAACCTGGCCGGAATGCGCATGACCCGCCGCAACCCCACTCTCCCCGAGATCGCCGCGACCGCCGCCTTCCTCGCCTCCGACCACGCGGGCGGTATCACCGGCACCTTCGTCAACGTCACCGGCGGGATGTTCCCGGGCTAGGACGACCGGCCAGGACGACCGGCCAGGACGACCGGCCAGGACGACCGGCCAGGACGACCGGCCAGGACGACCTACTAGGACGACCGACGGCCGCGGCGGTCGCGCCACCACGTGCGGGCCCACAGCACATGCACCCCGCCGAGCGCGACCACGACGGCCGTCGCGTCGAGACGCACGGCGGCGGAGTTGCCGGGGCCCAGGTGCGCCACCGCGCGGGCGAACAGCGTGACGTCCGCGGGCAGGGTGACGGTCGCCAGGAACGCGAGACACAGCGTGGTACCGACGACGAGCACCACGCTGTACACGCGCACCGCCCGCCGTTCGTGGGCGGGGAGTTCGAGGCTGGGATCCGGGGCGGTGGTACGGCGCAGCGCCCGCCGTGCCGCGTACTTCGTGTACGCCACCCCGTCCCCGTACAGATCGCGGCAGCGCGTCAGGTCCTGGAGCACGAAGTACAGGTCCGTACGCATGAAGACCATGAGCTGGAAGGGGAGGGGGAGCAGGGCGAGCAGGGCGACCGCGGCCAGGATCCGGCGGGGGGTGCCGTGCGTGGCGCCCGCGGCGAGGGCGGCCAGGGAGGCGACAGTGAGGTTGGTCGCGATCCCGGCGAGGTAGGCGGTCAACCGGTGGCGGCGCGGGGCGAGTTCGATGCCGCTGATGTCCGTCTGCATGACCAGGAACTGCAGGCGCGTGCCGAGGCGCATCCGGCCGGGCACGCCGGTCGCCCGGGCGGTCACCAGGTGCGCGCACTCGTGGACCAGCAGGAGCGTCCAGCCGAAGCCCGCGCCGAGCGCGATCACCGCGCTGCCGTGCGGGCTCCACAGGAGGGTGTGGTAGCCGAGGGGAACGGGTGGGCGGGTGAGCAGGGTGGTGGTGATCAGCAGGGCGATGAGGACGGGCAGGACCGGGCTGAGCGCCCAGCGCACATGGCGCGGCCTGATCCGGGCGAGCGTCGGCTTCGGCGGGGGTGGCGAGGGCACTTCCCGTCCGTCCACCTCGGCGACGAACCCGAGGTCCACCAGCGCCTCGACGAAATCGGGTACGTCGATGTCGTCGCCGGTGGTCTCCCGCAGCCGCTTTCCGACCTCGGCGGTGCTCAGCCCCTGCCCGAGCAGGTCCAGTGCCCGCTTGCCGACCTCGGGCAGCGCGACGAACCGGCCTGTCGCCAGCCGGCCGACGATCCACTCGTCGCCGTCGGGGCGGGAGTCGAGGATGTGCAGACGTACGTGGTTCACGTGTGTTCCCCGGCCGCGCCGGCGGATCCGCCCGCGCCGCTCGCCCCGCTCGCGGGTCTGTCGCCGCACGCCGGGCAGTCGGGCCGCCGGGGGAATCTCTGCAGCACCGGGTCGCCCGGAAGCATCAGGTTCATCCCGAAACGGAAGCCCGGGTCGAGGGCGGGGACGCCGGTCAGCAGGGCCAGGGCCGCGTGGGCGAGCAGTCCGCCGGACAGGCCCGCGGTGACCGCGGTCGCGGGGTTCCACGGCAGGTGCGGGGAGGCGACCTCGTCGTCCTGGCCGGGCGCCAGGCGCAGCTCGCGGCGGGCCACCTCGCCGGCCCGCAGACACTCCCAGCAGGCACCCCGGCCGGGGACGTGGACCCCGGCCGTCACCAGGGGGCCGCGGTAGCCGGCGTCGACCCAGGGCAGGTCCGCGGCCAGACAGACACGGTTCGCCCAGCGGCGGATGTCGTCGGGACGGTCGGCGGCGAGGACGAGAAGGTCGTAGGAGTCCCGCGACGGGTACGGGACCTCGGGCGTCCCGGCCTGTTTCGGCTGGCTCGGGGCTCGGGACGGTCCGGCCTGTTTCGGCTCGCTCGGGGCTTCGGGGGCCCCGGCCCGTATCAGCTGTGCCAGGTCCGCCGGGTGCCGTATCTCCCGGCGCTCCCCGGTCACCGTCACGTCCGAGTTCAGTGCCCGCAGGGTGGCGAGCGCTGCCGTCACCTTCGGGTGGCCGAGGTCGGACTCGCGGAAGAGGGGCTGGCGGTTGAGGTTGGACAGCTCCACCACGTCCGGGTCCACGCAGTGCAGATGGCCGACCCCGGAGGCGACCAGGCTCTGCGCGGCGTACCCGCCCGTGCCGCCGACGCCGACCAGCAGCACCCGGGCCCGGCGCAGCCGGAGCTGGGCGTCCCAGGGGCTCGTCCGGGGGCCGAGGTCCATCCAGCGCAGCAGCGGCACACCCCGGCTGTAGCGCAGCCGTTCCCGCTCGGAGACCGGCACGGGCGCCGCCGCGTCCTCCACGAACCCGGCGTCGAGCAGGTCCGCCATCGCCTGCCGGGCGTCCTCGGGTGTGAGGTCGGGAAGTTCGGGATGCGCCCGCAGCACCTCGCCGACCACCGCCGACGGCTCTCGCGTTCCGTCCATCGTCTCGACCAGCGTCCAGACCCAGCCCTGCGGGTCCTCGATCTCGGCGCCGATGCCGTGGATGACGCTGCCGATGCGGACGTTGCCGTCGATGGTGCGGTACGGCCGGTGCTCGGGCTTGATCCGGGGCCTGCGGAGCGTGTCGACCGGCACCGTCACCAGGACCCCTTCCCGTTACACGTACATGCCTTGACACTCTGGTCCCCCGAGCCGAGCCTTGACAAGACGCGGTCGGCGATCGCGCCCGCAACGCTCAACGTCCCTATTGGCGAGAGGAGTTGGGGTGCCCACCAAGATTGTGATCCGCCCGTTGGACAAGAAGGAGACCACGGGCGACAGCAGCGGAGGCAACGGCGGCTGATCCGCTTCGCCGGGCAGGACCCAGGCAATGCGACGACAGGACCCAGGCCACCGCGGAGCCCACACAGAGAGGGGGCCACATGGCCGCCAAGATCGTGATCCGTCCGCTGGACAAGAAGGAGACCACCGGGGACAGCAACGCGAACGGCACCTGACCGGAGCACGGCATGCGGGGAACCCCGTATCCCACCCGCGGTGAGCTGCCGCGGCCCCCGGCACGTCCTCGGATCGCCCACTTCCCGCCGCGCGCGAGCTCATGGACATCGGACCGGACCTCACGCGCGCTCACACGCCCTCACGCGAGCCATGCGAAAGGGGGCCCCGGCACAACGCCCGGAGCCCCCCACTCACGTACGACCGACTACGCGGACGCCGCCGCCGCGTCCGCCGCCTGGGCCTTCAGCGCGCGCTCGACCCCGGAGCGGGACTCCGAGATCAGGCGCCGCAGGGCCGGGGTGGGCTCGGCCGAGGCCAGCCACGCGTCCGTCTTGGCGAGGGTCTCCTCGGAGACCTGGACGGACGGGTAGAGACCGACCACGATCTGCTGGGCGATCTCGTGCGAACGGGCGTCCCAGATGTCCTTCACCACGGAGAAGTACTTGTCCGTGTACAGGGCGAGCAGTTCGCGCTGGTCGGTCTGCACGAAGCCGCCGATCACCGCTTCCTGCACGGCGTTCGGGAGCTTGTCGGACTCGACGACCGCGGACCAGGCCTCCGCCTTCGCCTCCTCGGTGGGACGCGAGGCCCGGGCCGTCTCCGCGTGCCGCTCACCGGCCGCCGTCTTGTCGCGCTCCGCCTCGGCGCCGATCTCCGCCTCGTCGTAGCGCCCGACCGCCGCGAGCCGCTGGACGAACGCCCAGCGCAGCTCGGTGTCGACGGCGAGGCCCTCGACGGTCTCCCGGTCCTCCAGCAGGCCCTCCAGGAGGTCCAGCTGCTCCGGCGTGCGGGCGGTCGCCGCGAAGGCACGCGCCCAGGCGAGCTGGTGGTCGCTGCCGGGCTCGGCGGCGCGCAGGTGCGCGAGCGTCGCGTCCGTCCAGCGGGTCAGCAGTGCCTCGCGGGCCGTCGGGTCGGCGTACAGCTCGATCGCCAGTTTCACCTGGCGCTGCAGCGACTGCACGACACCGATGTCGGACTCCTTGCCGATGCCCGACAGGACCAGGGACAGGTAGTCGCGGGTGGCGAGCTCACCGTCGCGGGTCATGTCCCAGGCCGAGGCCCAGCACAGGGCACGGGGCAGGGACGACTCGAAGTCGCCGAGGTGCTCGGTGACGAAGGCGAGCGAGTCCTCGTCGAGGCGGACCTTGGCGTACGACAGGTCGTCGTCGTTGAGCAGGAAGACCGCCGGGCGGCGCTTCCCGACCAGCTCCGGTACGGCCGTCAGCTCGCCGTCGACGTCCAGCTCGACACGCTCGTCGCGCACCAGTTTGCCGCTGTCGTCGTCGAGGTTGTAGAGGCCGATCGCGATGCGGTGCGGGCGGAGGGTCGGCTCACCCTTGGCGCCCTCCGGGAGCGCCGGAGCCTCCTGACGGATCGCGAAGGAGGTGATGACCCCGTTCGCGTCGGTCGTGACCTCCGGCCGCAGGATGTTGATGCCGGCGGTCTGGAGCCACTTCTCCGACCAGGTCTTCAGGTCGCGCCCGGAGGTCTCCTCCAGGGCGCCCAGCAGATCGCTGAGGCGCGTGTTGCCGTAGGCGTGCCGCTTGAAGTACGCCTGCACGCCCTTGAAGAACTCGTCCATGCCGACGTACGCGACGAGCTGCTTCAAGACGCTCGCCCCCTTCGCGTACGTGATGCCGTCGAAGTTGACGAGGACGTCGTCCAGGTCGTTGATCTCGGCCATGATCGGGTGGGTGGAGGGCAGCTGGTCCTGCCGGTAGGCCCACGTCTTCATGGAGTTGGCGAAGGTCGTCCAGGAGTGCGGCCAGCGCGACTGGGGGGCGTAGGCCTGGCAGGCCGCCTCGGCGTAGGTGGCGAACGACTCGTTCAGCCACAGGTCGTTCCACCACTCCATGGTGACCAGGTCGCCGAACCACATGTGGGCCAGCTCGTGCAGGATCGTGGCGGCCCGCACCTCGTACGCGGCGTCGGTCACCTTCGACCGGAACACGTACTGGTCGCGGATCGTCACCGCGCCCGCGTTCTCCATCGCACCGGCGTTGAACTCCGGCACGAAGAGCTGGTCGTACTTCTTGAACGGGTAGGCGTAGTCGAACTTCTCCTGGAACCACTCGAAGCCCTGCCGGGTGACCTCGAAGATCGCGTCCGAGTCGAGGAACTCGGCGAGCGAGGGCCGACAGTAGATGCCGAGCGGCACGCTCTGCCCGTCCTTCTCGTACACGCTGTGCACGGAGTGGTACGGCCCGACGATCAGCGCGGTGATGTACGTGGAGATCCGCGGCGTCGGCTCGAAGACCCAGGTGTCGTCCTTGGGCTCGGGCGTCGGGGAGTTGGAGATCACGGTCCAGCCGGAGGGCGCCTTCACGGTGAACTGGAAGGTGGCCTTCAGGTCGGGCTGCTCGAAGGACGCGAACACCCGGCGCGCGTCCGGGACCTCGAACTGGGTGTAGAGGTAGGCCTGCTGGTCGACGGGGTCGACGAAGCGGTGCAGGCCCTCACCGCTGTTGGTGTACGCGCAGTCGGCCACGACACGCAGGACGTTGCGGCCCTCCAGGAGCCCCGGAAGCTCGATCCGCGAGTCCTTGAAGACCTCGGCGGGGTCGAGAGGGTCCCCGTTCAGGGTCACCTCGTGAACGGCGGGAGCCACCAGGTCGATGAAGGTCTGCGAGCCGCTCTCCTCGACGTCGAAGCGCACCGTGGTAACGGACCGGTAGGTGCCGCCCTCCTGCGCGCCCGAGAGGTCGAGATCGATCTCGTACGAGTCAACGGTGAGCAGCTTCGCCCGCTGCTGCGCCTCTTCGCGGGTCAGGTTTGTGCCAGGCACGCGGTCATCTCCTCGTTATGTGACGGTTGCGTCATCCTTCCATGGGACCTGCACGGATGCGATGTCCGTTTCCCGCCGGTACCAGGCACGCGCGGGCGCGAGCCTGGAGACATGACGACGCACACGACGACGCACTCGACGGACGCGACGACGGACATGACGACATACGCGACGACATACACGGCACGTCCCATCGACCCGGCGGTCCTGAAGGATCTCCGCACAGCTGACGATGCGGGCCGTCCGATGGTTCCCTTCGCGGACGAGGAGGGCGGGGCGCCGCTGCGCTGCTGTCTGCGCCGCAGCGAACCGGGGGAGCGGATCGCCCTCGTCTCCTACGCGCCGCTGCGCCGCTGGGCCGCCGGGACAGGCGTCGACCCGGGCGCGTACGACGAACAGGGCCCGGTCTTCGTCCACGCCGACGACTGCCCGGGCCCCGACCCGCACGGACGTCCCTTCCCGGGCGCCCACCGCACGGTCCGCCGCTACTCCGCCGAGGGCCACATCCTGGGCGGCCGTCTGGTCGAGGACCCCGACGCCTTCGACGAGGCCTTCGCGGAGGCCTTCGCCGACCTCGAGGTGGCGCTCGTCCACGTACGGGCCGTGGAGTACGGGTGCTTCCTCTACGAGGTGCGGCGGGCGTGAGAAGGGGCGGTCACCGTGCGGTGACCGCCCCCGGGGCACGCGGTAGGGGTGTCAGCCCTTGAGCTCCGCCGCCACCAGCTCCGCGATCTGGACCGCGTTCAGTGCGGCGCCCTTGCGGAGGTTGTCGTTGGAGACGAACAGGGCGAGACCGTGCTCGGCCGTCTCGTCGGTGCGGATGCGGCCCACGTAGGACGCGTCCTGTCCGGCGGCCTCGAGCGGGTTCGGGATCTCGGAGAGGGCGACGCCCGGGGCGCCGGCCAGCAGCTCGGTCGCGCGCTCCACGCTCAGCGGACGCGCGAAGCGGGCGTTCACCTGGAGGGAGTGGCCGCTGAACACCGGGACGCGGACACAGGTGCCGGAGACCTTGAGGGCGGGGATCTCCAGGATCTTGCGGGACTCGTTGCGGAGCTTCTGCTCCTCGTCCGTCTCGTGCAGACCGTCGTCGACGATCGACCCCGCGAGCGGGAGCACGTTGAAGGCGATGGGGCGCTTGTAGACCCCCGGCTCGGGGAAGTCGACCGCGCCGCCGTCATGGGTCAGCTTGTCGGCGTCCGCGGCGACCTTCAGTACCTGGCCGTGCAGCTCGGCCACGCCCGCGAGGCCGGAACCGGACACCGCCTGGTACGTCGCGACGACCAGCGCCTCGAGCCCCGCTTCCTCGTGCAGCGGCTTCAGGACCGGCATCGCGGCCATCGTCGTGCAGTTCGGGTTGGCGATGATGCCCTTGGGGCGGTCCGCGATCGCGTGCGGGTTCACCTCGGAGACCACCAGAGGCACCTGCGGGTCCTTGCGCCACGCCGAGGAGTTGTCGATCACGACCGCGCCCTGCGCGGCGACCTTCTCGGCCAGCGCCTTGGAGGTCGCGCCGCCCGCGGAGAACAGCACGATGTCCAGGCCGGAGTAGTCCGCCGTCGCCGCGTCCTCCACCGTCACACCGTCGAGCACCGTCCCGGCCGAACGCGCCGAGGCGAACAGCCGCAGCTCCTCGACCGGGAACTCCCGCTCGACGAGGATCCTGCGCATGACCGTGCCGACCTGACCGGTGGCTCCGACGATTCCGACCCTCACGGCGACTCCCTTAGCGTGCGTTTTACGTGGTCCAGCGCTTCCATCATGCGTCTGACCCGTGCCCGCGTGTCCAATCCTTTGCTCGTGGCGCCCGAGGAATGGGACGCGTCCGCCCTTCGGTATCCGTTCGGCATCCGAAAGAAAACCGTCCGTCGGCCGTCGGGGACCGCAAGCCGTACGGCGTGGGCGTCCTCGCGGCCCCCGGGCCGGTGTGACGTACGACTCTTTGGCGTGCGGCCGAACGTTTTGGCCCGCACCGGCGTCGTAGGGGAAACGCGGGAGGGGAGGGGCGGAGTGCTGCGCAGAAAGGCACGCCGTGCCCAGGGGGCGGACGATCCCCTGGACGCGGCCCAGGAACGCCGGGTGCGGGCGGTGCTCGCGCTCGGTGGCGTACCGCAGGCGGACCTGCCGGACGGGGTGCAGCAGGTCCGCCTGCGGTTGCTGGAACGCGCGGCGAAGGGGGACGAGGCACCGCGTGACGTGTCCGCGTGGGCGGCGGTCGTCGCCTCGAACCTGGCGATGGACTGGCACCGGGCCAAGCGGCGCCAGGAGCGGCTCGGTGAGCGGCTGGCCTCGCTGCGGCAGCCCGCGGACGCCCGTGACGAGGACTCCAGCGTGCTCTCGCTCGCCGTGGCGCAGGGCCTGGACGAGCTGCCCGACGCCCAGCGCCAGGTCCTCGTCCTGCGCTTCTACGCCGATCTGTCCGTGCGCGGGATCGCCGAGGAGCTCGGCATTCCGGAGGGCACGGTCAAGAGCAGGCTGCACTCGGCGGTCCGCGCTCTGCGCGCCCGCCTGCACGAGGACGAGGTGGTGTGACGTGGCCGAGTATGAGGGAGTGGACGCGCTGTTGGCCGCGATCACTGACGAGGCTCTGCCCGAAGGGGCAGGCGACGACCCGGAGTTCATGGCCGAGCACCGGTCGGCGGTGGCCGATGTGGCACTGCTGCGGGAGCAGTTGGCGGTCATCGGGGACGCGTTGGCGGACCGTGCGGAGGAAACGAAGCCGGTCCCGGTACGGGCCCCCAGGAAGCGCACCCGCCGCCCCGAAGGCGCCCCCAGGAACCGCGGGCGCCGTCCCCTAGCCCTCGTCGTGGGCACCCTCGCCGTGACCACCGTGGCCGCGATGGTCGTCGGCATGGGCTGGCTCCTCGCGCACAACGGGGGAGGCGCGTCGGAGACCAGCGGGGCCAAGGCGGCCGACAGCGGGAGCGCGGGCGGGGGGGCCTCGCTCAGCGCCCCTGGTCTGGCCTGCGCCCGGCTCGTCGCGGAGGGCACGGTCGCCCACGTCGAGCCGCTCCCCGGCACCACGGAGAACCGGATCACCCTCCACGTGGACCGCTACTACAAGCCGGAGAAGGGGAAGGCCGAGGTCGTCCTCGTACTGGAGGCGGAGGTGGCTCCCCGGCCGCGCGAGGGCGAGCGCGTGCTCGTCGCCCTCCACGACGACCCGGCGACACCGACCGGCTGGACCACGGGGGCGAAGGCCATCGCCGACGAACGCGCGTGGATCGTGAAGGCGCTGCCCGAGTCCCGCACTCTCACGTGCCCGTGATGAAGGCACGTGCCCGTGAAAAAGGCACGTGCCCGTGAAAAAGGCACGTGCCCGTGAAAAAGGGCGGGCGCCCGTTCCCGGACGCCCGCCCCTGCCATCGATCAGCCGGTTGCTACGGCGTGACCTTCTCGATCTTCACGCTGCCGAGGCCGGCGGCCGTGCCGCGGGCGTTCACCAGCTGGACCCGGCCGAAGAACTCGCGTCCCTCGGGGGCCGGCGCGGCCGCGGTGACCTCGCCGGAGACCGTCGCCGTACCGCCCGTGGCGAGCTTCACCGGCGCCGACTCGTCGACCTTGACCGAGCCGAGCGCGGAGGAGAAGAACACGTCACGGTAGTCGTACGCGGTCGAGCCCGACGGGACCGAGTAGCCCACGACCTTGATGGTGTACGTACCGGCGGCGGGGTTGGGGATGGAGACCGCCTCCTCCGAGTCGCCGTCCGCGGACTGCGCGACCTGCTTGCCGGCGGAGTCGTACACCGTCAGGTCCAGGTCGGCGGCCGTGTCCGAGACGTTGCCGATGGCGACGTCGAGCGACGCGGCGCCGGCCGGCACGTCGACCGTGCTGGTCTGGGTGGCGCCGCCCGCGATGGTCGGCCGGGCCGTCTTCGAGGAGCCGAGCGGGCCGCCCTTCAGGGTGCCGTCGAGCGCCGCGAAGCCGTTCGTCACCTTCCAGGAGGCGGTGACCGGCGTGCCGACCTTGGCCTCGGGGACCGTCACCACGGCCGGGTCGAAGGCCGCGCCGAGCACGGTGGCCTCCAGCTTGTACGGGTTGTCGAGCAGCGGCGAGGTACGGCGCGCCTCGACCTCGACCTCCCAGACACCGGGCTGCGGGTCCGCGTACGAGCGCACGTCGGGCTTGCAGCCGTTGGTGTTCGGGTAGTTGCTGTAGCAGTACGGCGTGCCGGTGTCCTCGACCGGGACACCGTAGGGGTGGATGGAGATGAACCGGGTCTGGCTCAGGTCCTTCAGCCCGCCGATCGCGACCTCCAGCGCCTTCGCGCCCTCGGGCACGGTCAGGAAGTACGACCGCGTGCTGTTGCGCTGCACCGAACTCGACGCGGAGTAGCTGTACTTGAGCGGCGTGGAGACCACGACCGTCGTCAGGATCTGCTTGTCGAGGCCCTCGGTCCGCGGGTCGTCGACCTCGAGGATCGCGCTCTTGATGCCGGCCGAGGAGGCCTTCGCGGCGACCTTGACGGTGACCGGCTTGTTCAGCTCGAGCTTGACCTCGTCGGAGCCGACGATCCTGAAGGTGTCACCGGCGTTGTTCTCGAAGTGCAGCTCGTGGCGGATCGCCTTGTCCGGGCCGGACGTACGCGTGATGGTGATCTCGTACGACTTCTTCACGCCGACCTCGAGGCCGCCCTCGCGGTCGTAGAGGCCGGTGCCGAAGCCCGGGGTCTTCAGGGCGTAGTCGATCGCGGTGTCGACCGGGGCCTTGACGGTGTAGTCGTGGGCGGTCACGTCGTCCTTGATCGACTTCCACGCGTCCACGATGTTGATGAGGCCCGCGCCCTCCTCGTACGCCTGCACACCCTTGATGTGGTGGGCGGTCGAGGTGAGGGCCGTGCGCAGCTTGGCGGGCGTCAGGGCGATGCCCTTCTGCTTGGCGGCGCTCAGCAGCAGCGCGGACGCGCCGGCGGCCTGCGGGGAGGCCATCGAGGTGCCCTGGAGCATCGAGTAGCCGGCCGGCAGGGAGTAGCCGGCCTGGGCGACCGGGGAGCCCGGCAGCCAGGTCTGCGTGGTGTTGATCGCGGCGCCGGGCGCGGTCAGCGTCGGCGTGAAGCCGCCGTCCTCACGCGGACCGCGCGAGGAGAACGGCATCATCGCGTACTTCTTCTCCACGCCGGAGCCGTAGTTGGCGGCCCAGGTGTCCTTGGAGATGGACGCGCCGACCGAGATGACCTTGTCGGCCAGGCCGGGGTCGCCGATGGTGTTGGCGCCGGGGCCGGAGTTGCCCGCGGAGATCACCAGCTGGACACCGTAGGTGTCGATGAGACGCGTGTAGAGCTCGGAGCGCGCGTTGTTGCCGTCGTTGAGGGCCGGCAGACCGCCGATCGACATGTTCACGATGTCGACGCCGTGGTTGACGACGAGGTCGATCATGCCCTCGGTGAGCGCGACGTTGGTGCAGCTCGGGCCGAACACGCAGGCGCGCGACGAGACGATCTTCGCGCCGGGAGCGGCGCCGTTCATCTTGCCGCCGAACAGGCCGTTCGCGGAGGTGATGCCGGCGACGTGCGTGCCGTGCTCGCTCGCGATCAGACCGATGTTGACGAAGTCGGCCTTCTTGCCGACCCAGGTGCCCCCGTAGGGGTCCATCGGCACGTCCTTGCGGATCTGCACGACGAACGGCTGGCTCTCGACGACGTCGGTGGCCGGGTTGTCGGTCCCGAAGTGACCGATCTGGTAGCCGTCCTTGTACGGCTTCATCGCGGTGTCGTCGCTGAAGTCGTGGTTGTTGTTCACGTCGACGGTGACGGTGCCGGCCGCCGGGTCGTACAGGACGCCCCACGAGTCGGTGGTGTCGCCGTCACGGTTCACGTCGCCCGCGGCGTCGCCGCCCGCGGTCGCGGACTCCTTGAACGTGCTGATCTCGTACGAGCCCGCCGGGGACGTCCAGCTCTGGCCGCCGTAGCTGAAGGCGGGGCCGGAGACCGCGCTGACCATGGGCCGCCAGCTCAGGTCGTTGTCGAGGATCGGGTCGGTCGAGGTGACCCAGTCGACGATCTTGCGCTCGCCGGTGGTGGTCTTCTGCAGCGCCGGGTGGCTCAGGTCCACACCGGAGTCGAGGATGCCGATGGTGACGCCCCGGCCGTCCGCCTTCGGGTTCTTCTTCACGAAGTCGACGGCGCCCGTCTCGAAGGACGGGTTGTAGGGGTTCTCGGCTGGGGTGTTCTTGTCGGGCGCGGCGTAGGTCTTCGTGGCCTTCGAAGAGGCGCCCTTGACCGTGTCGGCGCTCGGCGTCGGGTCGTCGAGCGCGATGTCCTGGCGCAGGTCGATGCCGTGCACCGAGGTCAGCTTGGTGGCGGCGGCGATGGCCGCGTCGGCCTTGGCGGTCGGGACGGTGGCCCGGACGTAACCGACCTTGTCGTACGTCTGGCCGACGGAGCCGCCCTTGACCGCGTCCATCTCCTGGGCGACCTGCTCGGTCTGCCCGGGAGCGGTGGCGATCATCATCGTGACGTTCTTGGCGCCGTCGGCCTTGGCCTCGGCGAGAAGGTCCGCGTCGTCCGAACCGAGCTTGGCGCTCGCGGACTTGGTGCCCGGGTCGGGCGTGGCGGGTGCGTGGTCCGCGGAGAAGGCCATGGGTATCGGCCCGGCCGCGGAGAGCGCGGCCACCAGGCCCGCGGCCACGGCGATGCGGGCCACGCGTCTCGCGCCCGATATCGGTGCGCGCTGAGGATCGGTCATCAGCATCCCTTGTAGGTAAAGGAACGAGCGTGGAGTGACCGGTCCCGACGTTCCCACGGGACGCGATCACATCAGTCCGGTATGTGAACCCGGATGACCGCTCAGCTTTACCTAAGGGGCAGTTGTTTGGGGAGAGTTGACCGGGGCGGGATGGAGCCATGGCGTACTTCCGCCATACGCCATGACGGTCAAAGCGCACTATGACAGGACATTGACAAGCAAGGTCAATCAATCCCCGGTCGCCCGGCGCCCGCTCCCGGCCGCTCAGGCCTCCCGTGTGCGCGCGTAGTGGCGGGACGCCTTCGCGCGGTTACCGCAGGCCGCCATCGAGCACCAGCGGCGGGTGCCGTTCCGCGAGGTGTCGAAGAAATGCAGGATGCAGGTGTCGTGGGCGCAGCGGCGGATGCGGTCGGGGGCGGTGGCGAGCAGTCCGAGGTAGTCGCGGGCGGCGAGCCAGGCGGGTCCCCAGGAGGGGTCGCCGAACTCCGCCTCCTCGCCGGGTCCTTGGCCGGTCAGTGTCACGCGGACGCGGCCGTGCGCGAGGACGGCGTCGATCCGGGCGGCGGCTTCCTCCAGGGTGCCGTCGACGGCCGAGCGCAGGGCGTCGCGGGCTTCCCGTACGTGCAGCAGTACGGCGTCGTCGGCCGGGAAGTCCAGTCCGTTCGCCGCCAGCCAGACCGCCAGGCCCTCGGTGTCCGTCAGCAGGTCCCGCGTCACTCCCTCGCGGTTCCAGCGGGTGTTGAGCAGGTCGAGCGAGACCGGCTCCCCGGTGAGCGGACGCGGATCGGCGGTGGTGGACATGAGGGGCTCCCATCAGTGCTAACCGCTCAAGAGTAGGTCACTGGTTGACGCCTTTCACCCTAACCCTTAATGTCAATGACAACGGTTAGCCCTTCTGTGGGGCGGCCAACGGCAGACGGGACCGTCATGACCTTGCGCACCGGCCACATCGGCCTGAACGTCACCGACCTTGACCGCTCGCTCGCCTTCTACCGCGACGTTCTCGGCTTCGGAGTGATCGCCGAGGGCAAGGAGGAGGAACGGCGCTACGCGTTCCTCGGCTCCCTCGCCGGCGACGGCCGCCCGGTGCTCACCCTCTGGCAGCAGGCACAGGGGCCGTACGACAAGGCCCGCGCCGGCCTGCACCACCTCGCCCTCGAAGCGGACTCGCTCGACCAGGTCAGGGAGTACGAGACGGCCTTGCGCGAGTACGGCGTCGACTTCGCGTACGAGGGCGTGGTCGCCCACCGTGAGGGTTCGGCGTCCGGCGGTGTCTTCTTCCACGACCCCGACGGCACCCGGCTCGAGATCTACGCGCCGAGCGGGGCGGAAGAGGCCCCGGTGCCGTCCGCCACCGCCCCCACCTGCGGTTTCTTCTAGGGGTCAGGGAGAGCGGGGCGCGTCATGACGTACCACTTCGGCTCACGGGCCGTACAGGACCGGGTGGGTGTGCGCGAGGTCGCCGACCATGTGGGGCGATCCGTCGGACAGGGCATCCGCCCCGTGGCCGCCGCCTTCCTCGAACTCCAGCCGATGCTGGTGCTGGGCGCGGCCGACCCGGCGGGCGGAGCGGTGTGGGCCTCGCTGCTCACCGGCGAGCCCGGGTTCGTGCGGGCGACGGGCGTCCGGCAGATCTCGGTCACGGGCGGCGGCCTGCGCGAGAGCGACCCACTGGCGCGGGCGCTCGCGACCCCGGGCACCTCCGTCGGCACGATCGCGCTCGACCCGCGCACCCGACGCCGAATGCGCCTCAACGGACGGGCCCGCCCGACCCCCCGCGGCTTCACCGTCGAGGCCGACCAGGTCTTCTCCAACTGCCCGAAATACCTGCAGAAGAGGGAGTCGTACGAGAAGGCCGAGCGTCCGCCCGGCACGCCCCGCCGGTCCGCCGGACTCTCCGCCGGGCAGCGCCGGTTCGTCGAGTCCGCCGACACCTTCTTCCTGGCCACCGTCCACGCGCACGGCGCCGACGCCAGCCACCGGGGCGGCAACCCCGGTTTCGTCCACGTCACTTCACCGCACGAGCTGCACTGGCGCGACTACCCCGGCAACTCCATGTTCCTGACCCTCGGCAACCTGGAGACGGATCCGCGGGCGGGGCTGCTCTTCCTGGACTGGGTGTCGGGGACGGTGCTGCAACTGACGGGCACGGCGCGCACGGAGTACGCGGCCGACGGGGAGCGCACGGTCGGCTTCACCGTCACCGAGGTCGTGCAGACGCCTGCCGCCAGCCCGATCCGCTGGTCGCCGCCGGAATACTCACCGGCCAACCCGTCCCTGCCGTAGGCGACTTGCCCTGCCCTGGTGCCGTAACGTCTGGGCATGCCGAAGCAGTTGAGGGTGGCGGCCTACGCCGTATGTGTGCGGGACGGGCGGATGCTGCTGGCCCGCTGGGTCGCGGGTGACGGAAGCAGGCGGTGGACCCTGCCCGGCGGTGGCATGGACCACGGCGAGGACCCCTACGACACCGTCATCCGCGAGGCCGAGGAGGAGACGGGCTACGCCGTAGAGCCCCTCGCGCTGCTCGGCGTCGACTCCGTACTGCGTTCGCACCCGCGCCGGCTCGGCTCGCCCAACGACTTCCACGCCCTGCGGATCGTCTACGAGGCCCGCGTCACCGGCGGCGAACTCCGCCACGAGACGAACGGCTCCACCGACATGGCGGCCTGGCACCCGCTCGACGAGGTACCCGCCCTCGACCGGGTCGCGCTGGTCGACGTGGGGCTGCGGCTGTGGCGGGAACGACCGCCCCTCGGCCGCGTCGGCTCCGAGGAGGCGGGGCGGTAGCCACAGGGGACCTGGCGGGGAACTGGTCCCCTACCCCGGAAAATGAACACGGAGTGACCGCGTCCCGGCCGTTCGGAGAGGGGCGGTGGACGCGCAGGGTGCTCCAAGATCCACGTACGGTGATCGGCGTCGGCAGTTGCCGCCTCGTTAACGTCCAGGTCACCCACGGTGCCAACGATCCAGTGTGAGCGGGGAGTTACCGCAACGAACCCCCCGCGACCACTGCCGACGCGTTCGCACTCGGGGAGACCGCGCCATGTCGCGCATACGCTCTGTCGCCACTTCCGCCGCCATGAACCGCCGTACCCTGCTCGCCGCCACCGGGGCGGTGACCCTCTCCGCGGGCATCGGCTATGCCCTGCGGCCCGACGCCGAGGCGCACGCCGCCACCACCGGCACCGGTGAGTCGGCCGTCGCCGTGTCACTCCCCCACTCTCGGCTTCGCTCGAGCGGGGGGACCCCCGCGGCACCCCTCGCTCCCTACGAGCGCGGCACCACCCTGGAGAGCGTGGCCGCGCCGCGCTCCGGCTCGGGCGGCTACCGGCGGCTCGGTGACGGCCCCGCCTGGAAGCGGGTCGTACGCGGCGACCTGGCCGCTGCCAAGTCGGGCCGGGCCGACCGGCGCACCGCGCTCGCCGCGTTCGTGCAGTTCACCGACCTGCACCTGATCGACGTCCAGCACCCGCTGCGGCTCGAGTACCTGCGCACGGGCGCCGCGAACGCCTGGCGCCCGCACGAGTCGCTGACCGTGGCCGGCGCCGTCTCGCTCGTCGAGCGGGTCAACGCGCTGCGGGGCGCCCCCGTCACCGGCTCCCCGCTGCACTTCGTCATGACCACCGGCGACAACACGGACAACAACTCCAAGACGGAGCTGGACTGGTTCCTGAAGGTCATGAGCGGCGGCCGGATCAGCCCCAACAGCGGCGACCCGCGCCACTACGAGGGCGTCCAGAACAGCGGCCTCAAGCTGTACTGGCAGCCGGACGCGGCCCTGCGCGACGCCGACAAGCAGCGCGGCTTCCCGCACCTGCACGGCTTCCTCGCGGCCGCCATCCGTGAGCTGCGCAGCCCCGGCCTCGGCCTGCCCTGGTACTCCACGGTCGGCAACCACGACGCGCTGCCGCTGGGCTGTTACCGGCACGGCGACTCCTTCCTCGCCGAGTTCGCCGTCGGCGGCAAGAAGCTGATGACGCTGCCCGCCTCGGCGAGCGTCGCGCTGCGCGCCGCCATCAAGAACGACAAGGACCCCAAGGGCACCCAGCTCAGGGACCTCCTCAAGACGCACGCGCGGGAGCTGCGCCCGGTCACCCCGGACGAGTCGCGCGCCCCCTTCACGCCCGCCGAGTACCTCAAGGCGCACCTCGACCCCGCGCACACCGGCCCCGGCCCGATCGGCCACGGCTACTCACAGGCCAACCTCGCCGCGGGCACCCAGTACTACGCCTTCCGCATCTCCGACGACATCATCGGCATCAGCATCGACACCACCGACCCGGGCGGCCACTACATGGGCTCCATCGGGACGACCCAGCTGCGCTGGCTGGACAAGACGCTGAGCGACAACAAGGACTCGTACGCCATCGTCTTCAGCCACCACACCAGCAAGTCGATGACCAACCGCCGCACCGACCCCGCGCACCCGAGCGACAAGCGCCACGGCGGCGAGGACGTGGTCGCCACGCTCGCCAAGCACCGCAACGTGCTGGCCTGGGTGAACGGCCACACCCACAAGAACGAGATCATCGCGCACTCCGCGCCGGACCACGGCTCCTTCTGGGAGATCAACACCGCCTCCCACGTCGACTTCCCGCACCTCGCCCGCATCATCGAGGTCGTCGACAACAAGGACGGCACGCTCTCCCTCTTCACCACCCTCATCGAGTCCGCGGCCCCGCACCGCACGGACTTCTCCGACCTCAGCCAGACCGGCCTCGCGGCCCTCTACCGCGAGCTCGCCTACAACTCCCCGGGCCGCAGCACCGAGCTGGCCGGCGCCTCGCGGGACCGCAACGCGGAGCTCGTACTGAAGAAGGCCTGAGGAAGCCCGAAGAACGGCCGAAATCCACTCAACTGGCATACAGGCGGGCAACCTTCGCACCGGCCCGCCGAGTCACTCCCCCCGACCAGGTTCACCGGTGAAGGGGGAACGGCATGTCAGTGCGTACGGGACTGGTGGCGGCGACGGCGGTGGCGCTCGCGGCCGCTCTGGCGGGGCCGGCGGTGGCGGCTCCCGCCGGGGCCGGCCACCACGGCGCGACCCGCGGCGCCATGGACGCCGCGGTGAAGGCCGGAGTGCCGGGCGTGACGGCGACGGCGCGGGACACCGGCGGCACATGGTCGGCCACGGCGGGCGTGGGCGACGTACGCACGCTCGCGCCGCGCGGCACGGCCGACCACTACCGCGTGGGCAGCATCACGAAGACGTTCGTGTCGACGGTGCTGCTGCAACTGGAGGCGGAGCGGCGGCTGTCGCTGGACGACACGGTGGAGAAGTGGCTCCCGGGCGTGGTCCGGGGCCACGGCCACGACGGACGCCGGATCACCGTCCGCCAGCTCCTCAACCACACCAGCGGCATCTTCAACTACACGGCGGACGACGACTTCGCCCGCACGTACTTCCTCAAGGACGGCTTCCTCGAACACCGCTACGACACGAAGACACCCGAGCAGCTCGTGGCGATCGCGATGACCCACCAACCGCTCTTCGCGCCGGGCGCGTCCTGGAGCTACTCCAACACCAACTACGTGCTGGCCGGCATGGTGATCGAGAAGGTGACCGGCCACTCCTACGCCGCGGAGATCCGCCGCCGCGTCATCGAACCGCTCGGCCTGCGCGCCACGTCCGTCCCCGGCACCAGGACGACGCTCCCACGGCCCAGCAGCCACGCGTACTCGAAACTTGCCCGCACGACGACGGGCCCGACGTACGACGTCACGCGGCTCAACCCCTCCCTGGCCTCCTCGGCCGGGGAGATGATCTCCGACTCCGCCGACCTGAACCGCTTCTACACGGCCCTGCTGGGCGGCCGGCTCCTTCCGCCGAAGCAGCTGAAGGAGATGAAGACCACGGTGAAGGCCGACGAGATCCCGGGCGCCCGCTACGGCCTGGGCCTCATCGACCGCAGGCTCAGCTGCGGGGTCCATGTGTGGGGCCACGACGGCGGCATCCACGGCTCGACGTCCTCCGCCGTGACGACGGCGGACGGCCGCCACTCGCTGGCCTTCAACTTCAACGGGGACTGGTCGGGGGACAGCGACGCGGTGATCGAGGGGGAGTTCTGCGACAAGTAGGTCCCTGAACGGCCTCCTTGACACAGGTCCGAGCTCGACGTTCCCCGCGGGCGCACACACGAGGAGGGGCCGCCGGATCGCCGACGGCCCCTCCTCTCCCCTCCTGATACCGCCCCGGTCCCTCACTACCGGGGCAGGACCACGACATACGCCGCCGGATCCCGGTCGTTCGCCGCCATCAGCGCGGTGCGGACCACCGCCGCCTGCTGCTCCATCGCCTCACGCAGCTTCCGCGGGGTGACGTGGACGACCGTGATGCCCAGCCGCTCCAGGTGCTCGCGCTTGCGGGCGTACTCCGACCAGAGAGCGTCGTCGTCCAGCCCATGGCCTTGCCCATGTCCTTCCCGATGTCCCTGCCCCGGCGCCCGGGTGTCCAGCTCCACGGCCACCGCCTGCTCGGGCCAGTACGCGTCGAGGCCGCCCAGGTGCGGCCCGCCCGGCAGGCGCAGATCGACGTTCCAGACCGGGTCGGGCAGGCCGTACTCCCGCACCATCCGGTAGAGGCGGTCCTCCGCGATCGCCCGGCCCTCCGCCAGCAGCGAGTCCACCGCGTCCACCACGTGCGGCCGGCTCAGCAGCCGCGCCTGCGTCAACTCACGTACCACCGAGGCCGGTTCGCAGTGCCCGGCGCGCACCGCCTCCGTCAGCAGCCGCCGTACAGCGCCCGCGTCCGACAACTCCGCCACCGCGTCGGCGAGGGCGCGCGGCACCGGGGCGACCGGGACACCCGTGAGGTACGAGGGGGCGGGCAGCGAAGGCGTACGGACGATGTGGGCGCAGCCGTGCGAGCGCAGCCGGCGCAGCCGGGGGACCAGGACGTCGATCTTGTCGAGGGAGGTCAGCGGGGGCGCCGAGGTGAACCCGTGCAGGGTCAGCGCCGCCAGGCCCGTGATCAGCGCGTCCGCGTACGGCCGCGGGGCGTGCGGCTCCTCGGCGCCCGGCTGGACGGGGATGCCCGGCGCCGGCTCGACTGCGGGGGTGCGGCCCGCGAACAGCAGGACGGCGTGCAGGCGTTCCTCGGAGGTGGGCGGCCCCGGGTGGAGGAGGAAGACGCCGGGGAGGATCTGCTGCCAGGGACCGCCCGGCCGGCACTGCTCGTTCGTGTCGGCGGCCGTGACGCCGTGGGTGCGCAGCTGAGCGGCGGTCAGGACCCGCCGCTGCGTGTGGGACAGGTGGCGGAGGGGGCGGGGGGAGAGCGGGGTGTTGTGGTTCATGACCGGGGGTTTCCCGCGCCCGATCCGTCCCCTAACCGCTGTTACACGCCCGTCGACAAATCCGGACAAGCTCGTCCTAAAGTACGGACGTTCGACTGCCGAAAGACGCTGGTCCGGATCGGGGTTACGGGGCCCGGTGCGCGGGTTCGGTAACGGGGCCCCGAGCGGCCGCATGGGCGACCCGGGGCCCCGTCACTCCCGGCCGTTGTCGCTACGAGCCCGCCGCCGTGTCGCACGTCTGCCCCCGCAGGGTGCGCGCCAGGTCGTCCCGCGCCTCCAGGACCAGACGGCGCAGAGCCGGTGCCGCGTCCTCGTGGGCGGTGAGCCAGGCGTCCGTCGCGTCCAGGGTCTCCTGGGAGTCCCGCAGGGACGGGAACAGGCCCTTGACCACGTCCATGCCGATCTGGATGGACCGCTCGGCCCAGACGCGCTCGATGGCCGCGAAGTACTTCGCGGCGTAGGGATCCAGCAGCTCCCGCTGGGAGGGCTGCGTGAAGCCCGCGATGGTCGCCTCGACCAGCGCGTTGGACAGCGCGTCCGACTCGACGACCTGCGCCCAGGCCTGGGCCTTGACCGCCGCCGATGGGCGGGCGGCGAGGCAGCGGACCTGGTGGCGCTTGCCGGAGGCCGTGTCGTCGCGGGCCAGTTCGGCCGCGAGAAGGGACTCGTCGGCGACGCCGTGCGCGGCCAGCGGCTCCAGGAACGCCCAGCGCAGCTCCTGGTCGACGTCCAGGCCGTCGACCTTGGCGCTGCCCTCGAGCAGGTGCAGCAGCAGCTGCAGATCGGCCTGGTCGGAGGCGACCGTGGCGAAGAAGCGGGCCCAGGTCAGCTGATGCTGGCTGCCGGGCTCGGCGAGCCGCAGCTCCTTCAGGGCGCCCTGGGCGAGGAGCCGGCCGCCCTCCGCACGCCAGTCGGGTGCCGCGTAGTGGACGAGCGCCGAGTGCGCCCAGGCGTGCAGCATCTGCAGGACGCCGATGTCGGACTCGCGGCCCGCGAAGCGCAGCACCAGGCCCACGAAGTCCCGGGCCGGCATCAGCGCGTCCCGGGTGAGGTTCCACAGCGCCGACCAGCACAGCGCGCGGGCGAGCGGGTCGGTGATGTCGCCGAGCCTCTCGCGCAGCGTGGCCAGCGAGTTCTCGTCGAAGCGGATCTTGCAGTACGTGAGGTCGTCGTCGTTGACGAGGACCAGCTCGGGGGCGTCCGCGCCGACCAGCTCCCCGACCACCGTACGGGGGCCGTCGACGTCGACCTCGGCACGGGCGTACCGCACCAGGGAGCCGCTGACGTCCTCACGTCGGTACAGGCCCACGGCGACGCGGTGCGGGCGCAGTTCGGGGTGCGACTCGGGGGCCTCCTGGAGCACGGCAAGCTCCGTGATGCGGCCCTCGGCGCTCAGGATCACCTGCGGGGTCAGGGAGTTCACCCCGGCCGTCTGGAGCCACGCCCGCGACCAGGTGGCCAGATCGCGCCCGCTGGTCTCCTCCAGCGCCGACAGCAGATCGCCGAGGCGCGTGTTGCCGTACGCGTTCCGCTTGAAGTAGCGGCGCGCGCCCTCCAGGAACGCGTCCTGGCCGACGTACGCGACGAGCTGCTTGAGCACGCTCGCCCCCTTCGCGTACGTGATCCCGTCGAAGTTGAGCTTGGCGTCCTGGAGGTCGCGGATGTCGGCCGTGATGGGGTGGGTGGAGGGCAGCTGGTCGGCACGGTACGCCCACGCCTTGCGGCGGTTGGCGAAGGTGATCCAGCCGTTCTCGAAGCGGGTCGCCCCGACCAGCGCGAACGCGCCCATGAAGTCGGCGAAGGACTCCTTGAGCCAGAGGTCGTCCCACCACTCCATGGTGACGAGGTCGCCGAACCACATGTGCGCCATCTCGTGCAGGATGACGTTGGCCCGGCCCTCGTACGACGCCTGTGTCACCTTGCCGCGGAAGATGTACTCCTCGCGGAAGGTGACGAGCCCCGGGTTCTCCATCGCGCCGAGGTTGTACTCGGGCACGAACGCCTGGTCGTACTTCCCGAACGGGTAGGGGAAGTCGAAGTGGTCGTGGAAGAAGTCGAGCCCCTGCTTGGTCACCAGGAACACGTCGTCGGAGTCGAAGTGGGGCGCAAGCCCCTTGCGGCACATCGCGCCGAGCGGGATCTCCAGCGTCGTACCGTCGTCGAAGGTGCGCGCGTAGCTGTCCGTGACGTAGTGGTACGGGCCCGCCACGAACGCGGTGATGTACGTGGAGATCGGCTCGGTCTCGGCGAACTTCCACACACCGTCGACGAGTTCACCGACGCCGTTGCTCCAGACCGTCCACCCCTCCGGGGCCCGCACCTCGAAACGGAAGGGGGCCTTGAGGTCCGGCTGCTCGAAGTTCGCGAAGACGCGCCGGGAGTCGGCGGGCTCGTACTGGGTGTAGAGGTAGACCTCGCCGTCCTCGGGGTCGACGAAGCGGTGCATGCCCTCGCCGGTGCGGGAGTAGGCACACTGCGCGTCGACGACCAACTCGTTGTCGGCCCGGAGGTCCTCAAGCCGGATGCGGGAGCCGTCGAAGACCTCGCCGGGGTCCAGGTCCTTGCCGTTGAGCGAGACGGAGGTGACGCTCGGTGCGAGCAGATCGGCGAAGCTCGCGGCGCCGGGCTCCGCGCAGCGGAAGCGGATCGTGGTCACCGAGCGGAACGTGCGCGGCTCGGCCTCGATGTCGCCCAGGGCGGAGCGCAGGTCGAGGGAGACCTCGTACCCGTCCACGGACAGCAGCGCTGCCCGCTCCTGGGCCTCGTCGCGGGTCAGATTCTCACCGGGCACGGGCGGCACTCCCTCGGGGCGTCACGGAATGGACGTGGATACTGCGGAACGGATGTCCGGCATCCGACGGCGGATACGGCTGGACAGGAGCGATCCTGCCATGTGCCCCTGACGCGGGACACCCGGGAACGAGGCGGGACACCCGGGAATGAGGCGAGCCGCCTCCGGTGTTGCTGCGGGAAACACCGCTTTCCGAGGAGAACCATGCCCGAGACCGCGTCCCCCAAGACCCCCGTCGACTTCTGGTTCGACCCGCTGTGCCCCTGGGCCTGGATGACCTCGCGCTGGGTGCTCGAAGTGGAGAAGGTCCGGGACATCGAGGTCCGCTGGCACATCATGAGCCTCGCGGTCCTCAACGAGGACAAGCTGGACCAGCTGCCCGAGGAGTACCGGGACATGCTCGCCACCAAGGCCTGGAAGCCGATCCGGGTGGTCACCGCCGCCTGGCAGAAGCACGGCGAGGACGTCCTCGGCCCGCTCTACACCGCGCTCGGCACCCGCATCCACAACCAGGGCGAGGGCGCGACCATCGAGGCGATCGCGGGCGCGCTCGAGGACGTGGGCCTCCCGGCCTCCCTGCTCGACTACGCCGACCAGGAGGACTTCGAGTTCGACGCCGAGCTGCGGGCCTCCCACAAGGAGGGCATCGAGAAGGTCGGCCAGGAGGTCGGCACCCCGGTGATCGCGCTCCCCGGCGACGACGGCGAGCAGATCGCCTTCTTCGGCCCGGTCGTCACGCCCACCCCGAAGGGCGAGGCCGCGGCCAAGCTGTGGGACGGCGCGCTGCTGGTCGCCTCGACCCCCGGCTTCTACGAGATCAAGCGGACCCGCACGAAGGGCCCGGACTTCAGCAACCTGTAAGGGCCACCGGGAGTCATTCCGGCTCGGGCATCTTCTGGGGCGGGTCGAACGGCTTGACCCTCGATGCCGTGCGGATGTTGCGGCAGTCGAAGTCGGTACGGCCGCAGATCCAGTAGTCGTCCACATAGGCGTTCGGCTTCTGGAGATTCGCCAGCTTGCGGATGATGTCCCGCTCCCGGTCGTCCCGGGGCTGGCGGTGCGGCTGGTAGGACCCACACGTGTAGCAGGGGTACGTCATTTCCCTCGGCATCCCGCAACGATGCCCCGGAAGCCCGCATACCGTAAGGCCCCGTGAGGCTCCTTTCCGCTCCTCACGGGGCTGCCGGACAGACCCGGACGGCGGGCTTCCGCCGGAGCGCGCACGCGAGCGCGGCCCGACCGGAATACTGGCGGGTCATGAGTACGACGAACATGACCCACAGCGCCGTGGGTCCCGCAGCTTCAGTGAGCACGACCCTGCTGCTCGCCCGGCACGGCCGGACCGTCTGGCATGCCGAGAACCGCTACGCCGGATTGAGTGACGTCCCCCTCGCCGACGAGGGCCACGCCCAGGCCGAGGCCCTCGGCCGCTGGGCCGCCGCGCACCCCGTGGACGCCGTCTGGACGTCGACCCTCTCGCGCGCCGCCGCCACGGCCGAGCCCGCCTGCCGCGCCCTCGGTCTCACCGCGCACCGCGAACCCGCCCTGCGCGAATGCGACTTCGGGGTGGTGGAGGGCCGTACCCTCGCCGAGTTCGAGGCCGAGAACCCCGTCCGGGCGAAGGCGTTCCGGGTCGACCCGGTGTCGTACCCCTTCCCGGAGGCGGAGGACCCGCGCACCGCGGCGGCCCGCGGAGCGGCCGTCCTGCGCCGGATCGCGGCCGCGCACCACGGCGAACGCGTCCTGGTCGTCGCCCACAACACCCTGCTCCGGCTGGTGCTCTGCTCGCTGCTGTCCATCCCGCTGGGCGAGTACCGCAGGGTCCTCCCGCGGCTGCGCAACGCCGCGATCACCGAACTTCGCATGACGGACGGCGCCGCCGCGCTGCTGTCGCTCAACGTGCCCTGCGCGTGACGCGAGCCGTGTACACAGGAGGGCCCCCGCGAGTCACGTCCTCGCGGGGGCCCTCCTTCTCTCCGCCTGCCACGTGAAAGGTGAGAAGACGATCACGAGCAGGACGTTTCATACCTGCCTCAGGGGGTCGGCAGCAAGACGTTCGCGCGGGACCTGGCCGCCTCGTGACGCCGGGCCACGTCCTGCCAGTCGACGACCTGCCACATCGCGTCGATGAAGTCGACCTTCTGGTTCTTGTACTGGAGGTAGAAGGCGTGCTCCCAGGCGTCGAACACCAGGATCGGCACCGAGCCCTGCCCCACGTTGCCCTGGTGGTCGTAGATCTGCTCGACGACGAGGCGACCGCTGAGCGGCTCGTAGGCGAGGACGCCCCAGCCGGAGCCCTGGGTGGTCGCGGCGGCCTTCGTCAGCTGCGCCTTGAACCCGGCGAAGGAGCCGAACGACTCGGTGATCGCGTCCGCGAGCTCCCCCACACCGTCCACGGCGAGGGGCTCACCGCCGCCGTTCCCGGTCATGTTCGTCCAGTAGACGCTGTGCAGGATGTGGCCGGAGAGATGGAAGGCCAGGTTCTTCTCCAGGCCGTTGACCGCTCCCCACGACTCCTGGTCACGCGCCTCGGCGAGCTGCTCCAGCGTGTCGTTGGCTCCCTTCACATACGCCGCGTGGTGCTTGTCGTGGTGCAGCTCGATGATCTCGGGGCTGATCACGGGTGCGAGCGCGGCGTAGTCGTACGGCAGCTCAGGGAGTGTGTAAACGGGCATGGCGGGGTCCCCTCCGGCCTCGTAAGACCTTATTGCACATAGGTTGCAACTGCACGTTAGCAACAAGAAGGCCCTCGTGTGCATCACACGAGGGCCTCAGGCGGAGCGGGAACGGTCGAAACGGCCGGCCGGAACGGTCGGACGATCAGCGGGCCGCGCGGGCCCGCTGCCACACGTATCCGACGGCCGCCAGGAACAGCGTCATCCCGCCCGTCGAGTACAGCTGCACCCGGGTGTCCGGCTGCCGGGCCATCAGGATGAAGATCGCGGCCATGCCGGCCAGCGCCACCCAGGTCAGCGCCGGGAACAGCCACATCCGCACGACCAGCTTCTCCGGTGCCTCGCGCTCCACCCGGCGCCGCAGCAGCAGCTGGGAGACCGCGATGAAGATCCACACGACCAGGATCACCGCGCCGATCATGTTCAGCAGCCAGGGGAAGACGTCGTCCGGCCGCCAGTGGCTCAGCAGCACGCACACGAAGCCGAAGACACAGGAGACGAGCACCGCGACGCGCGGGACCCCGGCCGAGACCTTGCCGAGGGCCTTCGGGCCCTGGCCGCGCTCCACCAGCGAGTAGGCGATGCGCGAGGAGCCGTAGATGTTGGCGTTCATCGCCGAGAGCAGCGCGACGAACACGACCACGTTCATCAGCTGACCGGCGCCCGGGATGCCCAGGTGGTCGAGGGCGGCGACGTACGGGCCCTTCTCGACGACCTCCTTCGAGTCCCAGGGGACCAGCGTGACGATGACCGCCATGGAGCCGATGTAGAAGAGCGCGATGCGCCACATCGCCGTACGGACGGCGCGTGCGACGCCCTGGACCGGGTTCTGCGACTCGGCCGCCGCGATGGTGACCGTCTCCAGACCGCCGTACGCGAAGACCGACGCGAGCAGACCGACGACGAGCCCCTCGCCGCCGTGCGGGAGGAAGCCGCCCTGGCCGGTGAGGTTCGAGGCGCCGGGGGAGTCCGTGCCGGGGAGCACGCCCGCGACGGCCAGCACACCCAGGACCAGGAACAGGCTGATCGCGCCGACCTTCAGCGCGGCGAACCAGAACTCGAACTCGCCGAAGTTCTTCACTGCGGCGAGGTTCGCGACACAGAAGACCACCATGAACAGGGCGACCCAGGCCCACTCGGGCGTACCCGGCAGCCAGCCGGTGACGATCTTCGCCGCCCCGATCCCTTCGAGCCCCACGGCCGTGCAGAGCAGCACCCAGAAGGACCACCCCGCGGTGAAGCCCGCCCACGGTCCGATCGCCCGCTCGGCGTGGGCCGAGAACGAGCCCGAGGACGGATACGCGGCGGACATCTCGCCGAGCATCCGCATCACCAGCATGACCAGCAGGCCGGAGACCGCGTACGCGATCACGATCGACGGTCCCGCGGCGGCGATCCCCGCGCCGGACCCGACGAAGAGACCGGCGCCGATCACGCCGCCGAGGGCGATCATCGACAGATGGCGCTGCTTGAGGCCGTGGGAGAGCGGGGCGTGCGGGTCGGGAGCGGTGGGCGGGGTGTCGAGGGTGGTGCGGGACATGAGAGCGGGTGGTCCCTTACGTGCGAGTGGGCAAAATCGCCCACAGTCTGGGCAGCCTCTCCGCTCAGGGGGAGAGGCTGCCCAGAATGCGGACACCCACGGTACGGAGCGTGAGACTTCCTTTACTCGGCTCCCTCACTCGGCCACGGACGTGCGGTGCGTGTCACTCGGCCACGGACGTGTAGTGCGAGGCGTCGCCCTCGATCGAGTAGCTCTCCTTGCCCTCGATGCCGACCGGCACGTCACCGGCGACGGTCACCCGGTGCAGGCGGCGCGGCCGGCCGTCGTAGTTGTCGACCGCGTAGTGCTGGGTGATCCGGTTGTCGAACAGGACCAACTGGTTCGGGGACCAGCGCCAGCGCAGGATGTTCTCCGGCCGGGTGACGTACGACTGGAACAGGTCGAGCAGCTTGCGGGACTCGCCCACCGACAGCCCGACGATCCGCTGCGCGAACCCGCCGATGAACAGCCCGCGCTCGCCGGTCAGCGGATGGACCCGGACGACGGGATGGGCCGTACGGAACTTGATGGACGTGAACTGGGCGCGCTGGGCGGCCTGTTCCTCGTCGATCTGCTCGTCCGGCACCGTGTAGTCGTAGTCGTTGGTGTGCTCGGCCCACAGGGTGTCGGCGAGCGCGCGCAGCGGGGCGGGCAGGTCCCGGTAGGCGCCCGCCGAGCTGGAGATCAGCGTCTCGCCGCCGTACGGCGGGATCGTGATGCTGCGCAGGGTGCTGGCCTGGGGCGGGTTGAGGACGAAGGTCACGTCGGTGTGCCAGTGGTTGGCGCGCCCGCGCTCGCTGTCGACGGGGAGCACGTTCGGGGCGCCGTCGACGGCGGCCACCGTCGGGTGGGCGGTGGTGAGGCCGCCGAAGTGGCGGGCGAAGGCCTGCTGGCCCTCGTCGTCGAGGTGCACGTCGTCGAAGGCCAGGGCCTTGTGGACGTTGAGGGCCTCGCGGATCGCGGTGACCTGTTCCTCGTCGAGCGGCTTGGAGATGTCTACGCCGGAGACCCGTGCGCCTATGTTCGCGGTGACCTTGCTGATCTCGATGGACATGCGGGGTCCTTTCAGACGAGAGCGGGCTGGAGGTACTGGTTGGCGGGGCGGGGGAGGCCGTAGCGCTCCCGGAGGGTTTGGCGCGGTCCGTACTCCGTGCGGAGCAGGCCGCGGGCGCGCAGGATCGGGACGACGTGGTCGACGAACAGACCGAGGCCGGAGGGAAGTACGGCGGGCATGATGTTGAAGCCGTCGGCGGCGCCGCGCGTGAACCACTCCTCGATCGCGTCGGCGACCTGCTCCGGCGTGCCGGCGAAGGTGAGGTGCCCGCGCCCGCCGCCCAGCCGCCCGATCAGCTGCCGTACGGTGAGCCGTTCGCGGCGGGCGAGTTCGACGACGAGGGTGTAGCGGCTCTTGGCGCCCTCGATGACGTCCTCGGGAGGCAGGTCCGCGGGGAGCTGGGCGTCCAGCTCCAGGGTTCCGGGCTCCAGTTGCAGCAGGCGCTCCAGACGGTCCACGCCGTGCGTGTACACGATGTGGTCCTCCAGGACCCGCTCGTTCGCCCGCGCCTCGGCCTCCGTCGAGCCGAGCACCGGCACGATGCCGGGCAGCACCTTGATGTGCTCGGGGTCCCGACCGGCCGCCGTGGTACGGGACTTGAGGTCCGCGTAGAAGGCCTGGGCGTCGGCGAGGGTCTGCTGCGCGGTGAACACCGCCTCCGCGTAGCGCGCCGCGAACGTCTTGCCGTCCTCGCTCGACCCCGCCTGCACCAGCAGCGGGTAGCCCTGCGGCGAACGGGGCACGTTGAGGGCGCCCTCGACACTGAAGTACGTGCCCTGGTGGCGCGGCGGGTGGATCTTGGCGTCGTCGCCCCACACGCCGGCCGCCTTGTCGGCGACGATCGCGTCGTCCTCCCAGCTGTCCCAGAGTTTGAGCGAGACGTCCAGGAACTCGGCGGCGCGTGCGTACCGTTCGGCGTGCGCGGGCTCGGCGTCGAGGCCGAAGTTGCGGGCGGCCTCCGCACCGGCCGTGGTGACGATGTTCCAGCCCGCCCGGCCGCCGCTGATGATGTCGAGGGAGGCGAACTTGCGCGCCAGGTTGTAGGGGGAGTTGTAGGACGTGGACGCCGTGGCGATCAGGCCGATGTGCTCGGTGGCCGTCGCCAGTGCGGTGAGCAGGGTGAGCGGTTCCAGGGCGCCGGCCGGGCGCTGGGCCAGGTTGCTCCACAACTGGGGTCCGTCGGCGAGGAAGAGGGAGTCGAAGGTGCCGCGTTCGGCGATCCGGGCCAGCTCGACGTAGTGGGCGAGTTCGACGTGGGCGTACGGATCGCTCTCCGGCAGCCGCCACGATGCCTCGTGATGGCCGGTGTTCATCAGGAAGGCGTTGAGGTGGAGCCGGCGGGCCTGGTGGGTCTGGCGGGTCATGCGTGGTCCTCCGTCACACCGAGGGCGGCGAGGAGGCGCTCCCGGTATTCACCCAGTACCGGCTCCCGGTAGGAGCGCGGGTGGGGGCGGTCGATGGTCAGGTCGAGGCCGATCCGGCCCCGGTCGAGCACGAGCACCCGGTCGGCGAGGACGATCGCCTCGTCCACGTCGTGGGTGACCAGGAGCACCGAGGGGCGGTGGCGCTCCCACAGCTCCCGGAGCAGCACATGCATCCGGATCCGGGTGAGCGCGTCCAGTGCGCCGAACGGCTCGTCGGCCAGCAGGAGTTCGGGTTCACGGACCAGCGAGCGGGCCAGGGCCGCGCGCTGTGCCTCGCCGCCGGACAGCTCGTTGGGCCAGGCGCGTTCGCGGCCTTTCAGGCCCACCTCGGCGAGGGCTTCGCGGCCCTTCTCGGCCGCTTCCTTGCCGTTCGTGCCGAGCAGCACGTTGTCGAGGACCCGCCGCCAGGGCAGCAGCCGGGAGTCCTGGAAGACGACCGACACCCGCTCCGGGGCGGCGAGCCGGCCGCTTCCGACGACCTCGTGGTCCAGGCCCGCGATGGCCCGCAGCAGCGTGCTCTTGCCGGAGCCGCTGTGCCCGAGCAGGGCCGTGAACTGTCCGGGCGGCAGGTCGAGGTCGATGTCGTCGAGGACGGTACGGCCGTCGAACGACCGTGTGAGACCCCTGAGTCGGACGGCGGGGGCGGCGGTCAGCTGCTGAGTGTGCGGCGCCATGACAGCACCCTCCGTTCGACGAGACGGACCGCGCTGTCGGAGACCAGGCCGAAGACGCCGTAGATCAGCAGGCCGACCAGGATGACGTCCGACTGGCCGTAGTTCTGGGCCTGGAACATCATGTAGCCGAGGCCGCTGGTGGCGTTGATCTGCTCCAGGACCACCAGGCTCAGCCAGGAGCCGGTCACCCCGAGGCGCAGCCCCACGAAGAAGCCGGGCAACGCGCCGGGGATCACGATCTGGCGGATGAACCGGAGCCTCGACAGGCCCTGGACCTCGGCGAGTTCGACGTAGCGGTGGTCGATGCCGGACAGCGCGGCGTGCAGGTTGAGGTAGATCGGGATGTAGACGACGATCGCGATGATGGCGATCTTGAAGGTCTCGCCGATGCCCAGCCAGAGGATGAACAGCGGGATGAGGCCCAGGGTCGGGATCGCCCGGTTGAGCTGCACGGTCCCGTCGATCAGCGCCTCGCCGATCCGGCTGAGCCCGGCGGCCAGTGCGAGGACGACACCGGCGGTGAGGCCGAGAGCGAAGCCGTAGGCCGCGCGCTCCAGGGAGGTCAGCATGTCCGTGGGCAGCGTGCCGTCCGTCCACAGGTGGCCGGTGGTCCTCAGGACCGTCCAGGGCGCCGGGATCGCACCCGGGTCCAGCTGTCCGGCGGCGGAGGCGGCCGCCCACAGGGCGAGGAAGAGGGCGGGGCCGATGAGCCGGGAGGCGGGCAGGCGCTTGCCGGGAGCGAGGCCGCGGCGTCGCCCGCGCCGTACGGCAGGTGTGTCCTCGGCTGCGGTCACCGGCACGGCGGTCGTGGTGGTCGTCATGGCCGTCACTTCCGGTACTCCGCCGGGACGGCCTTCGCCGCGATGCCCTCGAAGCGCCGGTCGAAGAGCGAGCCGACCTTGAACGCCTTCACGAAGCCGCCCTCGGCCAGCAGATCGGCGGTCTCCTGCTCCCACTTCACCGCCTCGTCCCAGCTCGGCGGGAAAAGCGGCTTGTTGGCGAGCTCGGTGATCGACCGGGCCTGCGCGAGCGTCAGGTTCTGCGTCTTGACGTAGAACTCCTCGTTCCAGGCGTCCGGGTGCTCGTACGCCCACACCTGCCCCTGCGCCCAGCGCGGGATGTACGCGGCGACGGCCGCCGCCTTCGCCGGGTCGGCCAGCACGGAGGTGGGCGCCCACAGCAGGTTGAGCAGGTCGACCACGTCGGTGGTGATCGCGCGGGCGCCCTTCGACTCGTACTGCTTGAGGTACGCCGGTGCCTGGCTGTTGGCGAGCGGGGCGATGTCGACCTGGCCCGACTGCAGGGCCGTGAAGAACTGGTTGCTGGTCAGCGGGACCAGCTTCACCTCGTCGTACGCGAGCCCGGCCTCCTTCAACGCCCTCAGCAGGACGACGCCTTGGGCCTGACCCTGGGAGAACGCCAGCTTCTTGCCCTTGAAGTCCGCGACGGCGCGGATGTCGCTGCCGGGCTTGGTCGCGAAGAGATAGTTGGGTTTGCGGGTGACGTCGATCGCGACGATCTTGGCGTCATAGCCCTGGTAGTGCGCCTGGATGGGCGGGATGCCCGCGTTGTTGGCGACGTCCAGGGACTTGGCGCGGAAGGCGTTGATGACATCGGGCCCGGCGCCGATGTTCACCCAGCTGGAGACGGCGAACGGCAGGTCGGTGAGGCCCGCGAGCTTGAACTGGAGCTGCTGGACGTTCTGGTACGAGGCGATCTTGAGGCTCGTACCGGAGGGGACCTTGGCGGACAGCGGGGCGGACAGGGACCCCTTGGACTTGCTGTCGGCGGCACTGGCCCCCGCGCAACCGCTCAGTCCGGCCGCGGCGGCCACGCCGAGCAGGGAGGACAGGAACAGCCGCCGGTCGACACCGGGCGCGAAAGGGGACGACGAAGGAGACAGTGGTGGCATGGGAGGACTCCGGGGATCCAAGTGGCGGAAATGCGCGCGGAATTCCGGGCAGGGGAATTCGCCAAGGGGAGGGAAGTGAAAGAAGCGAAATACGCGCGCATGAGGAAGAGCGGGAGGCGCGCGCCGAAGGCGCGGCAGAGGAAACCGGGTGACCGCCGACGCGCCAACGCGTCAGCAGGTCACCACATCAGCGGGCCGACACTTCAGCGGGCCGACACATCAGCAGACCGGCACACCGGCAGGTCAAGGCGTCGACGCGGCAGTGACCCGGCGTCAGCAACAACGCGTGCGTGCGACCCGCATAAGGTCGACGACGCGGCACTTGGTCAGCGGAACCTGCACCCGCGAGCTGCTCATGAGAAGGATGCTCCTGTCCCCGTACGACCGCTGTCAACATTCCGAGTTTCTGAATTAATTCGTCCCCGGTGACAGGCTCAGCGGATCCCGGTACACCACGTCGAGTGCCACGGATCCACCCGCCACGGCGAGTACGGATTCCGGAAAACTCGTCGGCAGGACGGAAGCCGCCCGGTCCGCACCCACCTCCGCGCGCAGCGCCCCGAGGCAGTCCTCCCGATGCACGGTCCCGACCTCCGCGACGACGACCGTGTCCGGGTTGAGCACGTCGAGCAGCAGCCGGGCCGCCCGCCCGACCGTCCGGGCCCGCTCCAGCAGCAGACGTACGGCGACGGGGTCGCCGTCGGCCGCGGCGCCGACCACGTGCATCGGGTCGGCGACGGTGATGACCCCCGCCTCCAGTGCCCGCCGGCACAGCGTCCGCTCGCTCAACTCGGCCTGAAGGCAGCCGGTCCGGCCGCAGTCGCACCGCTCCGAGCCGCCCGGCAACGGCAGATGGGCGATCGCCCCGGCCTGGGAGCGGGGGCCGTGGTGCACCTCGTCGTGGGTGGCGAAGGCGGCGTCCACCACGTTGCCGACGAACAGGTGCAGCACGCTGCGGCTGCCGCGCGCCCGCCCGAACAGCCGCTCTCCGTTGACCAACGCCCGCGCGTGCCCGTCCACGTGGACCGACAGCCCGGTCCGCGTGCCGAGCGCGTCCCGGACGTCGACGTCACGCCAGCCGAGCAGCGCGTGCTCCACGATCGTTCCGGAGTCGCGGTCCACCCAGCCGCCGGCCGCGACGCCGACGCCGAGGGGGGTGCGGCCGGGGTGGTCGGTGAGCAGGGCGGCCAGCCCAGCCGCGGCGTTCGCGAGTACGCGGCCGGGCTCCGTGCCGTCGTCGTGGGCGAGCCGTCGCTCCGTGACGACCCGGCCGCGCAGGTCGAGCAGGGCGACGGTGGTGTACGGGACGGCCACGTGGACTCCGCCGACCACGAACCGGGAGTCATCCAGGTGGATGGGGACGTGGGGACGTCCGACGCCGTTCGACTGCCGGGGCGTCGGAGCCTCCCGGATCAGGCCGAGCGCGGTGAACCGGGCGCAGTAGTCGGTCACCGAGGCGGGGGAGAGGCCGGTCAGCCGGGCGACGGTGCTGCGGGCGACCGGGCCGTGTTCCAGGACGGAGCGCAGGATGACGCTGGCGCTGGTGCGGCGGCGGTCGCCGGCGCTGGCGCGGTGGGGTGTCGTGGGCGGGGAGGGGGCCAGGGAGGTACGAGGCATGGCGCTTCCTAGGGAGCGAGTCCGAAACGGTCGCGTCTCGGCGAGCCGGATGCGCTCCGCCCGCCCTACCCGGGGCGACAGGTGGCGGTGCCCTGGCGTCGCAGATCGACATAGCGACGCGACGCGAAGTTCTCAGCCTGGGCAACCATGCCCTGAAGGGTAGGTCTTACCCCCGATTCCGGCCAGAGGAGCCGTCCCTCGCCCGCCGGCCGACCCGAGGCTTTCAGGGGCGCGGGGAACCGCGCGACCAGCCCCTATCGGCCCGCAGCCGAACAAAGACGCCCAGCGGGGCGAATTGGTGGGACCCTACAGCCCGCGCTCGAACCTCCCCGTTGACAAAACCATCCCACCTCAGTGACCAGCATCACGCCCCGATAGGTGTACGCGGCCTCCTTTGTAAGGGCTCCACCAAGCCCCGGATCCCCGCTTTGTCGATCGCACACGGTGATCCGCCCGCCTCCCTGGGATAGCGTCACCGTGTCCCGACCCCCCGTCACCGCCGGAGTCCCCATGAGCACCGCTGCCGTCACCCCCCGCCAAGGCATCCGCCCCGGCGAGGTCCTCGCCGACCTGCTCCCGGCCTCCCGCGTCAGGGACATCACCCTCGTACTCGGCGGAGCCGCCCTCACCGGCCTCGCCGCCCAGATCTCCCTGCCCGTACCGGGCTCCCCGGTCCCGGTGACCGGCCAGACCTTCGCCGCCCTCCTCGTCGGCACGGCCCTCGGCGCGGGCCGCGGCTTCCTCTCGCTCGCGCTCTACGCCCTCGTCGGCATGGCCGGCATGCCGTGGTTCGCCGACGGCGGCTCCGGCACCGCCGCCCCGTCCCTCGGCTACATCCTCGGCATGATGCTCGCCTCCGCCGCCGTGGGCGCCCTCGCCCGCCGCGGCGCCGACCGCTCGTTCCTGCGCACGGCGGGCACGATGCTGCTGGGCGAGGCGATCATCTACGCGGTCGGCCTCCCGTACCTGGCCGCCGCCACCGGCATGTCGCTGAGCGCGACCCTCGCGGCGGGGTTCACCCCGTTCCTGATCGGCGACGCCCTGAAGGCGGCGCTGGCGATGGGCCTCCTGCCGACCGCCTGGAAGTTCCTCGACCGCTGAGGCCGTAGTCCCCTCGGAAGAGGTTCGCAGTCCCCTCGGAAGAGGCAGAGGTTCGCCGGGTCGTACTCCGACTTCAGCCCGGCGAACCTCTTCCGCGTTCCGGGTCCGTACAAGCCGCACCGCACTGTCCCCGCTGTCCCCACGTCCCCACCGTCCCCGTAGTACGTGTGCGTGCGCGGAAGGCGGCCCGGGACGCCGCGCACATGGCGTCCCGGCCCCTGGTCACGTCACGACCGCGGCTGTCGGCGAGGCCGCCGCTGGGCCCACCACATCCCCGCCGCCCCGACGCAGACGAGCGCCGCCCCCGCCGCCCCGAGCGGCAGAAGGTCACTCCCGGCGCCGGTCCTGGGCAACTGGTCGCCGCCGGGTGTCACCGGCTTGTTCTCGGTGTCGAGCAGCAGCGGAGTGGCCGGGGCGTTCGGCGACGGGTTCGTCGTACCGAAGGGCACCGGGCCCTGCTGCCAGAACGTCTTCTTTCCGTCGCTGTCCTGCACCGGCAGACAGATCTTTCCGGTCTTGCTCAGATCGAAGGTCGCGGCGACGGCGTACGACTGCGACTTTCCGGCCGCCAGATTGCCGACATCGCACACGAATCCACTGTTCGAACCCTTGGGCAGATCCTTGTCCGCCATGGCGGAACAGCCCTTGACGTTCTTGACCTGTAGGCCGTCGAATCCGACCACCAAAAGCCGGATCTTTCCGCTTTCCTTGGTTCCCTCATTCTTCACCGTGGCGGTCAGCGCCGTTTCGTGCGA
The DNA here is from genome assembly GCF_044768965.1 of Streptomyces sp. NPDC090798. Taxonomy (NCBI): domain Bacteria; kingdom Bacillati; phylum Actinomycetota; class Actinomycetes; order Kitasatosporales; family Streptomycetaceae; genus Streptomyces; species Streptomyces sp. NPDC090798. The sequence continues at coordinate 504,128 of NZ_JBIVXA010000001.1, forward strand.
GCTGTTGTCCACCGAGATCTTCTCGGGCAGCAACGTGGTCAGCTTCACGCCCGCCGACGCCGGGTCCATGGCCTTTCCCCCCTTGCTGCTCCCCGGTCCCTGGTCGTCCGCGACGGCGGTGAAGGAAAGGATCATCACGGCCGAGAAAGATGCCGTGAGCAGCGATCCCGCGATGGTCGTCGTGTGACGAGAACTCATGTTCGCCCCCCTTGGCTGCGCCTGAATTCGCAGTACTTGAAGAGGTACCACAAGATTTCTCCGCACTATGCTGGTACGGCATGAAGTGTGACCATTGTGTTTCTGTTGTGGCGGACGATTGTGGCGGGTGTTGAGGGGGTGCAGGGGATTGACGGGGAATACGACTGGCGGTGCTCCGGGATTATTGGTGACGGGTCGATATCGGCTGGCCGAGAGTATTGGCCAGGGGGGAATGGGACGGGTGTGGCGAGCCACCGACGAAATGCTCGACCGGCAGGTCGCCGTCAAGGAAATGCGCATCGACGGACTCGACCCGGAGGACACCCGAACCCGCCGCGAACGCACCCTGCGCGAAGCCAGGGCCACGGCCCGGATCGACCATCCCAATGTCGTGCGCATCTACGACGTCGTGGACCAGGGCGAGCGGCTGTGGATCGTCATGGAACTCGTCGCCGGCCGCTCCCTCGAACAACTCGTGGTCGAGGACGGCCCGCTCGACCCGCCCGCCGCGGCCCGCATCGGGCTCGAACTGGTCGCGGCGCTGCGCCAGGTGCACGCCGGGGGAGTACTGCACCGGGACATCAAGCCGGGCAACGTCCTGGTCGAGCGGCGGGGCCATCGTGTCGTCCTCACTGACTTCGGCATCGCCGCGCTCCAGGACGCGGAGGCGCTCACCATGGTCGGGATGTTGGTCGGCTCCCCGGACTACATGGCACCCGAGCGTGTCTCCGGACGCCCCCAGGGCCCGCCGTCCGACGTCTGGTCCCTGGGGGCGACGCTCTGTGCGGCCCTCGGCGGCCGCTCTCCGTTCTCCCGTTCGACCACCCTGGCGACGTTGCACGCGGTCCTGTACGAGGAGCCCGAACTTCCCTCCACCGTCGGTGACCTGGGGGAGATTCTGGCCGCCCTGCTGGAGAAGGAGCCGTCGACCCGACCGGGTCTGGCGGAGCTGGAGACGGCGTTGCGCCCGATCGCGTTCTCCCGACCGGAAGAGACCGAATCCCCGGAAGCGGGGCTCGTACCCGACCCCGCGGCGGGAACACCGGAATCACCGGGAGCGCCAGAGACGCGGGAGACATCGGGAGCGCCAGAGGCACGGGAGTCACCGGGAGCACCAGAGACACGGGAGACACCGGAAACGGCAGAGACACCGGATACACCGGATGCAGTGGAGGCATCCGAGACGCCAGAGGTGAGAGGGACGGCTGAAGCTCCGGATGCACAGGTGATGCCGGAGACACCGGAATCCGCGCCGCCCCCCGTCCCCCCGTTCCACCAGGAGTCGCCCACGCGCGCGCTCCTGGACGTGGGCCTCATACGCGCCGCGCAACACCCCCCGCTCCAGCTGCACCCCGAACCGACCCCCGAAGCGACCCCCGAGCCGGACTCCGAGCCGGACTCCGTACAGGACGCCATCCCGGAGCCCGCCCCCGCACCCGATCCAACCCCCGACCCCCCACCCACGCACACTCCCGCCCCCGTCCCCGCCCCCGAAGCCACGCCCACACCCGCCCCCAAGCCCAGCGCACCCCCGCCGCTTCCCGAACCCCCCTCCCTCGCCACGCACACCACGGTCTCCCGCGCGGTGGTCATGCCGCCGGGCGAACTCCCCGGCCCCGCCGTGCCCTCCGTCCCACGGCGGCGCCGGATGGGCCTGGCCGCCGCCGGTGGCGTGGTGATCGTGGGAACCGTCGTCGGGCTCGTTATGACGCAGACCGGCGGCTCCTCCCACGACACGACCGGCGCATCCACCTCCACCTCCACCTCGACTTCGGCCTCGACCTCACCATCGGCCTCGTCGACGTCACCGAACTCCGCGCAGACCTCATCCGCCGGCCCCTCCTCCCCGCCCCCCACCGTCGACGGCACGTCACGCCCGCCGAGCCTGCCGGCGGGCGCCCGGAAGGAGGCCGGGCTGTATGCGTGGGTGCCGCCGCAGGGCTGGCAGCGGGTGGCGCAGAGCGGTTCCGAGGTGCACTACACCTCGCCCGACCGTGCGCAGGAGATCGTGGCCAACGCGACCCCGGCCCGGGGTGACCTGCTGGCGCAGTGGCAGCAGGCGGAGGTGGACACCAGCAAGGGCCTGAACTACCGCCGGATCCGCCTGGAGCGCACCACGTTCCGCGGCGCGCCCGCGGTCGTCTGGGAGTACACCGTCACGGCCAAGGGCCGGCTCTGGCACGTCCGACTGCTCGGCTTCCGCTCCGGCGGCACGTCGTACGAGATCAGCACCTGGTACCACCCCGACATCGAGGCGACCGCGCTCCCCGTCTACGACGAGGTCAAGAAGAGCTTCACGCCCCTGTGAACGGGGAGGGGCCCGGCGGCAGCTGCCGCCGGGCCCCTCCCCGTTACCGATTCCGCCGGATTCCGCGTCCGCGTGCTCAGGCCTCCGACGTGGCGTCGACCGGCTCCCCGGCGGCCACCGGCGCGCCGACGTCCGTGGGCTCGGTCGCCGCGGCGCCGCCGAGCTTCTGCTTCACGAGGGCGATCGCGAGCACGATCGCGGCGACGAGCAGCGACAGCAGTACGGTCTCGCGTCCGTCGTGTTCCGTGTCGGTCAGCATGTAGCCGAGGACGAAGACGATCAGCGCGGCCGTCGCCCAGGTCAGGTAGGGGTACAGCCACATCTTCACGACGAGCTTCTCCGGCGCCTCGCGCTGGATGATCTTCCGCATCCGCAGCTGCGAGAAGCAGATGACCAGCCAGACGAACAGGGCGACCGCGCCGGAGGAGTTGACCAGGAAGAGGAAGACCGAGTCCGGGAACTTGTAGTTGAAGAAGACGGCGACGAAGCCGAAGACGACCGAGACGACGATCGCGGCCATCGGGACACCGCGCGAGGTGGTCTTCGCGAACATCTTGGGCGCGTCGCCGCGCTCGCCGAGCGAGAACGCCATCCGGGAGGCCGTGTAGAGCCCGGAGTTCAGGCAGGACAGCACGGAGGTCAGCACGATGAAGTTCATGATCTGACCGGCGTGCGCGATGCCGAGGGAGTCGAGGGCGGCGACGTAGGAGCCCTTGTCCTTGATGGAGGGGTCGTTCCACGGCAGCAGGGACACGACGACGAGGATCGAGCCCAGGTAGAAGACGGCGATGCGCCAGATGATGCTGTTGGTGGACTTGGTGACGGCCCGCTGCGGGTCCTCGGACTCACCGGCGGCGAGGGTCGCGATCTCGCTGCCCATGAAGGAGAAGACGACCAGGAGCACACCGGTGAGGATCGCGCCGGGCCCGTGCGGCAGGAAGCCGCCGTGGTCGCTCAGATTCCCCAGGCCGGCCTTCGGGGCGTCGACACCCGGCAGCACGCCGAAGATCGCGAGCGCGCCGACGATGATGAACGCGCCGATCGCCACGACCTTGATCCCGGCGAACCAGAACTCGAACTCACCGTACGAGCCGACGGAGACCAGGTTGGTCGCGGTGAGCACGACCATCACGATGAGCGCCCAGCCCCACTGCGGTACGCCGGGCATCCACCCTTCGAGGATCTTGGCTCCCGCGGTCGCCTCGACGGCGAGCACGACCACCCAGAAGAACCAGTACAGCCAGCCGATCGAGAAACCGGCCCAACGCCCGAGCGCGCGGTCCGCGTGCGCGGAGAACGAACCGGAGGTCGGGTTCGCGGCGGACATCTCGCCCAGCATTCGCATGACCAGCACCACGAGCGTGCCGACGAGGGCGTAGGAGAGCAGGATTCCGGGGCCCGCGGTGGCGATACCCGAGCTGGAGCCCACGAAGAGGCCGGCTCCGATGACGCCGCCAATGGCGATCATGGTCAGATGACGGTTCTTGAGTCCGGCCTGGAGGCCTGAACCGGGTTCTCCGGGGCCTCCGTGGCCGCTTGCGGCCTTTGCGGGGGTCGGCTGCGAGGTCATGAGGGGGATTCCTTTGCGCCGGGTGAGCAGATTTCCGTACGAGCGGTGTACGGACCCGAGCGAGTCCTTGTAGGGACCCTGTAACGAGCCGGTCCAGTGAATCGGAGGCAAAGGAATTCGTGAACCTTTGAATCCAGATTGTTACTTGAGGTTTCCTTGAGGTTTGTAGCCTTGCTCACAGTTTTCGCTGGCGGCACCCGGCGAGGCCGATCCGAAACAGCCGTGTCACACTCGGACCATGCGCGTGTATCTCGGCTCCGATCATGCCGGTTTCGAACTCAAGAACCACCTCGTCGAGTGGCTCAAGGCCGCCGGGCACGAGCCCGTCGACTGCGGGCCCCTCATCTACGACGCCCAGGACGACTACCCGCCGTTCTGCCTCCGCGCGGCGGAGCGCACGGCGGCCGACCCCGAGGCCCTCGGCATCGTGATCGGCGGCTCCGGCAACGGGGAGCAGATCGCGGCGAACAAGGTGGACGGGGTCCGTGCCGCGCTCGCCTGGAGCGAGGAGACGGCGTCGCTGGGGCGGCAGCACAACAACGCCAACGTGGTGGCGGTGGGTGCGCGTATGCACTCCGAGGAGGAGGCGACGAAGTTCGTGGAGGTCTTCCTCTCCACGCCCTTCTCCGGTGACGAGCGTCACATCCGCCGCATCGACATGCTCTCGGCCTACGAAGAGACGGGCGACCTCCCGCCCATCCCGCCCCACCACCCCCAGCAGTCCTAGGCTTTCCGCCCACACCCCGGTCGGCATCTCCAGCCTGTCCGGCGTTTGAGGACTAGGCCGTTCAGGCCGATGCGGGAGGTCCGGGCGGAGCCCTGCGGGGGTCCAGGGGCGGTAGCCCCTGGTGGGGTGCAGGGGCGGAGCCCCGCGGGGGGTTTGGGGGCGGTAGCCCCCGGTGGGGTTGAAGGGGCGGAGCCCCTGGGGATGGGACGGGTAGGGGCGGCGGGGGCGCAACAAGTCCCGAGCCCCGAGCCGTCCGCACCGTAGAAGACACCGCTGCACGAGGAGGACCCCGTGCCCGAGGGGCACACGATTCACCGGCTGGCCGAGGACTACGCGGCCGCATTCACCGGCGGCCCCACCCGCGTCACCAGCCCCCAGGGCAAGTTCACCGACGCCGCCGCCCTCCTCGACGGCACACCCCTCGAACACGCCGACGCCCACGGCAAACACCTCTTCCTCGGCTTCCGCGCCGCAGACTGGGTCCACATCCACCTCGGCCTCTTCGGCAAGGTGAACTTCGGCGACGCCCCCGCCCCACCCCCCACCGACACGGTCCGCCTCCGACTCGCGAACGCCACGTCGTACGTCGACCTCCGCGGCCCCACCACCTGCGCCCTGATCACGGACGACGAGAAGCGGGCGATACACGCCCGCCTCGGCCCGGACCCCCTCCGCGCCGACGCGGACCCGTCGGCGGCGTACCGCCGCGTCTCCCGCAGCCGTACGACGATCGCCGCGCTCCTCATGGACCAGAAGATCATCGCGGGCGTCGGGAACGTCTACCGCGCGGAAGTCCTCTTCCGGCACGGCATCGACCCGTACCGCCCGGGGAAGGACATCACCCCGACGCGGTGGGACGCGATCTGGACCGACCTGGTGGCACTCATGCGCGAGGGCGTCCGCAACAACCGCATCGACACCGTCCGCCCGGAACACACCCCGGAGGCCATGGGCCGCCCACCGCGCGTGGACGACCACGGCGGCGAGGTGTACGTGTACCGCAGGGCCAACCTGCCCTGCCACATCTGTGGCGGCGAGATCCGCACCGCCGATCTCGCCGCCCGCAACCTCTTCTGGTGCCCGACCTGCCAGAAGAGCTGAACCGGGATCTCCCCAGGGGGGCTAGAACCCGTGCGGCAACCAGGGCGCGACCGCCGACGAGAAGCCCACCGAGGCCTCCATGAGCGTGCCCTGCCGCAGCTCCCGCACCCGCCCCGCCGCCGCGAGCGAGGCCAGGGACACCCCGCCGAGATACGCCGCCCCCAACTCCCGTACGGACAGCGCGAGATCGGCGGCGTCCGACGTACGTACACAGGTCGCGCCCTTGGTGTCCCCGGTGAGCCGCCAACGCCCCTCGTTCCAGGGGCAGAACACGTCCTCCACCTCGAACACCACGTCCACCGGCGCCTGATACGTCCGCGCCTCCAGCGCGGCACCGACGTCCACGAGCCGCACGTGCAACGCGTCCCGCATCCGCACCGCGCACCGGCGGATGTCGGACACCATGTACTGCCATGCCTCGTCGACAGGGCGGCCGAGGGCGTGCACCGTGGACGTCAGATCGATCTCGAAGAGGAACCGCCACAGCGCCGCGTGCGCCGCCGGGTCGAGCGCCTCCAGCTGGTCGAGGCGGACGGTGAACCCGGCCCCGCGGTGGTCACCGTCCCGCTTGATCCGGTACCGGGCGTAGCCCACGACCTCGTCGTCCCGCTCGGCGACCACGCACTGCAACGGCGACGCGCCGTCCCGCTCGCTCTCCGGATCGAGCAGCATCGCCCGGTCCCAGCCGGGCCGCCGCGCCAGCATGCCGGGCCGGCGCGGGACCAGCCGCGCGTACACCGCCTCGCCGGCGTCGAGTACGTCGGCCGGCGCGGCGTACCGAAGGCGTACGTCATCGGTGCCGGGCGGTACGGACAGGCGTACCCGGGTCGTGTCGATCTCGACGTTGTACTGGTGGGTCGCGATGCCGTAGCCGAACCGGCCGTAGATCACCGGCTCCGACGCGGTCAGCACGGCCAGCGGTTCGCCCCATGAGCGGATGTCGTCCAGCTGCCGCCGCATCATCGACCTCAGCAGCCCGCGCCGCCGGTGGGTGGCCGCGACGCTCACCATCGTGATGCCGGCGGCCGGTACCGAGGCGCCGCCGGGGACGGTGACCCGGAAGGAGAACGCCCCCGCGGTGCCCACACACTGGTCGCCGTCCCAGATCCCCAGGGAACGGTCGTACTCTGTGAGCGCGTTCATCATTTCGCGCTCCTCGGACGACTCCGGTACGCCCCCGAACGCGCGGAGCAGACTGTCGTACCACGTGTTCCACTCGGGCTGCCGCAGCACCCGCAAGTCAGTCGTCATACGCCATGCCTACCAGGGCAATGCGGTACGAGCGAGGGAATTTCCCCCACCTCCGGAGGCGCCGTTCACTGTGATGTTGAGCGCTCGGACGGGGGACAAGTGGGACCTCCCGTGCCAAGCACCTGGTCCGATGGATAGGGTCCCGAACTAATGGCAGCAGGACGAGCGCGGCGCGCGGAAGCCGAGACGTTCACGGCCCGGTTGAAGAAGCAGTGGCACCGGGCTCGCATCGGCCTGCGCAGATCCGCCGTCGACTACTTCCGCGGTGACGGTTCGGACTGGATCGCACTGGCCGGTCTGCTGCTGACCATCCCCGTGATCGCGGCCACGACACTGATGAACTCGGTCTGGTGCTCCCCGGCCGCGCTGGTCCTGCCGATCGTCGCGGGCGGCCTCCTGCTGCGCCCCGCCAGCCTGCTCGGCCTGTACGCGGCCGCCGCCACCGCGCTGATAGTGGAGTCCGTGAAGCTGGGCCCGTACACCGAGGGCCCCTCCCGGGTCACCCCGGGCGTGGTCCTGGTGGTCGCGGCCTGTGGCTTCTTCGGTCTGCTGATCGCCCAGTTCCGCAGCCGGGTCGGCGTGCCCTGGCGGCGCGGCGGCACCATGCTCTTCGACCTGCGCGAACGCATCCGGGTGCAGAGCAAGCTGCCGAGCCTGCCGCTGGGCTGGCACCGGGAGATGGCGTTGCGCCCGGCGGGCGGTCAGTCGTTCTCGGGGGACTTCGTCGTGGCCGCACGTACGAACAGCGGCCGAACCCTCGAAGTCGTCCTGACCGATGTGTCCGGAAAGGGCATGGACGCGGGGTCGCGCGCCCTGCTCCTCTCCGGGGCGTTCGGCGGTCTCCTGGGATCGCTCCCACCCCACGCCTTCCTCACCGCCGCGAACGGCTACCTCCTGCGCCAGGACTGGGACGAGGGCTTCGCCACGTCGATCCACCTGGTCCTGGACCTGGACTCCGGCGACTACGAACTCTTCTCCGCCGGACATCCGCCGGGCCTTCAGCTCAGCGCGGGCAGCGGGCGCTGGGAGGAGAAGGCCGCGGAGGGTCCGCTCCTAGGGGTGTACGACGGTGCCCAGTTCGACCCCGTCAAGGGTTCCCTGCGGCCCGGGGACGTCCTGATGCTCTTCACGGACGGTCTGGTGGAAACCTCCGACCGGGACATCGTCGAGGGCATCGACCGCCTCACCGGCGAGGCCGACCGCTATGTCGCGGGCGGTTTCCACGGCGCCGCGTGGCACCTCATCGAAGCGGTCGCCAAGGACGTCAACGACGACCGGGCCCTCCTGCTGATCTGCCGAGAGGGCCCCACGGCGACCCGCTGACGACGGCCCTGAGCTCGGCCGCGGGTCACAACACTGCCGATGATGAAGGGGCTGACCGGGAAGGGACCGTACATTCCGCCCCTTTTGTGCGGGTCCTTCGCCGGGGTGGTTGTGGTGGTTGTCATGCTCGGTCTGACGGTGGTCACCGTCCCCGCCCGCGCGGCGCTGCGGCGGGAGACACTGGAGGGGTGACGCAGACTCTCCTGACCCTGGCCGAAATAGAGGCCCTCGCCCGTACGGCGCATGCCGCCCAGACCGACAAGGCGGGGCGGCCGTACGCCGAGCACCTGCAGGCCGTCGCGGACGGGGTCCGTGAGCGCGGGGGCGACGACGAGCAGATCGCGGCGGCCTGGCTGCACGACGCCGTCGAGGACGACGTGCTCTCCGAGGACTGGCTGCGCGAGGCCGCGCTGACCCGGCGGACGAAGGACATCGTGCTGGCGCTGACCAAACGAGAGGGAGAGCACCCGGAGTCGTACGCGAAACGCATCCGTACGACCCCCGGTGCTCTCGTGGTCAAGGCGTCGGACCTGGCGCACAACGCCGATCCGGCCCGGCTCGCGGTCCTCGACGAGCACACCCGCGCGCGGCTGACCAAGAAGTACGCCGCGATGCGGGCGCTGCTCGGACTGCCGCCCGGCTGACGGTGACGATGCCGGGTTGACGTTGGTTGCTCCGGATTGACGCTGGTTACGCCGGGGACTTGGTCCGTTCGCGGGCCAGCTCCGTGGCGTCCCGCTTGAACGCCCACTCCATGCTGGGCTCCATCGCGAAGCGGAAGACCCGCCGGACCGGCGCCGTGCACAGCAGGGTGACGGCCGCGCCCGCGACGAGCGTCACGAAGATCTCGCCGAGCGGTTGGTGCAGCCACTTGTGGTCGAACCAGCCCCAGTAGCCGCCGCCCTTGACCAGGAATCCGTGCAGCAGATAGCCGTACAGCGTGCCCGCGCCGAGCGCCGTGAACCACATCCTGCGGCGCGGCACCCAGGCGAAGAAGCACGCGGTGAGCACCAGCGAGCAGCCGAGGAGGGCGAGCACCATGACGGGGCCGACCCACCAGGGGACACCCAGCTCCTGGGCGCTGTCGCGGTGGTAGAACCAGCCGGGGTTCATCCGCGGTACCGCCCACCAGCTCACGGCCAGCGCGGCGGCGAACACCGGCACCGACAGGATGCGCACCTCGCGGCGGCGCACCAGCTGGAAGTGCTCGGGCTTCATGCACAGGCCCAGCACGAAGAACGGCAGGAACTGGAGCGTCCGCTGCAGATCCAGGTCGTCACCGATGGACGGCGAGGTGGTGGCGAGCATGGCCACGAGGAGCGCGAGCGGAAGCGGCCAGCGGACCAGCTTCCACAGCGGCGTCGTCAGCCGCCAGATGAACAGCGCGCACAGGAACCAGGTGAGGAACCAGGGGTCGAGCAGGCTGACCGGCAGCGACGGATCGTCGTCGGCCCAGCGCTTGAAGAGGACGTACGCCACTTCGAAGACGACGTACGGCACGGCGACACCGGTGACCAGCCGCTTCAGCCGGTCGGCGCGCATGTCGAAACTGCGGGAGAAGTAGCCGGAGATGATGATGAAGGCCGGCATGTGGAAGGCGTACACGACCATGTAAGCGGCTTCGAGGACGCGGCTTTGACCCTTCAGGGGCTCCCATGCATGGCCCATGGCCACGAGCACGATGGCCAGGTACTTGGCGTTGTCGAAGAAGGCGTCACGCGGCTTGCCGGGCTGGGTGGCCGTTGCCGGGGCGGCGGTGGTGGCCGTGGCGGTGGCGGCCGTGGGGCCGGCCGGCTTCGAAGTCCGGTCGGACGGCAGGCTCGGGGCTGAGCGCGGGGTCGGCACTCCCTCCATCGGCCGCTCTGCCGGGGGGAGCGGCGTTCGACGGGGCCCGTTCGGGTGGAGCGAGTTCGTCACGGACCCTCCCACCAGGAACCGCGGGAAGCGGAGGGGGCGGGGGAGACGATCCAGGACCTTGCTGCTCTTGCGGGGGACGGGGCGGCGTGGAACATCTGAGGCACCCTAGCGTTGTCTGTGTGTCTTCGTAAAACTCCTGGCGTTATTCCTGCTTATCACGTGTGAGTTCGTCCGTGAGTAACGTTTCGAGTACCCCGGATTTGAGGATTACCCCTTACCGCATACGGCAGTTATGGCGCCGTTCTGTCCGCATTCGTCATGACTAATTGGCGCATAACACTCGCGGGCGACTCTGGTGAAATGTCCAGTCTTCGGCGTCTTCGAGGTCATCTTCCGGGCACCCTCCGAGGCTTCTTCGCCGCGCCTGTGGCAACAATTCGAAATTCCTGCGAACGGGGTGTGTGGACAGGGCAACGATCCCTCGGAATTTCCCATGCGGGCGCACGGTCGAATTGCCGTACGGGGCCGCGCAGTTGGTCTGCCCCTGGGTGGTGGGGGAGTGTGGCTTCCGGGCGCCCCCGACCGACGATGTGTCACCTGCGGCATACGGGGGCCGGGTTGGTGGCACGATGGTTCTGGCGGGGGTGTGCGGGGCTGCACCCCCGGGCCGGGAGAGCGGACCGACCGTAGGGTGTGATCAGTTGTGGCCATCTCGCTGTCAGTGGTACTGCTGTTGGCGATCATCCTCGTGGTGCTGATCCGAGGGGGATCGATCAAGGCGGGGCCCGCCATCGTCGCGGTGCTCTTCGGCTTCTTCCTCGCGTCGACCGGAATGGCTCCGTCCATCCAACGGTTCCTCGACTCGATAGCGCAGACGATCAACTCGATCAGTTTCTGATCCCTGGTTCTGATCTCCGGGCGGGACGGGCCGGTGCCTTCACCGCCCCCATTCGCGGACGCGGACCCGACGGCCGCGCCCCGGGCCGACCGCGCTCTCGTTGGCGGGACGGAAGTGGATCGTTGCGGCACATCTGAGGCAGATGGGTGGTTCGATCCATGACGCGTCGTCGGGCTCGGGGTCGGGCCGCGCGGTGGCTGCGGCCCCACCGACTCAACCCATTGGCGCGGAAGCCCCGTTGGTCCCCTGTCCTGCCGCACCAGCGTGTCCCGGTCGGCCTGGGGTACCTCGTGCGACGTTCAGCCACAGGCCCCGGTCGGCCATCCACGGGCGAAGCAGCCCAAACCTTGGCCGATGGGCTACAGCCAGGGCATAACGCCCTACTGTCGTCGACATGACGGAGCCAGTGGCAAAGACGCACCCACGCGAGAACAACCCGGGCGCGGCGCGCTTGATCGCTCTGTCCGACGGCATCTACGCCATCGCGATGACGCTGCTCGTCACTCCTGGCCGAGTACGCCTCCCAGCCCGAAACCGTCGCCCTCTACGCGGCTGCCATGGCCGCGATCCATGCGGTGCGCGCAACCCTGCTGCCGCTCACGCGACGCCAAGTGCACCCTTCGCCGGCATCATCCGCCGCCGCGGCCCGGCGCCGCTTCACCGCCCAACTCAGTGAACTCTCCGGCCCGGGTCTGAGTGCCGTGTCCGGCGAGACCCGCCAACCGGCACGCGCGGCCACACATGCCCGGACCACTACCCCGAGGAAGCTGCCGGCGCATCCCGCAGGGTGGTTTTGCCCCCTGCCTCAAGGGCACACGACCAGTGAGACTGTGCGGAGGTGCCGAGATGAGTGCCGGAGAACGAGCCAAGGCAAAGGCCGAACAGGTCGTCGGAAAGACCGTGCGGAAGGCGGCCCACGCGGTGCACAAAGAGACCCTCGCAGCGAAAGGCGCCGCACTCGAAGCACGGGGCATGATGCGGGGCGCGAAAGAACGGTCCAAGAGCTCCTTCAAGAACTGACAAGGTCACGGCATCGGCGCACTCGTGGACGTGTTCCCTCGGGTCTGCCCGGGGCGACTGCTGGCCGGAGCCGGCGGAATGGCCCTGACCAGGTAACTCTGTCTGTCCAGGCCGGCCGCGTGTGCTCAGCTCTGGAAAGCCCAAGGGGCACGAGGGGGACACGCGGGACGGATCGGAGTCCCGGAAAGCGATCAGGGCCAGGCGGAGGAATGAACCTCCGACCTGGCCCTGAGCCGTGCAGAGCGGGCGACGGGAATCGAACCCGCGTAGCTAGTTTGGAAGACTAGGGCTCTACCATTGAGCTACGCCCGCACAGAGAGCGCCGCAGGTCAGTGACCCCGGCACAGGAGGCATCGTAGCGGGTCGCACCCCATCCCCGCACACCCCGCTCCGCGAGCCCGCGGACGCTCGTGAAATGCGGCAACCTCGCTGTCTCCGGGCATGTACCCTACGTGTCGCACCGACGGGGTGTGGCGCAGCTTGGTAGCGCGTCCGCTTTGGGAGCGGAAGGCCGTGGGTTCAAATCCCGCCACCCCGACCACCAGCCGGTTCCGGCGACACGTCAGCCACGGATCAGGCGAGAGAACAGACGCCCCACGGCCGATGGCCGGGATCGGAAGATCGCCTTTTGGGGCGTGTACCGCCTGCGGTTACTATGCAGGTTGCGCGCCCGTGTGTCTGCACTGTTACGTCTCTCAAGGGCCGCGAATCCGCTGAGGCTCTGCCTGATCTCGGCAGAAACAAACAGCAGAACCCCGCAGCAGTACCCCCAAGAAGTCAGCCACAAGGAGACCGAACCGTGAAGAGCGCCGTGGAGAACCTGAACCCGACTCGGGTTCGGCTCACTGTTGAGGTGCCCTTCGAGGAGCTCAAGGACAGCCTCGACGCGGCGTACAAGAAGATCAACCAGCAGGTCACGGTGAAGGGCTTCCGGAAGGGCAAGATCCCGGCGCGCGTCATCGACCAGCGGTTCGGTCGCGGTGCCGTGCTCGAAGAGGCCGTCAACGACGCGCTCCCGAAGTTCTACACCGAAGCGGTCAACGAGGCTGAGCTGAACGTCCTCGGCCAGCCCGAGGTCGACATCACGGAGCTGAAGGACGGCGAAACGCTGAACTTCACCGCCGAGGTCGACGTCCGCCCGACGATCGAGATCCCGGACTACTCCGGCATCGAGGTCGAGGTCGACGCAGTCGAGGTCGCCGACGAAGACGTCGAGAAGGCCGTCGAGGAGCTCCGTGAGCGCTTCGCGTCCACCTCGCCGGTCGAGCGCGCCGCCCAGGACGGCGACGTCGTCACGATCGACCTGGAGGCCAAGGTCGACGGAGAGGTGCTGGAGGACGGCGTCGCCTCCGACGTCTCCTACACCATCGGCTCCGGTGAGCTGCTGGACGGCATCGACGAGGCCGTGAAGGGCCTGGAGGCCGGTGGCGAGGCCACCTTCGCCTCCGAGCTCAAGGGCGGCTCGGCGGCCGGCAAGGAGGCCGAGGTCACCGTCAAGGTCACCCAGGTCGCCGCGCGCGAACTGCCCGAGCTGGACGACGACTTCGCGCAGCTCGCCTCCGAGTTCGACACCCTCGACGAGCTCAAGGCGGACAGCCGCAAGCGCCTCGAGAACATGAAGCAGTACGACCAGGCCACGCAGGCCCAGGAGCGTGTCCTGGAGAAGCTGCTCGAGCTGGTCGAGGTCCCGGTCCCCGAGAAGCTGCTCGAGGACGAGATCAACACCCGTAAGCACAACCTCGAGCACCACCAGCTCGGCCAGATGGGCCTCGACCTCGGGAAGTACCTGGAGATCCAGGGCAAGACCGAGGAGGAGTTCGACGCCGAGACCAAGGAAGCGGCGATCAAGGGCATCAAGACCCAGTTCGTCCTGGACGAGCTCGTCAACAAGGAGAAGCTGAACGTCAACCAGGAGGAGCTCACCGAGCACCTCATGCGGCGTGCGGCCTCCTCCGGCATGTCCCCCGACCAGTTCGCCCAGGCGGTCGTCGAAGGCGGCCAGGTCCCGATGCTGGTCGGCGAGGTCGCCCGCGGCAAGGCCCTCGCGGTCGTCGTCGAGGCCGCCACGGTCAAGGACACGAACGGCGAGGTCGTCGACCTCGACGACGAGGAGGACGAGACGGAGACGGCCACCGAGGTCGTCGCCGAGGTCACCGACGGTGACGAGGCTTCCGAGGAGAAGCCCGAGGCGTAAGCCCACGGCGCTCCAGCAGCTGTACGACGGCCCCCGGGGACATTTGTGTCCCCGGGGGCCGTCGGCCTTCAGGGGCGCGCGGAACCGCGCGTTCAGCCCCCACAGGGCCGCAGACGCGTCTGCCACGGACGGTCCATCGGCGGGTGTGGCTTGTGGTGGGTCGCTCGCGCAGTTCCCCGCGCCCTTGAAGGGGTGCGGGGCCGCCGAACGCCCTGTCCAACCCAGCGGAGCGCATGCGCTCACAGCGAACAGTTCCTTCTGCGGGATTCCCCGGAGGGACCCGCGCGTTAGGGTCCATGAATACGAGGGCAGGGGAGTCCCCGAAGCCGCCCCGGGCGGTTGTCGCACCGGGGTCCCACGCCCCCAGCAGAAGACGTGAGACGGCCCGGCGCCGTCGTAAGACGAGCAGGTGGATACGTGACGAATCTGATGCCCACAGCTGCCGGCGACCCTATCGGTGGTGGCCTCGGCGACCAGGTCTACAACCGGCTGCTCGGCGAGCGGATCATCTTCCTCGGCCAGGCGGTCGACGACGACATCGCCAACAAGATCACGGCGCAGCTGCTGCTCCTTGCCTCCGACCCGGACAAGGACATCTACCTCTACATCAACAGCCCCGGCGGGTCGATCACCGCCGGCATGGCGATCTACGACACCATGCAGTACATCAAGAACGACGTGGTGACGATCGCCATGGGCATGGCGGCCTCGATGGGTCAGTTCCTGCTCAGCGCGGGCACCCCCGGCAAGCGCTTCGCCCTGCCGAACGCCGAGATCCTGATTCACCAGCCCTCGGCCGGCCTCGCGGGCTCCGCGTCGGACATCAAGATCCACGCCGAGCGGCTGCTGCACACCAAGAAGCGGATGGCCGAGCTGACCTCCTTCCACACCGGTCAGTCGGTCGAGCAGATCACTCGTGACTCGGACCGTGACCGTTGGTTCGACCCGATCGAGGCCAAGGAGTACGGCCTCATCGACGACATCATGCCCACCGCCGCCGGTATGCCGGGCGGTGGCGGCACCGGGGCGGCGTAAGCCCCTCAGCGCCCCCCAGGGCGGCGCGTGGCCCCTCTGCCGCTCTCCGGGCACACCCAGTGCCCCGGAGCGGCGCAGACGGCCCTCCAGCGCCCCCAGCCGTACCGCCTCAGGCTCTTACAGGCTCTTCAGGAGACACAGTGAACGACTTCCCCGGCAGCGGCCTCTACGCCCGCACGCAGGCCGAGTACACCGGTCCTCGTGCGGAGTCCCGCTACGTCATCCCGCGCTTCGTCGAGCGCACCTCGCAGGGCGTGCGTGAGTACGACCCGTACGCGAAGCTGTTCGAGGAGCGCGTGATCTTCCTCGGCGTGCAGATCGACGACGCCTCCGCCAACGACGTCATGGCGCAGCTGCTGTGCCTGGAGTCGATGGACCCCGACCGTGACATCTCGGTCTACATCAACAGCCCCGGTGGCTCGTTTACGGCCCTCACGGCCATTTACGACACGATGCAGTTCGTGAAGCCCGACATCCAGACGGTCTGCATGGGTCAGGCCGCCTCGGCCGCCGCGATCCTGCTGGCCGCCGGTACGCCGGGCAAGCGCATGGCGCTTCCGAACGCCCGCGTGCTGATCCACCAGCCCTACAGCGAGACCGGCCGCGGCCAGGTCTCGGACCTCGAAATCGCGGCGAACGAGATCCTCCGGATGCGTGCGCAGCTGGAAGAGATGCTGGCCAAGCACTCGACCACGCCGATCGAGAAGATCCGCGAGGACATCGAGCGCGACAAGATCCTCACCGCTGAGGACGCGCTCGCGTACGGCCTGATCGACCAGATCATCTCCACCCGCAAGATGAACAATTCCGCGGTCGTCTGACGTATCGCTGTATCGTCTGCCGCTCGTCTGTCGCCCGTTGGCGTGGTTCACGACAAAGTGAACCGCGCCAAGGGGGGCCCGAACGGGGGGCTCGGCAAGGTACCGTCGGACATAAGGCAGCACCAGGAGCCGCTGGACCTAGGCGTCTCCCAGGCGAAGGGGAAGCACACCGTGGCACGCATCGGTGACGGCGGCGATCTGCTCAAGTGCTCGTTCTGTGGCAAGAGCCAGAAGCAGGTCAAGAAGCTCATCGCAGGCCCCGGTGTGTACATCTGCGACGAGTGCATCGATCTCTGCAACGAGATCATCGAGGAAGAACTCGCGGAAACGAGCGAGGTCCGCTGGGAGGAGCTCCCGAAGCCCCGCGAGATCTACGAGTTCCTCGAGGGGTACGTGGTCGGCCAGGAGTCGGCCAAGAAAGCCCTCTCGGTCGCGGTGTACAACCACTACAAGCGGGTCCAGGCCGGTGAGAACGGCGGCGGTCAGAACCGGGACGACGCCATCGAGTTGGCGAAGTCCAACATCCTCCTGCTGGGCCCCACGGGCTCCGGCAAGACTCTGCTCGCCCAGACGCTCGCGCGCATGCTCAACGTCCCGTTCGCCATCGCCGACGCGACGGCGCTGACGGAGGCGGGGTACGTCGGCGAGGACGTCGAGAACATCCTGCTGAAGCTCATCCAGGCGGCCGACTACGACGTCAAGAAGGCCGAGACGGGCATCATCTACATCGACGAGATCGACAAGGTGGCCCGTAAGAGCGAAAACCCGTCGATCACGCGAGACGTGTCCGGCGAGGGCGTCCAGCAGGCGCTGCTCAAGATCCTGGAGGGCACGACGGCCTCCGTTCCACCCCAGGGCGGACGCAAGCACCCCCACCAGGAGTTCATCCAGATCGACACGACGAACGTCCTGTTCATCGTGGGCGGCGCCTTCGCGGGCCTGGAGAAGCTCATCGAGTCGAGGGCGGGTGCCAAGGGCATCGGCTTCGGCGCGACGATCCGCTCCAAGCGCGAGCTCGAGTCCAAGGACCAGTTCGAGGCCGTCATGCCCGAGGACCTGGTGAAGTTCGGCATGATCCCCGAGTTCATCGGCCGGCTGCCCGTCATCACCTCGGTCCACAACCTCGACCGGCCGGCGCTCCTCCAGATCCTCGTGGAGCCGCGCAACGCGCTCGTGAAGCAGTACCAGCGCCTGTTCGAACTCGACGGCGTGGAGCTGGACTTCGAGCGCGAGGCCCTGGAAGCCATCGCCGACCAGGCGATCCTCCGCCAGACCGGCGCGCGCGGCCTGCGCGCCATCATGGAGGAGGTCCTCCAGGCGGTGATGTACGAGGTTCCCTCGCGCAAGGACGTGGCGAGGGTCGTCATCACGGCGGACGTCGTCCTGTCCAACGTCAACCCGACGCTGATCCCCCGTGACGCCCGCGGTCGCGGCCCGGGCGAGCAGAAGACGGCGTAGGCGGTACGTATACGCGAAGAGGGGCGCTCGGCGGATGTCGTCGAGCGCCCCTCTTTTTTTGCCGTACGAGGTACGGGCGCGCACTGCCCGTACCTCGTTGGGAAACGCTAAGCAGCCCATCATGTCCGACGCGAACAACCGTATCCTCGCCGAGGTGTGCGATCGGCCCGCTGAGTCCCGTCGGGTGCGGCAACGCGCTGGCCTCGCGTCTGATCCACCGTGCGCACGAGCAGCAGGGCTGGTGTTGCCGAGCACAACACCCCGTATGCGGCCGAACCGACCTCTGACCGCCGTGACGGCGCGATCGTCGTCACCGCCGATCCGGAACGCTGGAAGGGCCTGCCCGTCCGGACACTCGACCTCACTTGCAGGGCTTCGCAGGAGCAGGAGGGGGTGTGGGCTTGGCAGCCTGGCGCGTGCCCGCCGACTTCACGCCGGAGAAGCGCTTCCGCATCGACGAGATCAAGCGGGAGATGGTCGATGCGGAGCGAGGCCATGAACTCGCCCCTCTGCGCAAGGCTCAGGGGATGACGCAGGTCCAGGTGGCCAAGGTGATGGGTGCGACGCAGGGGCGCATCAGTCAGATCGAGCGCGAGGGCGCACGCCTCTCTCCGGCACGCACGATGGTGTTATCGGGGGGCGGAACCACGATGCGCTGTTGTGCTCTCCGGCGCGCAGCGAGGGCACTGGCGCGACGGGAGACGCGCGGGGCTCTCCAGGATCAGAGCTGCTCCGTAGCCCGCCCGTACGGTGTGGACCGGCCCCCCAAGTCTGGCCGCCGTCGCGTGACACTCGTCATGTCATTCGCGACTGGCCGTCCCGTCTCATGCCGACTCCTCCGCCCCATGCTCCTCGCTCCGGTGGCGGCGAAGCTCCAGGTTGGCGTCCGACATGCCGCTGTAGTTCCTGGCGGATCTCGTGCCGTCCTTCGCCGGACTGGTCGCGGATGGAGAGATCACGCCAGGTTCACGACAAATCCTAGAATCGGACTCTGTCTCATGATCTGGCACCACCGACCGCATCGGTCATTCGTTCGCATGACCGGTGAGCTGAAAACGGGAGGGTGCTACATGAAGATGCACATGATCAAGCGGGTTCTGGTAACGGCAAGCGCCGACCAGAGCCGCTGCGTGAACTACATAGGTGACCACGGCTACTTGGTTGGCCCCAAGGTTAAGGGAGCATGCAGCCATGCCGCTTGGCATGCGGGTAGCGTGGTGGCGAACCCGGCCTGCCTCTCGGGGCAACGGCAGAGTGGCAGGAGTGGGGGCGCCTGGCAAAGCTTGCCGGGCGCCCTCATCTTGGTTCAGCGGTTACTTTGCGACGCGCACGTCGTTGCGGAGCTTGGCGGCGAGGGACGCCACGTCATCGATCGAGCCCCCGTTGCCGGCGGCCAGGCCGGCGAGGCTGAATGCCGACACCTGCGCGACGGTGCTGTGGTCGCCCCAAATGCAGAAAGGCACCCTGATGGTCTTCGCGGCGCCGGCGCTAGTGGACGACGAGCTGGTGTTGTCGATCTGGGCCACCTGGCACTTCATGATGCCGTTGGAGAAGCCTGACGGGTTGACCGTCTCCGGGCTGCCGAGCAGCTTGCCCTTGGTGCTGTCACCGCTCTGGTCCTTCTCGGACTCCGACTTGACCTTGGCGAACATGGCGTCCACGGCGGCCTCGGGGTCGTCGATGGTGCCGTAGACACCCTTGAAGGACAGGCTCTTCTGGGACAGGCCGGTGCCGTTCGTATAGCTCCCGTTGGCACCCTTCGCGTTCTTCACACCGAACTTCTGGAAGTCCGCGACATCGCTGTCGCTGAGGGTGTCAGAGGAGGATTCGCTTTCCGCCTTCTTGTACGTACCGTTGATCACCGTCGCCTGCGCGACCAGCTTGTGCGGGCCGTCGTCCGCGACCGAACCGCTGCCGCTGCCACCGCCGATGACGAGGTAGGCGGTCACGGCGATCGCGGCGACGACCGCCACCGAGCCGATGATGAGCGCCGTCTTCTTCTTGCCGCCGCCGGGCGCGGGCGGCTGCGGGGCGCCGTAGGGCTGCTGGCCGTAGGGAGGCTGCTGGCCGTACGCGGGCTGCTGACCGTACGGGGGAGTCTGCGGCGGGACGCCCTGGGGAGCCTGCTGGGGGTAGCCGTAGCCGGGCTGCGGAGGAGCCTGCTGCGGGTAGCCGTAACCGGGCTGGGGTGCCTGCGGCGGCTGGCCGTAAGGGCCCTGCTGCCCCGGCTGACCGTACGGTCCGGGCTGCTGGGGCGGCCCGCCGTACGGGCCCGGCTGGTTGTAGCTCATCTCTGGGTTCCCCTCCAGATGCTTATGTGTTCCTGACATCTTGACGGAAGGGCGAAGGGTGCGAGACACGTGGGGTCTATTGATGCCTAGTTGTTGACAGGCTGTTCCAGATGTTCGACGTACTGGTCGAACTTGGCGCCCGACCGACCCGCCCCGCACCCGTGCGGGGCGTAGGCGTGTAAGGAAAGGGGGGATGGCAAGAGAGAATCCTGTTTCGGGACACGGTCGCGGCACCTCTAAACTGACCCCGTGACCGAGAACTCTCAGCAGCCGCCATCAGAGCCCACTCCCGAACTGCCGACCCAGTACGCGCCGGCCGACGTAGAGGGGACGCTGTACGAGCGCTGGGTAGAACGCGGTTACTTCGAGGCGGACGCGAAGAGCGACAAGCCGCCCTACACCGTCGTCATTCCGCCGCCGAACGTCACGGGCAGCCTGCACCTCGGGCACGCCTTCGAGCACACCCTCATCGACGCCCTGACCCGCCGCAAGCGCATGCAGGGCTACGAGACGCTGTGGCAGCCCGGCATGGACCACGCCGGCATCGCCACGCAGAACGTCGTCGAGCGGGAGCTGGGCAAGGAGGGCAAGTCCCGCCACGACCTGGGCCGGGAGGCCTTCGTCGAGCGCGTCTGGCAGTGGAAGGCCGAGTCCGGCGGACAGATCTCCGGCCAGATGCGCCGCCTCGGCGACGGCGTCGCCTGGTCCCGCGAGCGCTTCACCATGGACGAGGGCCTGTCCCAGGCCGTCCAGACCATCTTCAAGAAGCTCTACGACGACGAGCTGATCTACCGCGCCGAGCGCATCATCAACTGGTGCCCGCGCTGCCTCACCGCCATCTCGGACATCGAGGTCGAGTACCAGGACGACGACGGCGAGCTGGTCTCCATGAAGTACGGGGAGGGGGACGACACGATCGTCGTCGCCACCACCCGTGCCGAGACCATGCTCGGTGACACGGCCGTCGCCGTGCACCCCGACGACGAGCGCTACAAGCACCTCGTCGGCAAGAACATCCGCCTCCCGCTCACCGAGCGTTTCATCCCGGTCGTCGCGGACACCCACGTCGACCCGGAGTTCGGCACGGGCGCGGTCAAGGTCACCCCGGCCCACGACCCGAACGACTTCGAGATCGGCCAGCGCCACAACCTGCCGAACATCGCCGTGATGGACGAGCACGCGGTCATCACGGTCCCGGGTCCGTTCCAGGGCCTGGACCGGCTGGAGGCCCGCTCCGCCATCGTCGCCGCGCTGCGCGCCGAGGGCCGGATCGTCGCCGAGAAGCGGCCGTACGTCCACTCGGTCGGCCACTGCTCACGCTGCAAGACGACCATCGAGCCGCGGCTGTCCATGCAGTGGTGGGTCAAGGTCGGCCCGCTCGCCAAGGCCGCGGGTGACGCGGTCCGTGACGGCCGGGTCAAGATCCACCCGCAGGAGATGGAGAAGCGGTACTTCGACTGGGTCGACAACCTCCACGACTGGTGCATCTCGCGGCAGTTGTGGTGGGGCCACCGCATTCCGGTCTGGTACGGCCCGAACGGTGAGGTCGTCTGCGTCGGCCCCGACGACGAGGCCCCGACCGGCGAGGGCTGGCACCAGGACACCGACGTCCTCGACACCTGGTTCTCCTCCGGCCTGTGGCCCTTCTCGACTCTCGGCTGGCCCGAGCAGACCGAGTCGCTCGCGAAGTTCTACCCGAACTCCGTCCTGGTCACCGGCTACGACATCCTCTTCTTCTGGGTCGCCCGGATGATGATGTTCGGCCTGTACGCGATGGACGGCACCCCGCCGTTCCACACCATCGCCCTGCACGGCATGGTCCGCGACCAGTTCGGCAAGAAGATGTCGAAGTCCTTCGGCAACGCGGTCAACCCGCTGGACTGGATGGACAAGTACGGCTCGGACGCACTCCGGTTCACGCTCGCGCGCGGCGCCAACCCCGGCGTCGACGTCCCGATCGGCGAGGACTGGGTCCAGGGCTCGCGCAACTTCGCCAACAAGATCTGGAACGCCACGCGCTTCGCGCTGATGAACGGCGCGACGGTGGAGGGCCCGCTGCCGGACGCCTCGGAGATGTCGGCGACCGACCGCTGGATCCTCTCCCGTCTCAACGCGACGGTCGCCGAAGTCGACGCGCTCTATGACGACTTCCAGTTCGCCAAGCTCTCGGACGTCCTGTTCCACTTCGCGTGGGACGAGGTCTTCGACTGGTACGTCGAGCTGTCCAAGACGACGTTCATGGCGGGCGGCGAGCCGGCGAAGGTCTCCGGGCGTGTCCTGGGCGAGGTCCTCGACGTCACCCTGCGCCTCCTCCACCCGATCGTCCCCTTCGTCACCGAGACGCTGTGGACGACGCTGACCGGCGGCGAGTCGGTCGTCATCGCCGAGTGGCCGACCGACTCCGGTTTCCGTGACGCGGGCGCCGAGCGTGAGATCGAGACGCTTCAGCAGGTCATCACGGAGGTCCGCCGCTTCCGTGCCGACCAGGGCCTGCAGCCCGGCCAGCGCGTCCCGGCCCGCCTCACGCTGGACGGCACCGCCCTCGCCCCGCACGAGGCGGCCATCCGGCAGCTGCTGCGGCTGCAGCCGGAGGGCGAGGCCTTCGCGGCCACGGCGACGCTTCCCGTCGCCGGGGCCACGGTGGCGCTCGACCTCTCCGGCACGATCGACGTCGCGGCCGAGCGCAAGCGGCTCGCCAAGGACCTCGCCGCGGCGGAGAAGGAGAAGGCCCAGGCGAACGCCAAGCTCGGCAACGAGGCGTTCCTCGCCAAGGCGCCGGACCAGGTCGTGGACAAGATCCGTACACGGCTCGCCAAGGCGGACGAGGACATCGCCCGCATCCAGGCCCAGCTGGAACGCCTCCCGGAGGCGTAAGGGCTCTGCCGTAGGTGAACGAAGGCCCCCGGGACCCGTGCGGTCCCGGGGGCCTTCGACGTCTGTGGTCTGCGGGTGGGTGGGGGCTGGGGGCGGAGCCCCCGGGGATGGGACGGGCAGGGGCGGCGGGGGCGAGAGACCCGGGGACGGTTCGGCTCCGTAGACTGGCAGCGTGAGTGAGCTCCCCCCGCACGACAGCAGCGAGCCAGCCGAGCCGGACCCCAGCGACCCGCATGGTCTCTTCGACGAGATCATCGCGGCCGAGACCGACCGCGACCCCGACCTCGCGGTGATCGAGGCCGGCAGCCGTACCCTCCGCGCCCAGGGCGCCGACGCGGGCCGGCAGGCCGACGTGCCCACGCGCCCGGCCGACCCCGAGGTCGACAAGGCGCTGCGCGAGGTGGAGGCCGAGCTCGCCACCCGCTGGGGCGAGACCAAGCTGGAGCCCTCCGTCGGCCGCATCGCCGCGCTGATGGACGTCCTGGGCGAGCCCCAGCGCGCGTACCCCTCGATCCACATCACGGGTACGAACGGCAAGACCTCCACCGCCCGCATGATCGAGGCCCTCCTCGGCGCCTTCGACCTGCGCACCGGCCGGTACACCAGCCCCCACGTCCAGTCGGTCACCGAGCGGATCAGCCTCGACGGCGCCCCGATCTCCGCCGAGCGGTTCATCGAGACGTACAACGACATCAAGCCGTACATCGAGATGGTCGACGCCCAGCAGGAGTACCGGCTGTCGTTCTTCGAGGTGCTCACCGGCATGGCGTACGCCGCCTTCGCGGACAGCCCCGTCGACGTCGCCGTCGTCGAGGTCGGCATGGGCGGCAGCTGGGACGCGACCAACGTGATCGACGGGGACGTCGCCGTCGTCACCCCCATCGACCTCGACCACACCGACCGGCTCGGCGAGACGCCCGGCGCGATCGCCACCGAGAAGGCCGGCATCATCAAGCAGGACGCGACGGTGATCCTGGCTCAGCAGCCGGTGGACGCCGCCCAGGTGCTGCTGAAGAAGGCCGTGGACGTCGACGCGACCGTGGCCCGGGAGGGCCTGGAGTTCGGGGTCGTCGCCCGGCAGGTCGCCGTCGGCGGGCAGCTCATGACACTGCGCGGGCTCGGCGGGGAGTACGAGGAGATCTTCCTGCCGCTGCACGGCCCCTACCAGGCGCACAACGCCGCCGTGGCGCTGGCCGCGGTCGAGGCGTTCTTCGGCGTCGGCTCGGCGCACGCCCAGCGGCTCGACATCGACACCGTGCGGAAGGCCTTCGCCTCCGTCACCTCGCCGGGCCGCCTGGAGGTCGTACGCCGCTCGCCGACCGTCGTTCTGGACGCCGCGCACAACCCGGCGGGCGCCCGTGCCACCGCCGAGGCCGTGGGCGAGGCCTTCGACTTCAGCCGGCTGATCGGGGTCGTCGGCGCGAGCGGTGACAAGAACGTACAGGGGCTGCTCGAAGCCTTCGAGCCGATCTTCGCCGAGGTCGTGATCACCCAGAACTCCAGCCATCGCGCGATGGACGCCGACGAGCTCGCCGGGATCGCCGTCGAGATCTTCGGCGACGATCGGGTGCAGGTGGAGCCGCGGCTCGACGACGCGATCGAGGCGGCGATCACGCTGGCCGAGGAGGAGGGCGAGTACGCGGGCGGCGGCGTTCTCGTGACCGGCTCCGTCATCACCGTCGGCGAGGCCCGACTGCTCCTGAGGAGGGGCTGACCGCTGTGCGTACGCTCTGTGCTTCCACTCTGATCGGCGAGTTCTTCGTCATCGGCTTCGCCGGGCTCGTCGCCATGAAGGATCCCGATCTGTCCATGGCCACGGTGTGGACCGTCAGCGGGATCTTCATGGCGATGAGTGTGCTGCTCTGCGGGATGATCACCCGGCCCGGGGGTGTCCAGCTCGGCTGGGCCCTGCAGATCGCGCTGATCGCCAGCGGGTTCGTCGTGGGGTCGATGTTCTTCCTGGGGGCGATCTTCGCCGCGCTGTGGTGGGCCTCGGTGCACTACGGGCGGAAGATCGACGAGGCCAAGGCGAGGTTCGCCGCGCAGGCGGAGGCCGGGGGAAACGCGGCGTAGGCGTTTCGCTCCCCGCCCGCCAGGCCGCCCCGCGGCCAAATCACTCCGGGCGGGCGGGAGATGCGGGGCGCGGCCCCCGCCCGAGGGGCGCGGGGAACCACGCGCTCAACCCCCACCGGCCCGCAGCAAGACTCCACCTGCCCGCCCCACCCGCCGCGGTAGACACTCCGCCCACCCGCCCCACCCACCCGCAGCCGAAGACCTCGAAGCCCCCCGTCCACCTGACTCTGCGTGACACCCACCCGGACACGCCCTGTAGCCTCGGTCACCCGCACACTTGTGACCCGAAGGAGCCACCACCGTGAGCCAGCGCACCCTCGTCCTCCTCAAGCCCGACGCCGTACGTCGCGGCCTGACCGGCGAGATCATCAGCCGTATCGAGCGCAAGGCCGGCTGGCAGATCACCGCGCTGGAGCTGCGCACGCTGGACCAGGACACGCTGGAGCAGCACTACGGCGAGCACAAGGGCAAGCCGTTCTACGAGCCGCTGGTTGAGTTCATGGCGTCCGGCCCGGTCGTGGCGCTGGTCGTCGAGGGCGAGCGGGTCATCGAGGGCGTGCGCGCGCTCGCCGGGCCCACCGACCCCATCGCCGCCGCCCCCGGTTCCATCCGCGGCGACTACGGTGTGATCGTCCGCGAGAACCTGATCCACGCCTCCGACTCCGAGGAGTCCGCCGAGCGTGAGCTGAAGATCTTCTTCCCCGGCCGCGTCTGACACCTCCTGGCAGCCGCGTCCGACGCCGCGTCCGACACCTCCTCGCAGTCGCGTCCGAGTCACTTCCCGGACACTTCCAAGTCGCGTCCGAGCCGCCGTCCAAGTCGCGTCCGGGCCGCACAGACATCACGATTCCAAGATGTTCTTGTAACGGCTTGCAAAGGCTTGTAAAGGACTTACGTCCCGGCCCGATGCCTGATCGGGGACGGCCGTGGAAATTCCGGCCGTCCCGCGGCATATGCGTGCCGATCGGGGGAACGCGTGCCCCCGTTGGGCCGTCTCCACAAGCGAGGCGGCGCCACGCATGCTGACAATGGCGAAGACCCTCGCGCAGTGTTCGTGCAGGCGCGTCTACGATGGAGACCTTCACGTCACTGCACCCACCTCGCCGTTCCTAAAAAGCCGTCAAAGCTCCGCTTGGGAAGGCCAGACGAATCCTGATGGGGAACTCAATGTCGTTCATCGGCCGTGACATGGCTGTCGACCTCGGGACCGCCAACACGCTGGTGTACGTCAGGGGTCGCGGGATCGTACTCAACGAGCCGTCCGTCGTCGCGATCAACACCAACACCGGTGGCATCCTCGCGGTCGGCGCGGAGGCGAAGAAGATGATCGGGCGGACCCCCGGCAACATCGTTGCCGTGCGCCCGCTGAAGGACGGTGTCATCGCCGACTTCGAGATCACCGAGCGCATGCTCCGCTACTTCATCCTGAAGATCCACAAGCGGCGCTATCTCGCCCGTCCCCGTGTCGTCGTCTGTGTGCCCTCGGGCATCACGGGCGTCGAGCGCCGTGCCGTCATCGAGGCGTCGTCCCAGGCCGGCGCCCGCCAGGTGCACATCATCGAGGAGCCCATGGCCGCGGCCATCGGGTCCGGCCTGCCGGTCCACGAGGCCACCGGCAACATGGTGGTGGACATCGGCGGCGGCACCACGGAGGTCGCGGTCATCTCTCTCGGCGGCATCGTCACCGCCCAGTCCATCCGCGTCGCGGGCGACGAGCTGGACAACGCGATCATCCAGCACATCAAGAAGGAGTACTCGCTCCTTCTGGGTGAGCGGACGGCCGAACAGATCAAGATCACGATCGGTTCGGCGTACGACCTCGACAATGACGAACACACCGAAATCCGCGGCCGGGACCTCGTCTCCGGACTGCCCAAGACCGTTGTCATCTCCGCGGCCGAGGTCCGCAAGGCGATCGAGGAACCGGTCAACGCGATCGTCGACGCCGTGAAGACGACGCTCGACAAGTGCCCGCCGGAGCTGTCGGGTGACGTGATGGACCGCGGCATCGTTCTGACGGGTGGCGGAGCGCTGCTGCGCGGCCTCGACGAGCGCCTGCGCCGCGAGACCGGTATGCCGATCCACATCGCCGAGGATCCGCTGGACAGCGTGGCGCTCGGCTCCGGCAAGTGCGTCGAGGAATTCGAGGCGCTCCAGCAGGTTCTGGACGCCCAGCCGCGCAGATGAGGTAACTCTTCGATTCCGCCGTACGGGATGATCGCCTCTCGTACGGCGGATCGTTGATATTGAGGCATAAGCTCCCCCATAACACCCTTGGGCGTCAGCACTCGCTCGGGGTGCGTTCCTGTTGACCTGTTCGGATCCGACTCCGATCCATTCCGGCTCCGACTCCGACTCCGACCCATTCCGACGAGGAAGGCACGGCCGCCGCACGTGAGGGACACACGAGAGAGCCGGCTGCTCCTGGTGCTGCTGATCGCCATCGCGTTCGCTTTGATCACGGTGGACATCCGCGGTGGACAGGACTCACCGGTCCAGGGTGCCCGCCAGGCCGCCGCGGCGGTCTTCGGCCCGATCGAGAACGGGGTGTCCTCCGCGGTCGACCCCGTCGGCAACGCGATCGCCGCGGTCCGCGACTCGGACAGCCGACACGATCGCATCGCCCAACTCGAGCACGACAACACGGCGCTGAAGGCCAAGCTCGGCAGTGACGACCGCAATCGCAGCCGTCTGAACCAGCTCGACAAGATGCTGAAGACGGCCGGCGCCGGCCAGTACGGCATCAAGGGCGCCGAGGTCATCGCCATAGGAGCCGCCCAGGGCTTCTCCTGGACCGTGACCATCGACGTCGGCAGCCACGACGGCATCCAGCGCGACATGACGGTCCTGAACGGCGACGGGCTCGTCGGCCGCGTCACCACCGTCGGCCCGGACACCGCCACGGTGCTGCTCGCCAACGACCCCGATTTCACCGTCGGTACGCGGATGGAGTCCAGCGACGAGCTCGGCTTCGCCTCCGGTCAGGGCGACCGCCCGCTGCGGGTGGAGATGCTCAACGGCAAGGCGAAGATCAAGAAGGGGGACCGTCTTGTCACCTTCGGCTCGCAGGCCGACAAGCCCTTCGTGCCCGGTGTCCCGGTCGGTGTGGTCTCCCGTGTCGACCCGTCAGGCGGCGACCTGACCCGCACGATCTACGTCACGCCGTACGTCTCGTTCTCGAAGCTCGACATCGTCGGTGTCGTCGTCGAGGCCCCCCGCAAGGACCCACGTGACACGGTGCTGCCGGCCAAGCCCAAACCGACGCCCACGCCGACCGTGACCGTGACGGTCACCCCCTCGGCGTCCGAGCCCGTCACCGGCCAGACGCCGTAGGAGCTGAATCCCCATGCGTTTCAATCGGATGCTGCTCTCCGCCACCCTGGTGGTGGTCGCCCTGGTGATCCAGGTGAGCGTCCTCGCCCGTCTGCACCTTCCGGGCGCCGTCCCGGACCTCGTCCTGCTCACCGTGCTGGCCCTCGCCATGGTCTACGGCCACGTCGGCGGCGCCCTCATCGGCTTCGCCGCCGGCCTGCTCGCCGACCTCGCCCCGCCCGCCGACCACGCCGCCGGGCGCTACGCCCTCGTGCTGTGCGTCATCGGCTATCTCGCGGGGCTGGCGAAGCCGGACAACGGCCAGCTCAAGTCGGCGACCGGCCCGATGGCCGTGGTCGTCGCCGCCGCGATCGGCTCCACCCTCCTGTACGCCGGTGTCGGCGCCCTCGTCGGCGACACCGCCGCCCGCCATGTGGGCCTGGGCAGCCTGCTGTTCACGGCCGCCCTGTACGACCTGCTGCTCGCGCCGTTCGTGGTCCCGGGGCTGATGGCCCTGGCCCGGCGCTCCGAGAGCAATCCGCTCGCCGACAGCAACAGCGCGAAGGCCGCCGACGTCTCCTCGGGCTGGCTGGCCTCCGGCACCGGCCTGCGCATCGGCAGCCAGCGCGGCCACCGGGTCAAGGCCGCCCGCGCCCGCGTCGCCCGCGCGGGGCGCATCAAGGGGGTCAAGCGTCTGTGAGCGCACGTCAGTTGACCGACCCCGGGGTCAAGGCCCCCAGGTTCGCCGTGTACTCGTATGACTTGTATGACTCGTACGCATGTGGCGCCCCGTACGCACACGGCTCGCGCGCCCGTGTCCCGTACCCACTCTGAGAGGGGGAGGCAGCACCAGTGACCAACATTCCCGAGACCGGCAGGACCCCACGGGTACAGATCCGACTCGTCGTCATCCAGATCCTCGTCCTCTCCCTCCTCGGCACCCTCGGCGGGCGTCTCTGGTACCTCCAGATCCGCAACGGCCAGGAGTACGCCAAGGAAGCCTCCGGCAACCACGTCCAGCAGGTCGTCCAGCCCGCCGTACGCGGCTCGATCCTCGACGCGCGTGGGGTGCCGATCGCCGACAACGAGACCCGGCTCGTGGTCTCCGCCTCGCGCACCGACCTGCTGAAGATGAAGGACGACGGCAAGGCGGTCCTGACGAAGCTGGCCGGCGTGCTGGACATGAAGCCCGAGGACGTCATCCAGAAGGTCCGGCTGTGTGACGCGAAGACGCCGCAGCCCTGCTGGAACGGCTCCCCGTACCAGCCCATCCCCATCACCGACGAGGCCACCGCCAAGCAGGCCCTGCAGATCCGTGAGCGCTCCGAGGACTTCCCCGGCATCAGCGCCGAGCCCGAGGCCGTACGCCGCTACGCCAGCCCCGGCAAGGCCAACACCGCTCAGGTCCTCGGCTATCTCTCGCCCGTCACGGACTCCGAGATCACCCAGGCCAAGGACAGCAGTTCGCCCTACCTCCGCTCCGACCAGGTCGGCCGCTCCGGACTTGAACGCCAGTACGACAAGGAGTTGCGCGGCAAGGCCGGCGTCACCCGTTACGAGGTCGACAACCTCGGCCGCGTGATCGGCAAGGCCAAGAGCGACGCGGCCCAGTCCGGCTCCAACCTCGTCACCAGCATCGACTCCCGCGTCCAACGGGTCGCCGAGTACGAGCTGGACACGGCGATGAAGGCCGCCCGTCAGCAGTTCGACAAGATCACCGGCGAGAACTACAAGGCCGACTCGGGCGCCGTCGTGGTGATGGAGGCCAAGACCGGCCGGATCGTCTCCATGGCGTCCGCCCCGACGTACGACCCGAACGCCTGGGTCGGCGGCATCTCCGCCAAGGACTACAAGGACCTCACCGGGAAGAACTCCGACTACCCGCTGCTCAACAGGGCCATACAGGGTCAGTCCGCGCCCGGTTCGACCTTCAAGGTGGTCTCCACGGCCGCCGCGGTCGAGGCCGGCTACGAGTGGGACGGCGGCTACCCCTGCACCAGCTCGTACTCGGTGGGCGGCCAGGTCTTCAAGAACTTCGAGGGCGAGAACTTCGGCCCCATCTCGCTCGGCCGGGCCCTCGAGGTCTCCTGCGACACCGTCTTCTACGGCCTCGCGGACAACGAGTGGAAGAAGGACGGCGGCATCAACCCCAAGAAGGGGGAGCCGAAGGACTACTTCTTCAAGGCCGCCCACCAGTTCGGCCTCGGCAAGGAGACCGGAGTCGACCTGCCCAACGAGGTCACCGGCCGCGTCCCGGACCGCCAGTGGAAGCAGAACTACTGGAAGGCCAACAAGGACGTCTGGTGCAAGACCGGCAAGAAGGACGGCGACTACGTCCAGAAGATCGCGTACGAGAACTGCCTCGAGGGCAACAAGATGCGCGAGGGTGACGAGATCAACTACTCCATCGGTCAGGGCGACACCCTCGTCACCCCGATCCAGGAGGCCATGATCTACGGGGCGCTCGCCAACGGCGGCACCATCCACACGCCGACCATCGGCAAGGCGATCGTCAGCGCCGACGGCAAGACCGTCCAGGAGATCAAGCCCAAGGTCAGCGGCAAACTGCCGATCAGCAAGGCCACGCTCAAGGGCATGAACTCGGCCCTGGAAGGCGTCGTCACCCGTGGTACCGCGGCCTGGAAGTTCGGCGGCTGGCCGCAGGACAAGATCGCGCTGCACGCCAAGACCGGTACCGCCGAGGTCTACGGCAAGCAGACCACGTCCTGGTTCGCCACGTACACCAAGGACTACACGGTCGTCATGACCATCGCCCAGGCCGGTACGGGTTCCGGCGCCTCCGGTGAGGCCGTGCGCAACATCTACAACGCGCTGTACGGCGTCCAGGCCGACGGTTCCATCGACAACTCGAAGGCCCTCCTCCCCACCCCCCAGAAGGGCCTCCCGAAGATCCAGACGGACGGTTCGATCGACACCCCGGAGATCTCCAAGGACCCGGTCAAGGACCTCCAGGCCAGCGAGTCGCCCTCACCCGGGGCCACCGACCAGCAGCTGCCCGCGGGCACCACGCCGTCCCCGACGGCCAGTAACCGGAACACCCGAAGGCGTACGGACCGTCCGAAGAAGCGGCGGGGGACGAGGATCCTGACATGACCGGAGCGAACAACTTCTCCGTCTCCGGCTACGGCCCCGCCCGCGGCGGGATGTCGCGGCTCTTCGCCCGTGACTCCCTGGCCCGCCGCCTGGACTGGCCGATACTGCTCTCGGCCCTCGCGCTCTCCCTGATCGGCTCGGCCCTCGTCTACTCGGCGACCCGCAACCGCACCGAGATCAACCAGGGCGACCCGTACTACTTCCTCATCCGCCACCTCATGAACACCGGCATCGGCTTCGGCCTGATGGTCGGCACGATCTGGCTGGGCCACCGGACCCTGCGCACGGCGGTCCCGATCCTGTACGGCCTCTCGGTCTTCATGATCCTGCTGGTGCTCACCCCGCTCGGCGCGACGATCAACGGTCAGCGCAACTGGCTCGTCGCGGGCGGTCTGTCGCTCCAGCCCGCCGAGTTCATCAAGATCACGATCATTCTGGGCATGGCGATGCTGCTGGCCACCCGGGTGGACGCGGGCGACAAGCAGTACCCCGACCACCGCACGGTGCTGCAGGCGCTGGGCCTCGCGGCCGTCCCGATGATGATCGTGATGCTCATGCCCGACCTGGGCACGATCATGGTCGCGGTCATCATCGTGCTCGGTGTGCTGCTCGCCTCCGGCGCCTCCAACCGCTGGGTGTTCGGTCTGCTCGGTGCCGGTGCGCTGGGCGCGGTGGCGATCTGGCAGCTCAAGATCCTCGACGAGTACCAGATCAACCGCTTCGCCGCCTTCGCCAACCCCGACCTCGACCCGGCAGGCGTCGGCTACAACACCAACCAGGCCCGTATCGCCATCGGTTCCGGCGGGCTCTTCGGCACCGGGCTGGGTCACGGCTCCCAGACCACGGGCCAGTTCGTCCCGGAACAGCAAACGGACTTCGTCTTCACGGTCGCGGGCGAGGAACTGGGCTTCGTGGGCGCCGGCCTGATCCTGCTCCTGCTGGGCGTCGTCCTGTGGCGGGCCTGCCGCATCGCCCGCGAGACCACCGAGCTGTACGGCACGATCGTCGCCGCCGGCATCATCGCGTGGTTCGCCTTCCAGGCCTTCGAGAACATCGGCATGACCCTGGGCATCATGCCGGTCGCGGGACTTCCCCTGCCCTTCGTCTCCTACGGCGGTTCGTCGATGTTCGCGGTGTGGGTGGCGGTGGGGTTGTTGCAGTCGATCAGAGTCCAGCGCCCCATGTCGGCGTAGGCCTCCGGCGGTTGGGCGGGAGGGGGGTGCGCTGGTGGCTGGGGGTTCCTTGTCCGCGGGTGGGTGGGGGCTGGTCGCGCGGTTCCCCGCGCCCCTGATCCGGGGCTGCGCCCCTGGCTCCGGGGGTTTTTCGGCTGCGGGTGGGTGGGGGCTGGTCGCGCGGTTCCCCGCGCCCCTGAAAGCCCTGGGCGTCCGGTGTTCGAGGGGTGCCCGATCCAGCCCCACCCGCCCGCCCACCCACCCGTCCCGGCCACGCCATTCACCCCGGCCCGCAGCCTCAAGTCCGTCCGGGCTTGAGGACGAGGCGGCTGCTGCCCCACCCACCCGGCCCGCGTCTTCAGCCGGTTCGGTGTTTGAGGACGAGGCCGGGGGCCGTGCCCTTACCCGCCCCCATGTCTAACCCGCCCACCCGGGCCCGCGTCTTCAGCCGGTTCGGTGTTTGAGGACGAGGCGGGGGGCCGTGTCCCCACCCGCCCTCATGTCCTACCCGTCCACCCGGCCCGCATCTTCAGCCGGTTCGGTGTTTGAGGATGAGGCCGGAGGCCGTGCCCTTACCCGTCCCCATGTCCAACCCGCCCGCCCCGGCCCGTATCACTCAGCCCGTCCGGCGTTTGAGGACGAGCCCTTCGGGCGATGCGGGGGTCCAGGGGGCGCGGCGCCCCTGGCGGGGGTGAGGGGGCGGAGCCCCTGGGGATGGGACGGGTAGGGGCGGCGGGGGCGAGATCCGGTCGTTCACGGAGGTCCCCGACGGGGCTGGTACTGCCATCCCGGCCCGACAGCCACTAGATTCAGTTCATGGCGGACACCAAGCGCGAAATCGAGCGAAAGTACGAGGGTCCCCCGGCCGGCGGCGACGCGCCACTCCCGGACCTGACCGACGTCCCCGGAGTCTCGCGCGTCATCGACAAGGGCGTAGCCGAACTGGACGCCACCTACTACGACACGGCCGACCAGCGGCTCGCCACCGCCTCCCTCACCCTCCGCCGCCGCACCGGCGGCGACGACGCGGGCTGGCACCTCAAACTCCCCGTCTCCGAAGGCGTCCGCGACGAAATCCGCGCCCCGCTCTCCGACACCGTCCCCGAAGACCTGACCGCCCTCGTTCGCTCCCGCATCCGCGAGGCCGAACTGGTCCCCGTCGTACGTCTCCTGTCGGCCCGCGACATCCGCCACCTCGTCGACGCCTCCGGCACCCTCCTCGCCGAGGTCAGCGTCGACCGCGTCCGCGCGGAGCGCCTCAGTGGCGGCGCGGGCAGCGCGGAATGGACCGAGATCGAGGTGGAACTCGCCGACGACGGCGATCCGGCCTTCCTCGACAAGGTCGAGAAGAAGCTCCGCAAGGCGGGCCTCAAACGCTCCGCCTCCGCGTCCAAACTGGCCAAGGCACTCGACGAAACGGCCTCCCGAAAGTCCGCGAAGCCGGAGAAGCCGGAGAAGGCAGGCAAGGCGGGGACGACCGGCAAGATCGCTGACGCGTCGAAGGCGACGACGGCCGCGAAGCCCGAACCCCCCGATTCGGCCCCGCGCACCGCCGGCGACCACGTCCTCGCCTACGTCCGCACCCAGCGCGACGCGATCGTCGAGCTGGACCCCGCCGTCCGCCGCGACGTGCCCGACTCCGTGCACCGTATGCGCGTCGCCACCCGCCGCCTCCGCAGCACCTTCCGCTCGTACGGCAAGATCCTCGACCGCACCGTCACCGATCCGATCGGCGTCGAGCTGAAGTGGCTCGCCGCCGAGCTGGGCGTCGACCGCGACCAGGAGGTCCTCACCGAGCACCTGACAGCGGCGCTCGACGAACTCCCCTCCGACCTGGTCACGGGCCCCGTCCGGGCCCGTGTGAGCACCTGGTCGGAGGCCCGCCGCTCCGGCTCCAGGCAACGCCTGATCGCCGTACTGGACGGCAAGCGCTACCTGGACCTGCTGACGACGCTGGACACCCTGGTGGCCGGACCGCCCCTGCTGGAGGCGGCCTCGAAGAAGCCCGGGAAGGTGATCGCCAAGGCCGTACGGAAGGATTTCAAGAAGGTCGCCGGCCTGGTCGGCGACGCCCTCGAGCTGCCGCCCGGCTCCGAGCGCGACCTCACGATGCACGACGCCCGCAAGAAGGCCAAACGCACGCGCTACGCGGCCGAGGCGGCCACCCCCGCCCTCGGCAGACCCGCCGCCGACCTGGTCAGGTCGATGAAGTCCCTGCAGACGCTGCTGGGCGACCACCAGGACAGTGTGATGGTCCGTGGAGCCCTGCGGGAGCTGGCGACCGAGGCGCACGAGGCCGACGAGAACGCGTTCACGTACGGGGTGCTGTACGGCCGCCAGGAGCAGCGCGCGGCGGCGGTGGAGGCGGCGCTGCCGGGGGAGTGGGAGACCATCGAGGACAAGGGCGCCGTCTGAGGCGTACGGGGGCGGGTCCCGGCCGCGTTAGTCTGGATGGTCACCCCTGTCAGTACCTCCCAGCTCACGAAGGTTCGCGAGATGCCTGCCGAAGCCGCTGTATCGGTGTTTCCACAGCTCGAAGCTCTGCTCCCGCATGTGCAGAAGCCGATCCAGTACGTCGGCGGAGAGCTCAACTCCACGGTCAAGCCCTGGGAGACCTGCGACGTCCGCTGGGCGCTGATGTACCCGGACGCGTACGAGGTCGGACTGCCCAACCAGGGCGTCATGATCCTCTACGAGGTACTGAACGAGCGTGAGGGCGTCCTCGCCGAGCGCACGTACAGCGTCTGGCCGGACCTGGAGGAGCTGATGCGTGAGCACCGGGTCCCCCAGTTCACGGTGGACAGCCACCGCCCGGTGAAGGCCTTCGACGTCTTCGGACTGTCCTTCTCCACGGAGCTGGGCTACACGAACATGCTGACGGCGCTGGACCTGGCCGGGATCCCCCTGGAGTCCAAGGACCGCACCCTCGACGACCCGATCGTGCTGGCCGGCGGCCACGCGGCCTTCAACCCCGAGCCGATCGCCGACTTCATCGACGCGGCGATCATCGGCGACGGCGAGCAGGCCGTGCTCGACATGACCGAGATCATCCGGGCCTGGAAGGCGGAGGGCCGCCCGGGCGGCCGTGAGGAGGTCCTCTTCCGCCTGGCGAAGACGGGCAACGTCTACATCCCGGCGTTCTACGACGTCGAGTACCTCGCCGACGGCCGGATCGCCCGTGTCGTGCCCAACAAGTCGGGCGTCCCGTGGCGCGTGTCCAAGCACACGGTCATGGACCTCGACGAGTGGCCGTACCCCAAGCAGCCGCTGGTCCCCCTGGCCGAGACGGTCCACGAGCGGATGTCGGTGGAGATCTTCCGCGGTTGTACGCGCGGCTGCCGCTTCTGCCAGGCGGGCATGATCACCCGTCCGGTGCGCGAGCGCTCGATCACGGGCATCGGCGAGATGGTGGAGAAGGGCCTGAAGGCGACGGGCTTCGAGGAGGTCGGCCTCCTGTCCCTCTCCTCCGCCGACCACTCGGAGATCGGCGACATCGCCAAGGGTCTGGCCGACCGCTACGAGGAGGACAAGATCGGTCTGTCCCTCCCCTCGACGCGTGTGGACGCCTTCAACGTCGACCTGGCGAACGAGCTGACGAGGAACGGCCGTCGCTCCGGTCTGACCTTCGCGCCGGAGGGCGGCTCCGAGCGCATGCGCAAGGTCATCAACAAGATGGTCTCGGAGGAGGACCTCATCCGGACCGTCTCCACGGCGTACGGCAACGGCTGGCGCCAGGTGAAGCTGTACTTCATGTGCGGCCTGCCGACGGAGACGGACGAGGACGTCCTGCAGATCGCCGACATGGCGATGAACGTGATCGCCGAGGGCCGCAAGGTCTCCGGCCAGAACGACATCCGCTGCACGGTGTCCATCGGCGGCTTCGTCCCCAAGCCCCACACCCCCTTCCAGTGGGCGCCCCAGCTGTCCGCCGAGGAGACGGACGCCCGCCTGGAGAAGCTCCGCGACAAGATCCGCGGCGACAAGAAGTACGGCCGGTCCATCGGCTTCCGCTACCACGACGGCAAGCCCGGCATCGTCGAGGGCCTGCTCTCCCGCGGTGACCGCCGCATCGGCGCCGTCATCCGCGCGGTCTACGAGGACGGCGGCCGCTTCGACGGCTGGCGCGAGCACTTCTCGTACGACCGCTGGATGGCCTGCGCCGAGAAGACCCTCCCCGCCTTCGGCGTGGACGTCGACTGGTACACCACCCGCGAGAAGACCTACGAGGAGGTCCTCCCCTGGGACCACCTCGACTCCGGCCTCGACAAGGACTGGCTCTGGGAGGACTGGCAGGACGCCCTCGACGAGACGGAGGTCGAGGACTGCCGCTGGACCCCGTGCTTCGACTGTGGCGTCTGCCCGCAGATGGACACCAGCATCCAGATCGGCCCGACCGGCAAGAAGCTTCTGCCGCTGACGGTCAAGAACGCTGGCCCGGCGCCGGCATCGAGCGGTCACTCTCACTGACGCTGGGCACTCGATCGGATGATTGGGGTGCTGGCGGGGGCTGGCGAGGACGAGGTGACGGCTGCACTGTCCGCGGCGGACGCCTCGGCTCCTCGCCCGTCGGCGCCGTCAGTGCCCCTTCGGACGCCGCTTTCGGGCCCTGAGGCATCGCTACACATCGCCTCTGAGGTGGAGTGGGTATGAGGTCCGTATCGGCTTGTGCGTGACTGTGTGTCGTGAGCCCCCTTTCTCACCGGGAAGGGGGCTCGTTGACGTCTGGCGGCACGTGAGTTCGTGGGCTTTGACGCTGCGGAGTGCCCCGCCGGGGTGGCCGGCCCGCCGAGACAGCGATCCGATGAGGTGACAGTCGGATCGGTGGGCAAAATCCCAGGGCTTACGCTCCCGGGCATGACCAAGTTCTACGCCACTGTGTGTCTGCCGCCGACCGCGCCCCGGAAGGTTCCGCAGGCGGTAGCTGCCACCATGGCGCCCTATGACGCCAACCTCACCGAGGAATGGAATCCGGTCGGCCACTGGGACTGGTGGGCCATCCACTCCAGCCCGGGCAATGCCTACCTCGTGTTGCCTCCGCACGACGGCGACCGCAGGCTCGTCACGGCCTCAACCGTGCCGCGCAGGAAGGCCAAGCTCGATCGCCTCGGGCCGCTGGAATGCTACGGCGGGCCTCGGGGTTTGCTGGACTTCGACGGTATGCGGGAACGAGCGGCGCGCACGCATGACGCCCTGCTCTCCGCTTGGACGGAGCTGACGGCGATACACCCGCCGGCCCGCCCGCTCGCCGACTTCCTCGCTCGCCACGAGGCCGATTCTGAGAGGTACTCCCCGGCAGACGCCAGGAAGGAGCATCTGGCCCAGCCGCTGGTGCAGGACGTGGCCCAGAGGGCCGTCGCGGGAGACCCGCACTTTGATACGTCGTTCCTGCTCAACGACCCAGTCGCGTACTTCGCGCAGGAACATGAGGAAGCCCGGCTGTGGTCGGTCCGGTGCGCCGTGCCCGGCTTCGCCTTGGTCACCCTTGACGGCTCGTGGATGGACGCGGACACAGACGGCTACTGGGAACAAGCCAACCGTTACCTCGACGGCCTCGACGCCGAGGCCATCGTCCTTGACCTGCTCTGTCACTCTTGAGTAGGCAGCAACTTGCAGGTCAAGTGGGCTGGTGTGCGAACCGCGAAGTCGCCCGCTGACCTGACCGACGATCTTCACGAGAGTCGTCCGCCCGTGACCAGCCCGAGTATCCCGAAGCCGACGCACACCAGCCCACTTGACCTGCGGCTTTCACGATGAACACCACTCATTGCTGCCCCGGCACATCGCCCGGGCAGCAATGAGGTCGGTCGAAAGGCCGACTTACCGCTAGTCGGTGAACTGAGGGTCCTTCTTCTGGTTGTAGATCTCCGCGCCGGATGCGTTGTAGGCATGCACGTAGGGGCTGGGGCCCACATAGTGCGGGCCGGGGGCGTTGGTGGAGAGAGCCGCCGCGTAGACGAACGCGCCGCCTGCCATGACCGCCGGGTACTGCTTCGGGTTGTCGCCGTAGCTGATGGTGATCTTGGCAATGTCGGAGGTGTAGTGCCCGGCGCCCAGCATGAGGTACTGCCCCTTGCCGGCGGGCTCGCGGTTGGAGTCGAAGTACTCGATCATGTGACCGGTGCCCCACAGGCGATTGTTGATGAATGTGGGCGGGGAGTCCTGGCTGTTGCCCTTGTCGCCCTTTGACTCGCATTGCACGTACTGATCGGCTGAGTCGACGGCGATGACCACGCCGTCCCCGTCCTGCGAGGCGATGGGTGCGCGGACCGCGACCACCGCGTGGAATCGCGATGCATCCGAGCCCAGGCAGGAGGCCAGGATCTTGGCGACGGTCCCGGCGTCGATCGGCGTCGTCCTCCCGCTGGTGATGGAGAATGCGCCCGGGGCGGAACTCGCGCTAGCCGAGGACGACGCGGAGCCGGCTCCGGCCGACGTGGAGCCGTGCGTTGTGCCCGGACTCGGTGACGCGGCGGTGTTCGTCGGGTTTCCGGCGGGGTCGGCGAGAAGCGGCTTGGCATCCCCTATCCCGCTGAAGACGGCCACGGCCGCGACGCTCATCGCCGCAACGCCGGTGGCGACGCCCAGCGGCACTCCCCACCTGCGTCGCAGCGAAGCACGGTTGTTCTCTGGGCCGATCTTCATCAGCAACTCCTCTCGGGTCCGCCGGTGGTTCGGCAGATCACGATCGGAAGGAGCCGCAGGAATGCCCTGCGTGTGATTCATCGTGCGACCTCTTCCGCATTGACGGGATTCTTCGAACTGAATGACGCCGGAGCCTCAGCTCCGCCAACGAGGTCGCCCCCCAGCCTCCGCCGCGCCCGGTGCAGTCTGGACTTCACGGTTCCGACCGCCACCCCCAGCGTTGCCGCAGCCGCCTGCTGATCCAGGCCCGACCACACGCAGAGCTCGACGACATCGCGTTCGTGGCGCGGCAGCCGAGCCAACGCCCGGTGGATTTCCGACATGCGACGCTCGTCGTCGACCAGGCCGGCGACACGGTCCGCGTGGTCGCCCACCGGCTCGTCATGCGAGACGAGCCGGCGCAGCAACGCCTCGGCCCGCCTCAGCCGCCGCCTGGTGTTCGACAGCAGGCGGTCGGCGATGCCCAGCAGCCACGGCAAGGCCGAGTCGCGGTCCAGCACCGTCTCCGCTCGCCGACGCCAGGCGTGCAAGAACACGGTCGACGTGAGGTCTTCAGCTTCGGACCAGTCGGCCGTGCGCCGGAACAGGTGGTTGTAGACGGTCTTCCCATGACGGTCGAACAACCGACCGAACGCCTCCCGGTCGCCGTCGACGGCCCTCGCCCACAGCTCTCGGTCAGATGTCCCTCCGACCGGTACGGCGGGACCAGCATCGTTCAGTTCCATGCTCTATACGTGTCCGGCAACCGGCCGGAGGTTCCCGCTGAGCCGGCTCCGCTTTGACGGACGGATCTGGCCCTGCTGTGAAGACACGTCCTCAGTCGGTATCGGGCTGCCGATGACGGGGGCCTCGCCGGTGCGACGGCCCCACTGCGTCTGCGGCACCGGGCGCGACGGGTCAGAGTCGGGGACTGCGCGGGCGAACGGAATCAGCAGCACCGCCCGCCCCGCCACCTGCGCTTTCACCGGAGCCGCCGCGACGGCGGCCTCCACCTCGATGCGGTCCTGCGCGGCCGGGCGGTGCGGCACCCGCTCGGCGATCACCAACTCCTCGCGCTCGGAGCAGACCTTGTCCACGCGCTTGCCCAACTCCTCGGCGAGCGCGTCAAGCTCGCTCCGACGGGCGGTGATCCGCTCCAGCTCCCGCACCCCGTCCCCCAGAAACCCCGCATCGTTCCGACTCGGCTACGGATCGTAGGCCGCGGCCTTGTGGCCTGCGCAGGGGAACTCCGAACCGCCCCAGCCCGCCAGACAGACGATCTCCCTGCGCTGTTGCGGAGGGGAGTGCCCCGGCGTTGGAATCAAGTGTGAGGCACTTTGGCGGCGCCGAGTCCGCCGGCCGCCCCGCTCCCGGGACGGGGTCCGGCCGGAAAGGGCTCAAGAACGACGCCCTGGGCATGTTCTCCTCGGTGGCCATGGGCCTGGCCTCCACCGGCCCGGCGTTCAGCCTTGCCGCCACGCTGGGCATCATCGTGGCCGGGGTCGGACTGCAGGCCCCGATCGTCACCATGCTGGCGTTCCTCCCGATGCTGCTGGTCGCGTGCGCCTTCCGGGAGCTGAACGCGAGCAACGCCGACTGCGGGACCACCTTCACCTGGGCCACCCGCGCCTTCGGACCGCGCACCGGCTGGATGGGCGGCTGGGGCCTCATCGTCGCCAACATCATCGTCATGGCGAGTCTCGCCGAGGTCGCCGCCGCCTACGGCTTCCGGCTGGTGGGCCTGGACGGACTGGCGGAGAGCCGGCTGTGGACCACCGTGGCGGGCATCGCCTGGATCGCCGTGCTGACCGCGATCTGCTACGTCGGCATCGAGTTCTCGGCGGCTGTCCAGCGCTGGCTGCTGTGCCTGGAAGTGGTGATGCTGATCCTGTTCGCCGTCGCCGCACTGGTCAGGGTCTACACCGACCCTCCCCCGACGGCGATCCAGGTTTCCGCCTCCTGGTTCAACCCGTTCGAGGTGCCCTCGGCAACGGCGCTGACCTCCGGCATCCTCGCGGGGGTCTTCATCTACTGGGGCTGGGACACCTCATTCGCGGTCAACGAGGAAACCGTCGACAGCACGTGCGTCCCCGGGCGCGCCGCGGTCATGTCCACCGTGCTGCTCCTGATCTTGTACGGGCTGGTGTCCACTTCGGCGCAGGCGTTCGCGGGAGTCGGCCCCTCGGGCATCGGGCTCGGCAACGCGCACAACTCGGACAATGTGTTCTCCGGACTGGGCGACGCCGTGTTCGGGAGCGACGGCACGGGGCTGCTCCTGTCGAGACTGCTGATCCTGATGGTGCTGACCTCGGCGTTGGCCTCCGCTGAGACCACCATCCTGCCGCTGGCCAGGACCGTCTTCTCCATGGCGGTCCACAAGGCCGTCCCCGCCCGGTTCGCCCGGGTCCACCGCAGGTTTCTCACCCCGACCTGGGGAACCGTCGGCATGGGCGCGGTGTCGATCGCCTTGCTGGTCCTGTTGAAGTCGTTCAGCCATAACGTCCTGGCCGACTCGATCGACTCGGTCGGTCTCGCGATCGCGTTCCAGTACGGACTGACCGGCTTCGCCTGCGTCTGGTACCACCGCAAGGTCCTCACCCGCAGTGCCAGAGACCTGGTCTTCAAGGGCGTGTTGCCGGGGCTCGGCGGGCTGATCATGCTCCTGTTGTTCCTCTACGCCGCCTTCGTCGTCTACGCGAACCCCGGATACGGCATCACCAGCGTCGACCTGCCGCTGATCGGCAGGACCGGCGGCGTCACGGTCCTGGGCCTGGGCGCCCTGCTGCTCGGTCTCCTGCTGATGCCACTGGTCACCCGTGGCCATGCCGTAGCCCTCAAACTCCAGCGGAGCCTGCTTCCGGGCCGGCTGCCGCCGCACGCCGCCGTTGACGCGGCGAGCCGCTACCTGCCTGCCGACAGCGGGTCCGGGGTGGGCGGCGACTGGTACGACGTCATCCCCCTGTCGGGCACCCGGGTCGGCCTGGTCGTCGGGGACGTGCTGGGTCACGGCCTGCGCGCCGCGGCCACCATGGGCCGCCTGCGCACGGGTGTACGCGTGCTGGCCCGGCTGGACCTGAGCCCGGACGAGCTCCTGTCCCGCCTGGACGACCTGGTCGAGCAGACCGCGCACGAGCGCGGAGCCGGCCAGGGCCCGGGCAACCTGAGGCCGCAGGCCGACGAGGCCCTGGGCGTGACCTGCCTGTACGCCGTGTACGACCCCGTCTCGGGGAAGTGCAGTCTGGCGCGGGCCGGGGAGTCGGTGCTGGTGGTCGTCGAACCGCACACGGGTGTCGTCGACCATCCGGAGCTGCCCCCCGGACCGCCGCTGGGAATCGGTGGTCTGCCCTACCAGAGCACGGATCTCGAGCTCCCACAGGGCAGTCTCGTCGCCCTCTTCACGGGCGGCCTCCTCCAGGCGGCCGACGCCCGCGACGCCGGGCTGGCGCTGCTGTCCCGGGTCCTCGCCGACCACCGAGCGTCCCTCGAAGAGCTGTGCGACCGGGCCGTGACCACCCTGCTGCCCGGGGCCGTGGACGAGGACGCGACCCTGCTCCTCGCCCGCACACGCCTGCTCGACCGGAACCAGTTCACCCAGTGGGAACTGCCCCCGGACCCGGCGGCGGTGGCCACCATCCGCACCGCCGTCGGCAAGCAGCTCCGCGACTGGGGTCTGGACGACCTGACGTTCGCCAGTGAGCTCATCGTCAGCGAACTGGTCACCAACGTCATCCGCTACGTCGGCGGCCCGATCCAGGTACGCCTGATCCGCGACCGGACCCTGATCTGCGAAGTCTCCGACACCGGCCACACCACGCCCAATCTGCGGCACGCCGCGAACGACGACGAGGGAGGCCGGGGTCTGTTCATCATCGCCCAGATGACCCACCACTGGGGCACGCGCTACACACCCACCGGCAAGACGATCTGGACCGAGCAGGACCTGCCGCCGGCGGACGGCCGATAGCACTCCCGGCCAGGCGGCAGCGCACGTGGCGACGCCCTCCGACCGCGCCGGCCTCGCGCCGGCCGCGCCGGCGTCCCATGCCCGAGTCCGACTCCACGGAAAGACGCCTGCCGTGAGCGCTGCCGGCCCGCGCCCGTCCGTACCGTTCGTCGGCACACCGAGTGGTGCGGCCCGCGACCAGCGGACACCGTCACTGAGGTGAGCCGGCCGTAACGGAAAGGACAAGATCGCGCGTGGCGTGATCGACTTGCCTACCCTGCCTGGCATGGGCGGGATCGATGTGGCCAACGGAGTTGTGGGCGCCGTACTCGGGATGCTGTGTGCGGTGCTGTTCCAGCAACCGTTGCAGGACGGCTGGTTCAGGCTGCGCACTCGCTCCACCCGCGCGGTGCGCGGCCTGCGGCAGCGGGAGGAGTCCAGTCCCGCGTGGAGGACCTTCTCCCTGGGCCCCCTGCACACGTCTGCCCTGATCGTGGAAGGCGACGGCGAGTCGTCCATACCCGCCGAAGCCGTCCATGTCCAAGTGCTCGACCCGGAGATCGAACTGCCCTCGGACATGGACGGCTGGCGGACCGAGATCGAGGGGGAGAGCGAGCGTTTGCGGGCGGAGGGGCGGACTCCGATCTGGAACGGTCCCCGTTACGCGGTCGAGTCGTTCGGCGTCTCGCGCACCGCTCTCGAAGAGCAACCCGTAGTCCACCTGAGGCTCCGCCCGACGGACTACTACACCTTTCTCGCCGCTCAGCAGCTCGACCGCCGACTGGCCGACGGGACAACCCCCCGTTCCCGCTATCTCACGCCGGACGATCCGCTGCGGGCACCCGCGTTTCTGCAGTGCAGCTTCGCCGTGAATGTGGCGGTGGTGACCGCCGACGACCTGCTGGTC
Organism: Streptomyces sp. NPDC090798; assembly: GCF_044768965.1. Classification (NCBI taxonomy): domain Bacteria; kingdom Bacillati; phylum Actinomycetota; class Actinomycetes; order Kitasatosporales; family Streptomycetaceae; genus Streptomyces; species Streptomyces sp. NPDC090798. The sequence goes on from NZ_JBIVXA010000001.1 coordinate 548,196, forward strand.
GTCAGCCGGCGCAGTGACCGGGTCCGTATGGCCCCGGGTGTCTGGAACTCCTCTGTCAACGAAGGCATGTCCCGGCACATCGACTCGTCCGGCAGGAACGCCCCCGAAGTGCACGCGGTGGCCCGGCGCGGCATGCGGGAGGAGCTGTCCCTCGAGCCCCACGAGTACGCACTGGAGTTGCTTGCCTTTGTGCTGGACGTCGACAAGCGCCACTGGAGCGCCCACTTCTACGCCAGGCTGAAGGACTTGACGCGAGAAGGCCTGCAAGCACGTATGAGCCGAGGGGTCGCGGATCGGTGGGAGCATCAGACCATCGATTACGTGCCTTTCCGCCCCGCGGCAGTGGCCAAGTACATGCTGCGGGCGGATCGGATCCACCGCTGGGCCCCTCTAGCGCCCGCCCTGTTCCACCTCGCCCTGGTCCATGTCTACAGCCGCACGCCGGTCGAGAGAGCGGAGGCACAGATCATTCGGCGTATGTAGTACCCGGGGTCCTTGCAGAGAACCCCGGGCACCTCGTCCTACGTGCTGATGGCGGACTACGTAACAATGCTGGACTACGTAACAATGCCGGACTACGTACCGATGCCGGACTACTTGCTGACGGCGAAGCGCATCAGGGCGTGCTCGTCACCCTGCTTGATCTTCCCCGTCACATTGATGACCTCGAGCTTCCAGCTGCCGTCGACACGAACGGCCTTGGCCACGGCGCACCCGTTGTCCTGGGTGAGCATGCTCGGCCAGATGTCGGCGACCTGCTGAGTGGTGCCGCCGGTCGCGTCGTACACCTTGAAACTGATGTTGCGGGCCTTCTGGAAGGAACTGCCCTTCTTGAAGGCGGCGGCGATGAACACGATCGACGTGATGTTGGGCGGTATACGGGCGAACTCGACCGTCAACGTCTCGTCGTCGCCCTCCCCGCGTCCGGTCTGGTTGTCACCGCTGTGGACCAGGGAACCGTTGCCCATGGGGTCGAGCGAGTCGAGGCCTGCCAGGCGTACCGGGTCCATGCCCTGCATCGCGATGGCGATCAGGTCCAGGTCGGTGCCGGTCTTGCGGCGGAGTACGCCCATCACTCCACCGCTGCTGCCCGCGGTGGGATCCCAGGACACTCCGATGGACAGATGGGTGACTCCGTCCAGATCCGCCGGGCCGTCTTCTTTGGTGAGCGTAATCATGCGTGGATCATCCTCTTGGAGACGGGACTGCGACAGGCAAAGTGTGCACGGAGCTCCCGGTGTTCCCTCGGCAGGGGTCCCTTCATAAGCGGACAAGGGGACACATGAGGCACTGATCGCCGACTAGAGTCGTGTGATCACTGCTGGTTGTGGGGCCGGGGCGGTGCGGTGGCAGGGCGCCGAAGTTCCGGGGGAGGGCCTGTAGAGCATGAGTCGTCGCTCCAGTGGGTTGGTCGGTATCTGGGCTGAGGCACAGCGTCAGCAGCAGCGCCAGTTGGCGGCGCAGTCCAGACAGCAACGGGATCGGGAGCGACAACAGCGCGCGCTCCAGAGGGAGTTGGCACGCGGCCAGCGGGAGCAGCGGGCGGCCTACCGGCAGCAGCGGGAGGCCGAGGCGCGGCGGCGGACCGAGGAGTTGGAGGCCCGGGTCGCCTCCTTGCAGGGCTTGCTGGCCGCCGGATGCCGGGCGCCCGCGTTCCGGGCCGCCATGCTCACCCGTTCCCAGCGGGTCGAGCCCTTCGCTCCGGGGCAGCTGGCGCATCCGACGCCCATGCCCGACCCGAACCACTACCAGGCCCAGAGTGGTTGGGGGCTCGGCGCCGCCCGCCGCGCCCAGGCGCAGGCGGACGCTCGGGCCCGCTTCGAGCGCGACTGGGGGGCCGCGCAGGCGGCGGAAGCCCGTCGGCAGCAGCAACTGGCGGCCTACCAGAGGGAGTACCAGCGGCGGGCCGAGGCCCAGCAGGCGGAGGTCGGCCGGCACAACGCCGCCGTGTCCGAGATGGCGGCGGCGCTGCGCGACGGCGACCCCGACGCCACGGTGGAGTACTTCTCCGCGGCCCTGTACGCCTCCTCCGCATGGCCCGAGGACCTGCCCCGGCAGGTTTCCGCGGCCTACGACCGGGCCGCACGCCAGCTGGTGCTGAACTGGGAGCTGCCCAAGTACGACGTCGTCCCCGAGGTGAAGTCGGTGCGGTACATGCCCACCGCCGACCAGGACAAGGAGACGCCGCGGCCGGCGGCGCAGAGTCGGGCCCTGTACCGGGACGTACTGGCGCAGTGCGTTCTCCTGGTGCTGCACGCGCTCTTCGCGGCGGACGAGTCCGGGGTGCTGGAGTCGGTGGCGCTGAACGGGTTCGTGGACGACCACGATCCGGCGACCGGCAGGGAGGCCCGGATCTTCCTGGCCACCGTCATGGCTCCGCGTGCCGTCTTCGCGCGATTGCGGCTGGAGCAGGTCAACGCCGTCGACTGTCTGGTGGACGGGCTCCGGGGGCAGCTGTCGGCACGCCCCGACCAGCGTGCGGCGGTACGTCCGGGCCGGCACCCCGAGGACGTCGGCGACGGCGTCGTCACCCACGGGGGCGGCCACGGGGGTGCGCAGGGATCGGACCTGGACGGTCCGGACCTGGACGAGCCCGATCTCTACGAGATGGATCCGATCGCCTTCGAGGCGCTGGTCGCTGAGCTGTTCCGCGCGATGGGCATGCGGGCGGTGACGACCCAGCGTTCGAACGACGGCGGTGTGGACGTCGACGCGCTGGATCCGACCCCGATCCGCGGCGGCAAGATCGTCGTCCAGGTGAAGCGCTATCGCAACACCGTGCCTCCGACCGCCGTCCGGGACCTGTTCGGCACGGTCCAGGACGCGGGCGCCAACAAGGGGGTTCTCGTCACGACCTCCGGCTTCGGTCCGGGATCGCACGCCTTCGCCGACGGCAAGCCCCTGGAACTCGTGTCGGGCGGCGAACTCGTCGACCTGCTGCACCGCCACGGGCTGCGCGGGCGTCTCGGAAACGCCGGCCGCCCGGTTCCCGCTCCCCGAACGCCGGAAGCGGTGGACGAGCGGGGCGAGAGGGGCGAGCGGGACGGCGCGGACGACTGGAACAGGCTCGGCATGTTCTGGACCGGCCAGGTCGCCCTGGACGTGTGCGCGCTCGTCTGCCACGGCAACCGGGCCCTGAGCGACGACCACTTCGTCTTCTTCAACAACCCCCGGACACCCGACGGAACGGTCCGGGCGCTCGCCGCCACCGCACCGGACAAGGCGGCCATCCGGGTGTCCTTCGACGCCCTGCCGGAGCGGGCCGACCGGCTCGTGCTCGTCGCCGCGGTCGACCCGGAGGCCAATCCCGGAGCGGATCTGTCCGGCTTCACCGAGGCGGGCATCCGGCTGCTGGACCGATCCGGGACCGAGCTCGGCCGACTCGACGTGTCCGACGGCCGCGCCCACGAGACCGCGCTGGTCCTCGGGTCCTTCCGCCGTCGCGCGGGCGGCGACTGGGACTTCGTGGTCGGCGGCAAGGGATATACGGGCGGCCTGGAAGAGCTCATCAGGGAGTACGGCATCGAAGTTGACTGACACCTCGCCACTTCGCCCACCCGGCCGACCCGCGCGAAACCGTACGCGAGAGCGCCGCCCTGTGAGTCAGGTCACACAGCGACATCGTGCGGGCGCGATGAATCGGGGCGGGCGGCGCGGTCTTCCTGTTGTAAACCCGGAGCGTGACAGAGGAGATGAGTCCCGTGCGTATCGTCATCAGCGAGTTCATGAGCCTGGACGGCGTCGTGCAGGCCCCGGGCGGCCCGGACGAGGACACCGAAGGCGGCTTCGCCCACGGCGGCTGGTCGCACCCGTTCTTCGACCCGGAGGTGGTGGGCGGGTTCTTCTCCGACGCGCTGGCCAACGCCGAGGCACTGCTGTTCGGGCGCCGCACCTGGCAGTCGATGGCCGCCGCGTGGCCCGAGCGGGGCGGTGACCCGTTCGCCGACCGGATGAACGCCATTCCGAAGTACGTGGTGTCCGAGACACTGGCCGACACGGCGCTGACCTGGAACAACACCACCCGTATCGCCGGCGACAAAGCCGTCGGCCGTATCCGGGAACTGCGCGAGAGCGACGGCGGGGACCTGCTGGTGATGGGCAGCCCCACGCTCGTACGGACCCTGCTACGCGAGGGCCTGGTCGACGAGCTGCGGCTCGTGATCATGCCGGTGCTCCTCGGCGGCGGAAAGACGATCTTCCCCGACGACGGCGCGCTGCGCACGCTCGAACTGGTCTCGACGGACACCAGCGGCACGGGAGTGCACGTGTGTGTCTACCGGCCGGCCGACGCACGGTAGACCGGGAGGACGGCGCGACCGCCAGGAGTTTCGATCGGGAGCGCAACCGGCCTCAGGGGTGTGCATCCAGATGGCGCCCTGATGCGTCTACGTCGGTATGGATCTGGAAAAGTCGCCTGCTGAGCGACCCGCAGTACCGGCCGAGGGGTGCCTCACGGTCGCGATCCGCCTGCCCGTGCGGATCGTCGTCCTCGTGCTCGTCGTGCCGGTGCGCATGCTGTGGGACGCCCTGGTGGTCGGCGGAAGGTTTCTGCGGGACGCCGTGCTGCGCCCCGTGGGGCGGGTGCTCCAGTGGGTGGCGTGGGCGGTGTTCGTCTGGCCGTGGGTGACGCTGTGGCGGTACGCCGTGGTGCCGGTCGGAAAGGCGCTGGCGTGGCTCGGGTACATGCTGCTCGTCGTGCCCGCCGTGTGGATGTACGAGACGGTGCTCACGCCGGTCGGACACGCGATCGCCTGGGTGGCGCGGGGCGTCGGCGGCGGGCTCATGTGGGTCCTCCGCGGTGTCGTCGCCGGGTTCGCCTGGGTCCTTCGTGGCATCGGCGCGGTACTCGCCTGGGTGTACGCCCGGGTGCTGACCCCCGTCGGGCGGGCCGTCACCTGGCTGCTCAGGGGCCTCGGGACCGGGTTCGGGGCGGTCGCGCTCGGGGTGTACCGGGTCGTGGCCTGGCTGGTCCGCCAGCTGATCGTCGTACCGGCACTGTGGTTGTACGAGTGGGTCCTCGCCCCCGTCGGACGGGCGATCGCGTGGGCGGCGCGCGGGGTCGGATGGCTCGTACGGATGATCTTCACCGGGATCGGCGCCGCGCTCTACTGGACCCTGCGCGTGCTGCTCGTGCTGCCCGCGCTCGCCCTGTGGCGCTGGGTGCTCGTGCCGGTCGGACGGGTCCTGGCCGTCGCCGCGCGGGAGGTCGGGGACGCGCTCGGGCACGCCTGGCGGGTGGCCGGACACCTTTCGCTCGCCGTCGGCCGGTTCCTCGGACGACTCTTCCGGTGGATCTTCGTGGAGCCCGTGCGCTGGGCGTACCGCAGCGTGCTGACGCCGGTCGGACACGTCGTCCGGGACACGCTCCTGCGGCCCGCCGCCGAGGCCGCGCGCGGCGTGGGCCGCGTGACCCGGCAGGCCCTGGCCGCCGCCCGCGAGTCGGCCCGGCAGACCCGCGCCGACATCCGCCGCATGCTCTTCGGCACGCCCCGGGAGACCGAGCGGGTGCCCCTGGCGAAGGTTCCGCGGGAACCGGGAGCCGCCGGGACACGTACTCTAGGTAGCAGTACGACCGCTCTCACGAAGGACTGAACGACACTGGGCAAGCGACAGCCCGAAGGCCCGCCGCCCGCACCCGCGGTGCAGCGCATCCGACTGCGCTACACCAAGCGCGGCCGCCTCCGGTTCACCAGCCACCGTGACTTCCAGCGCGCCTTCGAGCGTGCGTTGCGCCGTGCCGAGGTGCCGATGGCGTACTCGGCGGGGTTCACGCCGCATCCGAAGGTGTCGTACGCCAATGCCGCACCCACCGGTACAGGCAGCGAGGCGGAGTACCTGGAGATCGCGCTCACCCAGACGCGTGACCCCCAGAAGCTGCGTGAGCTCCTCGACGAGTCGCTGCCCGACGGGCTCGACATCATCGATGCGGTCGAGGCCCGCACGTCGGGTCTCGCCGACCGGCTCACCGCGTCCGTGTGGGAGCTGCGCCTCGACGGCGTGGCGCCCGAGGACGCGGAGCGCGCGGTCGACGCCTTCACATCGGCCGACACGGTGGAAGTCCAGCGCAGGACCAAGAACGGGATGCGCACCTTCGACGCCCGCGGTGCCGTGGCGAGCCTCGAGGCGCACAGTCCGCAGGCCGATAGGCCGACCGACCAGCCCTGTGCGATACTGCGCCTGGTTGTTCGGCACGTGACGCCTGCCGTACGACCCGACGACGTCCTGTCCGGTCTTCGCGCCGTGGCCGACCTGGCGCCGCCGGTCGCCGCAGCGGTGACCAGGCTGGCGCAGGGGCTGTTCGATGAAGAGACCGGCACGGTGACCGACCCGCTCGCGCCCGACCGCGAGGCAGTCACGGCCGCCCCAGCCGATCGCACAGGGGCCGCCGAAACTGCCGCCGCGAAGGCGTCGGCGTAAGGAAGGTCCCGCGTAAGGACGGACGTCGTAGCGCCGCCCTCGGATCCGGGAGCCACCTGGGTCGGGCAGCGCACCGACCAGAAGACTTTCGCCAGGCCGTACGCACACATGGCGTACGGAACCGGCGAGACAGGACACAGAGAGCTCCCGTGCGGCGCCCGCGCCCCGGACGGCGGCACCGCGCATCGCGCGAGCCGCGGACGTCACCGGCACTGCCGGACCAGGCGCGGCGCCCGGGAGCCTGACGGGAGATCCACCCGCATGCTCGAGCCGACCGAACCCACCGAGGGTTCCGACAACAACAACACTCCGAGCGACACCCTGCCGCCGCGGCGCCGCCGCCGTGCGGCGTCGCGTCCGGCCGGCCCGCCCACGGGCGCGGCCGAGTCCCAGTCCGTGGCCGAGACCACGGCTCCGGCCATACCGCCGGTGGCATCCGCCGAGGCCATGGCATCCGCCGAGGTCGTCGAGGCCCCCGAGGCTCTCGAGACCGAAGAAACCCAAGACACTGAAGAGACGGTGGAGGAGGCGGTGGCTCAGGCCGCTGCCGCCGAGCCGGTCGAGCCCGCCGAGGACGCCGCTCCGCGCCGTACGCGGCGCCGTGCCACCCGCCGGGTGTCCGCGCCCGCCGGGGCGCCGGTGACGGCAGGGGCCGCGGAGAGCGTGGCGCCCGCGTCCGCCGAGACCGAGGCCCGGGTCGAAGAGGCCCCCGCTGCCGAAGCGGCCCCCGCCGTCGAGGAAGAGGCGGCGCCCGCCGCCCGTCCGCGTCGTCGTGCGACCCGTCGCGCCTCCGCGCCCACCGGTGCGCCCAAGGCGGCCGAGGCCGCTCGGACTCCCGAGGCTCCTGAGGTCACTGAGACCCCTGAGGCCGTCAGGGAGCCCGTCGAGGCGCAGGCCGAAGAGGCCCCCGCCGCCGAGGACGCCGCACCCCGCCGCACCACCCGTCGTCGCGCCACCCGGCGTGTCTCCGCGCCCGCCGGTGCGCCCGAGGGCGACGCCGCCGACGAGCGTGTGGAGGCGCCCGTGACCAGCGAGACCAGCCCCAGCGAGAGCAAGCCCGCCGCCGAGGCCGAGACCAAGCCCGCGGCCGAGACCAAGCCCGAGGCCGAGGCCGAGACCGCCGAGGACGGCGCCCCGCGCCGGACCCGCCGCCGTGCCACGCGCAAGGCCGCTGTCGGTTTCTCCGCCCCCGCGCCGAAGGAGGCCGAGTCCGGGCGACGGCCCGCGCGTCCGGCCGTCGCCGTGTTCCAGGCGCCCGTGTTCACCGAGCCGATGTTCCAGACGCCGGAGCGGGCCGCCGCCGCGGCTGCCGCCGAGGCGGCGGAAGTGGCCGCCGAGACCGCCGAGGCCCCCGCGCCCGAAGAGGTCGTCGAGGCACCCGTGGCCGTCGAGGAGGAGACCGGCGGACGCCGTCGTCGTCGCCGCCGGACCGTCGAGGAGGCGCCTGCGGCCCCGGCCGCGGAGCCCGTCGACGAGGCGGAGGAGCCCGCTGAGTCCGCCGAGGACGCGGAGGACGGCGTCGAGGACGACGAGTCCGAGGAGGAGTCCGCGGGCTCGCGCCGCCGCCGCCGTCGTGGTGGCCGTCGCCGTCGCCGCGGCGAGTCCGCCGAGGCGGACGGTGAGGCCGGTGACGACGAGTACGCCACCGAGCAGGCCGCGCAGGACGCCGAGGACACCGCCGAGCAGGCCGAGGAGGACGCCGAGGAGGCGGACGAGCGCGACGAGCCGGGCGGTTCCGGCTCCAGCAGCAGCCGTCGCCGCCGCCGGCGTCGTCGTCGCGCCGGTGACGCCGGTCCCGAGTCCGAGGCCGGCGAGAACGACCCCGAGCGCACGGTCGTCAAGGTCCGCGAGCCGCGCGGCAAGAAGGACGAGCACCCGTCCGACGAGGTGCAGTCCATCAAGGGCTCGACCCGCCTCGAAGCCAAGAAGCAGCGCCGTCGTGAAGGGCGCGAGCAGGGCCGCCGTCGCGTTCCGATCATCACCGAGGCCGAGTTCCTGGCCCGCCGTGAGGCCGTCGAGCGCGTGATGGTCGTCCGCCAGAGCGGCGAGCGCACCCAGATCGGCGTCCTCGAGGACAACGTGCTCGTCGAGCACTACGTCAACAAGGAGCAGTCGACCTCGTACGTCGGCAACGTCTACCTGGGCAAGGTCCAGAACGTGCTGCCGTCGATGGAGGCCGCCTTCATCGACATCGGCAAGGGCCGCAACGCCGTGCTCTATGCCGGTGAGGTCAACTTCGAGGCGCTCGGCATGGCCAACGGGCCGCGCCGCATCGAGAGCGCGCTGAAGTCCGGCCAGTCGGTCCTCGTGCAGGTCACCAAGGACCCGATCGGCCACAAGGGCGCCCGCCTCACCAGCCAGGTCTCCCTGCCCGGCCGCTACCTGGTCTACGTGCCCGAGGGCTCGATGACCGGCATCAGCCGCAAGCTGCCCGACACCGAGCGCGCGCGCCTGAAGACCATCCTCAAGAAGATCGTCCCCGAGGACGCGGGCGTCATCGTGCGCACCGCCGCCGAGGGCGCGAGCGAGGACGAGCTGCGCCGCGACGTCGAGCGCCTGCAGGCGCAGTGGGAGGACATCCAGAAGAAGGCGAAGAACGGCGGCAGCTCGAACGCGCCGTCGCTGCTGTACGGCGAGCCGGACATGACCGTGCGTGTCGTCCGCGACATCTTCAACGAGGACTTCACCAAGGTCATCGTCAGCGGCGACGAGGCGTGGGAGACCATCCACGGGTACGTGTCCCACGTCGCGCCCGACCTGGCCGACCGCCTCTCGAAGTGGACCTCCGAGGTCGACGTCTTCGCGACGTACCGCATCGACGAGCAGCTGATGAAGGCCCTGGACCGCAAGGTCTGGCTGCCCAGCGGCGGTTCGCTGGTGATCGACAAGACCGAGGCCATGGTCGTGGTCGACGTCAACACCGGCAAGTTCACCGGTCAGGGCGGCAACCTCGAAGAGACCGTGACCAGGAACAACCTGGAGGCGGCCGAGGAGATCGTGCGCCAGCTGCGGCTGCGCGACCTGGGCGGCATCGTCGTCATCGACTTCATCGACATGGTCCTCGAGTCCAACCGGGACCTGGTGCTGCGGCGCCTCCTGGAGTGCCTGGGACGCGACCGTACGAAGCACCAGGTCGCCGAGGTCACCTCGCTGGGCCTCGTGCAGATGACCCGCAAGCGCGTCGGACAGGGCCTCCTGGAGTCCTTCTCCGAGACCTGCGTCCACTGCAACGGCCGTGGCGTGATCGTGCACATGGAGCAGCCGACCTCCGTCGGAGGCGGCGGCAAGCGCAAGAAGCGCGGCCGTGGTGGTGCCGAGCAGGTCCACGAGCACGACCACGAGCTCGAGCACACGCACGAGATCGCGGAGGAGCCGGAGACGGTCGAGAGCGAGGCCGAGGTGGCCGCCGAGGTCGCCGCGCCCGTCGCACTGGTCGAGTCGGAGTTCCAGCCGGACGAGGAGCTGTACAGCAGCGCCGCCGAGGCGGAGGCCGCGGCTTCCCGTGGCGGCCGTTCGCGGCGCCGGGCGACCCGGCGCGCGTCGGCTCCCGCGGGTGCGCCGAAGGCCGAGGAGCGTGCTCCCCGGGGCCGCCGTGAGGAGCGGGCCGAGCGGACCGAGCGGGCTCTGACGTCCCGTGAGGACGCCGAGTCCGTGCCGGTCGCGGTCGAGGACCCGGTCGTCGAGGCGCCGGTCGCCGAGGCTCCCGAGGTCACGCCGGCTCCCGAGGCCGCTCCGGCCCCCGTGGCCGCCGTACCGGAGGACGAGGCCGCTCCCAAGGGCCGTACGCGTCGTCGTGCCACCCGCAAGGTGTCGGCTCCGGCCGGTTCCCCGAAGGCGGCGGAAGAGGCCGTGGTGACGGTCACGGAGCCGGTCGCGGCGCCCGTGCCCGAGGCCGCCGCCGAGGTCGTCGAGCCGCAGCCCGAGCCGGTCGCCGAGAGCGCCGCGCCGGCTCGCCCGCGTCGCCGCGCCGTCCGCAAGGCCACCGCGCCCACCGCGTCCGAGGAGGCGGCCGTCGTGGTCGTCCCGTCGGCCTCGGCGGAGCCGGCCGAGGCGGTCGGGTCGTCGGCCGAGACCGCGGTCGAGACGGACACCGAGGCCGCGGCCCCGGCCAAGAAGACGGCCGCCCGCAAGACGGCCAAGAAGGCGACGGCCAAGAAGGCCGCCACCAAGAAGACCGCTGCTGCCAAGAAGACGGTCGCCAAGAAGGCCACGGCCAAGAAGGCGACCGCGAAGAAGACGGCCGCCAAGACCACCGCGAAGAAGACCGCGGCGGCCGAGCGGCAGGACCGTTCGACAGTCTCGGCGACCACCGAGGACTGACGCGGAACCGGCGGAGGGCCGACGAAAGTCGGTCCTTCCGCGGCTCCGACAGCATGACGGCGGCCCGGTTTGACCCCTCAAGCCGGGCCCCGTAACCTAGACCGTCGGCGTGTCTCCTGACGCGCCGCACCCCCGTAAACCTCTTCCTCCCGGAATTCTGCGTGTCGTGCGTGTTCGCATGCCGTGCGCTCCGGGAGAGGCCGCTCGCGCAGCGCGTGGCTGGACTGCGGGGTTCCGTTCCGAGCGAGAGAGAGATCCGCGTGTACGCCATCGTGCGCAGCGGTGGTCGCCAGCACAAGGTTGCTGTCGGCGACATCGTTGAGGTTGACAAGATTTCCACTGCCAAGGTTGGCGACACGGTCGAGCTCTCGACCCTGCTCGTTGTCGACGGCGACGCCGTGACCAGCGACCCCTGGGTCCTTGCCGGCATCAAGGTCCAGGCCGAGATCGTGGACCACCACAAGGGCGTCAAGATCGACATCCTTCGCTACAAGAACAAGACCGGTTACCGCCGTCGTCAGGGCCACCGCCAGCAGTACACGGCGATCAAGGTCACTGAGATCCCCGCGGCTGCGAAGTAAGGGACTGAGGAGAGATGGCACACAAGAAGGGCGCATCGTCCACTCGGAACGGTCGCGACTCCAATGCTCAGCGGCTCGGCGTGAAGCGCTTCGGCGGTCAGGTCGTCAACGCCGGTGAGATCCTGGTCCGCCAGCGCGGCACCCACTTCCACCCGGGCAACGGCGTCGGCCGTGGCAAGGACGACACGCTGTTCGCCCTTGACGCCGGTGCGGTGGAGTTCGGTACCCACCGTGGCCGCAAGGTCGTGAACATCGTTCCGGTCGCCTGACCGGTTCTTTCGCGAGGCGGACCTCACTTCCCGTACGGGAAGCGGGTCCGCCTTTCGCGTGTTTTGAATAGAAGCGGCTCTGTGGCATACAGGGCTGCGCAGGACTTTCGTACGTAACTGGAGGCACATCCCATGACCACCTTCGTGGACCGCGTCGAGCTGCACGTCGCCGCGGGTAGCGGAGGCCACGGCTGTGCCTCCGTACACCGGGAGAAGTTCAAGCCGCTCGGCGGCCCGGACGGCGGCAACGGCGGCCGGGGCGGTGACGTGATGCTGGTCGTCGACCAGTCCGTCACCACGCTGCTCGACTACCACCACAAGCCGCACCGCAGCGCCACCAACGGCAAGCCCGGTGAGGGCGGCAACCGCTCCGGCAAGGACGGGCAGGACCTGATCCTGCCGGTGCCGGACGGCACGGTCGTGCTCGACAAGGCGGGCAACGTCCTCGCGGACCTCGTCGGCCACGGCACGTCGTACATCGCCGCGCAGGGCGGTCGCGGTGGCCTCGGCAACGCGGCGCTGGCCTCGGCCCGCCGCAAGGCGCCCGGCTTCGCGCTGCTCGGTGTCCCCGGCGACTTCCAGGACATCGTCCTGGAGCTGAAGACCGTCGCTGACGTGGCCCTCGTCGGCTACCCCAGCGCCGGCAAGTCGTCCCTCATCTCCGTCCTGTCGGCCGCCAAGCCGAAGATCGCGGACTACCCCTTCACGACTCTCGTCCCCAACCTGGGCGTGGTGACGGCGGGCGAGACCGTCTACACGATCGCGGACGTGCCCGGCCTCATCCCCGGCGCCAGCCAGGGCAAGGGCCTCGGCCTCGAGTTCCTCCGCCACGTCGAGCGCTGCAGTGTGCTGGTCCACGTGCTGGACACGGCGACCCTGGAGTCCGAGCGTGACCCGGTCACCGACCTCGACATCATCGAGGAAGAGCTGAAGCAGTACGGCGGCCTCGGCAACCGTCCGCGCATCGTCGTCCTCAACAAGATCGACGTGCCCGACGGCAAGGACCTCGCCGAGATGGTCCGCCCCGACCTGGAGGCCCGCGGCTACCGCGTCTTCGAGGTGTCGGCCGTGGCGCACATGGGCCTGAAGGAGCTGTCCTTCGCCCTCGCCGAGCTGGTCGGCACGGCGCGCGCCGCCAAGCCCAAGGAGGAGGCGACCCGGATCGTCATCCGCCCGAAGGCGGTCGACGACACCGGCTTCACCGTGGTCCAGGAGGAGGACGGCCTCTACCGCGTGCGCGGCGAGAAGCCCGAACGCTGGGTCCGCCAGACCGACTTCAACAACGACGAGGCCGTCGGCTACCTCGCCGACCGTCTCAACCGCCTCGGCGTCGAGGCGGAGCTGATGAAGGCGGGTGCCCGCTCGGGCGACGGCGTCGCCATCGGCCCCGAGGAGAACGCGGTCGTCTTCGACTGGGAGCCCACCGTCATGGCCGGCGCGGAGATGCTCGGCCGCCGTGGCGAGGACCACCGCCTCGAAGCCCCGCGGCCCGCGGCGCAGCGCCGCCGCGACAAGCAGGCGGAGCGGGACGACGCGGAGAAGGAGTACGACGACTTCGAGCCCTTCTAGGCCGACGCTCGGTTGCGGGTGGGTGGGGTTTGTTCGCGCAGTTCCCCGTGTCCCTTTTAGGGGCGCGGGGGACCGCGCGATCTTTTTGGGGGTCCGGGGGCGGAGCCCCCAGGCAGGGAGGGGACGGGTAGGGGCGGCGGGGGCGTGGAGAGCCGGTGGCGTCCCTGCCGCGACGGTTCGCCCCTTCGCTTGTTTGTCATGCTCTTGCCGAATTCCGTTCAGCGGGCGGGCCACTGCGGCGTGTGAGCCTCCCGGTGTCCAAGGGGCCACCGACGCAGGGGAGTTCACCGATGACCGGAACCGTCTCGCGCGATCGACGCCGCTTTCTCACCGCCGGTGCCGCGGCCCTGGGCGCCGCGGCGACCAGCCAGTTGTGGCTGCCCGGCACCGCCCGCGCCGCCGAACCCCCGTTGCCCGACGGGGTGTTCACCCTCGGCATCGCCTCCGGCGACCCGCTGCCCGACGCCGTCGTGCTGTGGACCAGGCTCGCCCCCGACCCGCTGAACGGCGGCGGCATGCCCGACCGCGTGGTACCGGTGGAGTGGGAGATCGCCGAGGACGCCCGTTTCGGAAAGCCGGTGCGGCGGGGCGTCGCACAGGCGCTGCCCGAGTACGGGCACAGCGTCCACGTCGACGTCCGCGGACTGCGCCCCGACCGCGCGTACTGGTACCGCTTCCGCGCCGACGGCCGGCTCTCGCCGACCGGCCGCACCCGCACCGCCCCGCACCCCCACAGCTCCGGCGGCACGCTGCGCGTCGCGCTCGCCTCCTGCCAGAACTGGCAGAACGGCTACTTCACCCCGTACGCCGACATGCTCGCCCAGGACCCCGACCTCGTGCTCTTCGTCGGCGACTACATCTACGAGTCCGCGCCGGCGGCGACGGCGGTCCGCCGGCACGAGGGCAACGGGGAGCCGTACAGCCTCGTCCAGTACCGCAACCGCTACGCGCAGTACCGCACCGATCCGCACCTCCTGGCGATGCACGCCGCCGCGCCCTGGGTGGTCACCTTCGACGACCATGAGGTCGACAACGACTTCGCCGGGGAGATCCCGCAGGACCCGGCCAAACAGTCGCACGACGCGTTCGTGGCCCGGCTGACCGCCGCCTACCAGGCGTACTACGAGCACATGCCGGTCCGGGCGACCGCTGTGCCCGACGGCCCGCACATCCGGATGCACCGGCGGCTCGACTTCGGCCGGCTGGTGCGGCTGAACGTCCTGGACACCCGGCAGTTCCGCAGTGACCAGGCCACCACCCAGGCGGGCGCCGAGGACCCCTCGATGACCATGCTCGGCGCCGAGCAGAAGGCCTGGCTGCTGCGCGGGCTGCACCACTCACCGACGCGCTGGAACCTGATCGCCTCGCAGATCATGATGGCCGAGACCGATTTGCAGATCGGCCCGGGCAAGCTCTGGTTCTACGACGCCTGGGACGGCTACCAGGCCGAACGCAACACGCTCATGGGGGAGTTGGCCACCGTGCGCAACCCCGTCGTGCTGACCGGGGACCGTCACCTCACCATGATCAGCGACCTCAAGAAGGACTTCGCCGACCCGGAGTCCGACGTCGTCGGCGCCGAGTTCGTCGGGACCTCCGTCTCCAGCGGCGGTGACCAGGACCAGGTGGCCTTCCACAACGAGTGGGACCCGCGGATGCCGGACAACCCGCACTGGAAGTTCATCGACGCCCACCGCGGCTACCACCTCTTCGACATCCGGCGCGACGGCATCGACGCCACCGTCCGTGCCCCGGAGACCGTGCTGCGGCCGGACGCTGCGTCCAGCACGCTGACCCGGCTGCGGGTCGACGCGGGGAAGCCGGGCGTACGTCTGGTCTGAGCAGCGCTGTTCTGGGACTCCTGGGACTCATGTGAGTCCCAGGACATTCTCAGGTAAGGCTCAGGTAAGAGATTTAACCTCCGTTGACCATGGAGACCGACTGTTCGCATCACGACTCGGCGGCCCCTGAGGCGGAGACCGGCGAAACCGCCCCGAAGAGGGCCCCCACGCCGCTGCCCCCCGGCACCCGGCTGCTGCACATCGGCCCGCACAAGACCGGGACCACGTCGATCCAGGGCGCCATGTTCGCCGCGAAGGACGCGATGGCCGGGCACGGCGTCGACTTTCCGGCCCACAGCAGGCACCCGATGGAAGCCGCCCTCGCGGTCTGCGCCCGGCCCGGGATGATGGGCGACGCCAGGCCCACCGAGGGGCACTGGAAGCGGCTCACCGACGCGGTGCACGCCACCGGCGGGCGCACCTCCGTGGTCAGCAGCGAGTTCTTCGCCGACGCGCCCGACGACGAGGCCATCGCCCGGATCGTCGACGACCTCGACCGGGGTCGGGGTCGGGGCCGGGGCCGAGTCCATGTCCTGGTCACCCTGCGCCCGCTGGCGAAGATCATGCCCTCGCAGTGGCAGCAGTACGTGCAGAACGGTCTGCGCATGGGCTACGAGGACTGGCTCGAACACATGCTGCGCAAGGCCCCGTACGAGAAGCCCAATCCGAGCTTCTGGCGCCGCCACCGCCATGACCGGCTCGTCGAGCGCTGGGTTCGGGTCGGCGGCGTCGAGAACGTCACCGTCGTGGTGGTCGACGACCGCGACCGCGACGGTCTGATGCGCACCTTCGAATCCCTCCTCGGCCTGCCCGACGGTCTCCTGGTACCGGTGCCGGAGACGGCCAATCGCTCGCTCACGCTCGCCGAGACCGAAATGCTGCGGAAACTCAATATGGAGTTTCGCGGCAATGGGCTGCCCGATGAGCTGTATTCCAAGATGGTGCGCGGCGGCGCCGTCATGCATATGAAGAACGCCTGTCGCCCGGCCCCGGACGACGCGCGGATCACCACACCGCGCTGGGCGCTGGAGGCGGCTGCCGCTATCGGCGCGGAGATGGCCGAGCGGATCGCCGCCATGGGCGTACGGGTGCTCGGTGACCCGGCGTTGCTGTCCGTCGTACCCAGCGTCGCGAGCGCCGAGGAGACGGGGTCGCCGCGGATCGATCCCGAGGTGGCGGCCCACGCGCTGTACGGGGCGCTCGCCGTGGCTGCCGCGACTCCCGCCCGTCCCCCCGCGCCCGGGCGCTCGGTTCACCAGACCCCGTCCAGGGAACTCGTCCGGGTTCTCGGTCACCGGGTCCTCAAGCGTCTGAAGCGGGCGTGAAGAGCGCACGTAAAACGTGTGCAGTTACTCACAGCAAATCCGGACAATACGGTTCGGGATCTCGGAAGTCACCCGCATGCAAGGTGAATAACCGGTTGCGCGCACATAAGCAGCAGAGGGCGCTCACCTTGCATGGCAGTAACGGAAAGTGGGAGCATTCCCAAGTTCCCTGTCGCCCCAAGGTAGGTCACCTGTGTCTGAGCACTTTGCCAAGCCCCGTACCACCGCAGTGATCCTGGCCGGCGGCACCGGTCAGCGCGTGGGTCTGTCGATTCCGAAGCAGCTGCTGAAGATCGCAGGCAAGGCGGTCATCGAGCACACGCTGACCACCTTCGAACAGGCCGAGTCGATCGACGACATCATCGTGCTGATGGCTCCCGGTTATGTGCCGGACGTCGAGAAGATCGTGGCGAAGGCGGGGCTGAAGAAGGTCACCAAGGTGATCGAGGGCGGCTCGACGCGGAACGAGACCACCGAGCGCGCGATCGCCGCGCTCGGCGAGGGTCTGGCCGAGGGCGAGGACGCCAACGTCCTCTTCCACGACGCCGTGCGCCCGCTGCTGTCCGAGCGCGTCATAGACGACTGCGTCACGGCCCTGGAGCGTTACCAGGCCGTCGACGTCGCCATCCCCTCCGCGGACACGATCATCGTGACCCGCACCCACGGCGAGGACGGCGAGTTCATCACCGAGATCCCGGACCGCTCCCGGCTGCGCCGCGGCCAGACGCCCCAGGCGTTCAAGCTGTCCACGATCCGCCGCGCCTACGAGGTCGCGGCCGGTGACCCCAACTTCCAGGCCACCGACGACTGCTCGGTCGTCCTCAAGTACCTGCCGGACGTGCCGATCCACGTCGTCGCGGGCGACGAGTACAACATGAAGGTCACCCAGCCCGTCGACGTCTTCATCGCCGACAAGCTCTTCCAGCTGGCCTCCACCGCCGCCCCCGAGCAGGCCGGCGAGGCCGCCTACCGCGAGCTGCTCAGCGGCAAGACCGTGGTGGTCTTCGGCGGTTCGTACGGCATCGGCAAGGACATCGCCGAACTCGCCGAGGGCTACGGCGCGAAGACCTACGCGCTCGGCCGCTCGACCACCGGCACCCACGTCGAGAACCCGGAGGAGGTCGACGACGCGCTGTCCACGGCGTACGCCGAGACCGGGCGCATCGACTACGTCATCAACACCGCCGGGGTGCTGCGCATAGGCAAGCTCGCGGAGACGGACAACGCGACGATCGAGGAAGCGCTGAAGGTCAACTACCTGGCCCCGGTGCAGATCGCCCGCTCCGCGTACAAGTACCTCGCCGAGACCAACGGCCAGCTGCTGCTCTACACCTCCAGCAGCTACACCCGCGGTCGCGCCGAGTACAGCCTCTACTCCTCCACCAAGGCCGCCATGGTGAACCTGACCCAGGCACTGTCCGACGAGTGGGCCGGCGACGGCATCCGCGTCAACTGCATCAACCCCGAGCGCACCGCGACCCCGATGCGCACCAAGGCCTTCGGCCAGGAGCCCGCGGGCTCGCTGCTCTCCTCCGAGGCGGTCGCGCGCACCTCGCTCGACGTCCTCCTCTCCGAAATGACCGGTCACGTCATCGACGTACGCCAGCAGGACCCGACCGCCGGCGCCGGACAGGCCTCCGGATTCGAGGCGGCGCTGGCCAGCGTGCTGGACCGTCAGGACGGCGTGGCATAATTAGCACCCATTAGTTTTCTTGGAATTCAGGCCTCTGAGTCTGCGCGTTTGCCGCGTATTCACAGAGGCCTGAGTCCGTAAAATTCCCGGATTGTCCGCGATCGCCCGCAAGGCCCTTTTCGTTAATCAAGCAGTAACAAAACCGGCATACACCCCTCAAGAGCAGGTTTATCCGTGATATCCACCGCTATACGCGTTGCCCGGGTGGGCAGTGCGGCCGAGCTGGCCGCGGCGGCCCTCATGATGCTGGGCTTCCCCTGCCTGATGCTGGCCGCGCTCCTCCCGAGCGTCGGTGCCTTCGCGGCCACGGCCGCTGTGACGTACCTGGCGGACCACTATCTGCACCGGCGCGGCAGCTACCTGATCAACCGCCTCAGCAAGGTGCGCGCCGGTCTGTCCATCAGGTTCCTGATCCGACAGCTGCTGCTGGTCCTGCTGCTCGCACGCCTGGACCTGTCCGACAGCATGGTCTTCTACGCGGCGATCGCGTGCTTCCTCGCCTTCTACGGCTTCCAGGCGCCGCACAGCGCGCTGATCACCCTGATCCGGCTGCGCCGCAAGATGCCGGTCGCCACCCGCAACGTCGACCTGGCCTCGCGCATCCGGATCCCGGACGCCCCGCCGCGCGCCCTGCTCAACCGGGCCGCCGAGAAGATGCTCCACCTCGACCTGCTGGCCGTCGCCGGCGTCCTCGTCACCGGGGCCACCGACACCAACGTGTACGGCTTCGCGGGCATCGCGGCCACGCTGGTGCTGGCCTTCGTCTACGTCGTCGCGCTCGTCCCGTACATCCGCGGCAAGAAGACCCCGCCGAACGCGGACACGGTCCTTGCGGCGGTCGACGGCTGGCTGCGCGAGTACCGCCCGGAGACGGTGCTGTACTTCTCGGGCTCCAAGGACTCGGCGTACCAGGTCAACATGTGGCTGGAGACGATGGAGCAGCTGGACACCCGGCCGCTGATCATCCTGCGCGAGCGCGCCATCCTGGAGCGCATGGCGCCCACTACGGTGCCGGTCATCTGCGTGCCCGGAGGGGTGCACCTGATGAACATGGACCTGTCCACGGTGCGCGTCGCGCTGTACGCGGCCAACGTCGGCAAGAACATCCACATGCTGCGCGTGCCGACCATGAAGCACGTCTTCATCGGCCACGGCGACAGCGACAAGCTGGCCAGCGTCAACCCGTTCAGCAAGGCGTACGACGAGGTGTGGACCGCCGGCCGCGCGGGCCGCGACCGCTACGCCATCGCCGACGTCGGTGTCCGCGACGACGACATAGCGGAGGTCGGCCGCCCGCAGCTCGCCCCGATCCAGACCTGGCAGGGCGTGCCCGAAGGACCCCGTGGCGCAGCCGCCGACGGACGCTGCCCCACCGTCCTGTACGCCCCCACCTGGGAGGGCTGGGACGACAACCCGGGCAACACCTCGATCCTGCTGGCAGGCGCGAATATCGTTCGTCGCCTGGTGCAGGCCGACCCGCCCGTCCGCGTCCTCTACAAGCCGCACCCGTTCACCGGCACCCGCAGCCCGCAGGCCAAGTCCGCGCACGAGAAGATCGTCGCGCTGGTCGAGAAGGCGGCCGCCGAGCGCGCCGCCGACCCACGCTTCACCGTCGACGCGGCGGCCCGGTCCGCGGCCAAGGCGGAGCTGGTCCGCATCGAGGCCCGCATCGAGAAGCTGACCGGTGTCACCGAGAGCGGTGACGAGGCCGAGGCCACCCGCGACGGCATGGTCGACACGGCCGCGCACGCCGAGGTCGCCCGGCTGCGCGCCGAGTGGAACGACGCCTACTGGCGCTCGTTCGGCAGCTGGGAGCACCGGGTCATCACGGGCGCCGAGCCGCGCCTGTACGACTGCTTCAACGTCTCCGACGCGATGGTCTCGGACATCTCGTCCGTGGTCTCCGACTTCATCGCGAGCGGCAAGCCGTACGCGGTCACGGACTCCGCGGAGCTGGGCGTCGAGGAGTTCAAGCGGCAGAACACGGCGGTGCGTGCCGCCGTGATCCTGTCGAACTCGGCGAGCGAGCTGGGCGAGCTGCTCGCCCAGGTCACCGACCCGTCCTCGGACGCGCTCGCCGTCGACCGCCGGGAGCTGAAGGAGTATCTGCTCGGTCCCGACGAGCCGGCGTCGATCGACCAGTTCAACGCCGCGGTGCGCGGCCTCGCGAAGAAGTCCCGGGCGCGCAACCTCGGCCAGGAGACCGGTGCGTCGGCCGCCGCCGTGGAGCTCGCGAACGGAGTTCCCGGGCAGCGGAAGGCCTCGGCGGACGAGACGGGCGGCGCGGCCGTCAAGGGCGGATCCACCGCTTGAGCCACCCCTGCTGATCCACTTCGCCGCACCAGTGACAGGGCCCGGCCCCGAGGAGCACCCTCGGGGCCGGGCCCTGTCCCGTTCCCCGTAAACCTGTGAACCGCATCACATTTGGGGTTCAGTGAGGCAACCTCCTAGTACTTTCAACCGTCTTTGAGGTAGCCCTTGAGCTGATACGGGGGAAATGTTCGGATGACAATGGAGAAACGTGACCGTGACGCAGCCTGATGTGAGCGTGATCATCGGGGCGTACGAGGCCATGCCCTACCTGGTCAAGTGCCTGGAGTCGGTCGAGGCCCAGACGCTCGACCCCGCTCGTATCGAGGTCATCGCCGTCGACGACGGGTCGAAGGACGGTACCGGCGAGTACCTCGAGGAGTTCGCGGAGCGTGCGGCCATGGCCGTCACGGTGATCCGACAGGCCAACTCCGGCGGCCCCAGCGGCCCGCGCAACGTCGGCCTCGACAAGGCCCGCGGCCGGTACGTCTTCTTCCTCGACGCCGACGACTACTTCGGTCCCGAGGCCCTGGAGCGCATGGTCGCCATGGCCGACGAGCACGGCACGGACGTCGTGCTGGGCAAGGTCATAGGCGTCAACCGCAACGCCCCCAAGTCGATGTGGGGCAAGAACCAGCCCCGCACGGACGTCTTCTCCTCGCAGATCAAGTTCACGCTCAGCGCGCAGAAGCTCTTCCGGCGCGAGCTGCTCACCCGGCACGACATGCACTTCGACGAGTCGCTGAAGACCGGCGAGGACGCCCTCTTCACGATGGAGGCCTACCTCCGCGCCGACGGTGTCTCCGTGGTCGCCGACTACGACTGCTACTACCTCGTCGGCCGCGACGACGGAAAGCACGTCACCAAGAGCGGCAGCTACACCCTGCGCTTCGACTCCGCCCGCGCCCTGATGAGCCTGATCGCCGAGCACGTGCCCGCGGGCAAGCGCCGCGACGGCCTGATGGTCCGCCCCTTCCTCGTCACGCTGCTGCCGCAGTTCGGCCCCGTCTTCCTCAGAGACGACGAGGAGGTCAGACAGAACAAGCTCACGCTGGGCAAGCCGCTGATCGACGCGTACTGGACCGAGGGGGTCGCCGACCGCCTCAAGGTCAACGAGCGGCTCCGGGTGAACCTCGCCGGTCAGGGCCGGGGTGACCTGCTGGTGGACGTGCTGGACTTCATCAAGAAGAAGAAGGCGCCCACCCTCCACGTGGACCCGCGCAGCCGCAAGGCCTACCTCGCCTACCCGCACTTCCGGGACAAGGCGGCGCCGCTCCCGGACAGCTGGTTCATCCCGACCTCCCGTGAGACGGTCACCATCGAGAGCTTCAAGTTCGCCCCCGCCGCCCACTTCCCGGGCATGCGCACCGCCCGCAAGATGGCGCGCAAGGTCCTCGGACCGCGCCGCGCGGGCTGACGAAGACGCCCGTTCCACGGCCCTCAGGGCCGTGGAACGGGCGTTTCGGTGAACCGTCCGGCCATCAAGGCCGCCGATGAGGGCTGCCCGAGGCCGGTGAGGGCTACTGGCGCCCCGACTGCAGAGCCTTCCGCAGCGGGCGCCCCACCGCTCGCCGGGCCATGCGGTAGACGGAGCGCTGCGGCGCCGCAGCGCCCGTCGGCTTCGCGGCGGTCCTGCGGGCCTTGTCGAGTTCGCGCTTGAGCTGCGCGTTGTCCGTGGACAGTTCGCCGATGCGGGTCTGGAGCCAGCCGAACCTGCTGGTCAGCGAGGCGACGTCGGCGTCGTTCCAGGGGCGGATGCCGGCCGGGAAGGCGAGTGAGCGCAGCCGCTTCTCGTGGGCAGCGCCCCCGTCGCCGTGCGTGAACGTGTTCTCCAGGCCGTTGCGCTCCAGGAAGCCCATGAAGCGGTCGAAGCGCTCCTGATGGCCCCCCGTGAGCGCGCCGAAGTCCGCCTCCGCGTACAGCTCGGCCGGGTCGAGATCCTGCGGCAGCGCGTTGATCCTGCGGTGCGGGATGCCGAAGTAGCGGCACAGCTCCAGCGTGCGGGAGTCGCCGCACAGCACGGTCGCGGGCGTACCCGCCAGCAGCGCCGCGATATTGCCGTGGATGCGGGAGCCGAACGAGAAGTCGAAGTCCCGCAGGTCGTCGATCCAGGTCACCGGGTCGATGTACACACGGACCTTGTCCTCGCGGTACATGGGGTGGTCCGGGTGCGTGGGCATCGCGGTGACCGAACCGTTCGGATCCGACAGGTCGCGCCAGTGCAGCTGGCGGGCGTCAGAGAGGTTCTGCCCGACGAACCGCAGGTGGGGGTAGCGGGCATGCGCCCGGCGGATGACCCCGTCCAGGCCCTGGGACTTCACCGCACTGTGCGAGCCGTTGATCGCGACCCGGGACTCGGGACCGAGCGCGGGCGCGTTCTTGCGTACGTCGAGCTCCCTGCCGTACATGAACATCGACGGGCAGCCGATGACCTCGACATCACGGAAGCCCATGTCCTTCAGGTACCGCTCGGTGAACTCGCCGCGCACCCCGATGGACGCGCTGCGCTCGAGCACCGCGGCGACGAACTCCCGGACGGCCGGTTCCATGGGCTTGAGCCTGGCCGGGTTGTAGTCCAGACCGGTCTGCGCCCCGATGCCCGGCACGACCACCGGGATCTTCAACTTGCTGATGAGCTGCGTCAGCCGCCTGAGCTGGGGCTCGAACGAGGGCCGGAACGCGTTGGCCAGCGGAACGACGAAGGCGTCGTACTCCTCGTTGATGCGGCCCGCGGCGGCGACGTTGGTACGGATGCCGTTCGACACGACCTCGGCGCGAGGCGTCTCGAGGATCTTGTGCGCGGCGTCGCTGAAGATCAGGTTTCCCGCGTTGGTGGCGATGACGTCCTGGTGGAGGGCCTGCTCCACAGGGACGACGTCGTACGGGCTTTTCCCTGATCTCAGGAGTATGCGCTTCACCGGATGAACATTAGATGCCACATTGGTCAACTTATCTTTGCGTCATCTTTAAGTTCTATGAGGAACCTGCACAACCTTTTTTGCATACGCGGGACGTGAGCGAGTGGCTACGCGCTGGTGATCATGGGGGGCCTGGCGCCGTCCGCAGACTGGACCGACGGGCGCCGCCCCCGCCCCTTCGCGTAGATTGCCGGGCGGGACCGACGCGAGGGGACACACCGCAGGTGGCAGGGCAGGTGACTGGGCACATGGCAGGCCAGGTGGCAGGGGCGAGGCAGGCCGTGGCAGGGGCCCACAGAATCGTCGTCAAGGTGGGTTCCTCGTCGCTGACCACGGCCGCGGGCGGACTCGACGCGGACCGTGTCGACGCGCTCGTCGACGTTCTCGCCAAGCACCGCAGCGGCGGCGAGAAGGAGATCGTCCTCGTCTCGTCCGGCGCCATCGCAGCCGGCCTCGCCCCGCTCGGGCTGCGCCGTCGCCCCAAGGACCTGGCCCGGCAGCAGGCCGCAGCCAGCGTCGGCCAGGGCCTCCTGGTCGCCCGCTACACCGCCTCCTGCGCCCGCCACGGCGTCCGTGTCGGCCAGGTGCTCCTCACCTCCGACGACACCAGCCGGCGTGCCCACCACCGCAACGCCGCCCGCACCCTCGACAAGCTCCTCGCGATGGGCGCCCTGCCGGTCGTCAACGAGAACGACACCGTCGCCACGGACGAGATCCGTTTCGGCGACAACGACCGGCTCGCCGCGCTCGTCGCCCACCTCGTACGGGCCGACCTGCTGGTCCTGCTCTCCGACGTGGACGGTGTGTACGACGGCGACCCCAGCAAGCCCGGCACCTCGCGGATAGCGGAGGTCCGCGAGCCGCGGGATCTCGCGCACGTCGACATCGGCAGCGCGGGCAAGGCGGGCGTCGGTACCGGCGGCATGGTCACCAAGGTCGAGGCGGCCCGGATCGCGGCGGCAGCGGGCATCCCCGTGGTGCTCACCTCCGCCGTGCACGCCGCCGAGGCCCTCGCGGGCGGGGACACCGGCACGTACTTCCACCCCACCGGCAAGCGCTCCGCGGACCGGCTGCTGTGGCTGCAGCACGCCTCGACCCCCCAGGGCGCGCTCGTCCTGGACGACGGGGCCGTGCGCGCGGTCGTCGACCGGCGCACCTCGCTGCTGCCGGCGGGTATCGCGGCCGTCGAGGGCGACTTCACCGCGGGCGACCCCGTCGAGCTGCGCGACAGCACGGGGCGGGCGGTCGCGCGGGGCCTGGTGAACTTCGACGCCAAGGAGATCCCCCAGCTCATCGGGCGCTCGACCCGCGAACTGGCCCGCGAGCTGGGCCCGGAGTACGAACGCGAGGTCGTACACAGGGACGACCTCGTGCTCCTGCATCCGTAAGACGCCTGTTCCGCACCACCTCTGAAACAGCTGTCCAGTGCACCCGTAAAAGGCCGATTCCGAGGCCCCTGCCGGGGGACGTTGGGTAAAAGCGCCACACGGCGGCTCCCCACCTGCTCAACTTTGTTGCGGGGAGACCCCGATGCAGTACGACGATCACAGACCATTCACGGACCATTGCGGACCATTGCGGACCATTGCGAAAAGGAGGCCGTCGTGAGACGAGTGCGCCCTGGGGCGGCGACGTCCCGCGGCGGTGCCGCCTCCCGGGCGGGTGGTCCGGCTTCCCGCGCGGCGGGCGAGGAACGGGCCCTGACGAGCGTCGCGGCGGGTGACACCTACGCGGGTGAGGAGCCGGCCGACCAGCCCCGGCTGTGGCACGTCACGCTGAGCGTCTCGGGTGGCGAGGCCCCGCTGAAGGAGGTCAGGCGGGCCCTCGAACAGCTGGCCCACGACCACCCGTTCCTGCTGACCAGCCGTTACGCCAACGACCACGCGGAGATCCGCTACTGGGAAGAGGCCCGCGACTTGCACGACGCGGCGGCCGTCGCCCTGCGCCTGTGGGGCGAGCACCGCCAGACCGCCAAGCTCCCGCCCTGGGAGATCGTCGGCCTGGAGGTCGTCGACCGCGAGACGTACCATCAGCGGATCGCGGAGGGATATGGGCCCCTTCCGGCCACTCCGGTCGGAGTCCATCCCTTTTGACCCTGTCTCGGGGTGTGGGACGGCCGCTGGACGGGCCCGTCCGGCGCACTACCCTTCCGATATGACCACGCTCTCGCCGTACGACTCGATGTCCCCGGTCACCGAGGCCGCCTACCGCGCCAAAGCCGCCGCCGCCGATCTCGCGCCCCTGCCGCGGGCCGAGAAGGACGACGCGCTGCTCGCGATCGCGGACGCGCTGGAGGTCCGTACGAGCGAGATCGTCACGGCCAACGCCAAGGACATCGCGCGCGCCCGCGAGGCCGGCACCAGTGAGACCGTCATCGATCGGCTCACGCTCACGCCCGAGCGCGTGCGTGCCATCGCCTCGGACGTGCGGGACGTCGTCTCGCTGCCCGACCCGGTCGGCGAGGTCGTGCGCGGCTCGACCCTCCCGAACGGCATCGACCTGCGCCAGGTCCGCGTCCCGCTCGGTGTCGTCGGAATCATCTACGAGGCCCGCCCGAACGTCACGGTCGACGCCGCCGCCCTCTGCCTGAAGTCCGGCAACGCCGTCCTGCTGCGCGGCTCGTCCTCGGCCTTCGAGTCGAACACCGCCCTGGTCCGGGTGCTGCGCGACGCCGTGGGGGGCGCCGGACTGCCCGCCGACGCCATCCAGCTGGTGCCCGGCGAGGGCCGCGAGTCGGTGCGCGAGCTGATGCGCGCCCGCGGTCTGGTCGACGTCCTCATCCCGCGCGGCGGCGCCTCGCTGATCCGCACGGTCGTCCAGGAGTCCACCGTCCCCGTCATCGAGACCGGCACCGGCAACTGCCACGTGTACGTCGACGCCAACGCCGACCTCGGCATGGCGATCGACATCCTGATCAACTCCAAGGCGCAGCGGCCCAGCGTCTGCAACTCCGCCGAGACGCTCCTCGTGCACCAGGACATCGCCCCCGAGTTCCTGCCGCGCGCCCTGGACGCCCTCGCGGACGCCGGGGTCACCGTGCACGCCGACGAGCGCGTCCTCGCCTACGCCAAGGACTCCAAGGCCACCGTCGTCGAGGCCACGCCCGAGGACTGGGAGACCGAGTACCTCTCGTACGACATCGCCGCCGCCGTCGTCGACTCGCTCGACCGGGCCGTCGAACACATCCGGCTGTGGACCTCCGGCCACACCGAGGCCATCGTCACCACCTCGCAGCAGGCGGCCCGCCGTTTCACCCAGTTGGTGGACTCCACCACGGTCGCCGTGAACGCCTCTACGCGGTTCACCGACGGCGGCCAGTTCGGCTTCGGCGCCGAGATCGGCATCTCCACGCAGAAGCTGCACGCCAGGGGTCCCATGGGGCTGCCGGAGCTGACGAGCACCAAGTACATCGTCACGGGAGACGGGCACATCCGGCGCTGAGCCCGCGCTCCGCGTGAGGCGCGTCCCGTCAGCGTGAGCCGCGTCTCGTCAGGCGGATGAATTTCCGTACCGTCTGCCCAAAATGACCCCCCAGGTCTACTCTGGATCCGTGCCGGAGGACGTGGGGGGCACGCCGTTCCCTGACGGCTGGGAGCCCGACGACGACCGCGACCGCGGGGGTGCGGACGAAGAGTTCGCCTCCGTGGTCTTCGACGAGGACTTCGTACGTGCGGCGGTGATCCACGAGCCGACCGCCGTCGAACGCCTCCTAGCAGCCGCGCAGGCCCGCGCGGAGGCCTCAGAGGCCGAGGCGCGCCGGACGCGCTCCCGGGGTGCCCGCGGCGACGACGAGCGCTACGAGGACGGTTTCGGGCCCGACGGTCCTGACGATTTCGACCATGACCCGGACCTGGACGACCTCGACGACACCGAGATCCTCGAAGGCCGCTACGGAGCGCCGGGCTCGTACGGCAGATACGGCAGGGCCTACGGGAAGCAGGCCCGCTGGCACCGCCCCGTCGCCTGGGTGCTCGCCCTCGTGATGGGCGTCGGCATGGTCGCCCTGGCCTTCACGGCGGTCTACCGGGGGGCCTCCTCGGGCCGCCAGGACCAGGTCCCGCCACCCGCCTCCACGGGCCTCGAACAAGGCCAGGACAAGGTCACCGGCACCAGCCCCTCCGCTTCGGCCGACTACTCCAACCCGGCCGTGTCGGCGTTCCCCCGGACGCCCTGACACCCACGGCGCCCGCGCCGCCCCCGACGGCCCTTCGAACACCCTGGCGATCCCGGCGGTGCCCGGCGATCCTGGTGAGAACCTGTCAGAAGTTGTCGTGTACCACGGCGTTTACCTGAGCCCCCGGAGACCTACCCTGAAGGTATGGGCGGGCCTGGAGACCCACCTGAGGGGACACCCGAGGGCGCTCCCGCTGGTGGAGAGGACGAGTACCGATCCGTCGTCTTCGACGAGTCGTTCGTCCGTGCTGCCCGCCTCCAGGAGTTCTCCGCGCAGGAGCGGATGGCCGACCACGCCCCGGCCGTACGCCGCCGCCCCACCCTCCAGCGCGGTCTGCCCCGGCAGGCCCTGATCCTGGTCCTGCTGATCGCCGTCGCCTTCGGCACCGCGATCTACATGGGCGTGCGGCACCCGTACCAGACCCCGGTCGCCCAGCCCCCCGAACCGCTGCGGATGACCGTCATACCCCTCGCGCCCCAGACCGCCGTGCCAGGGGCCACGAGCGCCGAGGAGCTGTACGCGCACAGCCCGGCCGCCCAGTTCGCCGTCGGCGCCGACGGCATCGCCCTGCCCGCCTACCGGCGCACTTCGCACTTCTCCGACAGCCAGGTCGTGGCCGCCCTGACCACCGCCAAGGACTACCTCGTGAAGTCCTCGCTCGACCCGGAGGTGCTCACGGGCGTCACCAACCGGCCCGTACGGATCCTGCTCGCCCCCCAGCAGCTCGACCAGTTCGACCAGAGCTTCGACCACCCGGCCGCCGACGGCCGGCACGCGCCCACCGGCTGGCTGGTCCGCTTCGACCCCACCCGCGCCCAGCTCGCCGACTCCAGGATCAGGGTGCAGGGCACCCTGCAGGCCGCCGAGTTCGACTCCAGCACCCTTGAGGTCGTCGCCGACCACACTTTCGTGTACGCCCTGAAGCCGGCCGGCTCGGACGCCAAGGCGAAGGCCTCGCTGTTCACCGTCCGGCGCGAGCTGCAGTTCCGCTTCGACCGTGACGACCTGCGCATGCACCAGGCCGAGGTGGTCGTCTCCTACGTCCAGGCCGGACCGCTCGCCTGCTCCGAGGACTCGATGACCCATCTGCACCCGCTGCTCGCGGGCCAGACGGCGAAGGCGGGCGGCCCGGCCGGCACCGACCCTTACGCGACGGGCAGCGCGACGGCACTGTGCGGCTCACTGGCGACGAGTTCGCAGCCCAAGGTCTGACAGCCGAGGATCTGACAGGCGAAGAGCTGGTCTGTCGGTCGAAGGTCTGACGGTGGCCGTCGCGTTCCCGGCTCCCCTGCGTGTCAGTCGTCGTCCTCGGGGGTGCTGTCCCGGGGCGGCTGGTCCTTCGGCGCGGTGTGGTCGTTCGGGGCGGTCTCGTCATTCGGCGCGGTCCGGTCCTTCGAGGCGGTCTGGTCCTTCGGGGTGCCGCCGGCGAAGCCCCCGAACCCGCGCCGCACCCGCCCGCCGAGGTCACCCGCGCCCCCCGCGATGTCGCTGACCAGCTTCATCAGTGGGTCCTTGGAGTTCTTGACGTCCGTGGCGTAGCTCGCCGCCGACTGCCGGAAGGAGTCCGAGACCGAGGTGTCCCCGTCCTCGCTGCGCCGCGGATAGTGACCGTCCATGATCCGCTGGTAGTCGCGGGACTCGGCCCACTTCTTCAGCTCGGCGGCGCGCACGGTGGTGAAGGGGTGCGTGCGGGGGAGGGTGTTGAGGATCTTGAGCACGGAGTCGCGCAGGTCGCCCCCGGCCTCGTACTCCTCGGCCTGCTCGAGGAACGCGTCCACGTTCATCTCGTGCAGGTGATTGCCTCCCGCGAGCTTCATCAGGCCGCGCATCGAGGCCTTCAGGTCCTGCCCGACGAGGAGCCCGGCCCGGTCGGCCGACAGCTCCGACTTGCGGAACCACTCGCGCAGCGCGGTCACGATCGCCATGATCGCGATGTTGCCCAGCGGGATCCAGGCCACCCGGAGCGCCAGATTGGTCAGGAAGAGCAGGATCGTGCGGTAGACGGCGTGGCCGGAGAGCGCGTGACCGACCTCGTGCCCGACGACGGCCCGCATCTCCTCCTCGTCCAGCAGCTCGACGAGCCCGGTCGTCACGACGATGATCGGCTCGTCCAGGCCGATGCACATCGCGTTCGGCTGCGGGTCCTGGGCGACGTACATCGGCGGGACCTTCTCCAGGTCCAGGATGTAGCAGGCGTCCCGCAGCATGGTGTTGAGGTGCGC
This sequence comes from Streptomyces sp. NPDC090798, assembly GCF_044768965.1. Classification (NCBI taxonomy): domain Bacteria; kingdom Bacillati; phylum Actinomycetota; class Actinomycetes; order Kitasatosporales; family Streptomycetaceae; genus Streptomyces; species Streptomyces sp. NPDC090798. The sequence continues at coordinate 577,835 of NZ_JBIVXA010000001.1, forward strand.
GAACTGGGCGTCCGAGACGCGCACCGAGTCGGACAGGAACAGCAGCCGCAGGCTGCGCTCGGGCAGCAGGCCGCTCAGGGCCTTGAAGACCGTGTCGAAGCCGCTGAGCTTGCGCAGGGCCACCAGGGCCGAGCGGTCCGCCGGGTGCTCGTAGGTGCGCGAGGAGATCCCCTCGAAGCGCCTGCGCTGCCTGCTCGGCACGTTCTCGTGCCCGTTCCCCTGCCCGCTCTGCTGGTGGCCGTTGTCGGACATGTGTTCCCCCATGTGCGTCTGAGTGCCCTTTGTGCCCCCAAGGCACGGCCCAGCCTAGGCGGAGATACCGTGGACGGGCAGTACAGAGAAGGAGTCCATCACCATGGAGCACATCCCCGCAGCCGCCTGGCTCACCGAGGCCGCGAGCGCGGCAGACAAGCAGGGCCCGGGCAATCTGCTCCGCGTCGTGCTGATCGTGATGATCGTGGGAGTGGGCCTGACCGCCTGGTTCCTGCTGCGCGGGTACAAGCGGGACGACTGACGCGGGTACAGGCGGGACGGCTGACGCGGGTACAAGCGGGACGACTGAGGCGTGTGCCGGCCGGGGAGGCCTGAGCAACGGGCGTCCCCAACGGCGGAGTCGGCGTGATCGCGACCGAGGCCCCCGCATACGATGGGCCGACGTCTTTATCCCGCCCACACCGGATAGGTCCTGCCGAGATGAGCTTCCACAGCACCGCTGCACAGTTGGTCACCGTTGCCGCCGAGGGCGAGCAGGGGGGCAACCACGAGAGCCTCAGTCCGTTCCTGACCGGCGGTGGCGCGCTGTTCGTGCTGCTCCTGCTGCTGTGGATCACCACGCGTTTCAACCGCGACCGCTGAGCCTCTTCGGCCGTTCTGAGCCGTCCCGGGGACCCCTGTCGGGCGGAGCCCGTCGACCGGGCCGGTAGGGTCTGCACGCATGGGAGAGCAGGACATGCCTACCGGTCCGGTGAGTGACACGGCGAGCGGCGCCGTCGGCGGCGCCGCGGGTGACGCGCTCGGCGGCCCGGTGAGAGACGGGGCGAGCCGGCTGACGGCCGGCCCCGGGAACGGCCCCTCGAATCCGGGCAAGCGCCGCCTCGGCGTCATGGGCGGAACGTTCGACCCGATCCACCACGGGCACCTCGTGGCGGCCAGCGAGGTCGCCGCGCAGTTCCACCTCGACGAGGTGGTGTTCGTACCGACCGGGCAGCCGTGGCAGAAGTCCGACCGGAAGGTCTCACCGGCCGAGGACCGCTATCTGATGACGGTCATCGCCACCGCCGAGAACCCGCAGTTCTCGGTGAGCCGCATCGACATCGACCGCGGCGGCCCGACCTACACCACGGACACCCTGCGCGACCTGCGCGCCCTCAACCCCGACACCGATCTCTTCTTCATCACCGGTGCCGACGCGCTGGGCCAGATCCTCACCTGGCGGTACGCGGAGGAGCTGTTCTCCCTCGCGCACTTCATCGGAGTCACCCGGCCCGGTCACACGCTGACCGACCCGGGCCTGCCCGAGGGCGGCGTCTCGCTGGTCGAGGTTCCCGCGCTGGCCATCTCCTCCACAGACTGCCGTGCGAGAGTCGCCAAGGGCGACCCCGTCTGGTATCTGGTGCCGGACGGTGTGGTGCGCTACATCGACAAGCGCGAGCTGTACCGCGGCGAGTGAGGCGAGTGAGCCGAGAGGGGCACCGGTGAACGACCGATACGACGGATACGCGGGCGGCGACCCGTACGAGCTCGTCGGCTACGACGAGTTCGGGCAGCCTGTGTACCGGCAGGTGCCGCCCCAGCAGCCCCAGCAGGGCTACGACCCGTACGCACAGCCGCAGCAGCCCCAGCAGCACCAGGGCTACGGCTACGACCCCTACGCGACCGGCGCGGGGGGCTATGACACCGGTCAGCAGCAGCCCGTGTCCTCGTACGACACCGGTCAGCAGACCGCGGTCCCCGCCTACGACCCCTACGACCCGTACGGAGCCGGCGCGCCCGGCGCCGCCGGGACGACGACGTCGTACGACCCCTACGGGCAGACGGCACAGACGGCGCAGTCGGCGCACACGGGTCAGGCCGGGCAGGCTGGTCAGGCCGGGCAGACGGGGCGGGCCGGGCAGACGGGGCGGGCCGGGCAGGCGGGCCGGTCCCGGAGCGGGACCGGCGCCGCGGGTACGAGCACCGGGCAGCAGCCGCGGGTCGCCGAGCAGACCGCCTACATCCCGCAGCAGGCGCGCCCCCCGGAGGAGAACGAGCCCCGGGCCGACCGGGACTACCGCACCGAGCAGTTCGCCTTCGTCGAGGAGCAGGAAGCCGAGCCCGAAGACGTCATCGACTGGCTCAACTTCACCGAGAACCGCACCGAGCGCCGCGAGGAGGCCAAGCGCCGCGCCCGCAGCAGGGTCGTCGCCCTGGTTGTGGTGCTCGCCCTGGTCGTGGTCGGCGGCGTCGGCTACCTCTGGTACGCGGGGAAGCTGCCCGGCACCTCCTCCGGCGGCAAGTCCGCCGCGACGACGGCCACGGGTGCCCAGAACCGCGATGTGATCGTCGTCCACCTGCACAACACGAAGGGCGGCGGCACCTCCACGGCGCTGCTCGTCGACAACACCACCACCAAGCAGGGCACCACCGTCCTGCTGCCCAACTCCCTTGCCCTGACGGACGACAGCGGTTCGACGACCACGCTCGCCAAGTCCGTCGGCGACGACGGCTCCTCCGGGACCCGGGACGCGATCGACACGGTGCTCGGGACCGACATCCAGGGCACCTGGCGCCTCGACACCCCCTACCTCAACAACCTCGTCGACCTCGTCGGCAACATCGACCTCACCACCAACGCCGATGTGCCGGACCCCGATGCGAAGAAGAAGGGCGGGGAGCCCCTCGTGAAGAAGGGCGAGAACCAGACCCTCAGCGGCAAGATGGCCGTCGCCTACGCCACCTACCGGGCCTCCGGCGAAGCCCAGAACGCGCAGTTGGAGCGGTTCGGGCAGGTCATGCAGGGCGTGCTGCGCAAGCTGTCCTCGGACAAGCAGGCCGCGACCACCACCGTGCAGACCCTGGCGCAGATCCTCGACCCCTCGCTGACCGACCAGGACCTCGGCGCCTTCCTCGCCAAGCTCGCCGACCTCGCCAAGGGCGGCGACTACAAGACGGCACTGCTGCCCGTGCAGCAGGACGGCACCCTGAGTGAGAGCGCCACCAACAGCGTGGTCAAGGACGTCCTCGGCGGCACCGCCAAGAGTCCCGCCGCCGGCGCCGCGGTCCGTGTCGGTCTCAAGAACGCCACCGGGAGCAAGGACGCCACCGAGAAGGCCCGCGTCGTCCTGGTCAACGGCGGCTACACCTTCCTGGACTCCGGCACCGCCGCCACCGCCCAGAGCGTGTCCCGGATCACGTACACCGACGCTGCCAGGAAGAACGACGCCATCGAGGTCGCGAAGACCCTCGGCCTGCCCACCAGCGCCGTGAAGAAGGGCAGTGGCTCGTCCAACGCGGACGTCTCGGTGGTCCTCGGCCAGGACTACAAGGTGACCACCTCCACCGGGTGATCACGGTGACCACTCCCCTGGGCGATCACGAGGAGTGGTAACGGGTGACCCTCCGGAGTGGTCGGCCCCACGTTCCGGGGCCTCCGGGACGTGGCCACGGAAACGCGTGGGGTGCCGTCGGCGGTCCGTGAGACCCTTGAGTCATTACTGACCGCCGACGGAAAGCCGCGTAGTGACCGCCACGGACCGCTCCATCGAGCTCATCACCACCGCCGCGCAGGCGGCCGCCGACAAGCTCGCGCACGACATCATCGCCTACGACGTCAGCGACGTTCTCTCGATCACCGACGCCTTCCTGCTGGCGTCCGCCCCCAACGACCGCCAGGTCAAGTCGATCGTCGACGAGATCGAAGAGCGGCTGAACAAGGAGCTCGGCGTCAAGCCGGTGCGCCGCGAGGGCGACCGCGAGGCCCGCTGGGTACTGCTCGACTACGTCGACATCGTGGTGCACGTGCAGCACAGCGAGGAGCGTGTCTTCTACGCTCTGGAGCGGCTGTGGAAGGACTGCCCGGAGCTTGACCTGCCCGCCGACGCCAAGGCCACCCGCGGCAAGGCCGCCGAGCACGCCAAGCTGCAGGCCGAGGAGGACTCCGCCGAACTCGGGGAGCTGCGGTGACCGCGGCGGGGGCCGAGGCGGCCAGGACGTCCGTCACGGGTGACGCTCAGGGGCAACGGCAGCCGACCGTCGCGGGCGTCGAGGCCGGGACGAAGCCGGGCCGCGGTCGCCGCATCATCCTGTGGCGGCACGGCCAGACGTCCTGGAACGTGGATCGCCGCTTCCAGGGCACCACGGACGTCGAGCTCACCGAGACGGGCCTCGGCCAGGCCCGCCGCGCCGCCCGGCTGCTCGCCTCGCTGAAGCCCGACGCGATCGTCGCCTCGGACCTCCAGCGCGCCGCGAACACGGCCGCCGAGCTGTCCGCGCTCACCAGCATCGACGTCATCCACGACGAGGGCCTGCGCGAGACCTACGCGGGCGTCTGGCAGGGGCTGACGCACGAGGAGATCATCGCCCAGTACGGCGACGAGTACGCCGCCTGGAAGCGTGGTGAGCCGGTGCGCCGCGGTGGTGGCGAACTGGAGACCGAGGTCGCCGACCGCGCCGCCCCCGTGGTGCTGCGCCACGCCGACAAGCTCCCCGAGGACGGCACCCTCGTGGTGGTCAGCCACGGCGGCACCATCCGCACCACCATCGGGCGCCTGCTCGGCCTGGAGTCCCGGCACTGGGAAAGCCTCGGCGGCCTCTCCAACTGCTGCTGGTCCGTCCTCGGAGAGGGCGCGCGGGGCTGGCGGCTGCTGGAGCACAACGCCGGCACACTGCCGGAGCCGGTGCTCGGCGACGACGACTGAGCGGCCCCCTGTCCGGTCCCGGGGGCCAGGCGGGACCGGATTTCACTTTCTGGCAGGTCGCAGGCTAAAGTTCTTCTTGTTCGCCCCGCCGGGCGGGAAGAACACAAGGGGCTATAGCTCAGTTGGTAGAGCGCCTGCATGGCATGCAGGAGGTCAGGAGTTCAATTCTCCTTAGCTCCACAATCAACTCTCTTGAGTTGTCAAAGATCAGCACAGATCAGTGATGAGAATCCCGTTCCCTTCGAGGGGCGGGATTTTTCTCTTGTCTCCCAGGTTGTCTCATGTCCCCCAGGTTGTCGGTGACATGGGCGACATCGGTCCCCGGGATGCCGTGGCCGCCGCGAGTGACGGTGGCCACAACCCCTCCCGCCGCTCTCGCAGAACCGCCAGCCCCTTGCGCGCCTTCTCGTCGTCCGGTGCGTAGGCGACGATCCGGCACTCCGGCATCCCGTCGATGGACAGCGACACTGAGGTCATCCGCAGCTCGCCCACCGCCTCATGGCGGAACGTCTTCACGCGCGGTCCCGGCGGGAGGACGTCACCGCCCGCCCACAACTCGGCGAAGCGCGTGCTGGCGGCCGACAGCCTGCGTATGTAGTCCTCCCAGGCGGGCTCGCCGACATGTCTGCCGTACGCGGAGCGCAGCGTCGCCACCATCAACGGCAGTTCGCTGTCCAGGAACACCACGGGGCAGCCGGGCTCGGGCACGGTGAACAGGGTCCACAGCACGTTGGGAACGCCGATCTCGAGCGTCTGCGGCACGAAGAACAGGTCGCGGTAAGGGGGGTTGGCGGCCAGGATGTCGTACCGCGAGTTGTAGACCGCCGCCGGGCGCGGATCGAGGGCGTCGATGATGCCCTGGATCTCCGCGCTCACGGTCTGCGCGGGGAGCTCCGCCTCGGACTCGTAGGGCACTTCGGCCAAGTGGTACAGATGCTCCCGCTCGGTCTGGTCCAGGCGCAGGGTGCGCGCCACCGCGTCCAGGACCTGAGGAGAGGCATTGATGGGGCGGCCCTGCTCCAGCCATGTGTACCAGGTCACACCGACCCCGGAGAGCTGCGCGACCTCTTCGCGGCGCAGCCCCGGCGTACGGCGTCGCAAGCCCGGGGGCATCCCCACGTCGGCGGGTGTCACCCGCGCCCGCCGGCCGCGCAGAAAGCCGGCAAGCTCCGGCCTGCGGCGCTGTGTCGTGTTCATCGGCTTCACTTCCCCCGTCTTCCATCGTCCGCGCCGAACCCGTCCGCTGCCAGGTGCTGTCAGTACCAGCATCGGCGGGCTCTCGGCACCCGTATCCGGCCGCCGCCAGGCTCGAAGCCATGACGACGACAACCCCCGCGGGCCCAGGTCCCGCAGCGGATTCAAGTCCTGCGACCAGTAAAGCCCCCGGCACTGACAATCGCGCCGGACGGCTGCTCGCGGTCGTGCTCACAGCCCAGTTCATGGCACTGCTCGACGTTTTCATCGTGAACGTCGCGGTGCCCACGATCGGTTCCGAACTCCACGCGTCCGGCGCCGGAATGCAGTTGGTGGTCGCCGGATACTCCATCGCGTACGCCGTACTGTTGATCACCGGCGCGCGCCTCGGCGACCTGCTCGGCCACCGCCGCGTCCACCTCGCCGGGCTCGCGCTGTTCACCGCGGCCTCGCTGGCGTGCGGACTCGCGGGGGGAACGGGGGAGTTGATCGCCTTCCGGCTGGTGCAGGGCGCGGGCGCGGCCGTGATGATCCCGCAGGTGCTCAGCCTGATCCAGCGCCACTTCACCGGCGAGGCCCGGGCCCGTGCCCTCGGCGCGTACTCCGCCGTCGTCGCGACCGGCGCCGCGGCCGGACAGGTATTGGGCGGCGTCCTGGTCAGCGCCGACCTGTTCGGCACCGGCTGGCGGCCGGTGTTCCTGGTCAACGTGCCCGTGGGCCTCGTACTCCTGGCCGTCGGCCGCCGCGTGCTGCCGCGGGACGCCCCCGGAGCCGTGGAGCGCTCACGCGGCCTCGACCTGTCGGGCCTCGTCCTGCTCGGCGCCGCCGTGTCGCTGCTCACCGTGCCGCTCGTGCTCGGTCAGGAGGAGGACTGGCCGCTGTGGTCCTGGCTGTCGCTCGGCGCGGCCGCGGTCCTCTTCACCCTTTTCTGTCTGTACGAGTCCCGGCTCGCCCGGCGGGGTGGGGCGCCGCTGATTTCACCCCGGGTGCTGCGCCACCCCGGCATGGGCCTCGCGGTCTTCCGCCTGCTCGCGGTGATGGCGGTCAACGCGGGTTTCCTGTTCGCTCTGACCCTGCACGTTCAGGGCGGCCTCGGGTACAGCGCGCTGCGCGCCGGACTCACCTTCGCGCCGACCGCGGTGGTCTTCGGCCTGGTCGGTCTGACCTGGCGCAACTGGCCGGCCGCTCTGCAAGGTGTCCTGATCCCGGCCGGCTTCGCCGTCGCCGCCGTTTCCGTGGCCGGCGTCGGAGCCGTGCTGAAGGGCGGGGGTGACGGCGGTCCCTGGCTGTACGTGGCGTTCGCGGGTATGGGGACCGGCCTCGCGCTGGGCTTCAGTCCCACGCTGACCAGGGCTCTGGCCACGGTACGGGCCGAGGACGCGGCGGACGCCAGTGGACTGCTCGCGACGGTCGCCCAACTCGGTCAGCTGATCGGTGTCGCGGCCTTCGGCACACTCTTCTTGAACCGACTTGAGTCACTTGGCGCTCCTGGGGCGTATACCTCTGCGGACGCGCTCCTCACGTGCACGTATGCGCTGGCCGCGACGGCCACGTCGGGTGCCGTGTCCGGACTGGTACGAAGGCGTCGCTGACCGTATTGCTCCGGCCGTGGCAGAATCAAACGGCCGGAAGGGGGCGCGGCCCGACGGGAGGGAGAAGCGATGCCTGCGAGCATCATCGAGGAGGTCGACGATCTCCTCGATGTGGCACAGACACGTAGAAGTGCCACTCTCCACGGCTGTCCTTCCTGCGGATCGGTCCACGTCGCCCAGGTCCTCGGCGACAACGGCGGGATCTCCTACGTGTGCACGGCCTGCGGCCACAGCTGGAGCTGATCGATGGGTGCACACAGGCGGAAGTGCGATTGGTGCGGCAGTGGTACGCCGATCGTCCGCGACATGGAGCCGGTCAACCACGACTACCAGTACTGGTGCGAGGAGTGCGCGCGGGCGCTGATCATAAAAGGCGACCCGATCGAGACGTACCGCGAGCTGGAGGGCGAGCCGATCTACGGCCGGCTCCTCGACGAGCACTGCACGCTCAAACGGTTCTATTCGTTCGCCACAGCCTGACCCCGATCAGGGTCAGGAAGACGAGACCGGCTCCTTCGTAGAGGGCCGACAACGTCACCTGGGCGCCCGTCTGTTGCAGTTCGAGCCGTCCCGGGCCGTGTGGCACCCACCACAGCGCGTACGAGCAGAAGACCAGCGCCGTACCTGCGGCGGTCACCAGCGCCGTACCGACGGCGGCCGCCCGGCCGCGCGTGCCGAGGATCAGCACCATCGGCACGCACCACACCCAGTGGTGCGACCACGACACCGGACTGATCAGCAGCGCCGTGACCGCGCAGGCGGCCACCGCCCAGGCGCGCCGCCCGCGCAACTCCGCCGCCACGGCGACCCCGAGGCCCAGGGAGCCCGCCACGGCCGCCGCGGCGACCCACCACAGGCCCGGCTGAGTGGTGTGCAGCAGCCGGGCCAGTACCCCGCGCAGCGACTGGTTCGCGGTGTCCTCCACGAGCCCGACCCGGCCCGTCTCGAAGACCATGCGGCTCCAGAAGCGCCATGAGTCGTGCGGCAGGGCGGATGCCGCCAGCAGGGTTGCCCCGGCGAATGTGACGGCCGCCCCGCGCGCGTGCCGCAGCCAGGGGCCTCCGGGGACCCGCCGTGCGTATGCCACGACACCGGTGACCAGCAGGAACACCGCGAAGAGCGCGGGCGTCAGCTTGATCGCCGCCGCGAGTCCGATGCCCACTCCGGCCCAGCGGTGCCAGGGCCGCCGCGTCAGGTCCCACAGCACCAGCACGCCGAGCAGCAGATTGATCTGCCCGTACCGCACGGTCGTCCACACCGGCTCGCACCACACGGCCGCCGCGGACACCCACCAGACGCTCTCCACGCGCGCGTGGTCGACGAGCCGTAGTGAGAGGGCCACGAACACCACAAGAAGGGCCAGATTTCCGGCCGTCGCCAGGGTCCGCATGGCCGACGTGCCCAGCAGTGTCAGCGGCGTGAACAGCAGCGCCGCGAACGGCGGGTAAGTGGTCGGCAGATGGGCCTCGGTCGTACGCAGCGCGTAGAGGTCGCCGCCCGCGCGGACGGTCTCGCCCTCCGCCCGGTACACCATCAGGTCGATCATCGACACGTGCGCGGCCCGCTGCGCCCACCAGAAGGCGGCGAAGGACAACAGGCACGCCCCCAGGGCGACGGGCGCACGGCGGCGGACACGGGGGAGCGCGATCACGGTCACGAAGGCCGACACTATCCCTCATGTCCGCATTGTCCGCACGGCGCGGAATCGATTTGGTGGTCCACGGGGAGGACCGTGTAATGTTGGCGTCGCCGCCGGGGAAACCGGGCGACACGGTCGATATGCGGCTTCGCCGCATGGCCGCGAGGGGCTATAGCTCAGTTGGTAGAGCGCCTGCATGGCATGCAGGAGGTCAGGAGTTCAATTCTCCTTAGCTCCACAAGTATTGAAGGCGGGTCACCCGGTCAGGGTGACCCGCCTTCGTCGTGTTCAGCGGCCGCTGCCCAGCGCCCGACGGCCACGGCGCTGGGAGAGGACCGGCAGGTTGTTGCGTGCCGGGGCGGAGGAGCGGGTGTCCTCCTCGATGCGCAGGGCGAGCGCCGGGCAGCGGCGTACGGCCCGCAGCGCCTTCGCCTCCGCGTACCGGGGCACCTGGGCCTGCGCGACGGTGGGGAAGCCGTCGGCGCCCAGTTCGAAGACCTCGGGAAGGATGTCCGCGCACAGGCCGTGACCGCGGCACAGTGTCCAGTCGACGTAGATCTTCTGGCGGCTGGGGCCCGCCTCCTCGACCGCCTGGCCGCCGGGGATGCCGGTGGGGAGCTGGCCGCCCTCGAAGAGCGGCAGAACGCCCTCCACGGGCCTTCCGCAGCCATTGCCGAGGACATGGGCGGCCAGGTCGTCCGTGAACGCCTTGATGGTCGACTCGATGAACATCGCCGAGCCGTCGGGGTGTGAGCAGGCGCCGCGTCTTTTCACGGCCTTGGCGACCTGCTTCACGGCCTCCAGGGCGGCCGGTCCGCCGCCGTTGAGGATGTCCTCCAGACCGCGCGCCGCGGCGGGCAGGCCGAGGTAGCAGGGACCGCACTGTCCCGCGCTCTCCTCGGCCAGCCACTGGGCCACCCGGAGCGACTCGCCCAGGGGGCACGTCTCCTGGGTGATCGGGAGGATCGCGCCGGCGCCGAGCGCGCCGCCCACCGCGTCCAGGGAGTTGCGCGAGACGATCGCCTCGTTGACCGTCGCCGCGTCCAGCCACTTGCCGTGGTAGCCGCCGGTCAGCACGCCCTGCGGCATCGGCGGGGCGCCCGCCAGCTGGAGCACGTAGCGCAGCGGCACGCCGGTGGGGACCTCGATCACCATGGGGCGGGCGACCGCGCCGGAGACGGTGAGCATGACGGTGCCGGGCTCGTCGTACAGACCGGTGTTGCGGTAGCGGTCGGGGCCGATACGGGCGGCGATGGCCAGCTGCGCGTACGTCTCGGCGTTCGACAGCAGGGTGGGTGCACCGCCGACGCCGCTCTGCGACGCGCTGATCTTGCGGCCCGGCGGGATGGCCGGGCCGCCGTCGATGGAGCGGATGAGCGAAGCGGCCGCTCCGGTCACCATCCGCACCGGATTGCGCTGCACGCGCGCGCGGAGCGGCGATCCGCGCCGGTCGCTCAGGCCGCGCTCGGCCAGCGCGGCCTCCATGGACCGCTGGGTCGACTCACGGGTCACCCCGATGACCAGGGTGCGGGCGCCCATGGCCTCCGCGGCCAGCAGGGCGCCGTCCAGGATGAGGTGCGGGGCACGGTTGATGAGCACCGTGTCCTTGCGGCAGGCGGGTTCGTCCTCACTTCCGTTGACGACCACGACGGGTCGGATGCCCTTGCTGATGGCCGACTCGGCGACCGAGCGCAGTTTCTTGGCGAAGGGGAAGCCCGCGCCGCCGCGGCCCTTCAGTCCGATGGCCTCGGCGAGGCCCGCGAGCTGTTCACCGCCCATCGGCTCGAGCGGCCCGTGCACCTTGAGGTGCATGGGCAGATCGAGCCGTTCAACCAGGTCGAAGCCCGACGTGAGCTGCGGAAGCCCGACGACGCGGACTTCCGGGACGTCGGGCAGGGCCTCGTTCACTTAAAGCCTCCGGAAGGGGCGTTCCATGGTTCACCGGAGCCAGGAGCGTCGAAGGCGCCCGGCAGTACGTCAGGCGTGGGACCGCTGTCGTACGTGTCGTTGGTGTTGTACGTACCGAAGGCGGGGTTCGTCTCACCGTTGTTGTACACATCACTCGTGACGTACCCGCCGGTGGCCGAATTGTCATAGACGGGGATGTTGTATCCCGTGTCGGCGAGCGGGTCGTACGCGGAGCGGGGCGCCTCGCCGACCGGCGGCGGCGAGGGGATGGGCCAACTGCCCGAGGTGCTGCCGCCGGCGTCGGCGCGGGGGAACGCCTCCGTCGGCTGCATGTCCATGGGCATCTGGACGCGCTCGGTCGGGGCCGCGCCGGCGGGGTTCGCGCCGGGTGTGCCCGAGACGGCCCGGTAGGCGGCCGCGAAACCGGACGTCGCGTCCGCGGCGGCGGGGTCGGCCGGGGTCTGGTACAGCGACTGCTCGGGGGACGGCGTGCGCTGCGGGGGTACGAAGGGGGCGCCGGAGGGCTGCTGCGAGGGGCGCGGGGCGAAGCCCGGCAGGGAGTTCTCCGACAGGGCGGCACGGGATGCCGTCAGGTCCTCGCGGGCCATGCGGCCACCGGCGCCGCCGCCCTCGCCGAGGATCGCCAGGATCCGGTCGGCGACCTTGCGCTTGAAGGGGTGGGGAGCCGCGCGCAGGGCGAGGGCCGCGCCGACCGCGACCAGGCACAGTTCGTACGACACCATGAAGAACGGCTTCGCCGCCCGTCCCGCGAAGAGACCGTGGATCAGCGCCGCGCACAGGGCCGGGTAGGCCAGCATGTGCATCGCGCGCCAGCGCGCCGCGACCGGTGCCGGGGCCGCGAACTGGTTGCGCAGTGCGCCGGTGATGCCCACGAAGATCATGAGCAGCCCGGCCAGGGAGCCGAGTCCGATGAGTCCGGCGCTGCCCTTGACGCCCAGGCTGAAGGGGATCAGTGCGGCGATCAGGACGGTGTGGTCAAGCGCCAGTTTGATGGTGATGTGCACCAAGAGGAACGCGATCGAGCCGACGGCCGTCACCCGGTGGATGCCCTGCGCCACGATCCGCTGACGCGTGTTGAGGATGAGCCGGTCCTGGGCGATGAGGCCCCAGATGACCGAACACGTGAGGGAGACGAGCGACAGGACGCCCGCACCGAAGTTGAGGAAGTCCTGGACTTGGTTGCCTCCGGCCAGCACGACCACGGGTATGAGCAGCAGGACGGCAGCCGTCGCCACCCCGTAGGCCGAGCGGCCCGGTCGGGGAAGCGTGCTGCCACTGCGACGAGGGTTCATAGGGGGTACTCCCAACGGTTCGGGGAAGCGGTCCCGAAGCCGAACTCTAAGTCGAGCCATACCGATGGGTACGAGGTTTGAGTTATTGCGTTGTTACCAAAGGGCGACCAGGTCCTTGTGTTGTCCCGTAGCGTCCCCTTACGCGAAGTAATATTTGAATATTGTTCAAATTTTTTGGCGTGATTGTGACGAGCGGCACGGCGTGTCCGGCGTGTCCGGCCCGCCCAAAGCTCGTCGCGGCGCGCGCGGGGGCTGCGGTACCCTGACGCCATGCGTGCCGTACGCCTTCTGCTTAGCGAGCCGCGCTGATCAGCCCCGACCACTGACGACCCGTGGTCGGAATCGGCGCGGCGTCCCCTCCTGTGCGAGGGGATTTTTCATTTCTAAGCCGCTGGCAGAGACGATCGATGGAGCTTTGAGGATCATGAGCGAGACGAACCCCGCTGCCGCCTCCGAGGTGGCAGCGCCGCACCGCTACACGGCCGCGATGGCCGCTGAGATCGAGGCACGCTGGCAGGACTTCTGGGACGCCGAGGGCACGTACGAGGCGCCGAACCCCAGCGGTGACCTGGCGGGCGACCCCGAGCTGGCCGCCAAGCCCAAGAAGTTCATCATGGACATGTTCCCGTACCCCTCGGGAGCGGGTCTGCACGTCGGCCACCCCCTGGGCTACATCGCCACCGATGTATTCGCCCGGTTCCAGCGCATGACGGGCCACAACGTCCTGCACACCCTGGGCTTCGACGCCTTCGGTCTGCCCGCCGAGCAGTACGCCGTGCAGACGGGCACCCACCCGCGCGTGTCCACCGAGGCCAACATCGAGAACATGAAGGCCCAGCTGCGCGCGCTGGGCCTGGGTCACGACAAGCGCCGGTCGTTCGCCACGATCGACCCGGAGTACTACAAGTGGACCCAGTGGATCTTCCTGCAGATCTTCAACTCCTGGTACGACGACGAGGCGGACAAGGCCCGTCCGATCTCCGCGCTGATCGCCCAGTTCGAGAGCGGCGAGCGCGCCGTACCGGGCGTTGACGGCGCCACACGCGCGTGGAACGAGCTGACCGCGGCCGAGCGCGCCGACGTCCTGAGCGAGTACCGACTGGCCTACGCCTCCGACGCGCCCGTCAACTGGTGCCCCGGGCTGGGCACGGTGCTGGCCAACGAGGAGGTCACCGCCGACGGCCGCTCCGAGCGCGGGAACTTCCCCGTCTTCAAGGCCAAGCTGCGCCAGTGGAACATGCGCATCACGGCGTACGCCGACCGGCTGCTGGACGACCTGGAGGCGCTGGACTGGCCCGAGGCGATCAAGCTGCAGCAGCGCAACTGGATCGGCCGCTCCGAGGGTGCCCGCGTCGACTTCCCGATCGACGGCGAAGCCATCACGGTCTTCACCACGCGCCCGGACACCCTGTTCGGCGCCACCTACATGGTGCTGGCGCCCGAGCACCCGCTGGTCGACAAGTTCGTCCCCGAAGCCTGGCCCGAGGGCAGCCACGAGGCGTGGACCGGCGGTCACGCCACGCCCGCCGAGGCCGTCGCCGCCTACCGCGTGCAGGCCGCCTCGAAGTCCGACGTCGAACGGCAGGCCGAGGCCAAGGACAAGACCGGTGTCTTCACCGGCGCCTACGCGACCAACCCGGTCAACGGCGAGCGGGTCCCGGTCTTCATCGCCGACTACGTCCTGATGGGCTACGGCACCGGCGCGATCATGGCCGTCCCGGCGGGCGACCAGCGTGACTTCGAGTTCGCGCGCGCCTTCGAGCTGCCGATCCACTGCATCGTCGAGCCGACCGACGGCCGCGGCACCGACACGTCGACGTGGGAGAACGCCTTCGGGTCGTACGACGCGAAGATCATCAACTCCTCCAACGACGACTTCTCGCTGGACGGCCTGGGTGTGGCCGAGGCGAAGGAGCGCATCACCGAGTGGCTGGCACGCAAGGGCATCGGTGAGGGCACCGTCAACTTCCGTCTGCGCGACTGGCTGTTCAGCCGCCAGCGCTACTGGGGCGAGCCCTTCCCGATCGTCTACGACGAGGACGGCGTCGCGCACGCGTTGCCCGAGTCGATGCTGCCCCTGGAGCTGCCGGAGGTCGAGGACTACTCGCCGCGCACCTTCGACCCGGACGACGCGAACACCTCTCCCGAGACGCCGCTGTCCCGCAACGAGGACTGGGTCGACGTCACCCTGGACCTGGGTGACGGCCGCGGTCCGCGGAAGTACCGCCGCGAGACCAACACCATGCCCAACTGGGCCGGTTCCTGCTGGTACGAGCTGCGCTACCTGGACCCGCACAACGACCGGAAGCTGGTCGACCCGGCCATCGAGCAGTACTGGATGGGCCCGCGCGAGGGCCAGCCGCACGGTGGCGTCGACCTGTACGTCGGCGGCGCCGAGCACGCCGTGCTGCACCTGCTGTACGCGCGCTTCTGGTCGAAGGTGCTGTACGACCTGGGGTACGTCTCCTCGGCCGAGCCGTTCCACAAGCTGTTCAACCAGGGCATGATCCAGGCCTTCGTGTACCGCGACAGCCGCGGCATCGCGGTGCCGGCCGCCGAGGTGGAGGAGCGCGACGGCGCGTACTACTACCAGGGCGAGAAGGTCTCCCGACTGCTGGGCAAGATGGGCAAGTCCCTGAAGAACGCGGTCACTCCGGACGAGATCTGTGACGAGTACGGCGCGGACACCCTGCGCCTGTACGAGATGGCGATGGGCCCCCTGGACGTGTCGCGGCCGTGGGACACGCGCGCGGTGGTGGGCCAGTACCGGCTGCTGCAGCGGCTGTGGCGCAACGTCGTCGACGAGACCACGGGCGAGGTCACGGTCGTCGACGCCCCGGCCGACGAGGACACCCTGCGGGTGCTGCACAAGGCGATCGACGGCGTGCGCCAGGACCTGGAGGGCCTGCGCTTCAACACCGCCATCGCCAAGGTCACCGAGCTGAACAACCACCTGACCAAGACCGGCGGCCCCGTGTCGCGCACGGTCGCCGAGCCCCTGGTGCTGCTGGTCGCGCCGCTGGCCCCGCACATCGCCGAGGAGCTGTGGCGCAAGCTGGGCCACACCGACTCGGTCGTCCACCAGGACTTCCCGGTGGCCGACCCGGCGTACGTGGTGGACGAGGCCGTGACCTGCGTCGTGCAGATCAAGGGCAAGGTCAAGGCGCGCCTGGAGGTCTCCCCGTCGATCTCCGACGCGGAGCTGGAGAAGATCGTGCTGGCCGACGAGAAGGTCGTCGCCGCGCTGGACGGCGCGGGCATCCGCAAGGTGATCGTGCGGGCGCCGAAGCTGGTGAACATCGTCACGGCGTAGCCGCTTGCCACGGTCCGGCATGGATCGGTGGCCTGGCTAGGGGTAGTCCCCTACGGGCAGGTTCGGGGTTCTTCCGGAACTCCGGACCTGCCCGTTGCGTTTACCGTTGAAGAGCGACGCGGCGGCTGCCGCGACCGTCCGGAGGAGGAGCGTGGTGGAAGCCGTGATCACAGTAATCGCCCTGCTCTTCCTGCTGTTCGTGGTGCTGGGCGCATACGCCACCGTGAAGGTGATCGGCGCCGCCAAGCGCGGTGTGGACCGCACGATCTCCCAGGCCCGCCGCACGGTCGAGGACACCACTCTGCGTGCCAAGACCTTCACTCAGCCGGGCCCGGCGGGCGAGATCGCCCAGCTGAGGCTGACGCTGCGCACCTCGATGCGGGCCACACAGGACGCGCTGCACTCGGGCGTGGCCGAGGACGAGTCCCTGAAGGAGTCCCTGGGGCTGTTCGAGCGGCTCAGTGTGCACGGGCGCGAGCTGGACGACGAGCTGAGGCGCCTGGAGAGCGAACCGGACAAGAGGACGCTCTCCACGCGGCTGCCCGAGCTGCGCGAGCGCACCGAGCGGATCACGCAGTCCGCGGACTCGCTGCGCTGGGCCGCGCGCGACCGGGCCCGCCGGTTCGCCGACGACGACCTGGAGTCGCTGAGCGAGCAGATCGACGTCGAGGCGGGCGCCCTGCGGCACTGGACGACCGAGCCGGGGCCCACGGCCTCCTGGCCCGAGGCGCCGGCACCGGACACGGTCACTTCCAGCGGCCAGACCTGGCCGGAGCCCCCGCAGTCCCGCCCTGCCGACGAGCCGCGGCGCTCCGCCATCACCCCGCCGGTACAGCGGCCCACCTACCCCTGGCAGAAGAAACCCCGTCCCGAGAGCACGACTTGACCCGACCTAGACCGCAGGTGAGAGGGGCCGGGCTGCCGTCCGCGCTCCCCGGCAGGTAACCTCCAGCTCATGTCCCGCCATGTCGCGATCGTCACCGATTCAACGGCCTACTTGCCGCCCCGGACGATGGAGCGCCACGGCATCACCGCGGTGCCCCTGACCGTGGTTCTCGGCGATCAGGCGCTCGAAGAGGGCACCGAGATCTCGGCCCGCTCCCTGGCGCAGGCACTGCAGAAGCGGCGCCCCGTCACCACGTCCCGGCCCAGCCCCGAGGTCTTCGCCGAGGCCTACCGCAGGGTCGCCGAGTCGGGCGCGACCGACATCGTCTCGCTCCACCTGTCCGCCGAGCTCTCCGGCACATACGACGCCGCCGTTCTCGGTGCCCGTGAGGCCCCGGTCCCCGTGCGCGTGGTGGACACCGGGATGGTCGCGATGGCCCTCGGGTTCTGCGCGCTGGCCGCGGCCGAGTCCGCGGAAGCGGGGGGCACCGCCGACGAGGCGGTCACGGCCGCGGAGAAGCGGGCCGCCGGCACCTACGCGTACTTCTACGTCGACACGCTCGACAATCTGCGCCGTGGCGGCCGGATCGGCGCCGCGCAGGCGCTGTTGGGCTCCGCGCTCGCGGTGAAGCCGCTGCTCCAGCTCGACGGAGGGCGGATCGAACTCCTGGAGAAGGTACGGACGGCGTCCAAGGCGATCGCCCGGCTCGAGGAGATCGTGGCCGAACGCGCGGGCAGCGCCCAGGTCGACATCGCCGTCCACCATCTCGCCGCCCCCGAGCGGGCGTCCGCCCTCGCGGACCGGTTGCGGGCGCGGGTGCCGGGCGTGGTCGAACTGCATGTGAGCGAGGTCGGTGCGGTGATCGGGGCGCACACGGGCCCCGGTCTGCTGGGGGCGGTCGTCTCGCCTCGATGAGGCCGCGGAATTCGGGGGTGGCGGAGTGGGAGCGCCCGCGTCTGATGGGACTGCTGCGTCTGCTGGGCCAGGTGTGACTCGTGTGGGTGACAGAGTTATCCACAACTGGGTAGTTTTCCCCGGGATTTGAGCAAGATCATCGCGAGGGTGGCGAGTTGCCCGATCCTCGACGCATGGCACTTCGATCACGCTCACGCACCGCCACCCCGACCAGCGGCCCGGGCCGCGGTCCTGTCTCCGACGGCCGCACCCGCCATCGCCGCCATCGCTCGCCAAGCCCCGCGGGCGCGGGCGCGGGTGCGGGTACAAGCGCAGGTGCGGGTACAGGCGTCCGCGCCCGACGCCGCGAGGCCTCGGCCGAGGCGCTCCGCCTGCGCGCGCAGGCACTCTTCTCCGAAAAGCCCGGCACACGAGGGGAGTTGGGGGACGGACCGCCGGGCGTGGACCGGGATGTGGGAGGCCCAAGGGGGAGCACCTCGGCGGGGGTCGGGGTCGCCGTCGTCCGGGGAAATGGCGGCTCCTCGCTCACCGGGGTCCTGGACCGTGACGAACCGAGCACGAGCCCAGGTGTGCTTGCGAGTGCGGGCGACCGTGCCGAGCGCGGCGCTCCCGCGCCCGGGGCGACGGCGGCATGGCGGGAGCGGGCCGGGCTTGCCGTGCGGGAGCGGATGCCGCTGTGGTTGCAGTCGAGGTGCGGTCTGGAGCGCAGGAGTGTGACCGCACTCGGTGTGCTGCTCGTTGTCGCCGTGGTCTTCGCCGTGCAGCAGTTCTGGGGTGGCAGGACGCAGTCGGTGCGGGCTCCAGAGGTGGTGCGGGCAGTGGCGCCCTACGGCGGGCAGAGCGGCGCGGTGGAGCGGAAGTCGGCGGAGCCGGGAAGCTCGGCCGGGGCACCGCCGAGCCCGGCCGGTTCGGGCGGTTCGACCGGGACCGCGATCGTGGTGGACGTCAGCGGCAAGGTGCGCAGTCCCGGCCTGCAACGACTGCCGGCCGGGTCGCGGGTCGAGGACGCGCTGCGGGCCGCGGGTGGGGTGCGGCCGGGTGCGAACACCGAGGGGCTCAACCGGGCCCGCCTCCTGGTGGACGGCGAACAGGTCCTGGTGGGCGTCCCCGCCGCCGTGACTGGACCGGTCATGGGTGGCGGCTCCAGTATCACCGGGGGCGGCGGATCCGCTTCAGGAGCGGTTCCTTCGGCTCCGGTCTCCCTCAACACGGCCACCGTGGACCAGCTCGACACCCTGCCGGGCGTCGGTCCCGTTCTCGCCCAGCACATCGTCGACTACCGCACCCAGCACGGCGGCTTCCGCTCGGTCGAAGAGCTCCGCGAGGTCAATGGAATCGGCGACCGCCGGTTCTCCGATCTGCAGAAACTCGTACGGCCGTGAGCGGGCCCACCCTGCCCTCGGCGGCTCCCGCGACCTCTTCGGCTCCTTCGCCTCCTTCACCCCACGCGGCCTCCACGCCGACGGATGCCACGCGGAGCGCCCGGCACTCCCGGAGCCGCCGAGCCGTGCACGCCGCCTCGGGAAAGCGGCTCGGCACCGCGCACCCCCGGGAGGAAGGGCCGACGGATCTGCGGCTCGTGCCGCCCGCGCTCGCGGCCTGGGTGACGGCGGCGGTGACGGTGGGCGCACCGCTCGGACGGGTCACAGCCGCGGTGGTGGGCTGCCTGGTCCTGGCCGGCGCGTTGCTGGCGTCGGGGCGGACCAAGGAGCGCAGGGCGACGGAGTACGGCGCACGACCATCCCGTGCCTGGCCGCGGGTCTCCGTCGCCGCCTCACTGCTCTGTGTCGCGGCGGCCGCCGCCTCCGCGGGGCTGCACGGGGCGGATGCGCGCCGCGGCCCGATCCCGGCCCTGGCACGGCAGTACGCCCAGGTGACCGCCGAGGTGGAGGTCACCTCCGACCCACGGCTCACCCGGCCTCGGATCAAGGGCGATCACGCGGCCCCCACGGCCGTGCTGCTCGACGCGGAGGTCCGGCGGGTGACGCGGGCGGGCGGAGACGGGGCCGTGGTGGCGACGCGCACGCCGGTGCTGGTGATCGTCGACGCGAGTTCGCCGAGAGGCTCGCCCCGGCTGCCCGGCGGCCGCTCGCCCTGGCTGTCGCTGCTGCCGTCCACACGGTTGCGGGTGGCCGCGCGGCTGGCCCCCGCGCTGTCGGACGGGGACCGGATCGCGGCCGTGCTGCGCGTGCGGGGGAGCGGGCCGCCGCAGGTGGTGGGGCAGCCGTCCGGGCCCCAGCGGTTCGCCGGCCGGTTGCGCGAGGGACTGCGGCAGGCGACCGACGGGCTGGAGGCGGACGCGCGGGCGCTGCTGCCGGGGCTGGTCGTGGGAGACACCTCACGGGTCACACCGGAGCTGGACGAGGCGTTCAAGGCGACGGATCTCACGCACCTGCTGGCGGTCAGCGGTGACAATGTGGTTGCGGGGGGTGGGTGACTCTTAGAGATCACCCTTGCTTCTTAGCGAGGATCAAGTCGCCGACCTGCGGTTATTGCTGCGTGATCTCGTCGATGAGTTGCAGCGCGTCATCGAGGCGCAGGCGGAGCCGTTCAATGACCAGGATCAGGCCGGCAGCCGGGATGACACCGAGATCGGTGGCGCGCGCCGTTGCGAGGTCGCGTCGCGCGTAGTCGATTCGGGCTTTCTGCTCCTCGGTCAGGCTGCAGTCGGCAGGGTGCTCGTACATGTGGGGGGTCACCTATTGCTGGGCGCGGGAGGTGCGGCGCGCCGAGGTGGGCGGCCGATACATGGGCAATGCAGGTAATTGTGTGTTCAAGTTTTGCATATGTGCAACAGTGCCAAGCTCACATCACTCGAACGGGCGTTTTATTCGAGCGGGGGTTGCGGCGTGACCGGAACCTGATCTCGCAAATGTACCAACGCTGGTACAGACAACGATCACGGCTCCCACCAGCGTGTATGCGTGCCCACCGATCCCCTGCCCGCCCGGGTACTCGCCCGCCGACAGGCCATCGGAGACCACATCCGTGACGCCCGCCACGAGCGGAAGCTCACACAGGAGAAGCTCGGCGAGCTCACAGGCCTCGACCGCAAGACGATCAACCGGATTGAGCAAGGCGCGCATGCGACGAGCATCGACCACCTGATCCTCATCGCCGATGCCCTCGACACCCCACTCGCCAACCTCGTGAGGTGACCCGCCGCAGGCCCAGGGGGAGCACTGCGGCGGGTCAAGACGGCCACCCTTCGGATAGGCGACCGCCCTCCCGCAGCCGACCGTGGGGCCGTCCCGGCAGCGGGAGAATTTGGGGCTACTGCTTCGCGTCGCGCCACGCCGCCGCCAGCTCATCCGCCCGCGGGCACCGCGTCGCTCCGTACCCGCAGGCGCTGCACGAGATGGCGTGCTCCATGAACGAGGCGTGCGCGGCCTGCACGGGCCCGTCAGCGCTGGTGCGGACGACCTGCTGCATGCGGCCGGATGTGCTTCCGGAGTCGCTCCATTCCCACCCGGTGCCGGTCACGACTTGCCGCCGTGGGCGGGGTGGCGGCGCATCTCCTGCTCGCACGTCGTGGCCAGGCTGATGTTCCCGGAATGTTCGGCCGCCGCGCGCTGCTGGTCTAGGGCCTCGCAGACATCGCAGCCCGCGGCCGGCATGGGCGGGCGGGTCGGATCGGGCAGCGTGACGGGGCGCTCGTCGGGTTTCGTCTGCTGCTTCATCGGCTGGCCTCCACGGTCACGGTGATCCGTCTCACATGCGGGACCGTAAGCGGGGGCAGGAAGCGGCAGGGGCACAAACTGTGCCCCCTCGCTCACGCGGCCAGCAGACCCAGCTTCACCGCCAGGTCGGAAGCGCGCCGCCGCCGGGCGGGACTCTTCGCTTCGGTCTCTTCCAGGACGATGCGCTTGGCGTAGCCGTTGTACCGGATGGTCTCCGGGGCGGCCTCGTGCGCCTGCGCCAGCGTGGCCAGGGCGACATCGGGCTGTCCGTCGAGCTGGTAGCCGCGCGCCTCCTCGATACGGTGCCGGGCCCGCCGTGGGCGGGACGGGATCACCACGGCGTCCGCGGCAGCCGCCTGCCGTACGGACTCCCCGCCCTGGTGTAGCTCGACGGCCACGGTGACCGCGTGGGCGCCCATGATGGCCTGCGAGAAGCTCGTGATCGGGTGGTAGTAGTCCGCAGGCAGACGGGCCGCCATGCTGCGGGCCTGGTCCCAGTAGCGCCATGCCGTGCCGGTCTCCCCGCGGCGGGCCGCGGTGTATCCGGCCTCGAACGTCAGCGCGCCAGTGATGGCCAGGACATCGTCCGGTGCGTCGGGCAGGAGCGGTTCGAGGAACGCCAGGGTCTGGAGGTTGACCTCGTCGGCCGCGTCGTAGTGCGCGGGACCGGAGTCGCGGTGGGCCTGCGCGGCGAGCCATGCGGCGACGCCGATCGCGTGCGGGTCCTCGGACTCCTGCGCGGCGATGAGGCCGCGCTCGGCGACGCGCCACAGCAGGGCAGCGTCCGGCTGGTACGCCACGAAGAACTGGCTGAGGCTGTACACCTCGGCGAGGACTGCGTGCGCCGCCCTCCGGTCCGCCCCGGTCTCGGCCTGGCGGACCGCGGCCTGCGCGTCACGGATCAGGTCGGGCAGCAGCGCGCCCACAACATCGCGGTGGTTGGGCGCGGAGTGGCGGGCCGCCCAAGCGCGCGCCAGCCGGGCGCGGAGGTGCGCGGCCGGCGGCGCCTCGCGGCGGGAGCCGAGCGGGAACGCGTCGATCGCTGCTTTCACCTCGGGGAGGCGGATGTGCCCAGGGCCGGTGAACAGGTCGACGTGCACGGACTGGTCCCCGGTGAGGTCGGACAGATCGCGGACGCGGAGGATCTCAGCCAGCCGCAGCACGACCTCCAGCCGCGGTGTTTTCAGCCGGCCGGTCTCTACGCCCTTGACCCAGGACCCGGAGCGTCCGGCCAGTCCGCCGAGTTGGTCGCGGGTCAGGCCGCGGCGGGTACGGAGGATTTGCAGTCTCTGGCCGAACACCAGCGGGTCGGCGTACGGGTCGGGGGTAGCATCGGTAGGCACGGTCTCGCCCCTCTCTGAACAGCTCGTCACTGTCAGGGTATGGGGCGGGACCTTTTCCATGTGAGGGCTCGGGGCAGGCCGCTGCTCGACTGGGTGGCTTGTCGGTGTCTGCGGCTACGCTTGTCGCATGTCCCCCACCCCTCTGCCTAGCGGCTCCGTGCGGCCTGCTGCGGTCGTGAACGAGGCGATCCGGGCGCTGTGGCCGTGTGAGGGGACGGAGCTCACCGCGTTGGAACGGGCCGAGTACGAGCGGCTGTTGGTGGAGTGGGCGACCGCGGTCCGGGCCGAGATCGTCGAAGCGGCCTAGACGTACTGGCGACGGGTCGGGTCCAGCCCCAGCGACAACAGCCCCGACGGCGACGGGCTCGGCTGCGGCGCCCCATCCTTCCGGCACACCCGCGCATCCGGGTCATACGACGGGGCCTGCAAGCTGTATCCGTCCGGGCAGGTCTGCCCATCCCGCCCGTCCTGCCCGTCCGCCCCGTCCTGCCCCGCAGGCCCAGCCGGGCCCTGCGCGCCCTGAGCCCCCGCAGGACCGGCAGGACCAGCCGGACCGCTCGGACCGACCACTCCAGGACTGCCAGCGGACCCCGGCACACCTGCCGCCCCCGTCGCACCCGGAGAACCCGGGGAACCAGACGGGCCGGGGCTTCCTGCCGGCCCTGTCGGGCCTGGTATCGGCACCGGGACTGTCGTACGGGCGGGCAGATCCGCCACGGCCTTGCTCGGGTCCGGAGCCACCGGAGTCCCACCCCGCGCCCTCACCTGCGCCCGCAGCGCGCGCACGTCCCCCGCGAGCGTGGACACCGCGTCGCCCCGCTTGTTCGCCTCGGCCGTGGCCGCCGCATAGTTGCGGTCCGAGGTATCGATGCGGTGCCACAGCGCCCACGAGATGCCGAACAGAGCGACGATCGCGCACGCCGTGGCGATGCCGCGCCAGTGCAGGACAATCGTGCGCTCGGTTCGGGTCATGGGGTGGGGTTTCCTCCGAGTCGGATGTTCTCTATCTCTAGCTGGGTGATCCTGACGAGGTAGTCGTGGCGCTGTTGCTCCAGCGCGGCGATCTGCACGTCCTTCTCAGCGAGGCGCCGCGCCAGGCCGTCGCGTTCCTCTTGGACTTGGTCCGTGAGCGAGTTGCGGGTCTCTCCCCGCTTCCCGATGAACGCCACCACCGAGCCGGACAGCACGCCCACGCAGGCGAGGACCGCGCCGAGGGTGGTGGCGTCCAACAGGGCCTCCTATATGGACGCGGTCAGGCCACCTTGACGAACGAGTCCTGCGCCCGGCCCGCGACGCCGACGGGCTTCCAGAACCCGAAGTGGCTCAGCACGCCCGTACCGAAGGAGACGAGGGCGAGGACGGCCGCCGTACCCACGCTGTACCCGGCGTCGTGCGGGCCCGCGTACTCGACGACGAACCCAGTCGCCGTGGACAGCGCGAGGAGCAGCACGGCCTTTATGCCCGGGCTGGTGACTCTCGTCGTGACCAGGCCGACGAGGACCGGGAGGACGACGGAGACGAGCAGGCCGAGCCAGTACGCCTTGTCGAGGTTGACGTTCATGAGGAACTCCAGTTCGGTGAGATGGGTCAGACGTTGGGGACGTGCAGCTTTGACCAACTCGCCGGGCCCGGGATGCCGTCCGCGGCCGAGCCGGTGTAACCGAGCTTCCGCTGCCAGGCCGCGTAGGAGCGCTCGTCACCAGGGCCCCAGACATCGGCGTTCGCGGACGACGCGTACTGGTTGCAGCCGACCGCGACGAGCCTGCGGTGCATGGCCGCGATGATCGGGGACCGGTGGCCGGCCCTGAAGAACGGCGTCCCGGGGAACGGCTCGTCCGTCGGCTTCTGCGGGGGCTTCGGCGCCTTGATGAACTCGGGCCAGGAGCCGGGGTCCACGTGCGTGTTCTCGGGGACCTGGCTGTGGCCGTACCAGCCGTCCTCGGTCTCCCACACGTGCTCGTTGCGGTGCGGGGTGAAGTCGGTGGGACGGCCCATGGGCCACGCTTGCGGGACGCCCCACGAGGTGACCCAGTCCTGGAGCTGCTGCCAGCCCTTGCACGGGGTGTCGTCGAGCTGCGCGTAGACCTTGCCGTCGACCCGGCAGTACGGGAAGAAGACGGCCTCGATCTGGATGACCACCTTCCCCGCGCGGTTCGTTCGCGTCCCGCCGGCGAGGTCGACCACGGACTTCGAGCGGGAGTCGGCCGGGTAGAACTGCGCGAACGCACCGGTGAAGGGGTCCCACAGGATGTGCGGGGCCACCCCGATGCCGCCGCCGGTGAAGTAGGACTTGAGGTTGGCGAACGGCACCAGGTCGACAGGCTTGGCCGCGGTCGCGTTCTTGTCCCAGGTGATGTGCGCAATCGCCTTCGCCGGGTACTGCGTGTCGCATGGGGCGTGGTCCCCGACGTCGGCCCGTATTGCCCCGGGCATCCAGAGTTGAGGCATGGTCAGAGTCCCTTCGCGTTGAGCCAGGAGCGAGCGGCGAGCGCCATCGCCAGATCGGGGTCCGCCGGCGCCGGAGTTGGGGTCGGGGCGGTCGCCCACGCGGGGACGGTGACGTCGCCCTGCTGCGACAGCAGCCACGTCAGGTCGGCCGCGGTGAAGTAGCCGCAGCCCTTCGCACCCCACGACGTGCCCCACGAGTTCGTGATCCAGTACTCGCCGGCCGCCGCGTCGAACCGGTTGAGTTCGATCTCGTGCCCGCCCGCGACACCGGATGACCGGTCGACGAGGATCCGTCCGTCGGTGGCCGTGTCGAACATGCTGTTGAGCCACTCGATGCCGATCATCACCGGCCCGGACTGGAGTGCCGAGTTGAGCGCGGCCATCGAGAACGCGTGCGTGTACGAGGTCGCCAACCCCAATACCTTCAGGGCCTTCGCCACCCCGATCCCCGTGGAACCGGTGTCGTCCGGCGGGTACGTGCCGGACACCCCGTCGAGGACGGTTGCCAGCGCGTACAGGGAGATCGCGAACGCCTCGTCCAGCGGGTGGACTCCCGCGGTGAACGCGCCGTGCGACGCTGCGGCCGCGGCCGGTGTGATGGTGACCGAGGTCCACCCGGTCCGGCCCGCGGAGTCCGTGCCGAGCAGGCCCGTGCCTGCGTTGCCTGTGCACGAGCCCAACTGGCCCTGGTCGAGGATCGGCGTGCGTCGCGCCCATTCGACGGTCTTGATCGCCGAATGAGGCAGCACGCCGTGCGCGTACGCGAGGGACCGGGGATCGTGCTCGACGTGGCGACCGAGCCGGTATGGCTGGCCGGGCTGCTCGGTGATGTGGTGGGTGGTCATGGGGCTCCTCGGACGGCGGGTCCTGCTCACTACTGGAGACGATACGGTTCGTCTCGCCAATGTGCCTGAGTGGTCCTGGTGTGGATCTTCTTAAAACCGGGGGGGTCAGACGACCGTGATGACCTGCTCGTACTTCTGCGCCACCACTGAAACCACACCAGCCGTCCCAGCAATGAACACGCGGACCGCGTTCACCACATCGACCTCATCAACGACAGGCGGTTCCTGACTTATGGCGTCGATGTTCACCGACAGCACCGGCTCGCCACTCTTATTGCGTCCCGTGATCACATAACTTGCCATAACGGAAAGGCCCCTTCAGGCGATGCGCTGGGACGAAATCCAGCTATCCGTGAAAACAGTCGTTGCAGTGGCACTCGACACGCTCTGCGCCCACGTCATACCCCACGTGCCGCCCGTGGCCCCGACACGCAAAGTCCCATTAAGCATCACCGTGAGCGCATTTCCTGCGCCAAGACCGCCGTATGTGCGGGTATTTCCGATGTCGGTCCACTCGGTACGAACGGTGTAACCCCATGTCGACCCGGCGTTCTGCTGAGTGCCGCCGCCCGCAGTGCCGGAAATGACAGTGGTACCGGCACCAGAGCCGACCCACGCACCGAGCGACCCGGACGGCACGGAAAAACCAACGATGATGTCCCCGGTGAGGTCAGCATCGAATTTCAACCAGCCACTCCACGCATACACCGCGCCCGCGACCGCAGTGAATTGGATGTGCGGGTCAAGCGCCAGCGTCGTCGTCGCGAAACGTGCAGTGTCAGCGGTCTTGCGGGCCACCTGTGGCTGCATCGACCGCAGCAGGCCTGCGGTGAGCCGCTGCCCTGCGAGGGGCGTGGGATAGGCCTCGGGCACGATGGCTCCTTACAGGGAGATGATGGTCGGGTTGGCGAGGCGGACGTCCTCGCCCGCGGCGTGGGCTTTTGTGATGCCGTTGATAGAACGGGTCATGGTGAAGGTTTGCGGGTTGATGATGTTGGCGTTCTCGTAATTCACGGACGGATTCACGTTCGTGTTCGAAGACGCTGAGAACGATCGCAGCCCGATGAAATTCGCTGTGGAAATGTCTCCGTCGACGACGGAGATCTGCCACTCCGGAGTCTCGACACCGGACGCCAGCCACGCCTTCGTCCTGAACACCGAGCCCTGCGCCTGGAATCGGATCCGGAAGAACGTTCCGGGGGCGTAGGTGTCGGGAAGGTTGTACACGCCGAGGCTGGTCTCGTTCCCGTTCACGAGCTTGCGGAGCGACAGAATCAGCGTGTTCGACGTGGTGAACTCCATGCGCGCCGTATAGAGGTTGGCAGAATCCATGTAGCGTCCGGCGGGGCCGCCGAAAAGGGAACCGCCCGTCGCGGTCGCGCTGGTCGTGATGTCCACATAGAAGTCGAAGTTGGTGAAGAGGAACGGATCGATGAACGACCTACGCGTGGTCGTCACTGTGGTCAGGATGTGGGAGCCCACCCCGCTTCCGACCGCGTAGTCCGAGGCCGTGCCGGCAACCGACCACGCCTGCCCCGTATCTGCGCTGCCCCAACCGTTCGACACGGTGCGGCTGAACGCGTCCGACAGCCACGGCGTCGCTCCGGTCGCCCGTACTACCTCGCCTCCCAGCCGCAGATCGAACGGGAACTCGGCCGGGTCCGTGGTCCACAGCACCCACTGTCCTGGGGACAACACGGTCTGGGTCGGCGACGGGACGACGACCATCGACGTGTCGGCCGGGCCGATCGCAGTCAGCAGCTGCGAGCCGTCCGTGTCGAAGCGGGCGGTTGTGTCGAGGTAGCCGATCGTGTTGTAGGGGCTCGCGGGAGCACAGGTGAACGTGATCCGGTGCTCGAAGTGCGTGATGGACTCCTCGAACCCGAGGACCAACTGGTCGATCGTGTCCCCACCCAGCCAGGCTGGCGGGTTGATGACCTGCACCCGGTCGCCCATCCGCAGGCTGAGGATCGCCCGCCGCATCTCCGGGGTGATGCTTGCGTGCGCCAGGTTCACGGAGATCTGCGGGTGCCTGGCTTCGTCCACGGTGCCGATGTGCACCCGCCACGCGGCCTGGTCCAGCAGCGTCGGAGTGTCCGAAGTCGCAAGGTTCAGCGACAGCGCCGAGTCCGCGTTCGGTCCGTACACACCGACCCCGGTCGGTGGGGGCGCCGTCGACAGGGGGCCGGCCGTTTCCTCGTAGGTGGCGGTGACCCCGAGCACCGAGATGGTGACCTTATTGGCGAGGTAGCGGTCGTCCTCTACCGGGGTGGGGACCTCGGCGAGGTTGAACCCGGTGTAGTTCAGGATCAGCGCTGGGTCCTGGTTGTACAGGCTGGCCCGGGTGCGGTAGCCGAGACCGAGCGCGGCCAGGTTCTCGTACAGCAGCCCGTCGTCGGCGAGCACGGCCTCCTGCATCAGCGACAAGGGATTCGTCTTGCCCTGCGCGCCCATGTCGACGGTGTCATCGAGGTCGCCGATCCAGTCGACGGCGATGCCGTTTTCGCCGCACAGGCGTTGGATGCGGCGCCCGGCTGCCTCGCCGATCGGGTTCAACCGCACCCCGAGTGCTCCCACCGCGGTGATCGCGTTCTCTACGGTGACGTGCCCAATGGCCACTCCGGGCAGGAACTGGGTCCCGTTCGGGCCGACCGCGGACCGGCTGGCCGGGCCGAACTGGACCTTCGTCACCCTCGACAGCTGGGTGACATTCGCGGTGTCGGTGACGGAGTACGTGAGCCCCGTGTTGACGTCCGTGATCCGCACCGCGCGGGTGATCGCCGTCCCCGACTCCTGGAACTCCACCGACACGTACATCTGCCGGCCCCGCACGTCGAGGGTGTGCGGCAGCTCGATCCCGAGGAAACTGCCGTCCGAGGCGTTCATGCGCAGCGTGAGGCTGGTGGACGTCGCGGAGTAGTACAGCTCCCAGAACTGCGCCGAGCCCGGGCTGTAGTCGACCTGGTCGATCGAGCAGATCACCTTGCCGTCGGACAGGCCGATAGCGGGGATGAAGCACAGGAAGCGGACCTGTGTCGCGGTGGGTTCGTCGTAGGCGACGACGCCGCCGGACAGTGAGCTCGTGGTGAGGTCGGGCAGGGGATCCGATGCGCCGAACCCGGAGTAGCTCGCCAGGGTCGGGGTTCCGGAGATCGTCATCCGGGAGCCGCTGACGAGGGCGGACGCGATCGTCGTCGCATCCGAGGGGTCTTCGCACGGCCAGTACGCGACCACGCTCGACGGCAGCGGGTTCGCGACCGCGTTGTAGATCACCGACCGTTCCGGTGCCGGGCCCTGCGCGAGGCGCTGCAAGATCCCGTTGACGCTCACGTCGACCCACACGTCGTTGCCTGTCGGGTCCCACGACGCAGGCCACTTCGGGATTTCACCCCACAGCCGGTAGCTTTTGCCGCCCATCCCGTCCGGGACCGAGATACGGATCGGCTGGTTACGCCCGATCAGCCCGTACCAGATGCCCATGGCGTTGCGGGGGGTGAACCTTCCGTCCTGGTTTTTCAGCGGCAGCGTGCCGGTGGCCTGTTCGGTCTGGTTGCCCTCGTCGCGGAGACCCCGGGTGAGGGTGATCTGCCCTTGCTCGTCGCGGACCATGACGTACGGGGTGATGTCCACCCACACGCCGTTGACGAGCAGCTCCACCGTCACGGGGGCGCCGGTCGAGGCCTCCCCGGACGCGCCGAGGGGACCCGGCGCACCGCCCATGCGGCGCTGCCAGGCCATCGACCGGGCGGCAACACTCCCTGGCATCTGTCACTCGTCCCAGCAGATCCACGTCGACATGTTCACGGCCGCGCCGAATGTGCACCGCACCCGCAGGAACTTTGAGATCGCGACGATCGGCCGCTCGTCCGGCATCCACTGGTAGACGTAGTTGATGTCCGTCGCGCCGGCCGTCGGCGGGACGAGGTTGACGTCGAAGGTGCGGGACGCAGTGGTGGTGCCTTCGGCCGAGGCGGTGTAGCCGGTGCCCGTTGTGCTCAGCGTCATCAGCGACGCGGGCGCGTTCGGGTCCAGCGGCTGGACACCCGCGGCAACGTGAGCCGTGACGGTCGCGGCCACATCGGTTTGGACGAGTTCGACCTGCCCGGCCGCCCCAGGCACCCCGTCGAGGGTGAACCCCCACGAGATGAGCTGAATCTGCCTGGTGCTCGGCGTGGCGATCTGGAGCATGGTCTTGATTGCCGTGCCGGTGGTGACTTTCTGCTGGGCTGCGATCGTGGGCATCGGCCCGTTGAAGCACTTGTAGCGATGCATCTCTCTCCCCTTACGGGCGCCCCATCAGGGCGACTTGAACGTTGCCTCCGCGGACGCGGACGAACTGACGCAACTCCCGGGCCAAGAACTCGTCGTAGCGGGACGAGCCGCTGGAGCGGATCTCCAACTCCACCCGCACCACGCCGCCACCCCCGCCGGCCATGCGGCGCGAGTCCGGACCGGACCACACCCGCGACCCGACCGGGAGATCGAGGAGCTCGGGCTCGTGCTCGCCCACCCACGTCAGACCCCCGCGCAGGCCGCCCGACGCGGCGGCGCCGACGATGCCGCCCGATGCCTTCCCCTTGACCGCTTTCGCGAGGGCCTTCTCCATGACCTTCGCGAGATGGCTCATGGCTTTTTCGAGCTTGTCCTGCTGCTTGGTCAGCGAGCTGACGAGCTTCTCCTGCGCCTTGATCGCAGCCCCGTACACCGCGTCCGAGGTGGTTTTCCCCGCAGACCCTGCGGCCTTCGCGATCTGCCCCTGAAGGGAGTTGATCGAGGAGATCTCCGACCCCGAAGCCCCCAGCAAAGCGCCCGCGGTCTCCAACCCGCCCCCGTTGACACCCGCTTCGGCGATCTGCTGGATCAGCCCCTTGTCCAGGCCCTTCGACTTGAGGCCCTTGAGCGCGTCTGCGAACGCGGTGTCCTTGTCGCGGGACTGGGTGAGGCCGCCCATGAGGGAGGCCACGGTGACGGTGCTCCCCGCGGAGACGCCCTGGGTGATGCTCGACGACGACAGCACGTTGCCCTTGACGCTGTCCGACAGTTGCGACGCGCTGTTCTTCAGGCCGTCGAGTTTCGTCTTCGCGCTGTCGAGGCTGCGGGTGACGCTGTTCAGCTGCTTGTCGTAGCGGATCAGGGACTTGCCGACCGAGTTGAGTTCCTTCTCCAGGCGGGCCTCGGTGCGGCCATGGAACGCGGCCCGGATCTGACTCGCGGCCTCGTTCAACGCCTGCGTCAGGCTGCCCAGGTCTGCGGGGCTCCCGAGGGACCGCTCGAACGGGGTCGTGTGATAGCCGGCCATCCGGCCGAAGTGGCTGATGCCGAACTGCCCGGACAGTGCAGAGCGGGCGGTCTTCTCCGCTGCGGTGACGCCGCCCTTCGCGAAGTGCGGCACCCGGTCTTCGTTGATCGCCTCCAGCATGGACCGGTACTTCTGTGTCTGCCGCTTGTTGACGATGAACTCTCCGCCCATCGCCAGCAGCGGCACGTCGTCCTCGACACCGGAGCCGCCGGTGATGTGGCCGCCGGTCGCGTACTTCGACACCCCGCCCTGGCCCTGCGCAGGCCGGCCGATGGTGCTGTACTTCGCGATCGTTTCCCGGACGGTCGTGACGGTCACCGTCTTGCTGCGGAGCGCGTTGATTGCCGCTTGGATCGCGCGTGCCGCCGCGCTGGCGCGGTCCCGCGCCGACAGCGTGATGCTCTTGTCTTTCAGGCCGTCCCGCGCCCGCTGTACCGCGTCGATCGCACTCTTCGCGGGCTTCCCGTTCGCGGTGACCTGGAAGCGTCCGTCCTTCAGGCGGGTCACCTTCAGGCCCAGGTCGCGCAGCATCCCCACCGCGTCATCCGTGAGCGCGGACACCGTGACGCTCTTCGCGTTCGGGGTCTTCTTCAGTGCCCCGAGCACCGAGTCGAGTCCGGCGACCGCGTCTTCCGTGCGCATTTCCAGCGTCGTGGCCTTCTTGTCTGGAATGCCGAGGATCTGGTCCGCGAGCTGCTTGGCCTCGGTTTTGTTGAGGCCCATCGCTATCGCCGAGTCGATGAACGCTTTCCGGCCCCGGGTGTAGATCCCGTTGACGGTCTCCCACGAGGAACCGGACTCCCGCGCGGAGGTGGCCGCGCCGTCGGTCTTGTCCGCGAGGTCTTGGAGGGCGGACGCGGCGTTCCGTGCCTTCTCGCTGTTGAGGTCGAGGACCCCGTGATTCATCGAGAGGGCGCCTGCGTTGTCCTTCGCCGCCGTCGATGCCGCGTCGATGGCCGCCTCGAAGCCGATCATCCCGCCCAAGCCTCGGCGCTGCGCTTCGTTGAGGGCCTGGATTGCGCCGCGCAGCCCGTCAGCCGATGCCTTCTGCGCGTCCAGCTTCGTGGCCGCGTCCTGAGCCGCCTGCCCGAACAGGCCCTGCGACTGGGCCGTCAGCTTCGCTTCGAGAGCCTGGTCCGCCAGCGCGGACTTGTAGTCGTCGAGCTTGCCCTTGAACTTGGCGATCTGATCGGGCCGCATGCCCTTGATCATGTCCGCGAGGGCAGTCTTCGCCAGATCCGCCTTACCACCGTGGACCAGATTGGAGAGGGAACTGTCGATCGCATCAACGGACTTGGTGAACTCCTCCGTGGCATCGCCAGGCTTCAGCAACCCCCCAGAGACCTTGGCACCCCAGTTGTTGACGCTCTCCGCCACGCTCGGATCGAGCACCCTGTCGAGTTGGGACTTCAGCTTCTCAAAGTGCGTCCCGAACTTGCTCGCTGCCTCACCAGTGACTTGCCCGGTGGCGCCGAGCCTGCCCAGCGCCGTGGTGAGCTTGTCGACGTCCGGAGGCGCCGACTTGCCCATCGACGACAGCTTCGAGAACACCGCGACCACCGCAGCGATCCCCGCAACCACGAGCGTGGCCTTCGTCGCCGTGCCCAGCGACGCGAACGCGGCCCGCAGGCCCGCCACTCCGCCGCCCGCAGCAGCCGACGCCGTAGTCAGCCCCGTGATAGCAGTCCGGAGGGAGGTGATGCCCTCCGCTGCCGCACCGATCCCCGCACCCGCCAGCTTGATCAGCTTGAACGCGGCGTACACCTGCATCAGGGTGCCGATCAGCGACGGAGGCACCGCCGCCACCAGCTTCGCGAAAGCATTGACCAGCGACAGCAGCCCCGGACCCGCCTGCGACGCGCCTTGCAGCAGGTTGGAGACCGCCCTGGCCACGTTCGTCAGGAGCTCCTTGACGGCCGGCCCCTGCGCCTTGGCGTAGGCGAAGAAACTCGCGATCGGCCCGGACGACTTCCCCTCCGACATGACCCGCATGAAGTGAATCGCACCGTCCGTCGCACTCTTCAACGACGAGTTCGCGAAGGTGCCGACCTTCTTCGACAGCGCGTCGAACCCGCTCGTGTTGACCGCGCCGCCCGCGACGGTCACCAGCCGGTCCAACTGCGTCGACGCGCCCCGAGCCATCGGGGTCAGCTTCGGGATGATCTGGCCGAGGACCGCGAACGAGTGCTCGACGGGAGCCATCGTGAACTTTGCGTTGCTGTCGGAGAACTCGTGGAACGTGTCCCGCAGATTCGAGTACGCGGCAGACGCCCGCTGCGTTGCCGCAGGCATCGACGCCAACGAGTCCGCGACGAACTGCTGCGCCTGAAGCGCCTGCTTCGACTGCGCCCCGTACTTCGTGACCGCAGCCGTGTACTTGTCCTGCGCGCCGGCCGCGTCCTTCAGATTCCCGATCTGCGGAATCACCGCAGCGCCGAACGCCGCGACCGCCAGCCCGGCCGCCCCGGCATGCACTGCGATCGGAGCGAGGGAGGCAGCGACCGGGACCGCAGCCGGGGCGAGCGACAGCATCGTCGCCCGCATGTCGACCATGGCCTTATCGGCCTTCGACGACGACTGCTGCATGCCCCCGGCCGCCGTCGCGAACCGGCCGTGCATGTCGCGAAGTCGCCCGTCGACGTCCCGAAAACCGGCCCCGGTCTGGTCGTTGACCCGCACTGTGATTGTCACGGCATCAGACATTGCCCACCTCCCCTCCTGGCTCCTCGGATGCTGTGCCGAGCCGCTCGATCGCGATCAGGCGCAGTAGATCCGTGTCCTCCTCGTACAGCTGGCTGGGTAGGCACTTGAACCGTTCGCACAGTCCGAGCACCCACCGCGCCCGTTTCAGCTCGCGAGGCTCTCGGACAGGGGTTCCATCGGAATCGACGGCACCGGGGACTGTTCGCCAGAGGTCGAGCTCTCGGGCAAAGGGTCGGCGCTGTGGACCCCCGTGAGGGTCTGGATCCACGCGTTGTTCATGGCCACGATCAGGTCGTGGTCCATCGACAGGACGCCCTCCTCGGTGGGCGGGACCGGCTGCCCGGTGTCCTCGTCTTCGAGGTTCCAGCTGACAAGGTGGCTGATGAAGTTCTTCAGACTTCCGGCGTTCCCGTCGCCGTCGCCTCCGTCGAGGCCGGTGGCCTCCATGTACTCGCCGAGTGACATGCCGCGGATCTTGGCCTCGGCCCCGTGGTGCTCGTGGCCTTCGGCGAACCGGATGGTGTAGGTCTTGACCTTGGTCCTGTAGCCCATGCTCATCTCTCCTGATGCGGGCAGGTGCCGCCGTTGATCTGTCGGCCGAAGTTGCAGTTGTGGCAGAGAATCCGGAACCCGGCCGGGTAGTTGTGGCGGCGCAGCCAGCTGTAGAAGCCGCCCCCGCCTGTCTCCTGGCGGTGCTGTCGACCGCCTCCGTTGATGTGGTCCAGTGCGAGGAACTGGAAGGTCCGCTCGCCGCAGCAGACACACTTCGGTTCCTCGCCGCCATACGCCTTCAGAGCTTTCAGGCGCACCGCCTTGCGGGCCTCGCGCCGCTGGTCCTCCAGCGTCGCGTCGCGGCACTCCGGGGAGCAGTACCGTCGCTGTTCCATCGAGCCCACGAAGTCCTTGCCGCAGCGGGCGCAGGGCTTGGTCACCGGCGGTCGGCAACGGGCGCAGAGGTTCCGTTCGGTGGTGCTCTGGCGGGCGAACGTGCTGCCGCATCCGCTGCAACGCGACGCCACCTGGCTGGAGTTGCGGCATGCCATGCACTGGTTGCGGTAGCCGCCCGTGTCGCTGCGGCGCGCGAAGGCACTGAGCGGCTTGGTCTCCTGGCACGCCCGGCAGACCTTCATTCCTTCCGGGGCCTCGACGCCGAGGCACGCGTCGCAGCGTCCGCAGTTCCTGCATGGCTTGTCGTGCTCCTTCCTCGGCTTCGGTGGCTTCCGCTGTGCGGCCGCCTGTGCGGGGCGGCATTCGGCACACCAGGCGTGTGCCTTGCCGCAGGATTTGACGGTGAACTTCCCGGACGTTGCTCCGCCCATGACCTGGCCTCCAAGCCTTGATGACTTGGATATTCTATCGACCAACTCGCAGACGGATTGCATTACTTGGGCCTAGCTCCAGGTAGGTACATTGCCGTCGGCGAGGACTCCGGGCACCGACGCGGTGAGTTCGCCGGAGTTGGACCGCTGGAGCGGGTAGTCCGTGTACAGCACTTCGTTCGCGAGGGTCTTGCCAGCGACGGTGAGCGTCGTGCTCCGGGCCACCGACGTGGACGGGACGGTCTTGAACACGTCGTGGGCCTGGTTCGCCGTGAAGTTCGCCACGATGTTCAGCGTGATCGAAAAATCCGCGAGGAGCAGGAGCCGCTCGATCGCGCTCTTATCGATACCGGTGATGTCCTGGACAGCGCGCGGGGTCGCGAACTGCAAGTTCGTGACGTCGTTGATGATCGCCCGGACGACGCCGGCCGAGTCATCGACCGAGCACACTGACCACCCGAGACCCGAGGTCTTTGCCATGGCTGGTTATCCCTTCTCTTGCAGGTCGACGATGCGGCCCTGGTTTTCGGTCATGTCCTCAACCCAGTCCGCAGGCCGGGTGTGCTGCCGCTGCCGGCCGGTGGGGTTACCCCGCCAGTCACCGTCGCGGACGAGGTAGATCTCCGGGCGGGTGCGGTGCTCTTCGAAGCAGCGCTGGTGGGCCTCGAAGCGGAACACGGTCAGCCCGTCGCCGCGCTTCTGCTCGCGGAACGTTCGCCGGGACTGGCCCCGGATGTACGCGGCCTGCCGCTGGCCGAGCTCGGTCCGCTCGTCGATGACGGAGTCCCAGCCGTTCAGCCAGGCCGGGCAGGCGACCTGCTCGCACGCGGCCACGATCGTGGTGTCCTGAGGCGCGGTGATGCTGTACGTCTGGTAGGCGCCGACTGGCATCGCCGGGTCGATTCGGTTCACCATCTGCATCACAGGCCCCCTAGAAGACAGTCGAGACGTCGTTGCGGACGGCGGCCACCGCGAAGGTGCACGAGGTGAACCCGCCGGTCGTTGTGGTCACGGCGCGGAGGTAGCGGCGGATCGTCGCACCCGACGCCGTGGCGATCCGCTGCGTCCCGGGCGCCGCGGTCACCGCGGTGAAGGAGAACCCCGCGACATCGGCGAACGTGACGTTGTCCGCGGAGTCCTGCACCTTCACGGTGACGTCGGTGCCGGTGAACGCGAACACCTGCAAGTACGCCTGCGCGCCGAACAGGCCCTGCCCGTTGAACAGCGGCGGGCTGCCGAGACCGAAGTCGACGCCCGTGCCGTTCGTCGCGGCGACGTCGACGCGCTTGCCTGCGGTGAGGAGATAGCCCCACTCCACGCCGAACCCGTTGGCCTGCAAGGACGTAGCAAACGTGAAAGACCCGTCCTGGCCGCGGGTCCCGTCGTAGTTGACCTGCTTCCCAACGATGTTCGCGGCCGGGCTTCCCAGCGTCGTACCGCGGCAGTACATCGCAGTCGCGTCCGCCGTCGGGAGCGCTGACAAAACGGGGTGGGACAGCGTCGGGTTGAACCACGACGAGGCCTCCAGCCGGCCGTCACGCGCGCCGCCGATCCGCTCCATCGCGCCCTTGTCGATGCCGGTCGTCGTGAGCGCTGCGGGTCCGCCGCCGACGTTGCCGATCGCGGTGAAGTCACCAGATAGGTCGCTGCCCCCGATGTAGAGCGCGTCCCCAAGGCCGCCTGTTTTGGCCACCTATGCCACCTCATTCCAGACGTCGTTCAGGACCAGCGGGATGGTGAGCGTGGCCACCCGGTATGTCGTTGAGTCGAGCCGCGTGTAGCCGAACCGGGCTCGCAGCGGCGTGCCGTACGCGCCGAGCAGGTCGACTTCCGCGACGGTCCCGCCGAGTTCGAAGTCACCTGCGTAGGCGTTCATCAGCCCGTTCACGGCGTCCGTCACGGTGGTGTCGACGCCGCCCTGCGGCTCTGTGTCCGCGGGCATGAACACCCGTCCGTTCAGTTCCAGCCGTACCGACACCGAGGTGAGGCCGGACCGGGCCGGGATCGGGGCTGCGTCGGTAACCCACAGGGCGTAGATCAGCCCGCTACCGGGCGCCGATACCGGCTCGTGATCTAGCACTTGCTCGAACAGGCCGAGGCTCTGAGCTTGCGACATGGCCGCGTTGCGGTAGGCGAGGAGATCGAGGGCCACGGCGATCACATCCGTCCCGTGTACCGGCGCAGGAGCCGCTCGCCGATGCCCTGCTTGCGCGCGTTGAGCTTGTCCCGGGTGACGGTCCAGTGGTCGTAGCCGCGGAATTTCGTCGCGGGGAAGTTCCGGGAGCCGATGCCGGCGAGCCACGGCCCGTACACGACGCGGCTGTCGGAGATCTTGTGGCCTTCGATGACCTTGCAGCGGGACTCGTAGTATCCAGTCGGGTTGCGGAACACGCGGTGCATCTCGCCGCGCAGGATGTTCAGGCCTTCTTCGGCGAGGTCGCGTTCCAGCCTGTTGATGTAGGCGTTCGCGGCGGCGCGGGCCCGTCCGTCGAAGAGGGGGCCGCGGCTGCTGGTGGAGACGTCGAGGAGCATGGTCACACGCTCCGAACTCGGGCCTTGCGGCCGTGGCTGGTGTACACGCGGGCCCGCAGGTCGGCGAGGCCCTTGCCGCTGGTCTCGCGCTCGTTGTCCCCGGAGCCTGCGGTCCGCGCGTACCCGGAGCGGCCCTGCAATAGGTCGACGAGGGCCTCCGCGATGCACAGCTGCCGGACGCTTCCGGGCGGGTCGCAGCGGGCCACGGCCGCCCCGTTGCTGTGCGCGGCGGCCGTCGTACCGAGCGCACCGCGGACCACGGTGAGGATCCGGGGCGCGTAGATCGCCGAGTCGGTGTGTGCGGCGAGGACGGACCCGTCCCACGCGCGGGTCACTGTGAGCGTGTTGCCTGCGATGTCGGTGATCAGCATCCGCTCGGAGTCCCGAAGGATCACCTCGCCGACGGCGTAGGCGCTGCCGTTGGCCGCGCCGATCGACACGTCATTGCTGGTCGCGGTCATCGAGTCACCGAAACCCTGCCCGGTGTCCAGCATCGACCGGCCGGTGACGATCATCCGCTCATCGTCAATGCGGAGCAGCGAGCCGATACCGAGCGCCGCGGACGCGGGCCCGTCGACAGTGATGGTCGTCGCACCCGCGGAGGCGACCTGCGCAGCCAACGTGCCGGCCGCTGTCTCGTCGTTGCGGTAGCCGAACAGCCCGGTGACGGTGATGTCCTGCTGGTAGGTGCGGCCCCCGCTGAACGATGCGTTGGAGCCGAGGTTGACTTCGATGCGCGTGTACGGGGGCTCGGCCTTGTCGTCGGCCCGGCGCAGGAGGTAGTTCCCGGGGGCGATGGTGACGCTTCCGGAGGTGAGGGAGGTGACGGAGATGAGTTCGTTTGCGTCGAGGCGCAGGATCCACGGGGTGGCCCCGGTGCGGGGCGGCCAGTCGAACTTGCGGGTGTCCTGCACCGGGTAGAACACGCGGTGTGTCAGGCCCTCGACGGCCTCAGTCGCGTCGGCCAGCGCGCGGTCGATCCGGGCGTTACTGCGCGCGGTCTCTTTCACGTCCAGCTCCGCTTTGATCTCCTCGCGAGTCGCGTACCAGGGTGTCGTCATCTCTCGTCACCTCCTCTCGATGTGCGTAGTCGGAACGGGTCAGGACTCGTCAGCAGCCGACGTACCGTCCGCCTGGCCGCCACCCGTCCCACGGGCAGTAGAGGCCTTGTCCGTCCCCGCCTTCTTGGAGCGGCTCCCCGTCGTTCGGGCAGGCGACGGGCTGGACTGCTCGCTCGGTTCGGGCGAACTCGGCTCCTTCTCGGACGATGTCGATGAGCTGTTCCCAGCTGATACGTCCTCACCTGCCTCCTGCTCGTCAGCGGCCGCATTGCTGGCGCCGCCGTGCACGGTCACCTTCGCCATCTCTGACTCCTCCTCGGGCTGGGTGTTCTCGTTGACCCGCACCACCGAGTCGCACTGCGGGCACTGCGGGGCGCCCACCGAGTACTTGGTGGTGCATTCCGCGCACTCCCACAGGGCCATGTCAGGCCCCCGTGGCGGGCAGGCTCGCCGGGGCGCGCATGACGCCGAGGTCCCGCTGAATCGCGGTGACGGTGCCGGCGCCGGTGCTGGTGAGCTTCACGTACCGGTAGCCGTCGCTGAGGCTGGTGCCCTCCACCTCAACCACGGCCGCGTTCTGCGTCGCCGCAGCAGCGGTGACCATCGTGGCCGCGGCCGCCTGCGTCCTGCGGGTCCACGCGTCCGACGCGTTCCCGGTGTTCGTGTGGTACTCGGTGATGATCGCGAGGTTCTGGGCGCCGGTGCCGCCGGAGTCCTTGGCCTCCTGGAGCGTGTAGGTGTCGCCGACTGCGCCCGCGAGGTAGCAGGAGAACGTCACGCCTGCCGCGGCGCCCTTCAGCGCGATCCACACGCCGTCTGCGGCGGGGGTGGGGTTGAACAGTCGACCGAGTGCTCGCTGAGACATGGGGTGTTCCTTCCGTCTAGGGTCCGGTCCGGGGCGACACTGCCGGCCCGGTCGTGGCCGCCGCCGGGGTGTGAATGCCGGCGGCGGCCGAGGGGTGTTACAGGAGCTCGACGAACGGGGAGAGCGTGCTGGTGGAGCCGTTGGCGGGGGTGATCGCGGACTGGATCCACGGGCGGCCGTCGACGCGCTGGATGATGCGGAACGTCGTCTTGTCGGTGCCGAAGTTGTAGTCCGTGGAGCTGTCGGCGGTCATGATCTGACGGTCGCCCACCAGGTAGTACGACAGGTCGACGAACGCGAGGTCGCCTCGGGAGCCGAGGATGCCGCCCTTTTCGGTGATGATCAGTGGCCTTCCGAAGATGCTCATCGGCATCCCGGCTGCGGCGTTGACGACGAAGACCGAGTTACCGCCGGTGCCGACGGTGAGGGACAGCTGGAGCAGCTGCGGCAGCGCGTCCGGGGAGCACATCCACACGGCGTTGCCCAGCGAGGAGGGCAGCATCCGGGCGTACATGGCGACGACGTCCAGGTACTGAATCTTGCTGGCGGTGGTGCGGGTCACCGTGACGGCGGCCGAGTTGCCCGCGCCGCGGAAACCGAGGGGCTCGCCTGTACCCGACCCGGTCTGGAACTTGTTGTCCTCTTCGAACGCGAGGGCCTTCGGCCACAGCGTTTCGATGAGCGCGGAGAACGAGGTGATGGAGTCCTGGAGCAGCTCGTTCGGGACGGCTGACAGACCAGTCAGTTTCTTCGCGTCGAGTTCGACGCGGCCGAACTTGGGGTTGGAGTCCTGGAGGGCTGCGCCTTCCTCACCCCAGTAGGCGACCATGCCGCCGAACACGCTGCCTGCGTTCGTGGTGGTGTCGATCATCGGGAACGGGACCCGGGCCGACTCCATCGGGACGACGGTGGCGAGCGGCCGGACGACGGCCTGCTCCAGCGCCAGCTGCAAGAGCTGCGAGCGGAGCGTCTCCGGGACGAGGAACCCGCCGTCGGCCGGGCTGACGCTGCTCGCGGCGTTGCGGAGCGCGCCGAGCTTCTCGGCGTCGGGGCTCGCGTTCTTGTGCCAGATGTTGCGGACGTAGTCGATCGAGTTCTCGAAGTGCTTGTCGACCGCAGCACCGGGCGCGGTCGGGTTGTGGGCGGTGCCCTGCCGGTGGGAGGTGAGCATCCCGCCCTTGCGCTTGGCCTGCGGGTCCAGGTCCAGACGCTGGATGCCGTCCTTCGCGTCGGACATGCCGTTCTCGCGCATCATCTGCGCGAAAACCTTCTGCGTCTCCTCGGCCACCAGCCTGTTCAGGTCAGTGCCCTCGCCCTGGAGAGCGTTGCCGTACGCGGTGATGAACTCGGTCAGGGACTCCTTGCTGGCCATGACCTCGCGGAGCTTCGCGCCGTCCGCGAGCATCTCCGCCAGTTCGTCGGCGTTGCGCGGGATGGTCATCGTGGGTGCCACAGTTGCCTCCTTCAGGCCGTCGCCGCGCTGGACGACGTGTCGGGCTCGATCAGGTTGGAGACGAGCGCCGACCAGCCGTCGGTGTCGTCGGGGATGAGGCTGGCGACCATGGCCGTCCAGTCGTCGTTTGCGGGCTCCGGTTGGGGTTCCGCGGGTTCGGCAGGTTTGATGGGCTCGGGCTCGGCAGCAGGCTCGGGCTCGGCCGGGGCTTCCGGCTCCACCACCGGCTCCGGCTCGACAACGGGCTCGGCGGCCGGGGGCTGAACCGCGGCCCGCAGCCGCGCCATGGTGTCCTCGTCGAGGGCGTCCGCGATGCTGATGACCAGCGTCGGCGTCGGCTCTGGCGCCTTCGGCTGCGACGGGCCCTGGTAGCCGTAGGCGGTGAGGTCGTACTCCTGCCGCATCTCCGGGTCAGGCTCGGCGTCCGGCTCAGCCGCAGCACCACGCTGCGCGCCCACCTCATCCGCGAGCCCCGCTTCCACCGCCCCGTCCGCGCTGTACCAGGTCTCGGCCTGCATGAGGGCCCGCCAGTCGGCCGCAGTCCCTCCGGCCTTCGCCGCATACGCGGACGCGATGTTGTCCGAGATCGCGTCGAGGAGCCCGGCCATCTGCTGCATGTCCGCCGCGTCGCCAAGGCACATGCCACTCGCGTCGTGAATCATCAGCATGCTGTTCGGCTGCATCACCAGCCGGTCGCCCGCAAGGGCAATCACGGACGCGATCGACGCTGCGAGGCCGTCGACCTGCACCGTGACATCCGCCGGGTGGCCCCGGAGCGCGTTGGCGATGGCGATGCCCTCGAACACTGACCCGCCAGGCGAGTTGACCCGCACCCTCAGGCGCGGCGCGGTGATCTGCGCGAGCTCGTCGATGAACTCGTCGGCATACGCACCGAACCACCCGCCAACCTCGTCGTACAGCATTACCTCCGCCTCGTCCGATGCAGCGGCGTTGGTGATGCGGTACCAGCGCGGCGGTTCGACCCCGTACTGCGCGCGCAGCTTGTCCGCCTGCTCGCGATGCCGCGCAGCAACCTGGGTGAGGTTGGCGGGCAGCATGAGGCCCGACATCCGGCTCATTCGTTATCTCCCGTCGTGTCCCACGTCGCCACGACAGTCCCGCGGCAGCGAATCCCGCCCTGGCACAGCCGATACGGTCCGGCGCCGTACGCGGCACGCACCGCGTCCAAGTCGGCGAACTGGGTACCGTCGATCTCCGAGCAAGGTGTGCACCGGTTCGCGTCGTTGACTTCACTGGCCGTATAGGTGGCGACCGGAGCGGCCTCCAGCGTCGCGACCCGGCCTACGTTCGTGGCCCGGTGCAGCGCCCCACCCAACTGATCGAGCTTCAAACGGTTCGACAGGCCCCGCAGGAAGCTCTTCACCTGGCGTGCCACGCCCGCGCCGTCCGCGCCCGGCGTGAGCAGCCGCAGCGCCTCACGTCCCGCAGCCGACGCCAGCCCGGACCCGAGGAGCCCAGCCGTCGCCGCAGCGATCCCTACCAGCTCAGACCCGAACACCGCCCGCAGCACTCCGGCATCCAGCCGGTTCGTCACAGCCTCGTCCAACTCCGGTGCGTCCACGGTGACGCCCTGCGCTGCCGCCTCATCAACCATCCGGCCGGCCGCGCGCTTCGCCATCCCGCCGAGTGCTTCCCGCAGGACATCGGCCGCGTGGTCGCTGTCGACGGTGAGGGAGGCGAGGGCGGCGGTGTCGTCGTCGTCGACGGCGGTGCGGATCTGGTCGCCGAGGGCGTTGATCCACCTGTCTTCGATGGGGATCCACCGGTCGAGGAGTTGTGAGAGGGCGTCGTCGTGGTCGGCGCGGACCTGGTCGAGGGCGCTCGTGTCTTGGGTGTTGAGGAGTTGCGCGACCGCGATGTCCCACTCGGTCCGGGCCGCGGGGAGCGCCGCCTGCGGACGGTGGAGCAGCGCCGCCGGGGCGGGGCCGGCCGCGGCGGGCGGTGCCGCGGGCGGTGTGAACGCGATGTCGGGGAGGCCGACCGCAGACAGGGTGCCCGCAGGGTCGAACCCGGCCTGCACCAGGGCTGCGGCAGCGTTGGAGCGGGAGGTCAGTTGGATTGCGTCCTTGTCGACGTCCTCCGGGACCGGGTTGGCGTAGTCGAACTCCAGGCCCGCTGCGGTCGGCCCGTACAGCGGCAGGAGCTGGTTGTTGAGCGCGTCTTTCATCGCTTCGAGGTCGGGGACGATCAGCCAGCGGGCGAACATGCGCTCGCCGGACTCGCCGTTGGCCCGGTTGACGTCGTCCGTGCTGCCCAACATCGGCTTCGGGAATCCGAACGCCTCGCGGATGATCTCGCGGCCGA
The DNA here is from genome assembly GCF_044768965.1 of Streptomyces sp. NPDC090798. Classification (NCBI taxonomy): domain Bacteria; kingdom Bacillati; phylum Actinomycetota; class Actinomycetes; order Kitasatosporales; family Streptomycetaceae; genus Streptomyces; species Streptomyces sp. NPDC090798. The sequence goes on from NZ_JBIVXA010000001.1 coordinate 621,363, forward strand.
CGTCGCGGAGCTCAGCGAACTGCATGTCCCGCTGGCTGAACTTGCGGTCCTTCCACTGCCCGTGTTCCAAGATGGCGACGCGGTGCGCGTTGGCGACGCCTTTGTGCTGCTCGTTCCACCGGTCGCGGAGCTCGTTGAACTCGGCGTCGGACAGGCCGTTGGGGACCTCGATGATCCCGCCGGGCTCAGCCGAGTTGAGGAAGAAGTTCCGGTTCCACTCAGCGCTGTAGCGCACCGCGTCCAAGTCGGTGAGGAGGGCCTGCACCGGGCCGATACCGCGGTACGGGTCCTCCGGGTGCGGGGTGCGGATGAAAATGACGTCTTCTTTCCGCAACGCGACCTGCTGCCCGTCGGGGCCCGTGTACATGTACCCGGACAGGAACGTCTCCGGGTCCGGGACGGGTGTCATCCGGTCCGGGCGCACCGGCCACAACTCCAGCGGGATCGTGGAGCGCTCGTTGTAGCCGATCACCCACCACTGCTCGCCCGTGAGCTGCTTGTGCTGCGCCACAGCTTCCACGAACACGCTCTGGGTGTAGAACGCGTTCGGCTTGTCCCACAGGTCAAGGGCCGCGTGCGAGGTGACCTGGACGCGGTCTTCCTTCTTCCCGGACTTCGCCTTCCGGTACAGGCCCCACTCGACTCCGGCCTCGGCCTTCGCGGTGCGGTTGACGATGGCGAAGAGGGTGGAGACGGAGCCCATGGCGCCGAGTTCGGCGGTGGTTCCGCGGTTGGAGCCGAAGAGGCTGTGTCCGTAGGACTGGTGGCGGGAGGCGAAGGGGACCGGGGTGGCGGTGGGGCGGGTGCGCAATGCGTTGGCGAGGGAGCCGAAGAGGGTTTTGCCCACCGGCCACCTCCCTCATCAGTCGCTGTCGAGCACCCATTGCAGGACGCAGGTGAGGACTCCTCCGGCGATGAGACCAACCCCGGTTCCGAAGATATTCCAGCATCCTGCTGTGATGAGTGTAAATCCTCCTGTCAACATGGATGCTGGCCGCAAATCTTTCAGCTTCTTGGGGTTCACGCGAAGGTCCCTCATCACAGCCACCTCACTCGTGTCCGGCCCGCGGCATAGAACGCCAGCAGCAACGCATCCGCGTTATCCGGCGACCGGCCGAGCCGCTTCCTGATCTCGTCCTTCGGCTCCACCCGGATCCGCCCCTTCGGGTCCACGTCCCACCGCGGCTCCAGCAACTGCGCCACCGTCGTATCCGCGTTGTCCATCGTGGCCAGATGCCAGCCGCCCGACTCCGACAGGCCCCGGCCGAGCTCCCACCACAGTTCGGCCCGCAGGTTCATGAACTTGTCCGACTGCGACGCCGCCTCAGCCACGTTCACGCCGACGACCCGCGCATTGTGCTCGCCCCGGTTCGCCGCATTCCGCAGCTCGCCGATCACACCGAAGCCGATACCGATGCTGTCGACCTTCACCGCCGTCGCCCCGGACTCACGGATCGCCCGCAACACCAGCGGGGCAATCTGCTCGGGCCGGTCCGTGTGCGCCCGCCACTCCCTGCCGGCCTGGAACCCGCGGCGCTCCCGGATGACGGTCTCGTCTCCGCCGCCGCCGACGTCGACTCCGAGCTCGACGGGAAGGAACTTGTCGGCGGGCGGGCGGCTGTCCCATGGGAGGCGGCAGCGGGCAATGTCGGAGCCGCGGACGACCTGGTTGGGGCCGTCCTCGGAGAACTCGCCCAAGACTTTGGAGCGGTAGACGGGGTTCTCCTCGCCCCACTCCTTCGCCTTCTCCTCCACCCACTCCCGGCCGACCAGCGCCGCGGACATCTCGTGCGGGACGTCCTCGCCGGTCAGGTTCGGGGAGTCGAAGGCGCTGATCGCCATCTGATGCCAGCCCGACCCGGGCGTGCACACACGCCTGAAGTGCGACGCAGGGTTGTCCGGGTTACCGATCGCGACGATCCGGCAGTCCGGGCCGGTAGCGAGCGCGTCGGCCGCGGTCCACAGCTGCTCGGGGATGCCGCACGCCTCGTCCAACACGACCAAGACATAGCGGGCGTGGATGCCCTGGAAACCGTCCGTGTCGGTGTCTGCGGGCTTCCGGCCGTAGCCGACGAGTTCGTCGTCGATGAGCCACTCGGTCTGGTTGACCCGGCCCGCGAGCTGTCCGGCGCGGTGGTGCTTGCGGATGTACCGCCACAGGATCGCCCGCACCTGCGAGAACGTCGGCGCGGTGGACACCACGAAGGCTTCACCGGGCGGATGCGTGTCGAGCCACCAGCACGCGATGAGCGCGGCCGTCCACGACTTCCCCACACCGTGCCCGGAGCGGACGGCGACACGACGGTGGTCGCGGACCGCGTTGAGGATCTCCCGCTGTTTCGACCACACCGTCTGACCCAGGCGTTCCTCCACCCAGCGCACCGGGTGCGCCCCGTACTTCGCGGTCCGGCCGGCGAGGGCGTTGCGGTCGACGAGGGTCTTCAACTGGTCGCGGAGCATCTTCAACTGGCGGGTGTCGCCCGCGCGCACAAGCTGGCCGACTTGGGAGCGGATCCGCTCGATGTCAGCTGCTGGCGTCGTCACTGGCGGTGCCGCGGTCGAGGAGGGCGCTGATCTCGTCGCCGAGCTGCTGCGCGTCGACGCTCACGCGGGAGGGCGCGTCGAGGCCGAGGAGTTTGCGGTACGACTCGCGGACCTTGACGAGGCGGTCGATCGCGGCGAGTTTCGGTCCGTCGTCGAGGAGCACGTTTCCGTCGTCGTCCTTGATGACCTTGCCGTGGGAGACGGTGACGTGGTCGCGCAGGAGGACTTCGAGGGCTTCCTCGTACAGGGTGTCGAGGCGTTCAGCTTCGTGGGCGATCAGCTTTTCGGCTGGCTCGCGGACGATCTCGCGGAGGACTCCGCGGATGGCCCTACGTGCGGTGCTCTTGTCGTAGTAGCCGAGCTCTTCCGCGATCGCGGCCAGGGTCCAGCCTTCGGCGCGGAGTTGGGCGGCTTGGGCGTCGCGGGCCGCGCTTTCGAGGGTGCGGACAAACCGGTTTTGCCCGTCGCGGGCCCTGGCTTGACTGTCGCCGGTGGTGTGGCCGGCGGGCTGCTCGTGGGCGGGCTCGGCCGGTACGGGTGGCTCGTTACCGGTTTCCATGGTCTGATGGTAACGAGGGTGTGCAACTGGTGGACGGTGGTGCACGCGGTGAAGGCCCGCTTCCCTGACTGGGCGTCCGGGGAATGCGGGCCTTCGGCGTGCGCGGGGTTAGCGCTGCGTGCTCTTGTCGAACTGGGGGGCCAGCGCCCAGAAGTCGACTGCCTCGAACGCTGCGGCGATATCGACGTCCACGACCGGGTGCGGCCCGTAGAACTCGTCGCCGTGCATGCTCACGCCGGTGGGCTCCAACTCCTTGTTGATCGCGTCCCGGTAGGCGTCGGCGAGGCCGTCGATGTCGTAGGCGCTGGCGTACTCGCCGAGCGCGACGGCCACGTAGTCGTGGAGGCTGCGGGTGGTAGAGGCGTCGGGGCAGTGCAGGGCGAAGCTTCCGTACTGGGCGCCGGTGGTCATGGGGTTCCCTTTCGGTGGTGGCTGAGGTCTGGTCTACCGGATGGGTGCGACAGTGCGTGGGGACGGGGCGGTCTACCACCAGCCGTTGCGGGACCGCCAGACGGGCGTGTTCCGCCCGGTGACCTTCCGGTGGACGAGAACGCCGAGCAGGTAGAACGGCTTGACGCACCACCAGGCGAGCCACGCTTCCGCGACGACGATGTAGCCGATCAGCTTGAAGACATCGGCCGCTGAGCTGGAGCCGGACCGGCGCCGGCGCCGGCGGCTGATGAGCGGGATTGATCCGCCGATGGAGAACGGGCCGGGGAGCGGGATGGAAATCCGAAGACGCACGGGTGCAACCTCTGTGGACGTTGGGCGCGGAGTCGCTGCGGAGCATCTTCTCGTGCTCGGGCGGGCGATCGCGGTGGATTCGGGTGGATAGGTCAGGCCGCGAACGACATGCTCGCGGCCAGTTGGCGTGCGGTGAATCAGAAGCCGCCGCCGGGGAACGTCGGGGTCGGGCGGCGCTTGCCCGCGTCGATCGCCCATCCGCCCATGCCAGTGGGCCGGAAGTCGTTCGGGGCGTCCACGTCGCGGGGCCGCTGCTCTTCGATGATCTGACTCAGCCACTCCGGCATGTCGGCGACGGGCGGCCAGTGTTCGGCAGCGTCGTCGTACTCGATGGTGATGTCGACTCGGGTGATGTCGGCGCGCAGGCCGTAGATGAGGCGCAGGCCGAGGGGCCGGCGGGTATTGCCGACGATGTTGGTGAGCTTGGGGGCGTCGGTGAGGTCGATGCGGACCTCGTGGCGGATCTCGCGGACGGTGGCAGTCATGGCGGGCTCCTTCGGGTTCAGGCGGCGAGCAGGAGGCGGGCGGCGAGCTGGTGGTAGCAGCGGGAGCCCTTCGTGCCGGCGGGGCAGGTGCAGGCGGTGGGGGCGGTCTTGTAGGTCTCGGTGCCGTCGGTGCTGACTGCGATGAAGATGACGCTGCGGAGGGGGATGATCGCGCCGTCTTCGATGAGCTCGCGGGCGGAGGCGATCTGGTGGGCCTTGTAGTCGGTGGTGTCGACGGTGGCGGTGCGGATGTGGCGGGCGCACCTCGGGCCGTAGCCCAGAGCGGCTGACTTGGCGGAACGGAGGGTGCGGCCGCAGCGGAGGCAGTTGGTGTGCTGGTGGGTGGTGGCTGCGGCGTTCATGTGGTCCCCCTCGTTCGCTTCCTTGTGGCTACAAAGCTACGCCATTTGTGGCCACAAAGCAAGAGGATGAAGACACTCGTTTGTGGCTACAATCTCGGGTAAGCTGCCAGCATGGAACCCACCGCCGAAACCGAGTACGACACCCCCCGAAAGTTCCGCGCCCCCGACGACGAATGGGAGCCGTTCGAGGCCGCCACCCGCGCCGTGCACCCCGAGGGCCGCAGCCCGCGCGGCCGTGTCATCCGCGAGTTCATGCGCTGGTACATGCGCCGCCCCGGAGCCAAGCTCCCGGAGCGCCCGGCCGCCGGACCGTGGACCCGCAGCGCCAACGCGTGCAACGCCCCGGGCGACGCGCCGAACAGCAGCGGCAAAGAGCGCTGCGAGCTGCCTGCCGGGCATGCCGGACGCCACTACGAGGGCATCACGACGTGGCCGCAGAGGAAGCGCCCGGTGGGCAGCGAGGAGAAGAACGCATGAGCGTGGAGATCGAACTGCTCGGCGGCCCGGCCGACGGCCGCCGCATCGCAATCCAGGGTGACCCCCTGGACCCGCCGCTCACACACAAGGTGTTCCAGGCGGTGCACTCCGGAAACGTGTGGACTACGGGCCGTCAGGACCAGTCATCGAGCGCCGGGATGACCCTGCACCTCTATCGGCGTGAGGTCAACCGGGGCGATGACGGCGCGCTGTGGCTGTACCGCCACGACCCCAGCGCGGGCCCGGTGCGTCCGGGCGAGGAGCCGACCACATGAGCAGCACGCCGCAGCGCGGCTACCGGCACGAATCCGAGGAATGCCTCGCAGCCCTCACCGACGCAGCCATCAGCGTCCAGACGGCACTGAGGCGCCTGAGCGCTGCACCCAACGCCGACGGGCTCACGAAGAACGCCATTGAGATCCAGCTCACGGAGATCCGGCGGGGACTCGACGACCTAACCCGCCGCCTGGACGAACTGCCCACCGCATGACGAAGGCCCCGCCCGGAACCCTCCCGGACGGGGCCTTGCTGCGCCACGGTCAGTACTCGCCCGACGCCCGCAACTCGTCTGTCACTACTTTCAAGTTGCCTGGGCAGTACGCCTTCACTCCGGCCACGAGCAGCGAGTTCGCATCCTGGCTCACCGTCCCCCAATCATCCCCGACCGGGTACAAGTTGCCGCCCCCAAGATCGAATGTCCACTTCGTGCTGTGCCCTGCATCGAGCGCATCGCACCACTTCGGCGGAAACACGAGCAAGTCAGCATCGGTCGGGCTGCCGTTGAACGTGATCCCGTGGGCGACCTTCAGATACTGGTCGGCCTTGCTGACGGTTGGCGACGGGCTCGGCTTGGCAGCTGCTTTGCTGCCGCCGCTACCCCCGCACCCGGAAAGAGCGAGCACGGCAGTGAGTAGCAGGGCGGTGGTGGTGTGGCGCATGGTCCCCCCAAGGACGGTGTGTGGCCCGGATCGTAGCGCCGGCCGCCGACAACCGGCCCCGGAACGACGACAACCCCCACCGCAGGGGGGAAGTGCGGTGAGGGTCGTCTCCCAGGGTGCCGGGCGCTACCCGGCGTGCAGCCTCCAGTGTCGCAGGCCCGGTCAGTCGTCGTCCTCGGCGACCGCAATCTCAACCTGCTTGATCTTCCCGCTCGTCGACAGCTCCGCACGGATCACGTTGCCGCCCGGCACCCGTGCGTTCCGCGCCGCCTCCACGAACGCGGCAAGCTCGTCGAGCGTCAGATCCTTCTCTTCCCCCGTGAACTTCAGCGTGGCCGGCATGAGCTCAGGATGACGCACGAAAGCCCCGCCGCGGGAGGGGTTCACGGCGGGGCCTCGACGTGGTGGGGCAGCGTCATGCGTGTGGAAGTTCCAACTCCTCGAACTCCGCGCGTACGTCGGCCGGGTCCATCCGGCCGTCTGCCAGTTCGTAGATCAGCCCTACGGCATGCCATACGTCGCCGTCGGTCGCGTCGCGCAGTGCAGACGCGATGGTCTTGATCAGTGCGAGGCGTTCGGTCTCCATCGTGGGCTCCTCAGTTGCGGACTTGGTGGCGGCGGCGGGTCTCGCTGCCGTCCTTGACGACCACTCCCGCGAGCCCGATCGGCTCGCTGGACAAGCCCTGTTGGTTGGTTGGTTGTCCCTGGTCAACGCCACCAACAGGGGTCTCCTGAACGGGGCGGGGGAGGGGCGGCAGGTCGTCCTTATGTACGCCCACCCCCGTGCTGTCCCCGTTGCGCACCGCACGCCGCACCCGGACCTGGTGGCCTTCGAGGAGCGCCCGCGCGGCGCCCGTGTCGAGGTCGAACGCGGCCGCGAAGTCGGCGAGGAACACGTTCGGATTGGCGACCTCGTGCAGCGTCTCGACGACGTCCTCCGCGGTCACCTCGTCCGCCGTAGACGGCGCCTCGTCGCTGCTCCCCTGGCGCCGGCCGATCCATCCGCGGGTCTTCTGCCAGCCTCGGCACGCCATGATCCCGGCGACGAAGTAGGCGACGTACGGGAACACGATGACGACTGCGGCCAGCGCCGCGAGGGCGACGGAGGCGAGGATGAGTTTGGCGGTCCGCTCGCTCATCCCGGCCGGCTCCCCCGGTTGCTTGGACTCCCCCGGTGCTTCGGTCTCCGGGTCCTCGTCGGCGCTCACCCGAACACCCCGGTGAAGCCGACGCCAGCGAGGTTCACGCCGCTGCCCAGCGGGATCGCCGCGACCCCGGCGACGTTGCCCGACAGGGCCACCAGGATCCCGGCCACACAGCCGAGGAGGATCTTGCTCTTGGACTGGCGCGGCCCCCACTTGAGCAGGGCCAGCAGCACGATCGTCAGCAGGAACACGACCGCGTACCCGCCGGGCGTCAACGCCAGCTGGTGGGCGCGGGTCACGTCCGGTGCGGTGCCGCCGATGCCCCAGACGAGCGCGGTGTATCCGGCGACGTTGCCCGCCCACAGGGCGAGCCACGTGGCCACGCCGAGGACGGAGAACGCGCCGAGCGCGGCGAGCGCGGCAAGCATCCCGTAGAGCAGGGCGAGGACGAAGGGGACGAGGGCGCCCCATCGCTTCTTCTCTTTGAGGTACCAGCGCATGAGGAAGGCGAGGACGATGCCGACCCCGAGGGCGACGCCGCCGAGGTTGATGGCCATGTACGGCATTTCAGTGGCTCCAGACGGCCGCGACGAATGCGGTGATGGTGGTGATGACGGCGACGGTGCGGGCGGCGGGCAGCAGGTACTCGCCGCGGTAGTGGTGGGGCGCGATGGCGTGGAGGCCGGCCGCGGCGAGGAGCGCGACGAGGGCGAAGACGATGAGCCAGGCGACGTTCACAGGTACTGCCCCGTTCCGTCGCTGATCCGGACGCGCGCGTCCTTGAGCCGGCGCCCGGCGGTGGCCTGGCTCACGCCGAGGAGTTGAGCCGCGGTGGTCTTGGTGAGCTGCTCGCCGCACCTGAGCCGTGAGGCGAGGGTGACGATCTGCTGCTCGATCTGATCCGCCTGATCCGACTCCGGCTCAGGGCTCGGCTCAGCGGGGCTCACGGTGACCGGCTCAGCCGGGCTCAAGACGGGCTCACGTGATCCCTGCTGGTCAACGGGCAGTACAGGGAGCGGGAGCGCCGTCAGAGTGGGCTCGGGTGCGGCGACGGTGAGCGCGGTCTGCACGGTCGTCTCAAAACCCGGCTCACGGTCTGAGCCGGGCTCAGGCTCATGAGCCGCGGGCTCAGCCGGGGGCAGTACAGGCTGAGCCGAGGGTGAGCCGAGCATCGTTGCGAGCGCCGTGTCCGCGCCCTCGGTGAGCCGCTCCCGCTGCACCTCGACGAGCCCTGAGCCGAGCGCCGTGTCCTCCTCCCCGACCTTCCCCAGGAGGCGCCAGGCCGTGAGCTGAGACCACTTCTGCACCCAGCCCCACGGGTGCCGTGCCGCGCGCGCCTGGTGGTACGCGATCCTCCGGAGCGTCACGGCGTTACGACGCTGCACCTCCATGTCAACGCCCGTCGAGTACACGACGATCCGGCGAGCGAGGAGCCCGAGCCCTTCCGCGGACACGGTCATGGCCATCGGGGTGACGGCGAAGACGACCGCGTCCCGGGCGCCGGGCGCGACGATCGCACCGGTGACGGACGCCGCCATGGGCAGGAGCCAGAGCCCGGCCCGGACTGCGCGCGGTGAAGCCTGACCAAGCATGGTCAGCCCGACGAGGACCAGGGCGAGAACCAGGGTGGCGCCTTCCCCTGCGGCGACGACGCCAGCCGCGGTGGCCTTGCGGTGGAACACCGAGGTGATGTTGGCGTAGGTGCCCCAGGCTCCGAGGCCACCGGCCCCGATCATCGGGAGTGTGGCGGCGGCGAGGACGGCTTTCTGTCCTCTGGTCAGGGTCTTCACGGTGGCTCCCGGGTGGCGTACGGGGGTGGCGGGGTCAGCGCTGCGCGCACTTCGCTTCGACGAGTACGGCGGCTCTGTCCCAGTCGAGGGAGTCGTCGCCGCCCGCGCCGGCGCGCATCTGGTCAGCGCCCCAACTGGTGCCGTAGAGCGCCAGGCCAAAGCACATGGCGTTCTTGTCGGCTTCGGTCTGCTGGTCCCAGGAGAGGTCGACGAGGTTCTGCGTCGTGTCGTCGGCGGTGGGGGCGGGGTCGGTGGTTTCGATGACGGTGGTGGTGGCGGGGTTGTCGCTGCTCCCGGCCGATGTGCAGGCGGTGAGGGCGAGCACAGCGGCGGCGCATATGGCGGCGAGGGCGTGGCGGATCTTCATGAGCGTGGGTCTCCGTGGGATGAAGCCGTCCCCCGCGGGGGGATGGTCGCGGGGGACGGCGGTCTGGTGGGGCGGTTGGTCTAGCGGGGCCGGTACCAGCCGCCCTTGCGGTCCTGCTGCCGGTCGGCGTCCTCCCAGGCCTGGCCTTGGCGGGCCGTCTTGGTGACGTTCTTCCGGTAGCTCTGCCGGCGTTTCCGCGCGGCGGCGTCGCTGGCCGACTCGCGGCCGGGCCGGGCGGCGGCGCGCTCGTGGTCGTTGCCGAAGACGCGATCGAAGAGGCCCATCAGCTGCGCCCTCCTGCCGCGTTCATGCGGGTCTCAGCGAGCTGGGTGCGCGCGGCACCGGCTGCTGCGGCCTGCTGTCCGGGGGTGCGGAGGTCGGAGGCGCAGGCCTGCACGGTCGCGGGCTGCGCCAAGATCTGGTTCGGCTTCGGCGTCCGGTCCTTGCTCATCGGACGACTCCGATCTCACGCAGCCGGGCCGCGTACTCGCCGCGGGTGATCGGTGCGGTGACCTCGGGGATGAACTCCAAGAGGAGTCCGGCGTATCCGTGGGTGACCTCGGCCGCGAGCGCGCGCCGGTCGGCCGCGGTGAACTCGGCGTCGGCCGGCTGTTCGGGGTCTTGGTCGAGGCGGTCGGCCATGGTGATGAGGTGCGCGCGGGGGACGGTGTAGGTCGGGTGGTCGCTCATGCCGCGGCCCCGGCGATCTCCCGCAGCGCGGCCGCGTACTCGGTGGTGCTCCCGGAGACCGGGGGCAGCGCGGCGAGGGCGGCGGCGCGGGCGTGGGTCCGAACCCACTTGCTCGTCACGGGGTTGAGGACGGTGGTCGTGGCGGCGAGTACGGCTTGGGCGCGCCGGCCGTCGGTCATGCTCGCGGTCGGCGGGATGGTGTCAAGGCGGTCGGCGGCGTGGGTGAGGATCTGCGCGGCGAGGGTCTCGGCGTCAGTGCGGGGGGTGTGCTGGTCAGGGGCTTGGTCGCTAGGCTTCGGCATGCCTGCCTCTTCGTGGAGTTGAAGGTGGGTGCCCCCGGTCCATGTGGCGTTCGCAGCGCCGGGCCGGGGGCTTTGTGCATCAGCAGTGTTGGGCTGCTTCCGTCACTGTATGGCATGCCATACGCTTGGGGGAAGCGGCCCGCCCGAACGAGATGAGGCCGGGTGTGATCGAGGAGGTTCAGAGGGTGGTCGACGCCGTGAACGCAGTGCGTGCAATCGAGGACCCGGTGCGGCGGGCGCGAGCCATCAGCGAACTGCTGAAGTCGCAGACCGAGAAAGAGCCTGAACTGCGAGATGAGCGGCGGGAGATCGTGCTGCGGATGCGCGAGGAGAAGATCTCGTTCCGGAAGATCGCCGCCGCGCTCGACGTGTCGCTCGGCACGGTGCAGGACATCGTTCGTGGCCACTCTGGCCCGTGGGGTTCGAGGCCGAAGAAGGAGGCGTCGGATGGATGATCTCGTGCAGTGGCTCGGCGGGCAGCTCGACGTGGACGAGCAGATCGCGCGGGAGGCGACCCCGGGCCCGTGGCGGAACGCTCCGACGGCTCGCCATCACGCCACAGCGTCCGGCCGGTCCGAGGAGGCAGTGTTCGGGGCGCCGCCGGAACTGGGCGCCACGATCGTCGCCACGACCGGTGAGGCAGTGGATCGGCGACACCTGGTCGATGCCGAGCACATCGCCCGTCATGATCCGGCTCGGGTGCTGCGGGAGATCGACGCCAAGCGCGCCATCGTCGCCCGCTACGAGTTCGCCTGCCGCGAGGCCAGTCGCGTCGACATCGCCGAGGACGAGCGTGAGACGTGGATCCGGGTAGGTGGGGCTCTTCAGTCCGTGGTCATCCAGCTCGCTGCGCCGTACGCTGGCCGTCCTGGATTCAAGGCAGAGGAGTGGGCACCGTGAGCGACACCACCTGGGGCTGAGCCCCGAACACGACGAAGGCCCCTGCTGACTTGGGAGCAGCAGGGGCCTTCGTGCTGTCCGTCATCTTCCGCTACCCGACTGCCCGGGCGTACGGTCGTGCGCGAGGGGGGGCGCCCACTCGAACCGTGGCCCGCCGGCCTGTATGGGACGGCGGGCCACGGCATGTCCGGAAGCTGATCGGCGCCCCGTTGCCTAGGACGGGGCGCCGCCACGGTCCTTGCGGATACCGCATCCCTCGATTGCTGCCGGGTGCACCACGTTGCAGGAGAGCGGCAGCCCCGTCCGGGACCTCTATGGGCCCGCTCGGCTGTGGGCCGACTGGTTCTCGGGTGCCCGGGTTTCCCACGAGCAGACGAGCGGGCGTTCCCTCGACGCGATTTGAACGCGCACATCCCCGCCGGGCGCTCTGCCTAGTTGAGCTACGAGGGAACCCACTCAGGATGCCACGCCCGTCAAGCCGCGCGTTCGAGCGTGATCACCCCGGGGTCTGCGTCCACGGGGATCGCCCGACGACGGAGCCTCTGCCGGAAAATGGCCACCTCGTACGCAGCGCGCAGCAGAGCCACGGACATGTCGACCGTCCTCTTCGCGAGCCCCGTCCCGTCGCGCTTCCCGCAGGTCAACAGGTACTCGGTCATGAAGTCGACGTCGTCCTTAGTGAGGTGCTGCGCCCGGTACTGGCCAATGAGCTCCCGAACGTACCGCAGGCCGCGCCGGTAGTTGTCGCGGGTGCGGTCGCCGCAGGTCAGTCCTTCCATGTAGTCGTCGAGGATCTCGTCGACCGTGGGCCCGTCACATAGCACCTGGACGAGGGCCTGCTCGCATTCCTGCGCGGTGCCGTACGGCCCGATACGCGGCTGGCGGCGGCGCCCATTGGGAGCGCGTTGTACCTCGTACCGGGCGTACCAGGCCCCATGGTCCTCGCGGTCGAGGCACGGACACCTCTTGCCGAGGAGCCGCGTAGTCCCTGGCGCCCGACACGAGCATGCCTTGTACGGCTTCGGCATCTTCACGACTGTGCCTTCCAGTTGGGGCCGCGCAGTGCCGGCGGGACCTCGGACATCGGGGTGACCTTCCGGCCGAGCGACTTGCTGAGCTCGGCCGCGAAGTACTCGTCCATCCACGCGATCTCTTCGTTCATCTGCGCGCACGTGATCCCGGGGTGGTGGGCGTGGCGGCCGGTGTCGCAGGCGGGGACGAGCACGGTCAGCTTCCGGGCGTGCAGGTCAGGCACCGGGCTGCTCCTCGCTGTTCGTGGCCGGGCGGCGTAGCACGGTGCACTGGTGGCAGGTGCAGTGCTTGACGCAGCGGACCCCGTTCCAGCACCCGCATGCCTGCTCGTCGTCGACCGGGCGCAGCTCCACCACGGGGTGCGCGCCCTGATTGTTGCCGTACGCGGCCAGCCACCGCGCCTTCAATTCCTCGTACTCCGCATCCGACATACGCCGGTCGAAGGTGATCACGCCGCCCCTGTTGGCCACGGCGAAGGTGCGGTCGCGTGCCCGCTGTAGGTCCCGTGCGGTGTGACGGATGCGAACCAGCGCGGTGATGGCCACGAGGGCGGCGGTCCACGCGATGGCGCAGGCGAGGATCTGGCCGGTCGTCACGAGGGCTGCTCCTTGGTACGGCCGGGGCACGTGGGGCAGAGCTCCAGCCCGGCGTTTGTGGGCGGGCAGTCGCACCGCTCCTTGGGTGGGTCGGAGGTGGCGGTCGGCCGCCAGTCCTCCACCAGCTCCAGCAGCAGCGCCGCGTGCTCGGGGTCGTACCCGACGACCTGGTACAGGACTTGGTCGCCGATGTTGATGCAGTCGGCGCCTTGGACTCTGGCGCCCCAGCCTGTGTTGGCGAGGACGGCGAGCGCCATGCGGGTGCGGGGTGGGGCAGTCTCGACGATGAGGCCGTGGCCGAGCTTGCGGGTGAGCTGAATCTCGCCGACGTCAGACACTGGGCTGCTCCCCGTCCGCACGGTGCGGGACGGCACCGATCGCGCTGTCGTTCCACACGTGCCGGCCGTACGGGCTGGCCTTGCCGGCGTGCCATTCGCCGTACTGACCTTCGGTGTGGTTGGCGCGGAACGCGCAGCTTTGGACGCCGTCGGTGGTGGTGTTGGTGATGGTGGCGGTGCATGGCGGGATGTCGGCGTGGGTGGTGGCCACGTGTTCGTCGAGGCGGTTGCGGAGAATGTGGTCGGGGCAGTGGGGGCAGCGTTCGCGGACGAAGTCGTCGGGGGTGGCCGGGGCGCCTTCGACTGTCACGGCGTGGCCGGGCTCGGTCGCTTGGGTCGCTGCCGGGGTGGGCTCGTCGTGGTCGAGGGCGGCGCGCAGCAGCTCGGCTCCGCGCTTGAGCTGATCGGTGCGCTTGGCCCAGTAGTCCATGAGGGTGCGCACGCGGGCGAGCGCGGCCTCGGCACGGGCCCGTGGTTCCCTGTCAGGGCAACGCTCGTGCCAGGCGCGGAGTTTGTCGTTCTCCGTCTCGGCCGCTTCCAGTCGGTCGTACAGCTGGTCGAGTGCGTCGCTGTTGATCGTGTCGGCGGTGTGGCGGTCGGTCATCGGTTCCTCCGTGCTGCGCGCTGCATGGCACGCCGCGTCTTGCGGTTCGGTGCGGGGTCGGGTGCGTCGTCGTCGATGACGGTCTCGGTGCGGACGAGGCGCTGCTCCCACGTGCTGCCCGGGGCGGGCGTGTGCTCGCCCCGGGGCGTGGACGACGGGCCGGTCACGCGGCTGTGTCCTCGTCGTAGTGCGCGGTGATCTCAGCGAGTGCCTGCTGCTCGGCAAGGCTGAGGCTCGTCCGGGCGGCGGGCGGGCGGGTGCAGTCGTGCCCGTGGACGGCGCCGTCCGAGCTGGCCCAGAAGGAGCAGCAGGGTTGCGGGGGTTCGATGACGGCCTCACCGCGGGCCAGACGCTCCAACCTGATGGCGATCTCCCGTTGCCGGGCGCGCCGGTGATGCCGCTCCCGGGACGCGCCCTCAGCAAGGAACGCGGCGACTCCGAGGAACACGGTGGTCTCCCACCACAGGTGGTGGCTGGCGGCGGCGATGCCGGCGGATGCGAGGGTTGCGGCGCCGAGGGTGAGTGCGGTTTCGAGTCTGGTCATCGCTGCTCGCCTCCGTTGATCTGGCGGGCCACGGCGAGGGCGGGCTTGGCGGACTCGGGACACGGCCCGTTGTCGCAGCACAGGTAGTGGCCTCGGCAGTGCTCGGCCGCGACGTCCAGCCAGTCGGCGAGGGCGAGGCCGACGCCGGGGCCCATGGCGGCGATGTACGCGGCGTCGGGCCACGCGTTGCGGGTCTCGTCCCACGGCTCCTGCGACATCGACGGCAGCCAGGCGCGCAGGTCGGTGTCGTTCCCTTCGCCTGACAGGACGGTCGCGGCGTAGCCGTACTGGCCGAGGTGAGTGTCGTGTTGGCGCCACGGGCCGGGCGTGGCTGCTTCGGCGCGCTGCCTCAGCGTCTGCGCGGCGGTGCGGAGTTCGTCGGCGGGTGCGGTCATCGGGTCCTCCGGTTGCGGATCGTGTGGGTGAGGGCGCGCCCGCCCCGCCGGATGGCGAGGAGGGCGCAGAACGCGAAGGGCCAGAGGATGACGGAGACTCCGAGGACCCAGCCCCAGTCGACGCGGCTCACAGCGCTCCCATCTGCGCAGCCAGCCGCTCGGCCGCAACGACGCGCTGGACGCACTGTTCGGCGTCGGCGCGCTTGGTCTCCACGAGGAAGCAGCGGCGGCCTTCGAGGACCGCGGCGACCCCAGTGCTCCCCGAGCCCGCGCACGGGTCGACGACCAGCTCGCCGCGCACGGTGGACGATTCGATGAGGTCGGCCATCAACGGGACGGGCTTCTCGTTCGAGTGCCGGGCATAGCCCCGCCCAGGGCGCTGGTAGCGGAGGACCGATCCGCGGCGCAGGCGGGCCGACAGATTCCCGGCGCCCTTCTCCCGGTCACTGCGCCTCTTCACGTGCACACCGAACGTGAACGACTCGTGTCCGGGCCCCCACGGGGACGTGAGGTCGCCGCTGCCGAGGTCGAGCTTGTCCCACACCAGCTCGGCCGTCCCGCCCAGCCGCAAAGGTGCGGTGAGCTCATCAGGCCGGTAGCCGAAGACGTAGACGTGCCGGGACGGGGCGAGCCCGCCGTTGAACGTCCCCTCCGGCCCGACCCACTGGCCGAGGACGGCAGGCCAGTCGACGGTGCCGTCGTCTCCAGGGATCTCCGTGAACCGGCCGCTCCGCCCGGAGTTGTAGCGCATGCCGTAGGGCGGGTCGGTGCACAGCAGCCCGTACCAGTCGGGGACGGAGGCGATGATCTGTGGGTCGCGGCAGTCGCCCCAGATGACCGTGGCCCGGTCGGAGGCGTGGAGGATCTCGCCGCCTGGGGGTGGGGTCAGTGTGAGTGCGAGTGGCTCAGCGGTGGTCACGCTGCCTCCCGGTAGGTGTGTGTCTCTGTGGGCTCGCTGTGGCGCCTGCGGGCACGGTGCGCGTGGATTCGGGCGCGTATCCGTCCACGCGCCCACGACGGCCCGCGCAGTACGCGCCGTGCCGTCTTCCAGCCCTGCGCGACGGCGAGCATGGTCGTGAACAGGGCGACGGTCGCGACGAACGCGAAGGCGATGATCCAGGCGACGATGGCCCAGCCGATGGAGACAGCGGTGTCGATGGCCTCGGGGATCACTGGGTGGACTCCTCGGTGTGCTCGGCCTCGACGGCGGTGGTGGTGTGGAACCGCACGAGGCGCCACGCGTGCTTGCGATCCTTCGCGCGCTCGAACTCGTTCAGCGCTTCGTCGTGATCGGTGCGGAGAGCCCAGCTGCGCCAGGCGCCGTCGTGCCAGCGGGTTTCGATCTGCCAGGACGTTTCGGGCGGGTACGGCGTGGGCTCGGGCTGCTGCGCCTCGTCGGCCATGCGGCTCGGGCTGGTCCCGCAGTCCGGCTCGCACAGCTCGTGGTCGCCCTCGGCGTGGGCCATCAGCCGCTCGTGCGTGGTGCACGGCTCGCCGCCCGGCTCGCAGCCTCCGACGCTGCACGGCGTGGCCACGTACTCGGCCTCGTCCGCCTTGCGGAGGAAGCGCTCCATGAGCGTGAAGGCCCCGTCGGCGTGGTCGTTGAGCGCCTTCGAGGCGTACACCGCTCCGGCCTCGTCGCAGATCTCGGCAACCTCCCGCAACACGGCGGCCCGGTCGGCGGGCGCAGACGGCACGGCGGCATGAGCACGGGCCACAGCAGCGGCGAACGCAGCGATGGTCCGCGGGTCGTCGCACACCAGCTGCGGCGTGTTCTCGTCGTCCCGAGCGCAGCGCTCCCAGACGGTGATGGCGATGACCTCCATCAGCGGGTCGCCGTCCACCCAGATCGCGTTGTCGATGTACGGCTTGGCGGATGCCTTGAGTGCGAGGCGGGCTTTGAAGTCGTCGATGGCCTTGCGGTCTGCGGGGGTGAGTTGGACGTTCGGGTTGTTGCCGCAGCGCGGGCCTACGGATCGGTCGGTCATGGTGTGGCTCCCTGGTGGTGTGGAAGGCTGACGGCACGGCCGCCCCGAGTCCCGCGGGGCGGCCGGCCCGTTGGTCAGGCGCAGATGACGCACCGGTGATCCGCGATCTCGTTGTCGTGGCAGCGGTCGACGCAGCCGCGGCAGTACGGCGTCAGGTGGTAGCGGGCCCGCCCATCGAACCGGGTGTCGGCCGGGTCGAACGGCTGCTTGCACTTGCCGCACGACTCGGACGCGGCGACGGCCGACTGCTCTGCGGCCGCCGTGCGGCGGTCGATGGCCTCGACCCACGCAGCCGCGACGGCCGCAACCTGGATCAGCTCGGCGCGGAGCCGGGCCGGGTCCCGCTCGGCGTTCACCTCAGCGACTTCCTCCGCGAGGATGTCGGCCCACGTGCCGTACCCGGACCCGAAGGCGGCCTCGCACCACTTACGCGCCTGGGCCGCGTAGTCCTGCTGCGATTTGTTGCCGGTGCCGTCGGGGTGGTTCTGCTCGCCCCATTTGGTGTTCTGGCGGACGCGTTCGGCGCCGATGTCGGCGAGGACTCGGGCGATGGTCATGGGGTGTGCTCCTGACTGGTGGTTCAGTATGGGCGGTGGTGTTACTGGCTGGTTGTTCAGTAGTGGACGGCCTGTTGGTAAGGGGTGGGGCGGTGTGCGGGGGGTTACGTGTGCGCGGTCAGGTGGTGGACTGCGGCTGGTTGGCGATCTCCAGGAGGACGTCGGCGTGGCAGGGCTGGTCGGTGGGGCACCAGCACATGAGGTCGCGGCCGGCGAGGTGTTGGCGTGCTGCGGCGGCGAGGTCGGCGCGCTGGTCGATCCACTGGCGGTACATGGCGACGGCTTGTTCGGGGGTGGCGTCCTGGACGAGGTGCGAGGTGATCGTCTTGTCGGGGTGGACGAAGCCGTGGTGCAGGCCGCTGGTCTTGCCGAGGCGTCCTTCGCGCTCCCACTCGGATCCGTCGAGGGCGGGCATGCGGACCTGCGTGCAGGGGTTGCCCCAGCGGGTGCCGCGGCCGACGTAGATGGCGCCGTGGGGTGCGCGCCATCCCTTCGTGCGGCGGCGCTGGATGCGGCGGGGCTCGTCGAGGGTGGTCTGTCGGGGTGTCATGCGCTGTGCCTCTCCGTGTGGTTGTCGACGGGGTGGGTGGGCTTGTCGGGGTGGCTGCCGGTGGCGGGGTCGCAGCCGAGGTGGGTGTCGTATCCGCGGTCAGCGTTCGGCTCTGATGAGTTGGATCACCTCGTGTCGGCGTTGGCAGAGGCCGCCGCATCCGTGGCTGTCGATGAGTTCCTTGGCTGCTGTGGCGTCTTCGGCGGTCTGGCTGAGCTGGACGGTGGTGCCGCGTCCGCAGCGGGCGACGGAGGCGTATGGGCCGTTGCCGTGGATCCAGAGGGCTTTGGGCCAGATGCATTTGGCGAAGGTGGTGAAGGTGCGGTGGGTGCGGGTGCAGTTGTGGCGGCGGTAGGTCTTCAACGGGGGGCTCCTGGGGTGGCTGTGGTGGATGCGACCCCCTCCCTCTACGTAGTAGAGGGGGGTCGCGTGAAGCTGTGCGTGAAGCGAGCGTGAAGCTGTGACCTGCGGGTTCCTTGATCAACGTGAAGCGCGTGAAGCGGAGCGTGAAGCGGAGCGTGAAGCTGGGGTGCGTGAAGGTGCGTGAAGCTCTGCGTGAAGCTGTGACCTGCACGGACCTTGATCGACGTGAAGCGCGTGAAGCGTTCGTGAAGCAGATTTCTCAAGATCAACGTGAAGCGCGTGAACAGGAGCGTGAAGCGGAAACGGTCCTTACTCCTCATCGGGGAGGACCCCCTGCTCGTCGAACGCGGCGAAGTACGCGCTCGCCGCGGTACGGCCCGAGCCGAGCTTCTGGACCACGGCAAGGCGGTTCTCGACGTACGTGTCGAGGCGCC
The DNA here is from genome assembly GCF_044768965.1 of Streptomyces sp. NPDC090798. Lineage (NCBI taxonomy): Bacteria > Bacillati > Actinomycetota > Actinomycetes > Kitasatosporales > Streptomycetaceae > Streptomyces > Streptomyces sp. NPDC090798. The sequence goes on from NZ_JBIVXA010000001.1 coordinate 640,067, forward strand.
GACGGGCCTTCTCGATCTCACTCTGGGTCGGCTTGGCCTTCGGGTTGGGGTACAGATTCACGGCCAGCGCGGCAGGAGTGAGGCCCTGCGGTCCGGCGGCCCTCAGAAGGGCGAGGATGTCGACCTGGTGCCACACCTCGGTGCGGCCCACCGGGTGGTCGTGGCGCAGCTTCCACGGCCCGCACTCGCCCGCCGGCTGCTTGAGGTGACGCATGCTGACGATGGGCTCGCCCGCGGCGCCCCACAGGGAAACAACGGATCCGGCACCGGCGGTGATCCATGTGGAGCCGTACAGCTCATCGAGGGACGTGGGCTCCTTGCTGCCCTCCTTGCCGCCGCCCTGCTTGCGGTGGTGGTGCAGGCCGATGACTTCCTTGCCCTCGACAAGGGTCCGCTGGATCGCGCCGTTGATGGCCTGCCCGCCTTCCTCGGAGGCAAGTTCACCGGCCATGTCCTTCAGGGAGTCAAGGCACACGGCGTCGGCTCCCGCGGCCTCGCACAGGCGCAGCAGGATGCCGGGGTCCTTGATGAAGTCGGACGGCGGCGGGCCAGGCCAGAACACGAGGTGCTCGTCGAGGAGTTCGCGGTCCTCGGGACGGACCATGCGGGCCATGGAGCGGGCGGCCTGCTGGGGGCGGTCGGAGGCGAGGTAGAGGAATCTTTTGAAGCGGCGGACGGGCATACCGAAGACGCCGCCGTGGTGGACGCCGATGGCGTTGAGGATGACCTGCTGCGCGACGGTGGTCTTGCCGACGCCGGACGGCCCGGCGATCAGGAGCGCTTCACCTTCCGCCCACAGGACTTGCTCGCCGTCTCCCCACAGGGTGGGCACGGTGTCGGGCCGGTCGAGGATGAACGACCCGCCGGGCAGGAGGCGGGAGGTGATGGGGTTGGCGCTGGTGTTGCCGGTGCGCTGCTGGAGGTATCCAGCGATGTCTTCTTCGAGGTCGTCGGGGATGCCGCCGCTGAGGACGCCGGAGCGTAGCCGGATTGCGAGCTGTTCGATGCTGCGGAGTCGGGTCTTCTCGCGGAGGATCTCGGCGTAGTGGGCTGCGGAGCCGCCTCCGGCTTCGTTTGCGATGTCCCAGATGAGGGTGCCGTCGCCGCCGACTTGGCGGAGCTGGCCGAGTTTCTCGACGGCGGCGCGCAGGGAGACGGGGTCGGTGGGCTTGTGTTCGGCGAGTTGGTGGCCGATGACGTCCCACAGGAGCTGGTGCGCGGGGCGGGTGAAGTCGTCGCTGGAGACGATCTCGGCAGCCTCGGTGTACTCGCTGGCGCGGTGGATGCACTGCGCGAGGAGCGCTCGTTCGGCAGCCACGTCCGCGGGCGGGGGCGTCCTGTTGAGGCCGTCGTCGTCCGCCGTGTCGCGCGGGTTCATCTGGCGGACGTTGGTCACGTGCGGGCTCCTGTCGAAGAGGTGGTTCTTGTGCGGGAATCGCTGGTCAGGGCATGGGCGTTGGCCTCCGGATCAGGGCGGCTCGTGGGGCGTCACTCGCCGTCGGGAAAGCGCGGCAGAGGCGGGGCGAGACGGCACAGGTTCTTCACTGGGACGCGCTGGATCTTCTTGTTGAAGCGAGGGCGTTCCCGCGTGATCGCTGCGGTCTCGAAGTAGTGCAAGGGGTTTCGCGAGCCCGGGTAGAAGGACAGCGCCACGAAGTCGGCAAGCATCCACCATGGGGCGGTGAGCCTGTGGCTGTTCCAACGCGTCTCGAACGTCCAAGTGATGCCGACGTAGAGCAGGTGCCGGTTGGCGTCGTAGAAGCGGTACAGGCCGCCGTGTCCGAGTGTCTTTTCCTCGGGGGTCATCCGCTGGTACGTCGGCGCATGCCTGTTGAACCGGCGCGCATCGGTGTGGATCGCACTCATAGGGATGAGAATACCGTTCGCGGTCGCCGATCGCGAGCGCCATTAGCGTACGCGTAGCGCGACCGTGACAACCTGTGTCACGATGAGCGACATGGACGACCTCGACACGGAGATTCAGGCCGCAGCCAAGAAGCGAGCGCGGGCCGAGAAGGCCTTCAGCGACGCCGACGCTGAGCTGCGCCAACTCCTGGTGAGAGGTCGCGCAGAGGGCAAGGGCCCGTCGCACATGGCGAAGCTGACCGGCTTCACCCGCGAGTGGGTTGCGAAGATCGCACCCGCTCCGAAGTCTTGACGCGTTCACCACAGCGTTCCCTCCGGCCGGCGCCCGGCAGGTGTCCCCGCCGGGCATCGGTGTTCAATGACGACCTCGTGTCGGCACGTGGCCTTCGCCAGGCACCGCCACCGCAGTTCCACCCCGCCGCTGTGCAGCACGGTCAGGCACCACACGAGCCGGTTCGGCTCCCACAGGGCGAGCGCGTCAGCAGCCGGGATCGGCTCGGCGTCCGCGGTCACCTTCAACGCCGCGCGGTGGCCTACTTCTTGACGCAGCACGGGGGCGCCGCACCGGTCACATGACCGGTGCGACGCTCCGTTTGTGCTGGTCCGGTACGTCACGCGCTGCGTGCCTCGCTGCCCTCGAAGAGGGTTCCGCCGGAGGTGCGGCGGTCGTACATCTCGCGCTGGAGGCCGCGGAGCCGTCCGCCGGTGATCTCGTCTGCGGCGACCTCGATGCTCGTGACGCGGACCTTGACGGCCGGTGCCTTGTCCTCGTCGGGACCGGGCTCGGTGCGCTCGACGTGGGACAGCTCGACGACGGCCATCCACCGGCCGCGGCGCTGCTTGAACATCTCGGTGGCGTGGGGTTCGAGGGCTTCGGCGACGTCGGTGAGGACCTTGCTGTCGAACTTGACGTCGGCGTCGATGTGAAGGGTCATGCGGCCTTGGCTCCTTGCCGGTTGGTGGTGTTGTGGATGGCCGGGCAGACGGCCCGGTGGTCGGTGGGTTCGTTGGCCACGAAGTCGCGGACGTCAGCGGGGCCGGTGACGGTCGGGGAGGCGTAGCCGCAGCGGACGCACTCGAAGCGGGCGCGGGGCTGGCGGGTGTAGGTGATCTGGCCGGCGCGGGCGCCGTGCTTGATCTCGCGGCCTTCGCCGAGGTCGACGAACAGGGCGTCGTTCACCGTCACTCGGCCGGTCATGCGGCGGCCTTCCCTCTGCGGGCGCGGTCGCGGAGTCTCTGGTGCAGGCGCGCCCGCTGCCTCGGTGACAGACCCGCGAACACCCCGAACCGCGAGGCTGCCGCCCGGCCGCCCTCATGGCGCATGCAGTCGGCGAGGCATTCCCGCCGGACGGGACACGCCGCGCAGATCGCGCGGGCTTGGCCGATGCCGTCGACGGTGTTCGTGGGATAGAACCAGTCGGGATCCACTCCCTCAGCGCGGCAGGCAGCCTTCGCCAGCCAGGTGCGGGCGGGTTCGGTGCCGGGGACGGAGCCGGTGTAGTGGTTCATCGCGCGGTCACCGCCTCGCGCTCCGGCCACCGCACCGACTTCAGGGCCCGCCGGTGGGTGTCTGGCACCACGGCCAGCGGGTGCCCGAGCCAGTGCAGGCCCATCGCCATCAGGATGTAGGCGTCCGCCTGGTCGTACTTCGCGTCGCCCTCGGTCGTGATGCCGTAGGTGTCGGCGACGGCCTGCCGCAGGATGGCCTTGAGCGCAGTGCCCTTGAGGCGCTGGCCGGTGTCCGGGTCCACAGGTGCGGCGGTACCGACCGCGTAGATCATCCGCTGTCCGGGGGTGACCACGGCGTAGGGGATGCGCCGCTTCCACAGGTCGTGGCGGACCATCCACCGCATCGCGGCGAGGGCGTCGGCGCCCTGGTTGTTGTGGCCGTAGGCGGCGCCTTCGATGACGGCGAAGTCGGCGTGGCGGGTGTGGTCGGCGATCCCGGCGAGCTGCTGCTCGAAGCGGGAGTGCTGGCTGGAGCCTTTGGCTTTGACGTAGTCGGTCCAGCCTTCGCCGGCGATGCCGGAGATGCCCATGGCGACATCGAGGCCAATGACCTTGGGGATCTGGAGGCCGGCCGCCGCGGGGGCGGCCGGGGTGGTGGTGTCGAAGAGGGTGGGCGCGGTGGTCACTTGGCACCGTCCTCGTCAGGCCAGACGATGCGCGGCTCGACCCGGACGGCCCTGCCGTCGCGGACGACGACCCGCCACAGGTCGGTGTTCTCCTCGCCCTCGCACTCCAGGCGGCCGGTGAACGCGTGGCCGGGGAAGGAGTCGACCGCGGCCTGCACCTCTTCGACGAGGCCGCGCTCGCGGTACTCGTCGATCTCCCGCATGACCAGCGCGGTTGCGGTACGGCGGAAGAACACGCCGTCCTCGGTGTCGACCCGCTCCTCGCTCACGCGGAGGATCAGCGACGGGGTGTAGCTGTTCGCAACATTCTCCGGGGCGAACTTGCTCTCGTTGAATTCGCTCCAGGCGAGGGGCGGTTCGATGGCGAACTCGCCGCGGACGTGGGTGGTGTAACTCATCGGTCAGTCCCCCTTGACGGTGGCGGTGGTGGTGTTGAAGTGGCCGCAGCTCCGGCAGATGAGTTCGCCCGTCACCCGGGTCCGCGCGTGGACCGTGTCGCGGCCCTCGGCCCGGCAGCGCACCGTCACCTGCACGAGGGCTTCCACAGGCCGAAGCAGTGGGGCGCGGTGCCGGCCGCGGACGGTCGCGGGCCATACGCGGGCTACGGCGGTGAGTCCGGCGAGGCTGACCATGAGCGCGCTCGCGCCGATGGCGATCTGCTCGTTCACGAGGTGCTCCCCTCGCGGAGGTCACGCAGTTCCTGCACCTGCGCCTCGTTCGAGGACTGCAAGGTGCGGCACTGCTGGTCGAGTGAGGCCAAGGCCCTGCGTGCGAGGTGCAGTTGGCGGCGTAGTTCCGTATCGCCCTGGACGGGTCGGGGCTGCGGGAGTGGGGTGTCCGGGGTGTGGTCGCGGAGCCGGGTGATTTCCTCGGCCTGGCGGGTGATGGTCGACAGGCGTTCCGCGGCGAGCTTCTCCGCCTGCTCGCGGGCCTCGGTGACGCGCTGGTAGCGGTACAGGAGGTCGGCGTACTTGGCGCCGGAGACGAGCCTCATGCGACACCCCCGGCCGGGATAAGCGGCCATGAGCCGTCGATCACCTTGTTCGGGTCGCCGCCCTGCTCCGGCGTCGCCTTCTTCCGGAACCAGTCCTGCAAGCTCGCCTGCTGCGCCGCCCGCCACTGCTGCTGCGCGGCGAACAACTGGTCCGGGCCCATGAAGCCGAGGTGCTGGCGGAACCGCACGAACTGTGACTCGGCGATGAGGAGCGCGGCGAGCGCGTCCGCGTCGGCCGTGTGCCAGTCGTTGAGCGCGACGTTGTATCGCTCGGCTGTGGGCTTCAGCTTCCGGTTGCCCTGGCCGCGCACGTACTTGAAGAACTCCTTGTCGATCACGTGTGGATCGATCAGGGGCAGCGGGCCCGGGCCGACGCGCTCAGCCATGGTGGGAAGGCCGTTGCGGAGCAGGTCGTAGTGGAGGATCGACCAGTCGAAGGACTGGTTGAACGCGATGACCGGCATGCCCTGTCCGATGGCGTGCGCCAGGTAGGAGGCGATCTCCTCCAGCGCTTCCTTAGGCTCGCGTCCGTCGGCCTGCACCATGGCGTCGGTGACCTTGTGGACTTCGGTGGCCTCGGCTGGGATCGGGATGCCGGGGTTGATGAGCCAGTTGAAGACGCGGTCCTCGGTGCCGGGGGTGCGGACGATGAACGCGGCGGTGACGATGCGGTCTTCGAGGGGGTTCGGGCCGGTGGTCTCGGTGTCCCAGGCTGCCTTGCGGAGGTCGGCGAAGGTGCTCATGCGCGGGCCCCCGATCCGGGAGCCGCAGCCGACGGCCAGTCCGTCGAACCCTCAGCACTCGCCGGAGGCGCCTCGGTGGCCTGCTGCTTGATCTCGTCGACCGTCACCCGCGGGAGCGGGAACTCCTCGTCCGCCGTGACCTCGCCACGCTGAATCGACTGGAACGCCACCAGCAGCTGCGCGACGTCGTGCTCCGTCCACTTCCCCGACGGCCGGCCGAGCTTCGTCTCGATGCGGTCCTGCGTGATCCCGATGCCCTCGAACGCGCGGATGGCGTCGGCGATGCGCTGCGGCAGCGGCTTCCCACCGCCGTCCGCCAGGGTCCTCGTGCAGATCTGCTTGGCCTCTTCGACGAACCAGGGCGGGAGGATCGCGAAGATCGCCTCACGGACGCGGCGGGCACCGTTGTTCGCGTTGTTCTCGTAGATGTCCCGCATGTCGGTGAGCTGCTTGGGGCCGCCCTTCTGGTCCCTCTTGTGCGGGACGATGAACGTCGAGGAGTTGCGGGAGTTCTTCTCGACGTCCCAGGCGAAGGCCTGCATCTCGGACTGGCCGAACTCGTCGTCGCGGCGCATCTCGACGAGCCCGTATTGGATGTTGCCCCAGCAGCGGGCGAGTTCGCGGGCGAGGTGCACACTCGCGCCGGTGATGTTCCCGGAGCCTCGGGAGTAGCGGAAGAACGCGCGCTCGGCGAGGAACATCTGCTGGCAGGACTGGCGCATCTCGGAGATGGCCGAGTTGATGTCGCGGGGTACCTGCTGCGCGACGACGATCGCGGCCTGGACCTCGGCGACGGCGCGGGACTGTTCGACGGCGGTGCCCTGTCCGATGCGGGCAGGTGCGGCGGCCGGGGCCGGGCGCTCGACGGGGTAGTTCACAGGTACTCCTCGGTGTCACGGATGGCGGCCCACGCGGGCAGGGAGAGGTAGGCGATCTCGTCGCTGTAGCCGGGCCACACGCCCGTCTCGGTGCACTCGGCGAAGACTTCGAGTGCGCGCCGGTTGCGGGCGGCGCCGATGCGGCGGGCTTCGGCGTCCATCTCGACGACCGACACGACGTAGGGGGCGGTCTTCTCCTGGCAGACGAAGACGAACGCGGCAGAGTCGTCGGCGAGGTTGAGGGCGCGGGCTGCGGCCCGGTACCAGTCGTCTTGCTGGTGGTAGCCGAACTCCTCGACGGCCCGCGCGAGCGCGGACGGCTCCGCGCTGCGGCACGTCTTGTAGTCGGGGATGATCAGGCGGCCGGAGCGGGCGTCGGGCAGCCAGTCGAAGCGGGCCCGCCGCATCACCCCGGTCGGCCGGTCGCGCCAGAACAGGGACTGCTCGGGCTTCCCGCGGGCCGGGTCGAACAGGACCGAGGCGATGGGGTGGCGGCGCAGCGCGTCGGCCATCGAGTGGACCTGCTCGTACTCGGCCGGCTTGAGCGGGATGCCGCCCTCTTCGCGGATCGCGGCGACTTCGGCCTTGACGGCGTTCGTCGTCCACTTGTCGGCGTCGACCCGGACGAGGTCGGGGCCTTCGCCGAGGACGAGCTTGTGAGCGGCGGTGCCCAGCTCGAACGTCTTCTTCGGCTCCTGCGGGGTGTCCTGCGCATGGCGGAAAAGGGCGGGGCAGGACGGGGGGAGGAGCATGCGGGCGCCGCTGGAGGAGAGGCTGCCACGGTCTGCGTGGTACTCCTCGTTGGTGAGGTCGTAGATGCCGGGCTCGGTGATGGGAGCCGGGCCGGCGGCCGGGGCCGAAGCCCCAGCCAGCGCGGTCGTCATCAGGCGTTGTCCTTCCTGACGGTGTAGAAGCGGCGCGGGGTGCCGTCGCCGTGGCGGTCGAGGTGGCCGTCGCGGTGCAGATCGGCGAGGAGGCGGCGGGCGGTCATGCGGAGGACATGCGTGCCGACCAGCCGGTGCCACGTGTGCCTGGTGCGGCCGGTGGTCCACTCGCCGCCCTCCGTCTGGATCGCCTCCAGGACGAACTTCCGGGCGCCGCGCGCGGGGTGGGCAGGACGGGGGTCGTTGCCGAGCTTGTAGAAGCGGGCCCCACGGTGCTCGGCGGGTACGAGGTGTGCGCGCCGAGCGAGGTCCCGGAGGTCACGGCGGGCGGTGTTCCGACTGGCCGTGGCCCACTCGCCTGACTTGGCGTAGATGTTCAGCGCCCGCTTGGTGGTGACCGGGCCGCCGAAGTTCCGGAGGACGGCGAGCAGGTAGGTGCGGCGGGTCTCGGTCTCGGTCACTGCTCGCCTCCCTTCCGGGTGGGTGTGGGTGCGAGTGCGATGCCGATGAGGCAGACCGCGGCCGCGGCGAGGGTTCCGATGGCGGAGGCTGCGCCCCCGGTGAAGGGGATTGCTGCGACCGTGCTGGTGATGGCGGCAGCGGTGGTGACGGTGGTCCAGTGGATGGCGAGGCGGAGGCTCATCGGTCGTCACCGGCCTTGGCCTGGAGCCGGGCGACTTCCGCGATGGCCTTCCGGTAGGCCGCGTACAGGGCCTGCTCGTACTGGGATCCGGCTTGGCCGATGGCGTTGAGGTAGTCCGGAAGCGGGTCGAACGCGGGGGCCTCGGGAGTGGCCGTCGGCGCCGGGGTGGCGGTGGCCTTCTTCCGGGTCTCCTCGTAGATGGCCAGGAGCCGCTGCACCTCGGCCATGTCCTCCTTGCGGAGGGCCGCGACCCGAAGGCCGAGGACCAGGGCACGGAGCCTCTGCAGCTCCCCGGGGAACGCCTCGTCGTCCGGGGTCTGGTACTCGGCGATCTCTTCCAGCACGGTGATCGCGGAGTTCCATCCGTCGCCGTACCAGACGGGCCCGGTGAGCGCGGTGCACGTGACGGGGATGGCGCGCAGCCGGCCGATGGCCTTGGCCAGCACCTCCGTGCGGTGGGCGTCGACCAGCTGCTCGGCGTGGGCGACGTCGTGCAGGGTGGCGATTCCGCCCATGCTGTCCTCGGACAGCGCGGCGATGATCTGACGGCGGGCGCTCATGCGGCGCCCGCCTTGCGCTGCGACGGAAGCGACACCACAGAAGCAGTCGGGACCGCGGCCCGCAGCCGGTCCGCGAGCCGGGCCAGAGCCTTGCCACGAACCGGGATCTCGTGGCCCACCATCTCGATGAGCCGCTCCATCGACAGCTTCTCCGGCGTCCATCCGTCGTGCTCGCGGGAGAGGTTGCGGTCCTCGACGATCTCCAGCAGCAGGGCGAGCGCGTCCTCGTCGTCAGTGATCGTGGTGACGACGTGGAGGAAATAATCCTCAAGGTCGAGGAGGACGCCGTCGGGGAGGCGACGGGTGTGGAACCGCATGGGCCCGGTGATGGACGGCCTGCGGATGAGACGGTGCCAGATCAGGCGAATGCGGTTCATCGGAGTGCGCCCTTCTTCGGAGCGGTCGTGAGCAGGACGATCAGCGCGGCCGCGTCGAGGGCCGTGTTCCGCACGGCCACCCACACCGGGCCGGCCGCCGCACGACGGACAGCCGGACGCGGGTCAAAGTCCGCGAGGTCGGCGTCGATGAGGAGGAAGAACGGGACCAGCGACGCGGAGAACACGCCGACCGCGAGGGACAGGCAGGCGACGACGTCACCCGGAGTGGTCTGGCACGTCATCGGGCACCGCCGATCTCGGGCAGGTCCCGGCCCACGCGGTACTGATGCGCGAGCGGCCCGTCATGCGGGTCCTCAACCGCCGCACGCTGCCCGTCCAGCAGAGCCCGCATCGCCTGCATTCGGGGCGTCGCGGCCTCGGCGACAGGCTCCTCACGCAGCGACGCCACCGGCGCGAAGAACGCGGTCAACCGGTCCGCAGACTCGGCCGCCGACGGCCCCTTGGCGGGCTCGGGCCGGTCCCCGCGGAGGGCCTGCACCGCGTCGTCCAGCGCCTCGTTCGTGGTGTGCCGCTCCGCCTCCAGCTCGGCGATCCGAGCCTGCAGCCGCTCCACTTCGGCATCCCGCACCGCGAGCACCGCATCCGCGCGCCGCTCCGAGTGCGTCCGCCCCGGCCGGTCCGGGTGATAGCACGACGACCAGATCTCAGAACCACACGAGCACGGCTGCGTCTTGTGGGCGGTAGACAGCGCAGCCACGAACGCGGCCCGCAGGCTTTCCCGCTCCGACGGCCCCGTACCGACCGGCATCGGCAGCACATCCGCCGACCCCGCGATCCCGTGTTCCGCGAGCTCCGCCTCCGTCGCCATCACGAACTCCGGGCACCGGCACACGTCCTGCGGGGCATACAAGGCCAGCCCGCCACGCGTCGCAGCACGACGCAGCCACACCGTCCCGTCCACCGTGTTCACCACCAGCGGCGCGCTCATGCGGTCACCGCCGGCAGGACCGCCAGCGGACCGAAACCCGCATCAACCAGACGGAGCGTCCAGGCGAACGACTCGCCCTCACCCGCGTCCTCCGGGTCCAACGGCTGCGGGCAGGCGAGCAGCAGCTCACCCGACGCGGTGTGCCCATTCGGCACCCACACGTCGCCGTCGCGGTCGACGAACACCGAAGCGGGCGGCGCCTCGTGCAGGGGGAGGACTCTGATCTGACCCGAGTCCGGGGTCTGGGATGATGCGGTCATGGCCGCCTCGCTTTCACAGTGGTGGGGTGCGCCGTAGAGGGGTCGTCCGGGCCGGCAAGCAACGGGCGGCCCTTCGGCGCGTGGTGGGTCAGGCGGCGTCGGCCGCCGGCGCCGTCGGCTCCGCAGTGCGGGCGACAGGCGCGGTCTCCGCGATTCGGCCCGCGGGCCGCGTGAGGATCCGGCGGAGCTTGTCGATGAGCTCGGGGCTTGCCTCCGGGGCGGCTGCGACGCGCTCGTGGATCTGCGCGATGACGGCGTCTCCGAGGAGCGCTCGGCGCTGGGCGGCGTTCATGCGGCGGCCTCGATGGCGACGCGCTTGATGACGTCGCGCAGGTCAACGTCATATGCCTCGGCAAGTCGCATGGCCGAGTTCAAGTCAGGCTGGGTCTCGCCGGCGAGGATCCGATAGACGGACGATTCGTTGATCCCGGTGCGGCGGAGGATGTCGGCTCGGGTCTTGTCGCCGTGGCGTGCGGCCACTTCGAGGACCTTGGGGATGTCCAGACGGAACACGTAGTCACCTCCCTCGGTGGGCGGTTGGCAGGGGTTGTTGCTGGTAGCAGGGTGTTCCTTGCTCACGAGGGAGACTCTGTCATGGAAACACCCTCCCTCGCAAGGGAGGATGTTGCCTGTAAGGTATGAATTTTTTCTAGAACGTGCGTTCGAGTGTGGGAGTGAACTGCGTTGATGCAGGTGAGTGGCCTGATCATCACTCTTGCGCGCTAGGGATTTTCTGGATACTCCCTATCTAGGGAGCTACAGTTCCGGGACATGGACGCCCCCACCCCCACGCGTGCGCAGCGATTCGCGGAAATCGTTGTCCCAGCCGCCGAACGCGCCGGATATACCGGCCACGGGTTCAAGGCCCGCTTCGCGCGGGACACCGGTATGACCGAAAGCAGCGTCGGCCGCATGTGGCAAGGGGCCTCCCTGCCAGAGGCCCGGTTCTACGAGGCCATCGCCGAAGTCACAGGCGTCCCACTGGGGCAACTGCTCGTCGAGAGTGGCATCCTGAAGGCCGAATCTCTTCAGTCACTGTCCGAAACTGATCGACCACCGGTAAGCTCCCGTCTCACTCCGGAAGAAGCAGCAGACCGGCTGGGTATCAAAGACGAAGTTGGCCGCCAGATGTTCCTCGCAACGTACGAGCGGCTCATGCGTCTACAGAATGAAGATGCCCCCGCCGATCACGCCGCCGACGACCACGGAGGAACAGCAGCACAGATGTGAGGCGGGTTGCGCATGGATGTCACGGCCGGCACGAGAGCTACCGCAATCTCCGCGGCGGTAGTCATGGCGGCAGGGCTCACGATCATCCTCTACGGCGTCGTACGCAACGACCTAGCACGGTCCCTCGGTGGGGCCTGCCTGACCATGACGTCGCTGACGCTGATAGCCCTGGTCGCGATCAAGCGGTGGGTCACTGACACCAGCGAGGACCGGCGCCTGCTCGCCGCATCCATCAGGGAAGCGCAAGCGGAGAAGTCCCGGTACTTCGCGGCCAAGGCCGCGCTGGAGAACGAGCAGGGGCGCCTCACTCGGGATGCAGCAATCGACCGTAGGCGTGCTGCTGTAGCGGCCATGGCTGAACGTGAGGCGCTTCACCAGCAGTTCGAGGAGAAACGGGCTCAGCTCGTCTGCGAGACGTTCGAGATGGCCTTCGAGATGGCGCGCCAGGTCCCCGATGAGCACGCGCGGGCCGACGACAAGAGGGACGTGGTCATTCAGTTCCCGGTTCAGCAGCAGGAGCAGGCCCCTGCGCGGGCGCGGTCGCGCGGGCATAACGTGGTCGGTCCCTGAACCCCAGCTCGCCCGCGAACGTCAGCGTGATGCGGCCCGGCTCGATCGAGCGCACCCCGCGCACCCTGGATTTGTTCAGCTCGATGTTCACCACCGCCCGCAGCACCGTGCGCCGCTGCTCGATGGACAGCTCACCCCATCTGCGGTCCGCCTGAGGGTTCCCCAGCAGACTGCGCACCAACGGCGGCGCCGTAGTCACCTCCGCTTCCTCATTGGCCGCCGCGATCTGCGGCAACAGGCTCTCCTCGATCCCCGCGAGAGCCGTGATCGACAGCCTCGGCGTGTTGTCCGGACGGAGCGTGGACGCCAACTCCCGCGCCTCCGCCAACTGCTGCTCCAGCGCGGCCTTCCGGGCGCGCGCGGCCGTGGCCTTCTTCTCCAGGCCGTCCGACTGGAACGCGGCGACAGACGCCTTCGAGACGAGCCAGTTGACCACCGCCTCTTCCACATAGGCGTCGAGTTTGTCCTCGTGCATCTGCGTATCGAAGGCCGTCGAGCAGTGGTAGACGGTGCGGCCCCGTGAGCGGCCGTGCTTGAGCGGCGGCTGCCCCTCGCACTCCCCGCACCGCGCGATCCCCGACAGTAGATGCTTCACCGACCAGTCCCGCACCGTCCGCCGCCCCTCGTTCTTGACGATGGCCTGCACCGCGTCGAACAGCTCGTCGGACACGATGGCCGGCCACGTCGCCTTGCCGACGTCCTCCCCCTGGAAGACGCGGCGCCCCTTGTAGCCGACGTTCCGCAGCATGGTCGGCAGGTGGTAGTAGTCCCACGGGATGCCGGGCAGCCGGTCGCCCCTGCTCTTCAGGTCCTGAAGGATGGAGTATTCGGTCTCGCCCGCGGCGACCCGTTCGAAGACCTCCCGGACGACGGGGCCGCGTTCGGGGTGTTCGTACTGCTCGATGAGGTCGCCGCTGTCGGGGTCGTAGTGGCGGGCGTAGCCCCACAGGATCCGGCCGTGCGGGAGGCCCTTCTTTGCGTGGGCGCGGGTCGTCCGGAGCACGCGGTCGCGGATGCCTTCGGCTTCGTCCTCGGCGGCGAGGGCGTCCTGCGCGGTGGCTTTGCGGTCCTCGCGCTTGGAGAGGTCGAAGACCTGCCCGTTGTAGCAGAGGAGGACGTTGTTCTCCATGCAGGCGTTGCGCAGCCGGATGTAGGCCTCGATGTCGCGGTAGTAGCGGGAGGCCTCCCAGGCGACGACGATGCGGCCGCGGCCGGATTCGATGGCGGCGAGGAGGGCTTCGAAGTCCTTGCGTTGGCGGCGGGCGTGGCGGGACGCGGAGCGGTCGACGTCCTGGTCGAAGACCTCGGCGACTGGCCAGTTGTACGTGTCGCAGATCTCGCGGCCGGAGTTGATCTGGTCGGCGACGGAGCGGCCTTTCTTCTTCGGGTCGCGGGAGGCGCGGCCGTATAGGAGGGCGTCGAAGACGGTGTCGGGGTAGACCATGTGCAGGTACTCGGGCGCGATGGGCATGCCCTTGAGGGTAGCGAGAAAGCAACCTCCTCGGGCCACATTGTCAGGCGGCAACTTCACGATCTTGCTCGCCCTGTTCGTCGGACCACCGGGTCTCGCCCAGCGCGCCGAGCGGCGTGGCCTCGCACCGTGGCTCGGTATCCCGCTGCGGGCCACCGCCCTGCTCGGTGGCGCGGTCACGGTCGGCTTCGTGATCGTGTGCCGGCCTGACCCGAGCGTGCTGCGGGCCGCGGCCTGCGGATCGATCGCGCTGCTCGCCCTCGCGACCGGCCGCCGCAGATCGCTGATCCCCGCCTTGGCCACGGCCGTACTGCTGTTGGTGCTGTACGACCCCTGGCTGTCACGGAGTTATGGCTTCCTGCTCTCTGTGCTGGCGACCGGCGCCCTGCTCATGCTCGCCCCGCGGTGGAGTGCGGCGCTCCAAAGACGCCGGATGCCGCCGCGCCTGGCCGAGGCGCTGGCCGCCGCGGGCGCCGCACAGGCCCTGTGCGCGCCGGTCGTAGCGGTTCTGTCGGCCCGGGTGAGCCTGGTGGCGGTGCCGTGCAATCTGCTCGCGGAGTTCGCCGTCGCGCCGGCCACGGTGCTGGGGTTCGCGACGCTGGCGACGGCGCCGGTGGCATTGCCCGTGGCCAAGGGGCTCGCGTGGTGCGCGAGTTGGCCGGCCCGGGGGATCGCCGACATCGCCCGGACCGGCGCCGCGCTGCCCGGCGGGGGAGTGGACTGGCCCGCGAGCTGGCCGGGGGCGCTGCTGCTCGCCCTGGTCACGGGGGTCGTCGTGCTCGTCGGCCGACGGCTCCTGAAGCATCCTTGGCTGAGCGGTGCCTGTGCCCTGGTGCTCCTGCTGGTCGTGGTGCAGCCGGCCCCGCTCACCAGGGTGATCACGGGATGGCCGCCGCCCGGCTGGCGGTTCGCGATGTGCGACGTGGGACAGGGCGACGCGACGGTCCTCGCGGCAGGCGACGGCACCGCTGTGGTGGTGGACGCGGGACCCGATCCGGCGCTGGTCGACCACTGTCTGACCACGCTCGGCATCACCCGGATCCCGCTCGTCGTACTGACGCACTTCCACGCCGACCATGTGGCGGGGCTGCCGGGGGTGCTGCGGGGGCGTGCGGTGGGGGCGATCGAGACGACGGGGTTCGCGGAGCCTCCGGACCAGGCCGAGTTCGTACGGAGGGAGGCGGCCGCACGCCACATCTCGGTGACGTCGGCCGTGGCGGGTGAACGGCGGCGCATCGGCAGTCTCGACTGGCAGGTGCTGTGGCCGCCGCCGAGCCCGGCGCCCACCCCGGACGGGCCGAACGACGCCAGCGTCGCCCTCCTCGTACGGTCGGCGGGGCTGCGGCTGCTGTTGCTCGGCGACCTCGAACCGCCGGCGCAGCAGGCGCTGCTGAGATCGCCGGCGGCCGGGGAGCTGACGGCCGTGGACGTGCTCAAGGTCGCCCACCACGGCTCGGCCTACCAGGACCCGGAGCTCATACGGAGGGTGGCCCCGCGGCTCGCCCTGATCTCGTGCGGCAGGGACAACCCGTACGGGCATCCCGCGCCGAGCACGCTCGCGGCGCTGCGCGGCGGGGGTGCCGTGGTGCTGCGGACGGACAAGGACGGGGCGTTGGCCGTGGCCGGTGCGGGCGGAGGGCTGAGCGTGGCGAGAGACTGAGGGTATGAATTCCGCACAGGCCGACGCCTACCTCCGCCGGATCGGCGCCCATCACCCCGCGTGGCCCACTTCAGGTGTGCTGCGCGACCTGCACCTGCGCCATCTGAAGGCGGTGCCGTTCGAGAACCTGTCGATCCATCTGGGTGAGGAGATCGTGCTGGAGGAGAAGCGGCTGCTGGACAAGGTGGTGGGCGGCCGCAGGGGTGGCTTCTGCTACGAACTGAACGGGGCGTTCGGGGCGTTGCTCGGGGCGCTGGGCTTCGACGTCACCCTGCTCGCGGGGCGGGTGTACGGGGAGGAGGGGCGGCTCGGGATCCCGTACGACCATCTCGCGCTGCGGGTACGGACGGTGGACGGGGGCGACTGGCTGACGGATGTCGGGTTCGGAGCGCACAGTCACTATCCGCTGGCTTTCGGAGCGCGGACCGAACAGGTGGACCCGGGCGGCACGTTCAGGGTGCTCGAGGCGGGGCCGGACGCGGCGGGGGTGCGGGGCGTCGGCGGGCGGCGGGAGGCCGAGGACCTGGACGTCGTCCGGGACGGTGGCCCCCAGTACCGCCTGGAGGTGCGGCCGCGGGTGCTGGGGGACTTCGCCGCCGGGGCCTGGTGGCACAGCACCTCGCCGAAGTCGAATTTCACGCGGTCGCTGGTCTGTTCGCGGGTGACGGAGGACGGAGGGCGGATCACGCTCAGCGGTCGGAACCTGACGGTGACGGCGCCGGACAGGACGAAGGAGGTGTCGGAACTGGCAACGGACGAAGAGGTGTTGGCGCTCTACCGGGAGCGCTTCGGGATCGAGCTGGACCGGGTGCCGGAGGTACGGAAGGGATGATCCGGTGTACTGGGGGAGCGGGTCGGGATCGAGCTGGACCGGGTGCCGGAGGTACGGAAGGGATGATCCGGTGTACTGGGGGAGCGGGTCGGGAGCGAGCTGGACGTGCGGATCGTTCAGAAGGACTGACCCCGGTGTCGGCCCTGTCCGGCGTGGCGGAAAATGTCCTCGTGAGCGATGTGAGACATGTGCTGGTGCTGCCCGACCGCGATGCCGCGGAAGAAGCGGCGGAGGTGATCGGTGACCGGTTCGGGCTCGACGAGGAGCCGCAGCTCGTCAGGGACGCGCTGGCCGGTGAGGACGATGCCGAGGACGCGCAGTGGCTGGTGGTCCTGACGGATCCAGGGGAGCGGCTCGATCCGAAGGAGCTGGACGAGTTCGCGGGGGAGTGGGACGGCTGGCGCGAGGAGCCGTAGCGCTCCGCCGGGGGCGGGGCCGGTCGTGCGGGTTCCCGTGCGGGACGCGTTGTCAGTGGCGCGTGGGATGCTTTCGGTGATGGCCAAGAAGACCGCACAAGACGACCCTCTCGCCCCCGTCACACTTGCCGTGGGCCAAGAGGACCTCCTGCTCGACCGTGCCGTGCAGGAGGTGGTGGCCGCCGCCAGGGCCGCCGACGCCGACACGGACGTCCGGGACCTCACTCCGGACCAGCTGCAGCCCGGCACGCTGGCCGAGCTCACGAGTCCCTCGCTCTTCTCCGAGCGCAAGGTCGTGGTCGTACGCAATGCGCAGGATCTGTCGGCCGACACCGTCAAGGACGTGAAGGCGTACCTGGACGCGCCGGCCGAGGAGATCACCCTCGTGCTGCTGCACGCCGGTGGGGCCAAGGGCAAGGGGCTCCTCGACGCCGCGCGCAAGGTGGGGGCGCGGGAGGTGGCGTGCCCCAAGATGACGAAGCCCGCGGACCGGCTGGCGTTCGTGCGCGGCGAGTTCCGGGCGCTCGGGAGATCGGCCACGCCCGAGGCGTGCCAGGCGCTGGTCGACTCGATCGGGAGTGATCTGCGGGAGCTGGCGGCCGCGGTGTCGCAGCTGACCGCGGATGTCGAGGGGACGATCGACGAGGCCATTGTCGGGCGGTACTACACCGGGCGGGCCGAGGCGTCGAGCTTCACCGTGGCCGACCGGGCCGTGGAGGGGCGGGCCGCGGAGGCGTTGGAGGCGTTGCGGTGGTCCCTGTCGACCGGGGTCGCGCCCGTCCTGATCACCAGTGCGTTGGCCCAGGGGGTGCGGGCGATCGGGAAGCTGTCCTCCGCACGCGGGGGGCGGCCGGCCGATCTTGCCCGTGAGCTGGGGATGCCGCCGTGGAAGATCGATCGGGTGCGGCAGCAGATGCGGGGGTGGACGCCGGACGGGGTCGCGGTTGCCCTGCGGGCGATCGCCGACGCCGATGCCGGGGTGAAGGGCGGGGGAGATGATCCCGAGTACGCGCTGGAGAAGGCGGTCGTGGCGATTGCTCGGGCGGCTCGGTCTCGTCGGGGGTAACGCCCGGCTGGGCTGAGCCCGGTTTCTTTCGCCCCCGCCGCCCCTACCCGTCCCATCCCAGGGGGCTCCGCCCCCGGCCCCCGGGTGGGTTGTTGGGTGCGGGTGGGTGGGGGTTGTGCGCGCAGTTCCCCGCGCCCCTAGAACGGGGCTTCGCCCCGGTTTCCCCCTGCCTGCGCGCCAGACGGCGCACCCCCCTCACGCCAAAGGCCCCGTCCGTCTCCTGGGGAAGGAGGGGAACGGGGCCTTCGGTTCACGATGGTGGATCCACGCCCGCGTGGCGAACGCAGGCCGCGCGTGGGTCCGGGGGTGCCGGTCAGGAGCGGAAGAGAGGGCCCGCTTGGTCCTTTCCGGCGGTCAAGTCAGGGGTTGAGCCCGAGGGCTCAGCCGACTCAGCCCTTGAGGGAGGAGACCTTCGAAGCAAGCGCCGACTTCTTGTTGGCGGCCTGGTTCTTGTGGATGACGCCCTTCGAGACGGCCTTGTCGAGCTGGCGCGACGCAGCGCGCGTGTACTCGGTGGCCTTCTCGACGTCACCCGCGGCAGCAGCCTCGCGGGCCTTGCGGATCGCGGTCTTCAGGGAGGACTTGACCGACTTGTTGCGCAGTCGAGCCTTCTCGTTGGTCTTGATCCGCTTGATCTGGGACTTGATGTTCGCCACGAATGAGCCTTTACAGGTTCAGGCGCGCGAGACGGTACGTCTCACTCGCCGTTTGATTTCCTTGGGGTGTGCCTCCTGCAGAGAGGGCACGAGACACAGCCACCCAGGCTACCAGTAGCCGCACGACCGGCCCAAACCGGTCGCAGCTCCCCACCCGTGGGACCATGGAGCCTACGTATCGATCCGACCCGAGGCGACAGGCGCCTCAAGAGACAGGACCCTGCGTGCCCGCGACCCCTAACAATGTGCCCGAGCCGAGCCGTACCGCCCCGGCTCTGATCCGCAATTTCTGCATCATCGCGCACATCGACCACGGCAAGTCCACGCTCGCCGACCGCATGCTCCAGCTGACCGGGGTGGTCGAGCAGCGGCAGATGCGTGCTCAGTACCTCGACCGTATGGACATCGAGCGCGAGCGCGGCATCACGATCAAGTCCCAGGCGGTCCGGCTGCCCTGGGCCCCGACGGAGGATCCGGGCAACACCCACATCCTCAACATGATCGACACCCCCGGGCACGTGGACTTCACGTACGAGGTGTCCCGGTCGCTGGCCGCCTGCGAGGGGACCGTCCTCCTCGTCGACGCCGCCCAGGGCATCGAGGCGCAGACCCTCGCCAACCTCTACCTGGCGATGGAGAACGACCTCAAGATCATCCCCGTACTCAACAAGATCGACCTGCCGGCCGCGCAGCCGGAGAAGTTCTCGGAGGAGCTCGCCAACCTCATCGGCTGTGACCCTGATGACGTGCTGAAGGTCTCCGCCAAGACGGGGCTGGGTGTCGAGGCCCTGCTCGACAAGGTGGTCGCCGAGATCCCCGCCCCGATCGGCGTCCAGGACGCCCCCGCTCGCGCGATGATCTTCGACTCCGTCTACGACTCCTACCGCGGTGTCGTGACGTATGTGCGTGTCATCGACGGGCAGCTCAACAAGCGTGAGCGGATCCGGATGATGTCCACCGGAGCGACCCATGAGCTCTTGGAGATCGGCGTCTCGTCCCCCGAGATGACGCCGGCCGACGGGCTGGGTGTCGGTGAGGTGGGCTACATCATCACCGGTGTGAAGGACGTCCGGCAGTCCAAGGTCGGTGACACCATCACCACCCTCAACAAGGGGGCGACCGAGGCGCTCGGCGGGTACAAGGACCCCAAGCCCATGGTCTTCTCCGGGCTCTATCCGCTGGACGGGTCCGACTACCCCGAGCTGCGCGACGCCCTCGACAAGCTGCAGCTCAACGACGCCGCGCTCGTCTACGAGCCGGAGACCTCCGCCGCGCTCGGCTTCGGTTTCCGCGTCGGTTTCCTCGGGCTGCTGCACCTCGACGTGATCCGGGAGCGGCTCGAGCGCGAGTTCGGGCTCGACCTGATCGCGACCGCGCCGAACGTGGTCTACCGGGTCGTCATGGAGGACCGCAGCGAGCACATCGTCACCAACCCGAGCGAGTTCCCCGAGGGCAAGATCGACGAGGTGTACGAGCCCGTCGTACGCGCCACGATCCTCGCGCCCTCCGAGTTCATCGGCTCGATCATGGAGCTGTGCCAGACCCGGCGCGGCACCCTGCTCGGCATGGACTACCTGTCCGAGGACCGGGTCGAGATCCGGTACACGCTGCCGCTCGCCGAGATCGTTTTCGACTTCTTCGACCAGTTGAAGTCGAAGACGCGGGGTTACGCCTCGCTCGACTACGAGCCCACCGGCGAGCAGACCTCCAGCCTGGTCAAGGTCGACATCCTGCTGCACGGCGACAAGGTGGACGCCTTCTCGGCGATCACCCACAAGGACGCTGCGTACGCGTACGGTGTGCGGCTCGTCGCGAAGCTGCGCGAGCTGATCCCGAGGCAGGCCTTCGAGGTGCCCATCCAGGCCGCCATCGGATCGCGCGTCATCGCGCGCGAGACCATCCGCGCCATCCGCAAGGACGTCCTCGCCAAGTGCTACGGCGGTGACATCTCCCGTAAGCGGAAGCTGCTGGAGAAGCAGAAGGAAGGCAAGAAGCGGATGAAGATGGTGGGCTCTGTGGAGGTTCCGCAAGAGGCCTTCATCGCCGTGCTGTCCAGCGACGACAGCGGTGGTTCGGCGAAGGGCAAGAAGTAGCCACCTGTTACCCCCGGAAACTCGGGCACAATGCGGGCTCGTCGCGCTTCGGCGCGGCGAGCCCGTACGCGTGCGTAGGGTCGCTCTCTGTAGGAAGTGACAGGCCGCCGCCTCTTACGCACCGGCCGGACGCGCCTTACTCTGATCTCTGCTCGATGGTTACTCGCGAGTTAAACAACAGCCGAACCAGCCAGCCGCACAGCAACAGTCAGCAGTCGGTCGAGCCAGACGCACGCACTGTCGCGGGCCCCGGAGGATGTCGTGAGCGACACACAGACCCTGATCGAGAACCGTCCGCCGTCCGTGGCGGCCCTCTTCCTGGAGCGCGTGGCGGCCACGCCGAACGCCGAGGCCTACCGCTACCCGGTCCCCCCTGCCTCAGGTGAGGGCTCGGACGAGTGGAAGTCGCTGAGCTGGGCGCAGGCCGCCGAGCGGGTCTACGCCGTCGCGGCCGGGCTGATCGAACTGGGCGTACAGCCGGAGCAGCGCGTCGCGCTCGCCTCCTCCACCCGGGTCGAGTGGATCCTCGCCGACCTCGGCATCATGTGCGCGGGCGCGGCCACGACGACGATCTACCCGCAGACGAACGCCGAGGAGTCGGCGTTCATCCTCTCCGACTCCGACAGCAAGGTCCTGATCGCGGAGGACGCGGCCCAGCTCGCCAAGGCGCGGGAGAAGCGGGCCGAGCTGCCCGAACTCACCCACATCGTCGTCATCGACCCGGCGGGCGTCCAGACCGGCGACGGGGTGCTCACCCTCGCCGAACTGGAGACGCGCGGTTCCGCGTACCTGGAGAAGAACCCCGAACTGATCAAGGAGCGCGTCGGTGCGATCACCGCCGACCAGCTCGCCACCCTCATCTACACCTCCGGTACCACCGGCCGCCCCAAGGGCGTGCGCCTCCCGCACGACAACTGGTCGTACATGGCGAAGGCCATCGCCTCGACCGGGCTGCTCGGCCCCGACGACGTGCAGTACCTGTGGCTGCCGCTCGCCCACGTCTTCGGCAAGGTGCTCACCTCCGGCCAGATCGAGGTCGGGCACGTCACGGCCGTCGACGGCCGCGTCGACAAGATCATCGAGAATCTGCCGGTCGTGCAGCCGACGTACATGGCGGCCGTCCCGCGCATCTTCGAGAAGGTCTACAACGGGGTCGCGGCCAAGGCACGGGCAGGCGGCGGCGCCAAGTACAAGATCTTCCAGTGGGCCGCCGAGGTCTCCCGCGAGTACGCGAAGGCCAGCCAGGACAACTTCCGCCGCACCGGCACCGCCGCCGTGCCCTTCGGGCTGGGCGCCAAGCACAAGGTCGCGGACGCGCTCGTCTTCGCCAAGATCCGCGAGGCCTTCGGCGGCCGGCTGCGCGCCTGCGTCTCCGGCTCCGCCGCGCTCGCCCCCGAGATCGGCTACTTCTTCGCGGGCGCCGGTATCCACATCCTGGAGGGGTACGGCCTCACGGAGTCCTCCGCGGCCTCCTTCGTGAACCCCGGCGAGGCGTACCGCACCGGCACGGTCGGCAAGCCGCTGCCCGGCACGGAGGTGCGCATCGCGGACGACGGCGAGATCCTGCTGCGCGGCCCCGGCATCATGGAGGGCTACCACGGGCTGCCCGAGAAGACCGCCGAGGTCCTCGAATCCGACGGCTGGTTCCACACCGGCGACATCGGCGAGCTGTCGCCCGACGGGTACCTGCGCATCACCGACCGCAAGAAGGACCTCATCAAGACCTCGGGCGGCAAGTACATCGCGCCCGCCGAGGTCGAGGGCCAGTTCAAGGCCGTCTGCCCCTACGTCTCCAACATCCTCGTGCACGGCGCCGACCGGAACTTCTGCACCGCCCTCATCGCCCTGGACGAACCGTCCATCCTGGAGTGGGCGAAGGAGAACGGGCTGGAGGGCAAGTCGTACGCCGAGGTCGTCGCGGCCCCTGCCACGGTCGCCCTCGTCGAGGGATACGTCAAGGAACTCAACGAGGGTCTCCAGCGGTGGCAGACCATCAAGAAGTTCCGGTTGCTGCCGCGGGATCTTGATGTGGAGCACGGGGAGATCACGCCGAGTCTGAAGTTGAAGCGGCCGGTTGTGGAGCGGGAGTACAAGGGGCTGATCGAGGAGATGTACGCCGGTACGCGCGAGGCGTGAGGCTGTCCTTCGGCTGCGGGTGAGCGGGGGCTGGTCGCGCCCACGCGGCGGAGCCGCACATGTCACGGCCCCGCGCCCCTAAGGGGCGCGGGTGCCAGCCGCCCTGGCTATCAGGTGCTGTAGCTCTGCTACCTGCCTGCGGAGGTCCGGCACGTTCGGAGGGTCCTCTGTCGCCAACTGCTTCTCCAGAGCCGTCAGCCGTGTGCTGATCTGGGCCGCGTGGGTGTGTTCCTGGGTCAGCAGGCGTTCCAGCTGCTGGTTCTTGCGGTGCAGGTCCAGGAAGACCGTGACCTTGGCGCGCAGGACCCAGGGGTCGAAGGGCTTGGTCAGGTAGTCGGCGGCGCCGGTGGCGTAGCCGCGGAAGGCGTAGCCCGCGTCGGCGTCGGTGCCGGTCAGGAAGATGATCGGGACGTCCTTGGTCTGGTCGAGCCGCTTGATGTTGGCGGCGGTCTCGAAGCCGTCCATGCCGGGCATGCGGATGTCGAGGAGGACGACGGCGAAGCGTTGCCTGAGCAGCGCCTTCATCGCCTCCTCGCCCGAACGCGCACGTACGAGCGGCTCGTTGAGGGACCCCAGGACGGCCTCCAGCGCGATCAGGTTGTCCTCCATGTCGTCGACCAGGAGGATGCTGGCGCGCTCGTAGGTCGTTTCCTCAGCGCTCATGGTGACTGTCCTCATTCGGTCGTCGGCGGGGCCGCGGCCTCCTCGGACGACGTGCTCGGCCCCGGAACAACGGATCCTTCGGAGTCGTCCTGCTCCGCGTCGTGCGCGCTCTCCGGGTCGAGGAGGGCGCAGACGACCGTGAGCAGCTGATCGACGTCCACCGGCTTGGGTACGTAGTCGTTGGCACCGCGCGCGATGGACTTCTCGCGGTCCCCCGGCATCGCCTTCGCGGTGAGCGCGACGATCGGCAGGCCCGTCCAGCGGGGGGTGCGACGGATGGCGGAGATCGTCTCGTAGCCGTCCATCTCCGGCATCATGATGTCCATCAGGACGAGTTGCACGTCGGGGTTGCGCTCCAGGGTCTCGATGCCCTCGCGGCCGTTCTCCGCGTACAGGACGGGCATGCCGACGCGGCCCAGCACATGGGTGAGCGCGAAGACGTTGCGGATGTCGTCGTCCACGATCAGCACCCGCCGCCCCGGCAGGACCTGACCCGCCCGGCCGGCCTTCCACGCCTCCAGCTTGGTGGGGGTGGGCCAGGAGTCGTCGGTGTCGTGGGAGGCGTACGGCTCGGTGGACAGCTGCTCGGGCACGAGCGGCCGATGGTCCTCCGGCGTGGCGCCGGTCGCCGTGTGGCCGGGGCTGATGACAGGGACGTACAGCGTGAAGGTGGAGCCCTTGCCGGGGGCGCTCTCCGCGATGATGCGGCCGCCGAGCAGCCCGGAGATCTCCCGGCTGATGGACAGGCCGAGGCCGGTGCCGCCGTACTTGCGGTTGGTGGTGCCGTCGGCCTGCTGGAACGCCTCGAAGATCACCGGGAGTTTCTCCGCGGCGATCCCGATGCCGGTGTCGGAGACGGCGAAGGCGATCACGTCGTCGCTGTTCTCCCGGGTGAAGGCGTGCTCGGGGTCCTTGAGACGGTTGACGCGCAGTTCGACCCGTCCGGTCGCGGTGAACTTGATCGCGTTGGAGAGCAGGTTGCGCAGGATCTGCTGGAGCCGCTGCTCGTCCGAGTACATCTCCCGCGGTACGTCCTCCCCGACCGTCACCTCGAAGGCGAGACCCCGGTCGAGGGTGAGCGGGCGGAAGGTGGCGTGGACGTAGTCGAGGAGTTTGATCAGGGGGAGCTTCTTCGGGCGTACGTCCATACGGCCCGCCTCGATCTTCGACAGGTCGAGGATGTCGTTGATGAGCTGGAGGAGGTCCGACCCCGAGCGGTGGATCGTCGCCGCGAACTGCACCTCCTGGTCGGAGAGATGGCCGTCCGGGTTGTCCGACAGCAGCCGGGCCAGGATCAGCAGCGAGTTCAGCGGGGTGCGCAGCTCGTGTGACATGTTCGCCAGGAACTCCGACTTGTACTGCGAGCTCGTCGCCAGGAGTGCCGCCTTCTCCTCCAGTTCGGCGTTCGAGCGCTGCAGCTCCGCCTGCTGCGACTGGAGTTCGTCCGAGCGGTCCTGGAGCTGGATGGCGAGGCGCTGGGACTCGCCGAGCAGGGACTCCGTACGGGAGTTGGCGATGATCGTGTTGATGGCCACGCCGATGGTGTTCACGAACTGGTCGAAGAAGGCCAGATGGACGTCGGAGAAGCGGGAGAAGGAGGCGAGCTCGATCACACCGAGCAGCTTGTCCTCGAAGAGGATCGGGATGATGACGACGCTGGCGGGGGCGGCTTCCCCCAGACCGCTGTTGATCTTGATGTAGTCCGGCGGGGCCTCCTCGACGAGGATCCGCTTCTTCTCGCGGGCCGCCTGCCGGACCAGGCCGTGCACCGGCATGCCGCCCGTGTCGACCGTGGCGCCCTGCGCCGAGCCGTAGCCGGCGATGAAGGCGAGTCCCTTGGCGGGGACGGCGGTGTGGAGGGAGGCCCCGTCCTCCTCCGGGTCGGCCAGGAAGAAGGCGCCGTACTGGGCGTTCACCAGCGGGGTCAGCTCGCGCAGGATCAGGTCGGCGACCTCCATCAGGTCGCGGTGGCCCTGCATCAGCGCGGCGAGGCGGGCGAGGTTCGACTCCAGCCAGTCCTTCGCGCGGGTCGTCTCGCGGAGGTTGGCCACCATCAGGTTGATGTTGTCCTTCAGCTCGGCGACCTCGCCCTGGGTCTCCACGGTGATCGAGCGGGACATGTCGCCCTGGGCCACCGCGGAGGCCACCTCGGCGATCGCGCGGACCTGGGTGGTGAGGTTGGAGGCGAGCTCGTTGACGTTCGTCGTGAGGCGTTTCCAGGTGCCGTACACGCCCTCGACCCGTGCCTGACCACCGAGTTGGCCCTCCGAACCCACCTCGCGGGCCACCCGGGTGACCTCGGAGGAGAAGGAGGAGAGCGTGTCGACCATCGTGTTGATCGTCGTCTTCAGTTCGAGGATCTCGCCGCGGGCGTCCACGTCGATCTTCTTCGACAGGTCGCCCTGCGCCACGGCGGTGGCGACCTGGGCGATGTTCCGCACCTGCGAAGTCAGGTTGTCGGCCATGTAGTTGACGTTGTCGGTCAGATCCCGCCAGACGCCGGAGACGCCGAGAACCTGGGCCCGTCCGCCGAGCCGTCCGTCGGTGCCGACCTCGCGGGCCACCCGGGTCACCTCGTCGGCGAAGGCCCGCAGCTGCTCCACCATCGTGTTGACGGTGTCCTTCAGCTCCAGGATCTCGCCGCGGGCGTCGACCGTGATCTTCTTCGACAGGTCGCCGTTGGCGACGGCCGTCGTCACCTGGGCGATGTTGCGGACCTGGGAGGTCAGGTTCAGGGCCATGAAGTTGACGTTGTCGGTGAGGTCCTTCCAGACCCCGGAGACGCCTCTGACCTGGGCCTGGCCGCCGAGGTTGCCCTCGGTGCCGACCTCGCGGGCGACGCGCGTGACCTCGTCGGCGAAGGCGGAGAGCTGGTCGACCATGGTGTTGATGGTCGACTTGAGTTCGAGGATCTCGCCCTTCGCCTCGACCGTGATCTTCTTGCCGAGGTCGCCCTGCGCGACGGCCGTGGAGACGAGGGCGATGTTGCGGACCTGCGAGGTCAGGTTGTCCGCCATGAAGTTGACGTTGTCGGTGAGGTCCTTCCAGACCCCGGAGACGCCTCTGACCTGGGCCCGCCCGCCGAGGTTGCCCTCGGTGCCGACCTCGCGGGCGACGCGCGTGACCTCGTCGGCGAAGGCGGAGAGCTGGTCGACCATGGTGTTGATGGTCGACTTGAGTTCGAGGATCTCGCCCTTCGCGTCCACCGTGATCTTCTGGCTGAGGTCGCCGTTGGCGACGGCCGTGGTGACCTGGGCGATGTTGCGGACCTGGGAGGTCAGGTTCGAGGCCATGAAGTTGACGTTGTCGGTGAGGTCCTTCCAGACTCCCGAGACGCCTCTGACCTGGGCGCGGCCACCCAGTTGCCCTTCGGTGCCGACCTCGCGGGCCACGCGCGTGACCTCGTCGGCGAAGGCGGACAGCTGGTCGACCATCGTGTTCACGGTGAGCTTCAGTTCGAGCAGCTCACCGGTCGCCTCGACCGTCACCGTACGGGTCAGGTCGCCGCGCGCCACCGCCGTGGTCACCAGGGCGATGTCACGGACCTGGGCCGTCAGCCGGGACGCCATCGTGTTGACCGCTTCGGTCACATCGCGCCAACTGCCCGACAGACCCTGTACCTTGGCGCGCCCGCCGAGACGGCCTTCGGTGCCGACCTCGCGCGCGACCCGGGTCACCTCGCCCGTGAAGAGGGAGAGCTGATCGACCATCTTGTTGACGGCGCGCCCCAACCTCCGTAGATCGCCTCTGAGCTGACGGTTGCCGTCGTGCAGGTCGACCCGTTGGGTGAGGTCGCCGCCGGCCACCGCGTCCAGGACGCGCGTCGCGTTCGCGGCGGGCGCCACCAGGGCGTCGAGCAACTGGTTCACGTCATTCACGCGGGTCGTCCAACTGCCCTGGCCCGGGCTCGCCGACAGCCGCTCGTCGAGCCGTCCGTGCCGGACCAGCTCGCGTCGTACCCGCTGCACTTCCGTGTTGAAGTGGGTGCTGCGGTCGATGATCTGGTTGAACGCCGCGCTCAGATCGGCCACCAGGCCGTGCCCCGTCTCCGGCACCTTGGTGAAGTCACCGTCGCGTGCGGCGGTCATCGCGGCGAGCAGCGGACGCAGATCGGACGCCGGGATCCGGCCGTCGTCGAATGCCCGAATCTGTCCGTCTTCGAGCACACGCGTAGCACTGTTCTCACTCATGGCGGCCCACTTCGGTAACTCGGCGCTTATGGGCGTGGCCAGTCTGTCACTCTGTCCGTGTCGCCTGAGGCGTATTCGTCCGAACTGCTCAGGGAGCCGCACAGTGGGGGCCATTCCGACGCAACGGGAGTCGCAACCGGACTCCATGGCGCTTGCCCCTGGTACGCCCGCGCACTACCGCGCGGGTCAGGAGGCCATGGGGCGCGCCGCGCTGCCGGGCACTCCGCTCGCGCCCGGCGCCGCCCGCCGCATGGTGCGCGAGACGCTCGCCGACTGGGGGGAACTCGCCCTGCCCGGCGCCGAGATCGTCCGTGAGCGCCTCGCCGAGGACGCCGTCCTGGTCGTCAGCGAACTCGTCACCAACGCCGTCGTGCACGCGGGTACCGACGTCGAGCTGCTGTGCCGGCTGGAGATCACCGACGGCGGTGCGGTGGGCGCGGTGGTCGTCGAGGTCTCCGACCACCATCCCGCGCGGGCGGTACGCGAGGAGTCGGCCGAACGGGCGTACGGCATACCGGAGTACGGGCGGGGGCTGCGGTTGGTCGCCTCCCTGTCGGAGGCGTGGGGGATCACGTATCGGACCGGGGTCAAGACCGTGTGGGCGCGGCTGCCCGTGGACGGGGGGCTGGGCGTCGACGAGGGATTGGGCGTTCAGGGTGGGTTGGGTATCGAGAACGGGCTGAGTGTCGAGGGTGGTTTGGGTGTTGAAGGCGGGCTGAGTGCCGAGGGTAGGTTGGGTGTTGAGCGCGGGTTGGGTGTCGAGGGTGGACTGGGCGTTGAAGGCGGGCTGAGTGTTGGTGGTGGGTTGGGTGTTGAGCGTGGGTTGAGTGCGGGTGGAGGGTTCGGTGTCGACAGGGGGATGGGTCTCGGGCCGGGAATGACGGACGCCGTGGGACTGTCCGCCGGTTCGGGGCTGGCCGACGGAATCGGACTGCCGGGCGGGACGGGACTGGTCGGAGAGACCGGACTGGTCGGAGAGAGGGGACTGATCGGCGAGA
Organism: Streptomyces sp. NPDC090798; assembly: GCF_044768965.1. Classification (NCBI taxonomy): domain Bacteria; kingdom Bacillati; phylum Actinomycetota; class Actinomycetes; order Kitasatosporales; family Streptomycetaceae; genus Streptomyces; species Streptomyces sp. NPDC090798. The sequence continues at coordinate 668,337 of NZ_JBIVXA010000001.1, forward strand.
CCGGACTGATCGGCGAGAGGGGACCCTTCGGCGAGAGGGGACCGGTCGGCGAGACGGTCGCCCCCGGACCGCGGCAGAGGCCGCGGCAGGACGGCGACTGGCTCAACCGCGGCGCCCTCTCCTTCCTCGCCGAGGCCTCCGACCTGCTCGCCGGGCAGCTCGACGAGGACCTCGTCGCCGCGCTCGCCGGACAGCTCCTCGTGCCGCGGCTGGCCGACTGGTGTGCCGTATGGCTGGAGGACGAGGCCACCGACCGAGGGGGTGGGCTCGGGCTGGCCCTGGGGCCCCGGCTCGCCCGCGTCTGGCACGGCAGTGAGAACCGGATCGAGGAGCTGCGGCGGGCCCTGGAGAAGGACCCGCCACGATTGCCGGACTCGGTGCGGTCCCGGGCGGTGCCGGTGCCCTGGCCGGGCGAGGCGTTAGGACCGGGGGAGGCGTTAGGACCGGGGGAGGCGTTGGGCACGGGGCAGGCGTTGGGCACGGGGCAGGCGTCGGGTCAGACGGGTGGCGTGGGCGGGGTGAGCGGGGCGGCGCTCGCGTACCGGCTGATCGCGGGCGGCCGGCCGCTCGGCACCCTCGTCATCGGCCGGGCCGGACTGACCGCCTTCCCCGACGAGATCACCGGGCTCGTCGAGGACCTCAGCCGGCGGATCGCCCTCGCCATCGGCGCGGCCCGCCAGTACGCGCGCCAGGCCACCATCAGCCGGGTCCTCCAGCGCGGCCTGCTGCCCGGCGCGGTCGCCGAGATCCCCGGGGTGCGCAGCGCCCTCGTGTACGAGCCGCTCGACAAGGGCGGACCCAGCGGCGACTTCTACGACCTGTTCCCCGCGGGCGACGGGCGCTGGTGCTTCGTCCTCGGCGACGTCCAGGGCAAGGGGCCCGAGGCCGCCGTCGTGATCGGCCTCGCCCGGCCCTGGGTGCGACTGCTGGCCCGCGAGGGCTACCACGTCGCGGACGTCCTCGACCGCCTCAACCAGCTCCTCCTCGACGACGCGACGGAGGCGGCGGACGCGGCGGCCCGTGCGCTGGTGGCGGCGGGCGGGCCGGGTCTCGGCCCCGACGAGGGTCCGCAGACGCGTTTCCTCTCCATGCTGTACGGCGAGCTGGTGCCCTTCGAGGGCGGCGTACGCTGCACCCTCGCCTCCGCCGGGCACCCGCTGCCGCTGATCCTCGGTCCCGACGGCGATGTACGGGAAGTGGCCGAGCCGCAGACCCTCCTCGGTGTCTTCGAGGACGCGACCTACGTCTCCGAGACCTTCGACCTGTACCCCGGCGACACCGTTCTGTGCGTCACCGACGGGGTGACGGAGCGGCGCAGCGGGCCCCGCCAGTTCGATGACGACGAAGGGCTCGCGGAGGCCCTCGCGGGCTGTACGGGGCTGAGCGCGGAGCTCGTCGCGGAACGGATCCGGCGGCTCGTGCACGAGTTCGGCAGCAAGCCGCCGGAGGACGATCTGGCGTTGTTGGTGCTACAGGCGGAGTGGGCGGAGTAGGGGGAGCGGGGGCCGGCGGGGAAGCGGGGGAGCGGGGGAGAAACGGCAGGTGAGGGGCTGGAAAGGGGTATGCGGCCGGGTACGGGACAATGGAAGGCATGCCTTCCGCACTTCCCGACGGTGAGCCCGTCCCCGACGACGGGGCGCTGCCCGCGCACGCCCTGGCCGGAGCCGCCGAGCGACCCCTCGGTTTCTACCTCCACGTGCCGTACTGCGCGACCCGCTGCGGCTACTGCGACTTCAACACCTACACGGCGACCGAGCTGCGGGGCACCGGAGGCGTGCTCGCCTCTCGCGACAACTACGCGGACACGCTGATCGACGAGGTCCGGCTCGCCCGCAAGGTCCTCGGCGACGACCCGCGACCCGTCCGTACGGTGTTCGTCGGCGGCGGTACGCCCACGTTGCTGGCCGCCGACGACCTCGTACGGATGCTGGGGGCGATCCGGGACGAGTTCGGGCTCGCGGACGACGCGGAGATCACGACCGAGGCGAACCCGGAGTCGGTTGATCCGCGGTATCTGGAGACGCTCAGGACCGGAGGGTTCAACCGGATCTCCTTCGGCATGCAGAGCGCCCGGCAGCACGTCCTCAAGGTGCTCGACCGTACGCACACCCCCGGCCGGCCCGAGGCGTGTGTCGCGGAGGCGCGTGCGGCCGGGTTCGAGCATGTGAACCTCGACCTGATCTACGGCACGCCCGGTGAGTCCGACGACGACTGGCGGGCCTCGCTGGACGCCGCGCTCGGCACCGGGCCCGACCATGTCTCCGCGTACGCGCTGATCGTCGAGGAGGGGACGCAGCTCGCCCGCCGTATCCGGCGTGGCGAGGTGCCGATGACGGACGACGATGTGCACGCGGACCGGTATCTGATCGCCGACGAGGTGCTCTCCGGGGCGGGGTTCGACTGGTACGAGGTGTCGAACTGGGCCACCTCCGCCGCCGGGCGGTGCCTGCACAACGAGCTGTACTGGCGGGGTGCCGACTGGTGGGGGGCCGGGCCCGGGGCCCACAGTCATGTGGGCGGGGTGCGGTGGTGGAACGTGAAGCATCCCGGGGCGTATGCGGGGGCGTTGGCCGCGGGGCGGGCTCCGGGGGCGGGGCGTGAGCTGCTCTCCGAGGAGGACCGGCGGGTGGAGCGGATTCTGCTGGAGCTGCGGCTTCGGGAGGGGTGTCCGTTGTCGCTGCTGAGGGTGGAGGGGCTCGCGGCGGCGGGGCGTGCGGTGTCGGAGGGGTTGCTCGAATCCGGGGCGTATGGCGAGGGGCGGGCTGTGCTTACGCTGCGGGGGCGGTTGCTGGCGGACGCGGTGGTACGAGACCTGGTGGACTGAGGGGGCTGCGCCCCCACTCCCGGCTGTGCTTTTTGGCTGCGGGCCGGTGGGGGTGCTCGCGCAGTTCCCCGCGCCCCTACGGGATCGGGGCTGCGCCCCGGATCTCCCTGTTCGCTGGTGGCGTTTTGGCTGCGGGGCGGTGGGGGTTGGTCGCGCAGTTCCTCGCGCCCCTGAGGGGATTGGGACTGCGCCCCGGATCTCCCTGTTCGCTGGTGGCGTTTTGGCTGCGGGGCGGTGGGGGTTGGTCGCGCAGTTCCCCGCGCCCCTGAAGGCCTCGGGGCGTTCGGCGTTCGAGGCCGATGTCGCTTGCCGCACCCCACCCCGGCTCGCGCCACTCGGGCCGTCCGGTGATTGTGGGCGAGGTCGGTCAGGCCGGTTGGGGGTTTGGGGGCGGAGCCTCCAAGGGGGGATGGGACGGGTAGGGGCGGCGGGGGCGAGGATCGGTTTTGTCAGTGCGGGGCTGTGACGAAGTCGATGAGTTCTTCCACTCGGCCCAGGAGTTCCGGTTGCAGGTCCTTGTAGGAGTGGACGCGGGACAGGATGTGCTGCCAGGCGGCGCCCGTGTTCTCGGGCCAGCCGAGGGCGCGGCAGACGCCGGTCTTCCAGTCCTGGCCGTGGGGGACCCGGGGCCAGGACGGGATGCCCACGGAGGACGGCTTCACGGCCTCCCAGATGTCGATGTAGGGGTGGCCGAGAACCAGGGCGTGATCGCTCGTGACCGACGCCGCGATACGGGACTCCTTGCTGCCGGGCACCAGGTGGTCGACGAGGACGCCGAGGCGGGCGTCCGGGCCGGGTGAGAAGTCCGCCACGATCGCGGGCAGGTCGTCGACGCCCTCCAGGTACTCGACCACGACGCCTTCGATGCGCAGATCGTCGCCCCACACCCGCTCGACCAGCTCGGCGTCGTGGCGGCCCTCCACGTAGATCCGGCCGGCACGGGCGACCCGGGCCCGCGCGCCGGGGACGGCCACCGAACCGGAGGCCGTGCGGGTGGGACGGACGGCGGTGGTGGAGGGGCGGGTGAGGGTGACTACCTGGCCCTCCAGGAGGAAGCCGCGCGGTTCCAGGGGGAACACCCGGTGCTTGCCGAAGCGGTCCTCCAGCGTCACCGTGCCCGCCTCGCAGCGGATCACCGCACCGCAGAACCCGGTCCCCGGCTCCTCGACCACCAGGCCCGGCTCCGCCGGAACCTCCGGCACGGGCTTGGGCTTCTTCCACGGCGGAGTCAGGTCCGGAGAGTACTGGCGCATTCGGATGACGATAGGAGAAGCCCGGCGGCGCTCAACGCGACACGCCGGAATCCGACACGCCGGAATCCGACGCGTCGAAACCCGGCGCGGCGAGACCCGGAACGCCGAAACCCGACACGCCGAAACGCGCGGCCAGCGCATCCCGCTGGGACCGTACGAACCCGGCGTCCACGACCGCTCCGTGACCGGGTACGTACAGCGCGTCCTCCCCGCCGAGGTCGAGCAGCCGGTCGAGGGCCCCGGGCCAGCGCGACGGTACGGCGTCGGGGCCCGCCTGGGGCTCGCCGGACTCCTCGACCAGGTCGCCGCAGAACACCACCGTCGGCTCGCCCGGCACCACGACCACGAGGTCGTGGCCGCTGTGGCCCTCGCCCGTCCGCACCAGCAGGACCTCGACGCCGCCGGCCAGCTCGAGACGCCAGGTGCCCCACACGTAGTGCCGGGGACGCACCAGGGTGTCCGCCGCGTCCTCCGCCGCCCGCGCGTCCAGGCCGCCCCGTACCGCGTCCGCGTACAGCTCCTCGCGCCCGTGCTCGTACACCTCGTCCGAGCCGCCCGCGACGAGGACCTCCGCGCCCGCGAACGCCGCAGCGCCCAGGACGTGGTCGAAATGGGGGTGGGTGAGCGCGACGAAGGTCACACGGCGGCCGGCGATCGCCTGCGCCTCCCCGCGCAACCGCGCGCCCTCCGCGAGGCTCGATCCCGCGTCGATGATCAGCGCCCCGCCGTCGCCCACGACCAGCCCGACCGTGCAGTCCCAGACCGGAAGCCGCCGCCGCCCCACCCGCGGCGTCAGCTGCTCCCACCCTGCCTCTTCCCAAGTCACCTTCATACGCCGACGCTAGCGGTGAGGGCGTGGACGGTACGACATCACGGGCAGGGACGGTGTGACATCGCGGGACACGTCGGTGTACGTCCGTGCACCTTGCACAAGATCGCGGGGCCGCCCTTGCCGGGGCCGTACCCACCGGCCGTACACTGGGCCGGGGAATGCTGGCACTCGCACGCGCTGAGTGCCAAGCGAGGCGCCGAGGGGTCGAGAGCTGGAGGTGTGCGCGATGCTCAGTGAACGCAGGCTCGAAGTGCTGCGCGCCATCGTCCAGGACTATGTCGGCACCGACGAGCCGGTCGCGGTCGGGTCCAAGGCGCTGACCGAGCGGCACCGGCTGGGGGTCTCCCCGGCCACCGTCCGCAACGACATGGCGGCCCTGGAGGACGAGGGGTACATCGCCCAGCCGCACACCAGCGCCGGGCGGATCCCCACCGACAAGGGCTACCGGCTCTTCGTCGACAAGCTCGCCGGCGTCAAGCCGATGACCGCGCCCGAGCGGCGGGCCATTCAGAACTTCCTGGACGGCGCGGTCGACCTCGACGACGTCGTCGGGCGGACGGTGCGGCTGCTCGCGCAGCTGACCCGGCAGGTCGCCGTCGTGCAGTATCCGTCGCTGACGAGATCGACCGTGCGGCACGTGGAGCTGCTGTCCCTCGCCCCCGCCCGCGTGATGCTCGTGCTGATCACGGACACCGGGCGGGTCGAGCAGCGCATGATCGACTGCCCGGCCCCGTTCGGAGAAACGTCTCTCGCGGATCTGCGGGCCCGGCTCAACAGCAGGGTCGCGGGCCGACGCTTCGCGGACGTCCCGCAGCTCGTGCAGGACCTCCCGGACGCGTTCGAGGCGGAGGACCGAGGTACGGTCGCGACGGTGCTCTCCACCCTTCTGGAGACGCTCGTCGAGGAGACCGAGGAGCGGCTGATGATCGGCGGAACCGCCAATCTGACGCGCTTCGGACATGACTTCCCTCTCACCATCCGGCCGGTGCTCGAAGCGCTGGAGGAGCAGGTCGTGCTTCTCAAGTTGCTTGGGGAGGCCGGGGATTCGAGCATGACCGTGCGAATCGGTCACGAGAACGCGTATGAGGGACTCAACTCCACGTCCGTGGTCTCGGTCGGCTACGGTTCGGGCGGCGAGGCAGTAGCCAAACTCGGCGTGGTCGGCCCGACCCGCATGGATTACCCGGGAACGATGGGAGCGGTACGCGCAGTGGCACGGTACGTCGGACAGATCCTGGCGGAGTCGTAAGTGGCCACGGACTACTACGCCGTACTCGGCGTGCGCCGCGACGCGTCCCAGGACGAGATCAAGAAGGCCTTCCGGCGGCTCGCACGCGAGCTGCACCCGGACGTCAATCCCGATCCGAAGACGCAGGAGCGGTTCAAGGAGATCAACGCCGCGTACGAGGTGTTGTCGGACCCGCAGAAGAAGCAGGTCTACGACCTCGGCGGCGACCCGCTGTCCCAGGCGGGCGGCGGCGGTGCGGGCGGCTTCGGCGCCGGTGGGTTCGGGAACTTCTCGGACATCATGGACGCCTTCTTCGGTACGGCGTCGCAGCGCGGTCCGCGGTCGCGTACGCGGCGTGGCCAGGACGCCATGATCCGGCTCGAGATCGAGCTGGACGAGGCGGCCTTCGGCACGACGAAGGACATCCAGGTCGACACGGCCGTCGTCTGCGCCACCTGCAACGGTGAGGGCGCGGCGCCGGGTACCTCGGCCCAGACCTGTGACATGTGTCGCGGGCGGGGTGAGGTGTCCCAGGTCACGCGGTCCTTCCTCGGGCAGGTCATGACCTCCCGGCCGTGTCCGCAGTGCCAGGGCTTCGGGACCGTCGTCCCGACTCCCTGCCCCGAGTGCGCCGGTGACGGGCGGGTCCGGTCGCGTCGCACGCTGACCGTCAAGATCCCCGCCGGTGTCGACAACGGCACGCGGATCCAGCTCGCGGGCGAGGGCGAGGTCGGGCCCGGTGGCGGTCCCGCCGGTGACCTCTACGTCGAGATCCACGAGCTGCCGCACTCCACGTTCCAGCGGCGCGGTGACGACCTGCACTGCACGGTGACCATTCCGATGACCGCGGCCTCGCTCGGCACGAAGGTGCCGCTGGAGACCCTCGACGGTCTCGAGGAGGTCGACATCCGTCCGGGCACGCAGTCCGGGCAGTCGATTCCGCTGCACGGGCGGGGTGTCACGCATCTGCGGGGCGGTGGCCGCGGTGACCTCATCGTGCATGTCGAGGTGACCACGCCCACGAAGCTCGACCCCGAGCAGGAGCGGTTGCTGCGGGAGCTGGCGCAGCTGCGGGGGGAGGAGCGGCCCACCGGGCAGTTCCAGCCCGGGCAGCAGGGGCTGTTCTCCCGCCTGAAGGACGCGTTCAACGGTCGCTGACCGTCGCTGACGGGTGTCCTGGGGGCTCGCCCCCAGGCCCTGGCGGTTCTTCGGCCGCGGGTGGGTGGGGGCTGGTCGCGCCCGTGTGGCGCAGCCGCACATGGCAGGGCCCCGCGCCCCGCACGGGGCGCTCGACGGTCCGTCCCGGTGGCCTGTGCCAGGCGGAAGGCCCGATTCGGACTTGTTCGGAGGACGTGACAACATGCCGTCATGTCCACCGCACTGACCGATCTCTTCCCTCACCCGATCGTGCAGGCCCCCATGGCGGGCGGCGTCTCCGTCCCGGATCTCGCGGCCGCCGTGTCCGAGGCCGGCGGGCTCGGGTTCCTTGCCGCCGGGTACAAGACCGCCGACGGCATGTACCAGGAGATCAAGCAGTTGCGCGGGCTCACGGGCCGCCCCTTCGGGGTCAACTTGTTCATGCCGCAGCCCGAGTACGCGGACCCCGCCGCGGTCGAGGTCTACGCCCACCAGCTGGCGGGCGAGTCCTCCTGGTACGAGACCGACCTGGGTGAACCGGACAGCGGCCGTGACGACGGCTACGACGCCAAGCTCGCCGTCCTCCTCGACAACCCGGTGCCGGTGGTCTCGTTCCACTTCGGCATCCCGAGCCCCGACGTCCTGGACTCCCTGCGCCGCGCCGGCACACTCACCGTGATCACCGCGACCACGGCCGAGGAGGCCCTCGCCGTCCAGCGGGCCGGCGCCGACGCGGTCATCGCGCAAGGGGTGGAGGCGGGCGGCCACCAGGGCACCCACCGCGACAACCCGGAGACGGACGGTACGGGTATCGGACTGCTGTCGCTGATCGCGCAGGTCCGCGAGACCGTGGACATTCCGATCATCGCCGCCGGCGGCATCATGCGCGGCAGCCAGATCGCCGCGGTGCTCGCCGCGGGCGCGAACGCGGCACAGCTCGGCACCGCGTTCCTCGCCACCCCGGAGTCCGGCGCCAACGCCGTGCACAAGCAGGCGCTGACCAACCCGCTGTTCGTACGGACGGAGCTGACGCGCGCGTTCTCCGGGCGGCCGGCGCGCGGCCTGGTGAACCGCTTCATGCGCGAGCACGGCCCGTACGCGCCCGCCGCGTACCCCGAGGTCCACCACCTCACCTCCCCGCTGCGCAAGGCGGCCGCCAAGGCGGGCGACGCGCAGGGCATGGCGCTGTGGGCGGGGCAGGGGCACCGCATGGCGCGCGAGCTGCCCGCGGGGCAGCTGGTGGAGGTGCTGAGCGCGGAGCTCGAGGCGGCCAGGACAGCGTTGTCGGCCGCCGGGGAAGCGGGGGGTGAGGTCCGATGACGGCGCCGGTGTTCGTGGTCGAGCACTTCGACGCGGACGGCGCCGGACGCCATGTCCTCGACGGCTCGGAGGGGCGGCACGCCGTCTCGGTGAAGCGGCTGAACCCCGGCGAGGACGTCGTCCTCACGGACGGGGCCGGGCGCTGGGCCCAGTGCGTGGTCGTCGCCACCGAGGGCAAGGACCGTCTGATCGTCCAGATGGACGCGGTGGCCGAGGAGCCGGTGGAGGAGCCCCGTGTCACCGTCGTCCAGGCGCTTCCCAAGGGCGACCGGGGCGAGCTGGCCGTCGAGACCATGACCGAGACCGGCGTCGACGCGATCGTCCCCTGGGCCGCCTCCCGCTGCATCACCCAGTGGAAGGGCGACCGGGGCCTGAAGGCGCTCGCCAAGTGGCGGGCCACGGCCCGGGAGGCCGGCAAGCAGTCGCGCCGGGTTCGCTTCCCGGAGGTCGCGGACGCGGCAACGACCAAGCAGGTTGCCGCACTTCTCGCCAAAGCCGACTTCGCGGCCGTTCTGCACGAGAGCGGCGCCGAACCCCTGGCCACGGCCGGACTGCCCGAGCGGGGCGAGATCGTGCTCGTGATCGGCCCGGAAGGGGGCGTCTCTCCCGAGGAGCTGGCGCTCTTCGCGGAGTCGGGTGCCAAGGCGTACCGGCTCGGGCGTAGCGTGCTGCGTACCTCGACCGCCGGGACCGCGGCGACCGCGCTGCTGCTCGGGCGCACCGGCCGCTGGTCCTGAAACACGCCAACCACGCCAACCACGTCAACCACGACAGGCGCGCCGACCACGCAACGCGCGGCGGGCGCGCCAACCACGACCCGCACGCCCGCACGCCACGCACACCCACGGGGTACGCCTTGGAACTCGCCCAAGTACGGCTGCTCGTCTCGGACTTCCCGGTCTGCTACCGCTTCTACGCCGAGGTCCTCGGCCTCAAGCCCCAGTCGGGCGCGACCGAAGGACCGTACGAGAAGTTCAGTCCCACCGTCGGTGCGGCGGGCATCGCGCTCCAGGACCGCGCGATGATGGCCCGGATACTGGGTGAACTGGGCGATTCGGCGACCGGCCACCGCTCTTTGGTGGTCCTGCGCGTCGACGACCTCGACTCCTACTGCGAGGCCATCACCTCGCGCGGCGCCGTCCTGGTGCACGGCCCGGACTTCATGACGGACCGGATGCGGGTCGCCCACCTCAAGGATCCCGAGGGCAACCTGGTGGAACTTCAGGAGTGGCTCCTCCTGCGGACCTGACACAGTTTCACGCATATGCGTTCGACGGGGGCGCACGCGGGTGTGTAGTGGCCGTATGGGGTCTACCGCGACGCCCGTGACAGTGGCACTCTGCCGTCTATGGGGGCATTGATGCGTATTCGACGACTGGTGAGGCGACTGGTGACGGGCCGTCGGGGACCGATGGTCGCCGGGCTCGCCGTGGTGAGCGCCTTCGGAGTGGCCGCGTGCGAACCGGTCGGCGGGCTCAGCGCCTCCGCGGTGGCGTACACGACCGACCGGGCCGGGACCGCGGAGCTGCAGCGGCAGCACGTCGACGTGCAGTACCTGAGCTGCACCGGGTCGTACGGCGGCGGGAACAAGGCCTACACCCCGGGGCACACACCGTCGGCCTCGAGTTCCACGCCCTCCGTGGTGGAGGTGGACTGCCGGGGGCAGACCAAGGACCGGCGGGCGATCACCATCACCGGGAAGGTCACCCGTGAGGTCGAGGGCAGGTGTGTCCGCGGGGACCTGACGGCCAAGGTCGGCGGCAAGCAGTGGTTCCACGTGAACGTGCTGGGCAACTGCAATGCCCCCGGCACGCCGTCGTACACGCCCCCCACCTACAAGGCGCCCACCTACCACCGCCCGGGCCCCACCACCACCGTCACCGTGACGAAGACCATGTGGTGCAAGGGCGATCCCACCTGCTGGCCCGCCCAGGGCAAGTGATCCAAACCCCTGTCGGGCGGAGCCGTCGCTGCATAGGGTGATCGGGTGACTCAGTCTGCGTCGTCCGCGTCGTCGGTATCGCCCGCGTATCTCCGGTTTCCGCATCTGCACGGCGAGCTGGTCGCCTTCACCGCCGAGGACGACGTCTGGGTCGCCCCGCTCGACGGTGGCGGTCGCGCCTGGCGGGTCAGCGCCGACAACATGCCGGTGAACCACCCCCGCATCTCCCCGGACGGTACGACCGTCGCCTGGACGTCGACGCGCGACGGAGCGCCCGAGGTGCACGCCGCGCCCCTGGAGGGCGGACCGTCCACGCGGCTGACGTACTGGGGGAGTTCGAAGACCCAGGTGCGCGGCTGGACCCCGGACGGGCGCGTGCTCGCGCTCAGCACCCAGGGCCAGGCCAGCCTGCGCCGCAGCTGGGCCCGGGCCGTCCCGCTCGACGGCGGCCCCGCGACCACCCTCCCGTACGGGCCGGTCGGCGACGTCGTCCACGGCGATCCCGGTGTGCTGCTGCTGTCCGCTCCCATGGGACGCGAGGCCGCCTGGTGGAAGCGGTACCGGGGCGGTACGGCGGGCAAGTTGTGGATCGACCGCGAGGGCGATGGCGAGTTCGTACGGCTGCACGAGGACCTGGACGGGAACCTCGAATACCCGCTGTGGGTGGGGGAGCGCGTCGCGTTCCTGTCCGACCACGAGGGTGTCGGAGCGCTCTACTCCTCCCTCGCCGACGGATCCGATCTGCGCCGGCACACGCCGGGTGGGGGCACCTCCCGCTCGAGCGAAGCCGGGAGTGGGGGAGGCTTCTACGCCCGGCACGCGGCGACCGACGGCGCCCGGGTCGTGTACGCGTCCGCCGGTGAACTGTGGCTCCTCGACGACCTGGACGGCGCCGAGCCGCGCCGGCTCGACCTGCGCCTCGGCGGACAGCGCGTCGACCAGCAGCCGCACCCCGTGAACGCCTCCCGCTGGTTCTCGGCCGCCGCCCCCGACCACACCGGACGCGGCAGCGCGGTTTCCGTACGCGGCGCCGTCCACTGGGTCACCCACCGCTCCGGACCGGCCCGCGCGCTCGCCGCCCGGCCCGGTGTCCGCGCCCGGCTGCCCCGCGCCTTCCGGGCGGAGGGCGAGGAGTACGTGGTGTGGGTGACGGACGCGGCGGGCGACGACGCGCTGGAGTTCGCCCCGGCGACCGGTCTCGCGCCCGGGGCCACCCCGCGCCGGCTCGCCGCCGGACAGCTGGGACGGGTCCTCGGGCTCGCCATGGCACCCGACGGCAGCCGCGCCGCCGTCGCCTCGCACGACGGACGAGTGCTGCTCGTCGAGCGGGAGACCGGAGAGGTACGGGAGGTCGACCGGAGCGAGGACGGCGAGGTCGCCGGGCTCGTCTTCTCGCCGGACTCCGCCTGGCTCGCCTGGTCGCACCCCGGCCCGCGCCCGCTGCGCCAGCTCAAGCTGGCCAACACCGCCGACCTGTCGGTGACCGAGGCGACCCCGCTCCGCTTCCGCGACTACGCGCCCGCGTTCACCCTCGACGGCAAGCACCTCGCCTTCCTCTCGGCCCGCTCCTTCGACCCCGTCTACGACGAGCACGTCTTCGACCTCGCGTTCGTCGGGGGCTCCCGGCCGCATCTGATCACCCTGGCCGCGACCACCCCGTCCCCCTTCGGGCCGCAGCGCCACGGCCGCCCCTTCGAGGCACCCGACAAGGACGAGACGCCCGACAGCGAGGGCGCCCCCACCACCCGTATCGACCTCGACGGACTCGCCGACCGGATCGTCCCGTTCCCCGTCGAGGCGGCCCGCTACTCGACCCTGCGCGCCGCCAAGGACGGGCTGCTGTGGCTGCGCCACCCGGTGGTCGGAGTCCTCGGTGCCTCCCGCGCCACCCCGGACGACCCGGACCCCAAGACCGAACTGGAGCGGTACGACCTCACCCAGCAGCGCGTCGAGCATCTCGCCGCGGACGCCGAGCACTTCGCCGTCAGCGGCGACGGCAAGCGCGTCCTGCTGTGGACCGACGGCAAGCTCAAGGTCGTCCCCAGCGACCGCCGTGCCTCGAACGACGACGAGAGCGACACGAACATCACCGTCGACCTCTCCCGGGTCCGCCAGACCGTCGACCCGGCCGCCGAGTGGCGGCAGATGTACGACGAGACCGGCCGCCTCATGCGCGACAACTTCTGGCGGCCCGACCTGGGCGGGGCCGACTGGGAAGGCGTACTGGACCGCTACCGGCCGGTGCTCGAACGGGTCGCCACCCACGACGACCTCGTCGACCTGCTGTGGGAGGTGCAGGGCGAGCTCGGCACCTCGCACGCGTACGTCACCCCGCGCGGCGGCTGGGGCGGCGGCGACCGGGCGCAGGGTCTGCTCGGGGCGGACATCTCCCGCCACGAGGACGGCAGTTGGCGCATCGACCGGATCCTCCCCTCGGAGACCTCCGACCCGCACGCGCGGGCGCCGCTCGCCGCGCCCGGGGTCGCGGTGCGCGCGGGGGACGCGATCGTCGCCGTCGCCGGGCAGCCGGTGGACCCGGTGGCCGGACCCGGGCCGCTGCTCGTCGGCACCGCGGGCAAGCCGGTCGAGCTGACCGTCTCCCCGTCGGGCGGCGGCGATCCACGGCACGCCGTCGTCGTCCCGCTCGCCGACGAGGAGCCGCTGCGCTACCACGCCTGGGTGGCGGACCGGCGCGCCTACGTCCACGAGAAGTCCGGCGGACGGCTCGGCTATCTCCACGTGCCCGACATGCAGGCGCCCGGCTGGGCCCAGATCCACCGCGACCTGCGGGTCGAGGTGGCCAGACAGGGGCTGGTCGTGGACGTCCGGGAGAACCGCGGCGGCCACACCTCCCAGTTGGTCGTGGAGAAGCTCGCGCGGCGGATCGTGGGCTGGGACCTGCCGCGCGGGATGCGGCCGTACAGCTACCCGGAGGACGCGCCGCGCGGACCGGTCGTCGCCGTCGCCAACGAGTTCTCCGGCTCGGACGGTGACATCGTCAACGCGGCGATCAAGGCGCTGGGCATCGGGCCGGTCGTCGGGACACGGACGTGGGGCGGGGTCGTCGGCATCGACAGCCGGTACCGGCTCGTCGACGGCACCCTCGTCACCCAGCCCAAGTACGCGTTCTGGCTGGACGGTTACGGGTGGGGTGTGGAGAACCACGGTGTCGACCCGGACGTCGAGGTCGTCCAGGCGCCGCAGGACTACGCGGCCGGGCGCGACACGCAGCTCGACGAGGCGATCCGGATCGCGCTGGCCACGCTCGCGGAGAACCCGGCGAAGACGGCACCGACGCTGCCGGAGCTTGGTTGACGGAGGCCGGCGGGGTGCCGTCGCCCGGGGGGCACCCCGCCAACCGCTCCACGGCCGACTTCCCCGCCAACCCGCCCCGTCAGGGCGGTCGGACGGACTCCCCCATGCTGCCGATAGCATGCGGAGCGTACTGATCACACGGCGTGAGGAGCACACGCATGACGCAGGAGCCGCAGCCGGCCGAGGCGCCCCGGAGGCGACAAGATGACGGCGCGCCGCAGGACGACTGTCTGTTCTGCAAGATCGTCGCGGGGCACGTTCCCGCGAACGTCGTCCGGGAGACCGACACGACCGTCGCCTTCCGCGACATAAACCCCCAGGCGCCCACGCACATCCTGGTCATCCCCAAGGTGCACCACCCGGACGCGGCCTCCCTCGCCGCCGCCGAGCCCGCCATCGCCGCGGACGTGCTGCGCGAGGCCGGCGAGGTGGCGTCCGAGGAGAAGCTGGAGAGCTACCGCATCGTGTTCAACACGGGCGGCGGCGCGGGCCAGACCGTCTTCCACGCGCACGCCCACCTCCTGGGCGGTCGCGGCATGCAGTGGCCGCCGGGGTAACCGACCTTGTCCGTACGTGAACTGGTGGTCCTCGGCACCGCCAGCCAGGTCCCCACCCGGCACCGCAACCACAACGGCTATCTGCTGCGCTGGGACGGGCAGGGCCTGCTCTTCGACCCCGGTGAGGGCACCCAGCGGCAGATGCTGCGGGCCGGGGTCGCCGCGCACGACCTGCACCGCATCTGCGTCACCCACTTCCACGGCGACCACTCACTCGGCCTCGCCGGGGTGATCCAGCGCATCAACCTCGACCGCGTCCCGCACGAGGTGACCGCGCACTACCCGCGCTCCGGGCAGCGCTTCTTCGACCGGCTGCGGTACGCGACGGCCTACCGCGAGACCGTCGGGCTGACCGAGGCACCGGTCGAGACGGACGGGGTGCTCGCGACCACCCCCTCCTACACCCTGGAGGCCCGCAGGCTCTCCCACCCCGTGGAGTCCTTCGGCTACCGGCTGGTCGAACCGGACGGCCGGCGGATGCTGCCCGAGCTGCTCGCGGAGCACGGGATCAAGGGCCCGGACGTCGGGCGGATCCAGCGCGAGGGCGCGCTCGGCGGGGTCTCGCTCGACGACGTGAGCGAGGTGCGGCGCGGACAGCGGTTCGCGTTCGTCATGGACACGCGACTGTGCGAGGGCGTGGACGCCCTCGCCGAGGACTGCGACCTCCTGGTCATCGAGTCGACGTTCCTGGACGGGGATCACCAACTCGCCGTCGACCACGGTCACCTGACGGCCGGTCAGGCGGGCCGGGTGGCGCGGGACGCGGGCGTACGGCATCTCGTGCTCACGCACTTCAGCCAGCGGTACTCGGAGCCTGAGGGAGAGTTCGAGCGGCAGGCCCGGGACGCCGGGTTCGAAGGGGAGCTGACCGTGGCGCACGACCTGGTGCGGGTCCCGGTGCCGAAGCGGCGATGAGCCGTCGTCGTACGAGTCGATGAGGCGTCGTCGCGCGAGATCGTCGGTAGACACCCTTACGATATTTCGATGCCCCTCCCCAAAGCAGAACTGCACCTCCACATCGAAGGCACCCTCGAACCCGAGCTGGCCTTCGAGCTCGCCGCGCGCAACGGCGTCACGCTCCCGTACGCGGACACCGAGGAGCTGCGCAAGGCGTATCTCTTCGACGACCTCCAGTCGTTCCTGAACCTGTACTACGAGCTCATGGCCGTCCTGCGGACCGAGCAGGACTTCGCCGACCTCGCCGACGCCTACCTCGCACGGGCCGCCGCGCAGGGCGTACGGCACGCGGAGATCTTCTTCGACCCGCAGGCCCACATCGCCCGGGGGGTCGGCATGGGGACGGTCGTCGAGGGGCTGCACCGCGCGCTCTCCCGCAGCGAGGAGACGCACGGCGTCTCCACCCAGCTGATCATGTGCTTCCTGCGCGACGAGTCCGCCGAGTCGGCGCTCGCGACCCTGGAGGCCGCGAAGCCCTATCTCGATCGGATCGTCGGCATCGGTCTCGACTCCGCCGAGGTCGGGCACCCGCCGGTCAAGTTCCGCGAGGTCTACGAGGCCGCCGCCGCGCTCGGCCTGCGGCGCGTCGCCCACGCGGGCGAGGAGGGACCACCGGCGTACATCACCGAGGCGCTGGACGTGCTCGGCGTCGAGCGCATCGACCACGGGCTGCGCTGTATGGAGGACCCCGAGCTGGTCGAGCGGCTCGTACGGGACCGGGTGCCGCTGACGCTCTGCCCGCTGTCGAACGTACGGCTGCGCGCCGTGGACGTCCTGGAGGACCACCCGCTGCCCGCGATGCTGGACGCCGGGCTGCTGTGCACGGTCAACTCCGACGACCCCGCGTACTTCGGCGGGTACATCGGAGACACCTTCCACGCCGTGCACGAGGCGCTGGGGCTGGACCGGGAGCGGATGCGGGAACTGGCGCGCAACTCGTTCGTGGCGTCCTTCCTGGAGCATGACGAGGAGCGCAGGGCGCGCTACCTCGCCGAGGTCGAGGCGTACGAGTTCGGCTAGTCCGCGGCGGGACTACCTGCTTCCGGGCCCCGGTCCGGCCGCCGCGACCGCGGTCGCCTGCCGGGGCCCTGCCGTGTCGTACGCCGTCCGGGGCGCCGGAACGACGTCCAGCGGGATCTCTACGACCGGGATCTCTACGGCCGGGATGTCCAAGACCGGGTTGTCCAAGACCGGGTTGTCCACGATCGGGTGCTCCTGCGGGAGTGGGGTGGCGCGCCGGGTGCGCAGCGCCACGGCCGTCATCGGGGCGGTGATCAGGAGCAGCCCGAGGGCCAGGATCACACCCATCCCCGGGTAACCCATCCGCGCGGAGAGCAGACTGCCCGCCAGCGGGCCGCACGCCGTGCCGAGCGAGGAGGCGGAGCCCACGAGGACCGCCCACCGGCCGCGCCGGTCCAGGGACGCGGCGAGGCCGATGACGTAGGAGAGCACGACCGGGTAGACCGTGTTCCAGGCGATCTCGCCCGTCGCGAAGGACGTCAGGTCGGTGGCCGCCGCGCTCAGCGCGATGCATCCGGCGATCAGGGCCGTGCCCGCGCCGATGGGCAGCGCACGGCCAAGGCGCTGGCCGAGTGCGCCCGCGCCGATCACCCCGAGCAGCCCCGCGCCGAGCGCCACCGCGAAGACCGCGCCGACGGTCACCTCCGTCAACCCCGCCTGCTGCAGACCGATCCGGCCGCTGACACCCCAGAGTGAATTCTGGGCGAGGGACCAGCAGAGCATCGCGGCGGCGAGGACGAGACCGGCGCGGCGGTGGGGGAGAGGGGTGGTGGTGGCGCGAAGACTACGGGCGGCGGGGGTGTGGGAGGTCTCGGGGGTCCCGGCGGTCGGGAGGCGGCGGGTCGTGGGCAGTACGAGCAGCGCGGTGACGGCGATCGCGGCGAGGGGGTGGCCGTGGCCCGGGCCCAGGTGGGGGATCGTCAGATACAGCGCGCCGGCGAGGGCGGAGACGCCCAGCAGGCCCAGAGTGGTGATGCGGTGGGGGTCGCGCTGGCCGGCGATCCCGGTGGCGGCGACGGTGGTGATCGTGCCGGAACCGAGGCCGCCGACGATCGCGCCGAGGACGACCAGGGGGATGGTCGTCGTGAGGGCGGCGGTGCCGTAGCCGGCGGCGGCCAGGAGCAGGCCGGCGCGGGCGAGCCCGCGGGGGCCGAGGCGGTCCACGCGGGACGCGAGCAGGAAGCCCGCCGTCGCCGAACTCAGCAGCAGGGCACTGCCGATGGAACCGGCCTCGGTGGCGGAGAGGGGGAGGCCCGCGCTCAGCCGGCCGACGGTGGTCGGGAGCAGGTACGGGGCGAGGTACCCGGCCGTGAAAAGGGCGACGAGGGGCCAGGGCGTGGTGGTGCGGGCGGACACGGGCGTTCCCAGGGCATGCGAAAGAGCGGCTCGATAAGGGGGGTTGGGCGGCTGTCGACGGACAGGAACGCGCGGGCAATTTGTATCAAGCGGGTGGGGGTGCGACGTAGGCGGGGAGGTGTGATCCGGGTCATGTTCTGTTTGTGGGGAGGAGGGTGGGGTAGACGCGAGGTTTTCACCCGGCCGTTCATCGGTCCGCTCCGGCCCCGACCGGCGCCGTGTCGTGTGCCGTTTGGTGCACACTGGCCTGAATCCGCACCACGTCAGGGAGCGCACCGTGATCGAGACCAACGGAGAGCGACCGTACTGTCACGCTCACGTCGACCCGCTCGCCGGTCTGCGCACCCCTCAGGACCCGCCCTGGGACGTCTACCTCACCGGCACCGTCTTCCTCGACATCATCTTCACCGGGCTCGACACCGCCCCGGTGCGCGGGACCGAGTCCTGGGCGCGCGGGATGGGGTCGAGCCCCGGCGGCGTCGCCAACATGGCGACCGCGCTCGCCCGCCTCGGCCTCAAGACCTCCCTGGCGGCGGCCTTCGGGGACGACCACTACGGGGAGTACTGCTGGGACGCCCTGGAACAGGGCGAGGGCATCGACCTCGCCCCGTCGCGCACCGTTCGCGACTGGCACTCACCGGTCACCGTGTCGATGGCGTACGAGGGCGAACGGACGATGGTCAGCCACGGGCACGAGCCGCCGCCGGAGGAGCCGGCGCCGGAACACGCCCCCCGCGCGCGTGCCGCCGTCGCCTCGCTGACGCCCGGCACGCGCGCGCACTGGATCGCCGAGTCCGCGCGTGCGGGCACCCGGATCTTCGCGGACGTCGGCTGGGACGACACCGGGCGCTGGGACCTGGCCGGGCTCGCGGACCTGGAGCACTGCGAGGCGTTCCTGCCGAACGCGGACGAGGCGATGCGGTACACGGGGGCGGACTCCCCGCGGGCCGCCGCGCACGCGCTGACCGAGCACGTTCCGCTGGCCGTCGTCACCCTCGGTGCCGAGGGCGCGTACGCCGTGGACGGCCGTACCGGGGAGACCGCCGAGGTTCCCGCGATCGCCGTGGAGGCCCTCGACCCCACCGGTGCCGGTGACGTCTTCGTCGCCGGGTTCGTGATGGGCACCCTCGCCGACTGGCCGCTCGCCGACCGGCTCGCCTTCGCCGGGCTGACCGCCGCGCTCTCCGTCCAGGAGTTCGGCGGCTCCCTCTCGGCGCCCGGCTGGGCCGAGATCGCGGCGTGGTGGCGCCGGGTCCAGTCGGTCGACGACCAGGATCCGACGGCCTTGCGCCGGTACGCCTTCCTGGAGAGCCTGCTCCCGGAGGTGACCCGCCCGTGGCCGCTGCGGCGCGCGGTCCCCACCATCGGCTTCCGCCGGTCGGCCTGACGCGCGTCGCCCCCGCCGCCCCTACCCGTCCCGTCCCGGGGCGGGGCCCGCCCCGGGCCCCCGAACCCGCGCCGAAAAGCCCTACGGGACTGTCACCCCACCGTCGTACCCTTGGAACCGCAAGGCTGCCCCCGTGGCAAGCGTGCCGATCAAGGAGGAAAAGCAGGCCTACAGAGCCGGCCCATGACTCAGACACCCACAGCTCACAGCCCCGCTTCGGGGCAGGCACGAGCGCATTTCACCGTCCCGGCCAAGCACCCCATGGTGACCGTGCTGGGTTCCGGAGACGCGCTGCTTCGCGTGATCGAGAAGGCCTTCCCGGCGGCCGACATCCACGTCCGGGGCAATGAGATCAGTGCGGTCGGCGACGCCGGTGAAGTCGCTCTCGTCCAGCGCCTGTTCGACGAGATGATGCTGGTGCTCCGCACGGGGCAGCCGATGACGGAGGACGCAGTGGAACGCTCGATCGCCATGCTCAGGGCGAGCGAGAACGGGGAGGGCGACGGTCAGGAAACCCCTGCCGAAGTGCTCACGCAGAACATCCTGTCCTCGCGCGGCCGCACCATCCGACCCAAGACGCTCAACCAGAAGCGGTACGTCGACGCCATCGACAAGCACACCATCGTCTTCGGCATCGGCCCCGCCGGCACCGGCAAGACGTACCTCGCCATGGCGAAGGCGGTCCAGGCGCTCCAGTCCAAGCAGGTCAACCGGATCATCCTCACCCGCCCCGCGGTGGAGGCGGGCGAGCGGCTCGGCTTCCTGCCCGGCACGCTCTACGAGAAGATCGACCCCTACCTGCGGCCCCTCTACGACGCGCTGCACGACATGCTCGACCCCGATTCCATCCCGCGGCTCATGGCGGCGGGGACGATCGAGGTCGCGCCGCTCGCCTACATGCGTGGTCGCACCCTCAACGACGCCTTCATCATCCTGGACGAGGCCCAGAACACGAGCCCCGAGCAGATGAAGATGTTCCTCACCCGCCTCGGCTTCGAGTCGAAGATCGTGATCACGGGCGACGTGACGCAGGTCGACCTCCCGAACGGGACGAAGTCGGGCCTGCGCCAGGTCCAGGACATCCTGGAGGGCGTCGAGGACGTCCACTTCTCGCGGCTCACGTCCCACGATGTCGTACGGCACAAGCTGGTCGGCCGTATCGTCGACGCGTACGAGAAGTACGACAGCGAGAACGGCACCGAGAACGGCTCCCACCAGAGCCGCGGCAAAGCCGGCCACAAGGGGAAGTAGACAAGCGAGCACCATGTCGATCGACGTCAACAACGAGTCCGGAACCGAGGTCGACGAGCAGGCGATCCTCGACATCGCCCGCTACGCACTCGCGCGGATGCGCATCCACCCGCTCTCCGAGCTCTCGGTGATCGTCGTGGACGCCGACGCCATGGAACAGCTCCACATCCAGTGGATGGACCTTCCGGGGCCCACCGACGTGATGTCGTTCCCCATGGACGAGCTGCGGCCGCCGTCCAAGGACGACGACGAGCCCCCGCAGGGACTCCTCGGTGACATCGTGCTCTGCCCGGAGGTCGCCGAGCGGCAGGGCAAGGAAGCTCCCACGCAGCACTCCATGGACGAGGAACTGCACCTCCTCACCGTCCATGGAGTGCTGCACCTGCTCGGCTACGACCACGAGGAGGCGGACGAGAAGGCCGAGATGTTCGGTCTGCAGGCCGCCATCGTGGACGGCTGGCGCGCGGAGAAGGGGATGACGGGCCCCTCGCCGGCCCCGACCGATTCATGAGTCCTCAGCTCGTCATCGGCGCCATCGCCCTGGTCGTGGTCGCCTGGCTGGCCGCCTGCGCGGAGGCGGGCCTCGCGCGTGTCTCCAGCTTTCGCGCGGAGGAGGCCGTACGCTCCGGGCGGCGCGGCAGTGCCAAGCTCGCCCAGGTGGCCGCCGATCCGACCCGCTATCTGAACGTGGCCCTGCTGGTGCGCGTGGCCTGCGAGATGGCCGCCGCCGCGCTCGTCACGTACGCGTGCCTGAAGGAGTTCGACGAGACCTGGGAGGCCCTTGTCGTCGCCATCGGGGTCATGGTCCTCGTCTCGTACGTCGCCGTGGGGGTCTCGCCGCGCACCATCGGCCGCCAGCACCCGCTGAACACGGCGACGGCGGCCTCGTACGTCCTGCTGCCGCTGGCCCGGATCATGGGCCCGATCCCGCCCCTCCTCATCCTCATCGGCAACGCGCTGACGCCCGGCAAGGGCTTCAGGCGCGGTCCGTTCGCCTCCGAGGCCGAGCTGCGCGCGCTGGTCGACCTCGCCGAGAAGGAGTCCCTGATCGAGGACGAGGAGCGCCGCATGGTGCACTCCGTCTTCGAGCTGGGCGACACCCTCGTACGAGAGGTGATGGTGCCGAGGACCGACCTCGTCGTCATCGAGCGGTACAAGACCATCCGTCAGGCCCTCACCCTGGCGCTGAGGTCCGGCTTCTCGCGCATCCCCGTCACGGGGGAGAGCGAGGACGACGTCGTCGGGATCGTGTACCTGAAGGATCTGGCCCGCAAGACGCACATCAGCCGCGACGCCGAGTCCGAGCTCGTGTCCACGGCCATGCGGCCCGCGACCTTCGTGCCCGACACCAAGAACGCGGGCGACCTGCTGCGCGAGATGCAGCAGGAGCGCAACCACGTCGCCGTCGTCATCGACGAGTACGGCGGCACGGCCGGCATCGTCACCATCGAGGACATCCTCGAGGAGATCGTCGGGGAGATCACCGACGAGTACGACCGTGAGCTGCCGCCCGTGCAGGAGCTCGGTGACGACCGCTACCGGGTGACCGCCCGTCTCGACATCGGCGACCTCGGCGAGCTGTACGGCTTCGAGGCGTACGACGACGAGGACGTGGAGACGGTCGGCGGACTGCTGGCGAAGGCACTCGGGCGGGTTCCGATCGCCGGCGCCTCCTCGGCGGTCGAGCTGCCCGACGGGCGCGAGCTGCGGCTGACGGCGGAGGCTGCCGCCGGGCGTCGGAACAAGATCGTCACGGTGCTCGTCGAGCCGGTCGGTCCGGTGGAGCCGGAGCTGTCCGAGGAGGAGAAGAAGTCCGAGTGATGCCGTCGGAGAAGCAGATGTGGGCGAAGGAGACGTGGGCGAAGGAGACGTGGGAGTGAAACCGCAGCAGTTGCGTACGTTCTGTCTGTCCTTCAACGCGACCGTCGAGGACTTCCCCTTCGCCCCGGACATCTCCGTCTTCAAGGTACAGGGCAAGTTCTTCGCGCTGACACGGCTGGACGCGCGCCCGCTCACGGTCAACCTCAAGTGCGATCCGGAGGACGCGGTCCGGCTGCGCGGCGAGCACCCGGGGCTGATCGTCCCGGGCTATCACATGAACAAGCGGCACTGGAACACGGTGAGGGTCGACGGCGAGCTCCCGGACCGTCTGGTCCGGGAGCTCGTCGAGGACTCGTACGATCTCGTCGTCGCCGGTCTACCGAAGGCCGAGCGCCTCCGCCTCGACCGGGCGTGAGCGGTCGCGGCCCAGTCCGGTCGCGACCAGCACCGCCGCCGCCAGGACGATCGCCGCGTCCAGGGCGAGGACCGTGTGGACACCGGCCAGCAGGTCGCTCGACGTCGTCGCCAGGACACCCAGCAGCGGGATGCCGACCGTGATGCCGACCTGCTGGGTGGAGGTCACCAGGCCCGTGGCCAGCCCCTGCTCCTCGTCGGGAACGCCCGAGGTCACGGTCAGGCCGTACGAGATGATCGCGCCCAGGTGGCACATGCTGGCCAGCGAGACCGCGGCGGTGGCGAGCCAGACCGACCAGGTGTGGGCGTTCAGCAGCACCAGCCCCGCCACGAACAGGCCCTGACCGGCGAGCGAGCCGACCAGCGTACGGCGGGCGCCGAAGCGGCCGATGACCTTCGGCGCGTACACCCCGCCGACCGCCGACATGACGCCCTGGACCCCGAAGACCAGCCCCGTCTCGAACGCGGACAGACCGAGCGTCTCCTGCAGGTACAGCGTCAGCACGAAGACGACCGTCGACATCATCGAGAAGGTGACCAGACCGCCCAGGTTGCCCCACGCCACCGTGCGACGGCGCAGCATGGGGAGGCTGACGAGCGGGGCGTGGGCGCGGGACTCGACGAACACGAAGGCGGCGAGCAGGAGCACACCCGCGGCGAGGCTCACGATGACGTCGGTGCCGCCGAAACCGCGCTCGGCGGCCGTCGACAGGGCGTAGATCAGGGCCAGCAGGCCGCCGGTGACGGTGATCGCGCCGGGGATGTCCAGGCGCGGGCGGTCGGGGATGGGGGTACCTCCCATGCCCTTGAGGCTATGGGGGAGGGACTCGGGCAGCAGGCCCGGGGCCAGCGGCAGCACGATCAGCGCGAAGACCGACAGCAGGCCCATCGTCGAGCGCCAGCTCAGTACGTCGGTCAGGACGCCGCCGGCCACCATGCCGACCGTGAAGCCGAGGGAGAGGAGCGTGCCGGAGATGCCGAGCGCACGGTCGCGCGCCGGGCCCTCGGGGAACGTCGTCGTCAGCAGCGACATGCCCGTCGGCACGATCGCCGCCGCGGCGAGGCCCTGCAACGCCCGGCCCGTCAGGAACGACGCCGGGTCCCAGGCGAAGGTCGCCAGCAGCGAGGCCGTACCGAAGAGGGCGAGGCCGGTCAGGAAGAGCCTGCGGCGGCCGTACAGGTCACCGATGCGGCCGAAGAGGAGCAGGAAGCCGCCGGACGGCAGGGCGAAGGCGGTCACCGCCCACTGCAGCGCGGACTGGCTCATGCCCAGGTCCTTGCCGAGCAAGGGCAGCGCCACGTTCAGTACGGAGAAGTCGAGCGCGACCATGAACTGAGCGGCGCACAGCACGAAGAGGACGAGTTTGTCGCGGGTCGACAGCCGGGTGCCGAGCGGGGAGTGGACAGTCGGGGAGTGGACAGCTGGGGAAGCGGATGTGGTTTCGGTGGTGTCGATCGCCATGGCAAGAGCGTGCGGCCGTCGGAATATCCGTGGGGAGCGGGAACTTATGCTGGTGGTCGCACCACCAGTCACCAACAGGGGGATTCACACGTGACGGAGGACGTGCTCAGGACCCAACGACGGCGTGAGCTGCGGGACTTCCTGATGAGCCGCCGGGCGAGGGTGTCACCGGCCCAGGCCGGTCTGCCGGACGGCGGGGCCCGCCGCCGCACGCCCGGGCTGCGCCGCGAGGAGGTCGCCGTGCTCGCGGGCGTCGGCGCGTCCTGGTACCAGTGGCTGGAGCAGGGGCGGGACATCTCCGTCTCGCCCCAGGTACTCGACGCGGTCGCCCGCGTCCTGCGGCTCAGCAACGCCGAACGACGCCATCTGTACCTGCTCGCCGGGCTGAACCCGCCCGCGCCGGAGGTCGCGCCCGAGGTCCGGGACATGTGTGACGGGCTGCGGCGGCTGATCGACACGTGGATGCCGTATCCGGCGCACATCATGGACTCCTACTACAACTGCGTCATGTACAACGACGCCGCCGGGATGGTCCTCGGTATGCGGCCCGACAACACGCAGAACTGTGTCGTCGACTTCTTCACCGACCCGCTGTACCGGGGGCAGTCCCGGACCTGGGAGAAGAACGCGCGCACGGTCGTCGCCCAGTTCCGCGCGTCGTGCGCGGCGGCGCCGGACGACGAGGGGTACCAGGAGGTACTGGACCAACTCCGGGCCGCCTCACCGGAGTTCGCGGCGCTGTGGGAGGAGCGGGACATCGAGGACGCCGGGCAGATCCGCAAGGAGCTCGACCACCCGCTCGTCGGGCTGCTCGCCGTCGAGTCCACCGCGATGAAGGTGCCGGCGCGGCCCGACCTCACGATCGTGCTGCACACGCCGCTGCCGGAGGCGAACACGGCGGCGAAGCTGGAGTGGCTGGCCTCGCCCGAGGGCCGACGGGGCTCGATGTATCCGGTGGCCGGTTAGGGCCTGTGTCGCTGGGCGGGTGTGGGTAGGGGTGTGCGTGGCGCCTCTCGATCCCTTCGTATGCTCTGAACATGACCGACAGCAGCGCGCTTGACCCCGAGGACCGCAAGATCGTCACCCTGGCCCGTTCCGCGCGGGCGCGCAACGGGGTGCCGGAGGGGGCGGCCGTACGTGATGAGACGGGCCGTACGTATGTCGCGGGGACGGTGGATCTGGCCTCGCTGCGGTTGAGCGCGTTGCGTACCGCGGTGGCGATGGCGGTGGCGTCCGGGGCGAAGTCTCTTGAGGCGGCGGCGGTGGTGTCCGAGGCGGGGGAGGTGTCTTCGGAGGACCGGGCGGCGGTTCGGGACCTCGGCGGGCCGGCGACGCCGGTGCTGCTGGCGGGCCCCGACGGCACCGTCCACCTGACGACGCCGGCCGGCTGACCCCGTTTTCCTCGCCCCCGCCGCCCCTACCCGTCCCATCCTCAACCTGGGGGCTCCGCCCCCAGACCCCCGGCCGGGTTCGTTCGGCTGCGGGCCGGTGGGGGCTGATCGCGCAGTTCCCCGCGCCCCTGGGCGGGGACTCCGCCCCCAAACCCCGGCGAAGCCCCGCCCCCAGGGGCGCGGGGAACTGCGCGCGCAGCCCCCGCTCATCCGCAGACAAGCGAATGCGGGCGGGGGCTCGGGGCGTAGCCCTCAGAAGCCGAGTTTGCGGAGTTGGCGCGGGTCCCGTTGCCAGTCCTTCGCGACCTTCACATGGAGGTCGAGGAAGACCGGCGTACCCAGCAGCGCCTCGATCTGCTTGCGGGACTTGATGCCGACCTCCTTCAGCCGCTTGCCCTTGGGGCCGATGATGATGCCCTTCTGGCTCGGGCGCTCGATGTAGACGAAGGCGTGGATGTCGAGGAGGGGCTTGTCGGCGGGGCGGTCCTCGCGGGGGAGCATCTCCTCGACGACGACGGCGATGGAGTGGGGGAGCTCGTCGCGCACACCCTCCAGCGCCGCCTCGCGGATGAGCTCCGCGATCATGACCTGCTCGGGCTCGTCGGTGAGGTCACCCTCCGGGTAGAGGGCCGGGCCCTCGGGAAGGAGCGGGACGATCAGGTCGGCCAGCAGGTCCACCTGCTTGTCGCCGACCGCCGACACCGGCACGATCTCCGCCCACTCGAACCCCAGCTCCCGCCCGAGCTGATCGATCGCGATGAGCTGCTCGGCGAGCGTCTTGCTGTCGACGAGGTCGGTCTTCGTGACGATCGCGATCTTCGGCGTCTTCTTGATGGACGCCAGTTCCTTCGCGATGAAACGGTCACCCGGCCCGAGCTTCTCGTTCGCGGGGAGGCAGAAGCCGATGACGTCGACCTCGGCCCACGTCGTGCGCACGATGTCGTTCAGGCGCTCGCCCAGCAGCGTGCGCGGCTTGTGCAGACCGGGGGTGTCGACCAGGATCAGCTGGGCGTCCGGGCGGTGCACGATGCCCCGTACCGTGTGCCGCGTGGTCTGCGGCTGGTTCGCGGTGATCGCCACCTTCTGGCCGACCAGAGCATTCGTGAGGGTGGACTTGCCCGCGTTGGGGCGGCCCACGAAGCAGGCGAAGCCGGCGCGGTGGGGAGCCCCCGACGAATCGGACGGCTCGGATGACTGGGTACGAACGCTCATGGCGCCCATTGTCCCTGATCCACAGGCCCGCGCCGTACGCCATATGCCTTTGACCGCTCCCGCGCCGCCCTGTGAGGTTTCGGAAACCCCCACGCAATACGAAACACGCCGGAAACGCACACGTGCACAACCGGAAACGCGAGCCCGTGACTCTCTGACGACGCCCCCGCACCCGGGAGAACCGAGGAGAGCCGTCCGTGGAGTTCGTGGAGACCGTGCGTACCGTCGACACCGTGCACCTGGCTGCCGCCGCCCGCCTCGACAGCGGCGACACCGCCTGGCTGCTCGCCGCCACCGCCCTCGTTCTCCTGATGACCCCGGGCCTGGCCCTCTTCTACGGCGGCATGGTCCGCACGAAGAGCGTCCTCAACATGCTGATGATGAGCTTCGTGTCGATCGCCCTGGTCACGGTGGTGTGGCTGGCGGTCGGGTACTCGCTCGCCTTCGGGGACGACGCCTTCGGGGGGCTCGTCGGCGGCCTGAAGCACGCGGGGATGGGCGGTATCGGGCCGGACAGTGTGCACGGGACCGTGCCCACCCTTCTCTTCGCCACCTTCCAGCTCACCTTCGCGATCATCACCGCCGCGCTGGTCAGCGGGGCGATCGCCGACCGGGCGAAGTTCGCGGCGTGGCTGGTGTTCGTGCCGGTCTGGGCGCTGCTCGTATACGTTCCCGTCGCGCACTGGGTGTGGGGACCGGGGGGCTGGGTCCTGGCGAAGCTGGGGGCGCTGGACTTCGCGGGCGGGCTGCCGGTCGAGATCACCTCCGGCGCCTCCGGCCTGGCTCTCTGTCTCGTCCTCGGCCCCCGTCTCGGCTTCAAGAAGGACGCCATGCGGCCGCACAACCTGCCGATGGTGATGCTGGGCGCGGGATTGCTGTGGTTCGGCTGGTTCGGCTTCAACGCCGGGTCCGCGCTGGGCGCCAACGGACTCGCCGCCGCCGCCTTCCTCAACACCCTCGCCGCCGGCTGCACCGGTCTGCTCGGCTGGCTGTTCGTCGAGCAGAAGCGCGACGGCCACCCCACCACCCTCGGCGCCGCCTCCGGCGCGGTCGCGGGCCTGGTGGCCATCACCCCGTCCTGCGGGTCCGTCTCGCTGCTGGGCGCGCTGGTCGTCGGTCTCGCCGCCGGTGTCGTCTGCTCGTACGCCGTGGGCTGGAAGTTCAAACTGAACTACGACGACTCGCTGGACGTCGTCGGCGTTCACCTGGTCGGCGGCATCATCGGCACGCTCCTCATCGGTGTCTTCGCCGACGCGACGATGACGGGTGGTGCCGAGGGGCTGCTGTACGGCGGTGGCTTCGGGCAGCTCGGCAAGCAGCTGGTGGCGGTCGTGGCCGTGGGGGCGTACGCCTTCACCGTCACGTACGGCATCGGGAAGGTGCTCGACCGGGTCATGGGGCTGCGGGCGGACGAGGAGCACGAGCACACCGGCCTGGACCTTACGGTGCATGCCGAGACCGCTTACGATCACGGGGTCCTGGGCCACGGCGCCCCGGTCTCCTCATCCCTCCCCACCGCTCAGAAGGCCAAGGCCCAGGCATGAAGCTCATCACCGCCATCGTCAAGCCGTACCGTCTCGACGAGGTCAAGACCGCTCTGCAGGAGCTCGGCGTGCACGGGCTGACCGTCTCCGAGGCCAGTGGTTACGGGCGCCAGCGCGGCCACACGGAGGTCTACCGCGGCGCGGAGTACCAGGTGGACCTGGTCCCCAAGGTCCGTATCGAGGTCGTCGTCGAGGACGCGGACTCGGAGGCCGCGATCGACGCGATCGTCAACGCCGCACAGACGGGGAAGATCGGCGACGGGAAGGTGTGGGCCGTACCGGTCGAGACGGTCGTACGGGTACGGACGGGCGAGCGCGGCCCCGACGCGCTCTGAGCCACCACGGTCGGGTACCGCTCCCGCGCGCTGTGAGCGGCCACGGGCCGCTGCCGCCCCTGCGCGCCCTGATCACCACCACGGCGGCGATGATCCCCACGCCCACCACCGCTGCCATCAGCCACGGCAGCGCGAAGAACGACGTGCTCGCCGACTCCCGGGTGCCGGGCGCGCTGGCCGTCAACGTCACGTGGCCCCAGTCGAGTTGGGGCGCCCCGTGCCACGGCTCGGTCAGCCGGACCCGTTGCCCCGGCAGCAGCTCCGAGGGGATCTTCGTGAGCCCCCGGGACAGCAACGTGCGCCCGAAAAGGCCCTCGGCCCTGAGCCGCACCTTCGGGTTCAGGGTGACGTTCCCGGTGTTGTGGAGGGTGTACGAGATGGTGGCGCCGCTCTCGCCGAGGCCGGGGACCAGCGGCTGGTGGTGGCTGATGCGGACCTTCTCGACGGCGAGGGCGGGGACGGTGGGTCCGCCGACCCGGAGGTAGATCCGGGCGCCGACCGCCCGTTGCACCGCCACCGCGGACGTCGCCGCGTCTGAGCGCTCGAGGCGCTCGTCGAGTGCGACCAGAGCGCCCGGATGGTCGCCGGGTTCGGCCTTCTCGGGCACCCGGAGGGTGAACGGCACGGTCACCGAACCGTGCGCGGGCACCGTCACCCGGGAGCGGGCGGGGTGCGCCCACGCGCCGACCCCGAGCTGTTTCTCCTTCACCGTCCGCACCGCGAACCCGCCGTCGCGCGCGGTGTTGTACGCGTCGGCGGCGTACAGCCGGAAGGTCAGCGGGGCGCCGGTCTTGTTGGCGACGGTGACCTTGTCCCGGAGGGTCTGTCCGGGGTCGGCGGAGAGATAGAAGTACGGGCGGGCCGCGATCTGCGTGGAGACGGGGTAGACGGACCAGCTGCCGTTGTCGGCGGCGTACGAGGCGGGCGTGGCGAGCGCGAGAAGGAATACGGACAGGATGAGGACGTACAGCTTGCGCATGGGTGCGGACCCCCGCGGACGTGGGTGGACAGACCCTGGGCGGACGGGCGGGTGCGCGCCCGGCCACCGGGGTGCGGAGGGGTGGGTCAGGTGAGCGTCAGCGTGAGCACGCCGGAGTAGGAACCCGGCGGGGTGAACGCCGGTACGTCCAGCGACAGCCCGGCGTCGACGGTGAACTCACCACCGGTGAGTGCTCCGTTGGGGGTGGACGCCAGCGTCGCTCCCGCACCGCCCACCGCGCCGGACGAACCGGCCTGGCAGGTGCTCGGGCTGCCCGCCTTGGTCGCGCAGGCGGGGGTCCAGCTCAGCTTCCCGGCGTCGATCTTGGCGCCGGGACCGGTGAAGTCGGTGACCTTGCCGGTCAGGGACCAGCCCGCGGGTCCGCCGCGGAAGTCCTTGACGGTCACCGTCCGCAGGGCCCCGGTCGAGGCCCCGCCCTTGCCGAAGTCCACCGCCGACAGCTGGACGGCGTCCCCGGCCTGGGACATCGACAGGGTTCCCGCCTTCACCGTGGTGGTGAGCTTCTGGGAGCCCGCGGGGATCGGGGTGTCGTCGACGACCACGTACGCCGCCGGCCCCGCTCCCTTGGTGTCGCTCCAGCTCGCGCCCTCGTACGCCACCACACCGGTCGTCGTCCTGTCGTTGACGGCCAGCGTGCCGCTGATGGAGCCCTGTGCGTCGGCGGTCGTGGTGGCGGTGTCGGCGGTCTGGGTGGTCCCCGACCGTCCGGCGAGGGTGACGCTCGCGCCCGGGGTGAAGTTGCTGCCGGTGACGGTCACGCTGTCACCGGGCTTCCCGGAGGCGGAACCGAGCGAGATGGCACGGTTGTTGGTCTGGGTTCCGTCCGTCGCGGTGATCGTCCCGGAGACCGGGGCGGGCGGGTTGGTGACCGTGCAGGGGGTGTCCAGTTCCAGGATGTAGCTGGTGTGGATGTTGTAGTCGCCGGGCGCGAGGGTGATGGCGCCCGGGCTGGTGACGGTGAAGGTGCCCGTCATGCTGAACCCCGGGAAGGGCGCGTTGCCCGCCACCGGGTCGTTCTTCCTGGGGCCCGCGACCGTGACGTCTCCCGTCTGCGCGCCGCCGAGGGCGACCTTGCCGGTGGGCGTCATGATGTCGGCGGGCAGGGCGAGGGCGGTCGGGTTGTTCGCGGCGGGCGTGACCACCCTGTACGTCACGGTGACGGTGTCACCGACCTTGGGACTGGGGTTGTCCACCGTGATGATCGCGGTGGTGGTGCCGTCGATCGGCGGGATGCCCGCGATCGCCGGCGGGATGCAGTGCGTGGCGAAGTCCACGTTCTGGGAGTCCGCGGCCGCGGCGCCCGCCGGGGCCGCCAGCGCTCCTCCCGCGGTGACCGCCAGCGCGGTCACCCCGAGCAGTGCCGCCCAGCGGCGTCTTCGGGCGTGCGAACCCCTGGTTCCCCTGTGCGTTGCCATGTGCCCCCTCCTGAGGGATGCGGGCGCAGCGGCTCGTCTGCGCCGACAGGGGGCCATTGATGTGCGGGTTGTGTGAGAAGTCAATGGAGGCCCCGGACGGCGACTGATGGGCCATCAGGTTGTGTCAATATCACCAACTGGACACCCCTGTAGGCCAGTTGAATGTCGCCAGGCGGTTGTTCAGGCATTTGTTCAGGTATTTGTTCAGGCAGTACGAGGACCGGTGCCGCCGCGCGCAGACGACACCGGTCTTCACGGATGCGCTGTGGCGGGGCTCAGCTGAAGACGAACGGGCCCGGCGCCTGCGCCGCGCTCGCGGTGCACGTGATGGTGATGCCGAAGACGACCATCTTCAGCGAACCACCGTACGCGTCGAGGCTGTCGCCGGAGGCGACGGTGCCGCTGAGCGGGCCCACCGTGACCCCGCCGCCCAGCGGGATGGCGGGATTCTTCGTGCCGGTGAACGCGACGGATCCGCCGCCGGACTTCGCCATGGTCAAGGTGGAGGCGATGGAGTCCTGCGCCAGCGCGATCGGCGCGGTGATCGAGGTGGAGCTGAGGGTGATGGTCGCGGCCGTGCCGTCCTGGGTGGCGGTGAGGGTGGCCGCGCCACCGCCGCCGATCGTGCAGGTCGCGTTGATGGTCGCGGTGAGCGGGGTGACGGCCGCGGCGGTCGGCGCGAGAGCCAGGCCGGTCGCGGCGAGGGTGCCGGCGGCTAACGCCGCGGCGATTCCGAATTGCTTGCGTCTCATCGGGTTCCCTTCCCTTGTGGGGGAATTGCCATGTGGGGATGGAGGGACGGAACCGTCTGCTCAGAGGCCGGGGCCGGGCACACGGACGCGTCACCGGTGAACGCCGGTGCGGGTGCGGAGAGATGTGTACACGGACCGTCCGCGAGCGGGGTGCGGGACGCCAGCGGCGGCGTTTCTGACGGTCCGTCGGAACTAGCGGTTCCATTGATGCGCGAGCGGCTTGGGATTGCAAGGCATGCCGGGCGGTTTCTTCAGGGGTTGTCGAAAGTGGCCGAAGTTCGTCCCCGTTCCCCGTTCTCCGCTCCTACACGAGTTCCGCGATCAGCGCCGTCGCCACCGTCCGGAACCCCAGACGGCCGTACATCCGCGCCACGTCCTCGTCCCCGGCCGACAGGAACAGCGTCTCGACGTCCCGCTCCCGCGCGTCGGCCACGAGGGCCGCGGTCACGGCGTACGCCAGTCCGCGGCGCCGTGCGGCGGGCAGGGTGCCGACGCCCGCGATCTCGCTCACGCGGCCGACGGGCAGATGCATCCCGGAGCAGACCACGACGCCGTTCTCGACCGCCGCGGCCAGTACGGTGCGGCCCACGCGGATGCGGTCCACGGCGGCGGGCACCTCGGCGGCGTGGGCGGTGATCTCGGTGGCCAGTTCGCCGGGTCCGGCCTCCCCCACCGCCGTGCCCGGCGCCGCGAACGCCACATGCGGCACCGCCAACGCGCCCGCCAGGAACGGGTCTTCGGGGTCCAGGACGCGGACCAGGGGGTGCGGGTCGGGCAGCGGCGCGTCCTCGTCGCGGATCATCAGGGGATGCGCGTGCACCCGTAGCCCCGTCGCCTCGACCGCCTCCCGCAGGCCCGGCGTCACCTCCGCCACCCACTCGAAGGCCTCCGGCACACACAGTTCCCGCTGCCGCGCCCGCACCCGTTCGACGTCCTCGGCGGTGGCGGCCGGGCCCGTCCACTCCAGGGTGGGGCGCGCGTAGTAGGGCCAGCCCGTGGCCTCCCGTACGAAGAGGGTGAGCGGGCCGAAGTCCTCCGCCCGCGCGGCGGCGCGCGGCACCGAGTCGTAGTAACGCTCAAGACGGTCGAGGGATGCGTTCACAGTCGTCATGGCGCCATCCAAGAGGAACACGGATGCCGGTGGCACCTGAATTCATTCCACTCCCCTGATCCGCCCCACCAGCAGCGCCCCCGCCAGCCCGATCACCGCCGCCATCAGGTACAGCACCCGGTAGCCGCCCAGATACGTCACGATCGGTGCCGCCAGGGCGGGGGCGGCGACCTGGGGGAGGGCGTTGGCGACGTTGATGACGCCGAGGTCCTTGCCGCGGTCCAGGGCCTTGGGCAGGACGTCCGTCATCAGGGCGAAGTCGACGGAGGTGAAGACGCCGAAGCCGATGCCGAGGACCGCCGCCGCGACGATCGCGCCCGGCCAGGTCTGCCACCCGGAGAGGACCGCCGTCGCCACCGCCATGAGGACGCCCGACCAGATCACGAACGGCTTGCGGCGGCCCACCCGGTCCGACCACACCCCGCCGACCACGACCGTCGCGAGGAGAGTGACGCCGTTGACCGCCGTGAGGATCAGTACGCCGTTCTCGGGGTCGTCGTAGTGGAGCCGGTCGCGGAGGTAGTACAGGAGGTAGAGCAGCACCAGGGCGTTGCTCAGGTTGATCAGGAAGCGGGTCAGCCAGGCCCAGGCCAGGTCCGGGTGGCGGCGCGGGCTCAGCCAGAAGGAGGCCGCGAACGTGCGCCAGGACCAGGCGGGCCGGGCCGCGGCAGGCAGCCGCAGGTCCTCGTAGCGCAGTACGTACGGCAACACGCCCACCAGCGTGAACACCGCGCACGCCGCGTAGCCGCCGCCCACACCCCCCGCCGCCGTCGCCAGCCCCGTCCCGCCGACCACGCCCAGGATCTGTGCCGCGCCCAGCCAGCCGCCCACGGAGCCGCGTTGGAGCCGTGGCACCCGGTCGGGGACGGCCGCGGTGATCGCGGCGAAGGCGGCGTTCAGGGTGAGCTGGACCAGGCACCAGCCGGCCGCCATCGTCCAGACCCCGCCCGCTCCCGCCAGGAGCAGCAGGAAGAGGGCGCCGCCCGCCGAACCCGCCACGATCCACGGCGTACGGCGGCCCCAGCGCGCCGTCGTCCGGTCGGACAGCGCGCCGAAGAGCGGGTTGGCGACCAGCGACACCACCGCGCCCGCGCCCGTGACCCACGCCAGCATCGTCTCCTTCGACATGCCGGTGCCGGGCGCGAAGTCCTCCGCCTGGGAGGCCAGCAGGATCTGCAGCGGGCCGTACCAGCCCACCCAGATCGCCCCGTTGGCGAGCGAGAGCGCCGAGGTCCAGCCCCGGCCGACCCGCTCGACGGGCTCGGCGAGCGCCCCCACGTTCGCGACGGGGTCCGCCGCCGTCATCCCCGTGCCCGCAGCGCGTCGCGCAGCCAGCCGTACGACGCCTTCGGGGTCCGCTTCAGCGTGTCGTAGTCGACGTGGACCAGGCCGAAGCGCCGCGCGTACCCCTCCGCCCACTCGAAGTTGTCCAGCAACGACCACACGAAGTACCCGCGAACGTCCACGCCCTGTTCCAACGCCCGGTGCAGCGCCCGGACATGGCCGTCGAGGAACGTGATCCGCTCCTGGTCGTCGATGCCCTCGTAACTGCAGCCGTTCTCGGTGATGACGACCGGCGGGAGGCGGTCCCCGTAGCGCTCGCGGAAGCCCACGAGCAGCTCGGTCAGCGCCTCGGGGACCACCGGCCAGCCGAAGTCGGTGACCGGGTAGCCCGCCAGTTCCCTTACGGAGAAGGGGAGTTCGGCGGGCAGGGTCAGTCCGCTGAACTCGATCTCCGCGCCCTCGGGGGCGCCCACCTTGGTCGGCTGGTAGTAGTTGATCCCGTACCAGTCGATCGGCTCCGCGATGACCTTCAGATCCGCCTCGACATCGCCCGGCATCAACTCCCTGATGCCGTCCGGGTATTGGCCCAGCAGCAACGGGTCCGCGAACAGGCGGTTGAGCAGGAGGTCGTAGAAGTCGGCGGCCTCCACGTCCTCGGGCCGCTCGGAGGCCGCCCAGGTCGGGCCGTGCGAGTTGGCGATGCCGATGTCCGTGACGCCGGCCGCGCGCAGGGACCGGACGGCGAGGCCGTGGGCCAGCAGTTGGTGGTGGGCGACCGGCAGCGCGTCGAACAGGAGCTGTCTACCCGGGGCGTGGGCGCCGAGCGCATGGCCCAGCAGGGTGTGCTCGGCGGGCTCGTTGAGGGTGATCCACTTCTTGACGCGGTCGCCGAGGCGGCCGGCGACGACACCGGCGTACTCGGCGAAGCGCTCGGCCGTGTCCCGGTGCAGCCAGCCGCCGGCCTCCTCGAGCTTCAGCGGGAGGTCCCAGTGGAAGAGGGTCGGTACGGGGCGGATGCCCGCCGCGACCAGGGCGTCCACCAGGCGGTCGTAGAAGTCGAGGCCGCCGGGGGAGTTCACGCGGGGCCAGGAGATGGAGAAGCGGTACGCGTCCACGCCGAGGTCGGCGAGGAGAGCCACGTCCTCGGGGTAGCGGTGGAAGTGGTCGCAGGCCACGTCCGCCGTCGAGCCGTCCTTGATGTGGCCGGGTTCGGCGGTGAAGGCGTCCCATACCGACGGGTCGCGTTCGGCCGCGGCTCCCTCGATCTGGTGGGCCGAGGTGGACACGCCCCAGAGGAAGCCGGGCGGGAACTGCGGTAGGGGGTTCGTCGCCATGCGCGCGATCATCCGTACCGGCAGTAAGGGAAGTCAACGGGTTGGTGTGAACTGGGAGTTACGGCTTCTGGGGCGCCCATACGGAGGGGCGGTGCGGTGGGTTTCGCGGCTGCGGGCCGGTGGGGGCTGGGTGCGCCCACGCGGCGGAGCCGCATATGTCGCGGCCCCGCGCCCCTGAAGGGCGCTACGCGCCCTCCTTCAGGACCCGCACGATCAGTTGGCGCTGTTCCTCCGTCAGTCTCGGGTCGGCGGCGTAGACCGTTTTCCCGTCCACCGTGATCTCGTAGCTGAAGCCGTCGGGGACCCCGGCGGGGCGTGTGCCCTGGCCGGAGGCGATCGCCTGCTCGGCCAGGGCGTGCCACTCGGGGGCGTCGGAGCGCCCCGAGGTGTCCACCTCGGCATGGCGCTCGATGCCCGCGAATCCGCCCGTGCGCCTTACCTGAATACGCATGGGTCCTGTCTAGTACGTGTGGGACGCCGAAGCTACGACGTCGGCACCCCGACCTGTTCCCAGGCCTTGGTGACGGACTGGAGCTCCTCGCCCTCGCCGTACCGGCTCCTGGCCTGCGCGACCGTCAGCTTGGCGAAGTCGGAGAAGCTCGCCTGGGACTGGAGTTCGCCGCCGGTGAGGACGTCGTACCAGATCTGCCCGGCGCGCTCCCAGGCGTGGCCGCCGAGGGCCTGGGCGACCAGGTAGAAGGCGTGGTTGGGGATGCCGGAATTGATGTGGACACCGCCGTTGTCGCGGCCGGTCCTCACATAGCCGTCCATCGTCGCGGGCTGCGGGTCCTTGCCGAGCACGTCGTCGTCGTACGCCGTGCCGGGCTCCTTCATGGAGCGCAGGGCCTTGCCGGTGACGCGCGGCGCGAGCAGGCCCGCGCCGATCAGCCAGTCGGCGTCGGCGGCGGTCTGGCCGAGCGTGTACTGCTTGATCAGCGAGCCGAAGACGTCCGACATGGACTCGTTCAGGGCTCCCGGCTGTCCGAAGTAGGTGAGGTTCGCCGTGTACTGGGTGACGCCGTGGGTCAGCTCGTGGCCGATGACGTCGACCGGGATGGTGAAGTCGAGGAAGATCTCGCCGTCGCCGTCGCCGAACACCATCTGCTCGCCGTTCCAGAACGCGTTGTTGTAGTCGACGTCGAAGTGGACGCTCGCGTCGAGGGGCAGGCCCTCGCCGTTGATCGAGTTGCGGGCGTAGGCGTTCAGGTAGAGGTCGAAGGTGGCGCCGAGTCCGGCGTAGGCGCGGTTGACCGTGGCGTCCTTGCCGGGCTTGTCGGCCTCGCCGCGGACCTTCTTGCCCGGCAGGTCCTGGTGGTGCTTGGCGTCGTAGATGGTGCGCTGCGGTTTGTCCGCGGGCGCGCCCTGGGGCGGGGCCGCGGTGGGCGCGCCGATGACCGTGGTCAGCCGGCGGTGGGTGCGTTCGAAGGCGTCGCGCTCCAGGGTGCGGCGCGCGGGTCCGGCGAGCGCGGGGTCCTCGTGCTGGGCCAGCGTGTCGAGGATGTGGGGCGGCACGATGGTGCAGAAGACAGGCTCGAAGCCTGCCGGGTTCGCGGTCATGCTCGGCACAATTGCACTGAGTTACCCAGCTGTCACTACCGGCGACCAAGATTGTGTGAAATGCGGCGATAAGGAGCCCATCGGTCCGCTCTTCAGTGGTATGAGGGCTCACTCTGAGTGGCATGCCGCACTTTTTGTCTGTTTTCTTCCTTATGTGGTCACGATCCCGCATACTGATACAGCCCTCCGAAGGGAGCGAGGCTCGGCTAGGCTGCGGAGCATCATGCGTATCGGGCTGCTTCTCCTTAGCTGCCGCGGCGAGGGCCTGTAGTCGAGGCCGACCCCCTCCCCGCGGAGTTCGGCGTTGCGCCGTCGGCCGTCCTTCCGGACACCCTCTGAGGAGCCCACGCATCATGCCGAACTTCCAGCAGTCCACCGCCATGCCGGTTCACAAGTACGGCAGGTACGAGCAGGTGGACATTCCTGACCGCACCTGGCCGGACAACCGTGTCACCGTCGCCCCTCGCTGGCTGTCGACGGACCTGCGGGACGGCAACCAGGCGCTGATCGACCCGATGTCCCCGGCCCGTAAGCGCGAGATGTTCGACCTGCTCGTGAAGATGGGCTACAAGGAGATCGAGGTCGGTTTCCCGGCCTCCGGGCAGACCGACTTCGACTTCGTCCGTTCGATCATCGAGGACGAGACCGCGATCCCGGACGACGTCACGATCTCCGTACTGACCCAGGCCCGCGAGGACCTGATCGAGCGCACGGTGGAGTCCCTGGTCGGCGCCAAGCGCGCTACGGTCCACCTGTACAACGCGACGGCCCCGGTCTTCCGCCGGGTCGTCTTCCGCGGTTCCAAGGACCAGATCAAGCAGATCGCCGTCGACGGCACGCGGCTGGTCATGGAGTACGCGGAGAAGCTGCTCGACGAGCGGACGGCGTTCGGTTACCAGTACAGTCCCGAGATCTTCACCGACACCGAGCTGGACTTCGCCCTGGAGGTCTGCGAGGCCGTCATGGACGTCTGGCAGCCCGGCCCCGGCCGCGAGATCATCCTCAACCTGCCCGCCACGGTGGAGCGTTCGACGCCGTCCACGCACGCGGACCGCTTCGAGTGGATGTCGCGCAACCTGTCCCGCCGCCAGTTCGTCTGCCTGTCCGTCCACCCGCACAACGACCGGGGTACGGCCGTCGCCGCCGCCGAGCTGGCCCTGATGGCCGGCGCCGACCGCATCGAGGGCTGTCTGTTCGGCCAGGGCGAGCGCACCGGCAACGTCGACCTGGTCACCCTGGGCATGAACCTGTTCTCGCAGGGCGTCGACCCGCAGATCGACTTCTCGAACATCGACGAGGTCCGCCGCACCGCCGAGTACTGCAACCAGATGGAGGTCCACGCCCGTCACCCGTACGTCGGCGACCTCGTCTACACCTCCTTCTCCGGCTCCCACCAGGACGCCATCAAGAAGGGCTTCGACGCCATGGAGGCGGACGCCGCCGCGAAGGGCGTCACGGTCGACGACATCGAGTGGGCCGTCCCGTACCTGCCGATCGACCCGAAGGACGTCGGCCGCAGCTACGAGGCCGTGATCCGCGTCAACTCGCAGTCCGGCAAGGGCGGTATCGCCTACGTTCTGAAGAACGACCACAAGCTGGACCTGCCGCGCCGGATGCAGATCGAGTTCTCGAAGATCATCCAGACGAAAACGGACGCCGAGGGCGGCGAGGTCACCCCGAAGGACATCTGGGCGATCTTCCAGGACGAGTACCTGCCGAACCCCGACAACGCCTGGGGCCGTATCCAGGTCAAGGCCGGCCAGACCACGACCGACCGCGACGGCATCGACTCGCTGACCGTCGAGGCCCTGGTGGACGGCGCCGACACGGTCCTGACCGGTACCGGCAACGGTCCGATCTCCGCGTTCTTCGACGCCCTGCAGTCCGTCGGTATCGACGTACGCCTCCTGGACTACCAGGAGCACACGATGAGCGAGGGTGCCTCCGCGCAGGCAGCCTCGTACATCGAGTGCGCGATCGGCGACAAGGTCCTGTGGGGAATCGGCATCGACGCGAATACGACACGCGCGTCGCTGAAGGCCGTGGTCTCCGCCGTCAACCGCGCGGCCCGCTGAGGACTTTGACCGGCACTTTCGGGGCCCCGCCCGCCTTTCGAGGCGGGCGGGGCCCCGTCGTATACCGGCCAATCGGCGTGGAGATCACGGAAAGGTCTCGTCCAAGGTACTGACTCCGCCTCAACAATGTGGCTAACATCACGCCAGCGCGGCGATGTTGCCGTGGGGGTACCTCCCACGCCTCTAAGGCTGTGGGGGAGTTACGGAGGTGTGCGAGCGTGCTGCCAGGATGGGGACGAAACGGTCGTGCAGTGCAGGTTTCCCGCATCCTAGGCACCCGTACCGCGTGGACCACCATGGGGGACGGCGAGTTCTTCTGCCCGGGCTGTGGGGGTGACCGCAACTACCAGCGGCTCACCGGTCGGCGCCGCTTCACCCTTCTGGGCGTGCCGGTCCTGCCGCGCGGCGACACGGGACCCGTCGTCGAGTGCGCCGCCTGCGGCCGCCACTACGGCGCGGACGTCCTCGACCACCCGACCACCACCCGCTTCTCCGCGATGCTCCGCGACGCCGTCCACACCGTCGCGCTCGCCGTGCTCGCCGCCGGCGGCACCTGCTCCCGTACGTCCCTGGAGACCGCGGCGACCGCGGTGCGCTCGGCCGGTTTCGACGACTGCACGGAGGACCAGCTCGGCGCCCTCGTCGAGGCGCTCGCCGCGGACACGGGCCGGATCTTCGGGGAACCGTGCGGGGCGGGCCTCGCCATAGAGCTCCATGAGGCCCTGGACCCGCTGGCGCCGCACCTCGCCGCGACGGGACGCGAATCGATCCTGCTCCAGGGGGCCCGGATCGCCCTGGCGGACGGGCCGTACACCCCCGCCGAACGGGACGTCCTCACCACCGTGGGCGCGGCGCTGACCATCTGCGCGGACGACGTGACGCGACTGCTGGCGGCGGCGCGCACGCCCTCGTAGCGAAGGGCGGAGTGACGGCCGGTGACTCAGGGTACGGTGTGAGCGACACACCGTAACGGAACCCTCGTGCAGCGCGGGGGAGAGCGGGGACCACCCTGAGCCGCAGTCTCGCCGCCGCCCTGGCCATCGGCCTCCTCGCCTCCGGCGCCGGCGTCGCGTCCGCCGCCGCCCCCCGTCCCCGTACCGACTGCGCCTCCTCCGTGCCGTACACCGCGGGCGAGGGCGGCTACGACACCTACCGCATCCCGGCCGTCCTCCCCACCCGCGCCGGCACGGTGCTCGCCTTCGCCGAGGGGCGGCACGACGGCGCGGGCGACAGCGGCCACATCGACGTCGTCCTCAGACGCTCTTTCGACGGCGGCTGTACGTGGGGTCCGCTGCGGGTCGTCGCGGCCGGGGGCGGGGACACCCGGGGCAACCCGGCGCCGGTCGTGGACCCGCGCACCGGCCGGGTCGTCCTGCTCACCTCCTGCAACAGCGGCGCGGTGACCGAGGCGCGGATCATGCGGGGCGAGGTCACGGCGCGCCAGGGCCGCCGCGTCTTCGTCCAGACCAGCCGCGACGACGGCGCGCGCTTCTCCGCTCCCCGGGACATCACGGCCGAGGTGAAGCCGCCGGGCTGGCGCTGGTACGCGACGGGCCCGGGCCATGCGATCGCCCTCAGCCACGGCCCGCATGCCGGCCGTCTGGTCGTCCCCGCCAACCACTCCGCCGCCCCGCCCCAGGGCTCGACCGACACCGGCAGGGAAGCCAAGTACTACGGGGCGCACGCGGTCTACTCCGACGACGGCGGCCGCACCTGGCACCTGGGCTTCAGCGACCGCACCTTCGACGGCCGGGTCGACGCCAACGAGAGCGGCGCGGCCGAACTCCCCGACGGACGCCTGTACTTCAGCGCCCGCGACCAGGGCGGCGCCACCCCCGGCAACCGCCTGGACACCTATTCGAGCGACGGCGGCGAGACCCTGGACCGCCCCTACGCGATCCAGCCCACCCTGAACGACGTCCCCGTCGTCCAGGGCAGCGTCCTCCAACTCCACGGCCTCCACGCCCCGTTGCTCTTCTCGGCCCCCTCCGTACCCACCGCCCGCCGCGCGATGACCCTCTGGCGCAGCACGGACGACGGCACCACCTTCGCCAGGGCGACGACCCTCTCCTCCGCACCGGCCGCCTACTCGGACCTGGTGGACCTCGGGCACGACCGGGTCGGCATCCTGTACGAGACGGGCTCGACACGGCCGTACGACAGGATCGAGTTCCGGCGTCTGCGCCTCACCGCGCCGTAGGGCGCTTCTCGCTAGAGCAGCCCCGCCCCCGCCAGGTACTTCCCCACCCGTTCCACCTCCGCCTCCGACAGCGGCACCTGCGGCTCCGCCGTGGCCGGGCAGGCGATGACGCCCCGCAGGTGCAGCGCCGCCTTGAACGCCCCGAGCGCCGACGAACCGCCGCCCATCCGCGCCGGGCTCCCCACGCCGACCATCCCGAACAACCCGCACAGCCGCTCCTGTTCGGCCCGCGCCCGCTCCCAGTCGCCCCCTCTGCAGAGCCGGTCGAGCCGTACGTACCCGTGCGGGTCGACGTTGGCGAGACCCGGCACGGCCCCGTCCGCCCCGAGGGCGAGCGCGGAGTCGACGACGAGTTCGGACCCGGTGAGAGCGGTGAACCCGGTGATGTCGGGGTGGGCGCGGGCGCCCGTGACGACGGCGCGGAAGGCGGCGAGGTCGCCGCTGGAGTCCTTGAGGCCGCTCAGCACGCCCTCCGCGGCGAGGGACAGGACCAGCTCCGCGCCCAGCTTGGTGTGGACGGACACCGGGATGTCGTAGGCGAAGACGGGCACGGACGAACGGGCGGCGACCAGGCGGAAGTGGCGCGCGGTCTCCGCCGGATGGGTGCGGGCGTAGAAGGGGGCGGTCGCCACGATCGCGTTCGCGCCCGCCGCCGTCACATACGCCACATGGTCCAGCACCCTCGGCGTGGTCATGTCGATCACCCCGGCCAGCACGGGGAGCCGCCCGCTCACATGGGCGACCACCGTCTCCACCACCAGCCGCCGCTGGGCGTCCGTCAGGAACGCCGCCTCCGAGGACGAGCCAAGGACGAACAGGCCGTCGACGCCCCCCTCCACCAGATGGTCCACGAGCCTGATGAGCGAGGGGACGTCCACCTCGCGGTCCGGCGTCAGGGGCGTGCAGACGGGCGGAACGACACCGGTCAGCGGGGTGGGGATCGGCATGAAGACTCCCTCGGGACGATCAAGGCTGCTGCTGGGCGGGGATGTCGGCCACGGCGGGCGCCGCGGACACGGCCTGGGCCACCAGGTCGCGCGTCGACTGGTCCTCCTTCACAGGATGGTGGCACCGGAAGCGGTGGTCCGGCGTCGACGCGGCCGTGAAGTCCGGCATCGCGCCCGCGCACTCCTCGTCGGCCTTCCAGCAGCGGGTGCGGAACGGGCAGCCGGTCGGCGGGTGCGTGGCCGAGGGCACCGGGCCCACCAGCGGGATCGGGTCGATCGGGTCCAGGAGGCCGGGCGTGGCGGAGAAGAGGGCCCGGGTGTACGGGTGCCGGGCGCCGTCGCTGACCCGGGCGGCCGGGGACTCCTCCACGATCCGGCCGAGGTACATCGTGATCACCCGGTCGCTCATCCTGCGTACCGTCTGGATGTCGTGCGAGACGAAGACCAGGGCCAGGTCCAGGCGCTCCTTCAGGTCCAGCAGGAGGTTGAGGATCTGGGCGCGGACCGAGACGTCCAGCGCGCTCGTCGGTTCGTCCGCCACCACCAGGTCCGGGTCGAGGGCCA
This sequence comes from Streptomyces sp. NPDC090798, assembly GCF_044768965.1. Taxonomy (NCBI): domain Bacteria; kingdom Bacillati; phylum Actinomycetota; class Actinomycetes; order Kitasatosporales; family Streptomycetaceae; genus Streptomyces; species Streptomyces sp. NPDC090798. The sequence continues at coordinate 711,134 of NZ_JBIVXA010000001.1, forward strand.
GGGCGCGCGCGATGGCCACCCGCTGGCGCTGGCCGCCGGACAACTGGCCGGGCAGGGCGTCCGCCAGGGCGCGGGGGAGGCCCACCAGGGACATCAGCTCCCGCACCCGGTCGTCCCGTTCCCGTGCCGTGCCGCGCCGGTGCACGTCGAGGGGGTCCCGCAGGATCCGGCGCACGGGCAGCCGGCGGTTCAGGGCCGTAGAGGGGTCCTGGAAGACCATGCCCGTGCTGCCGCCGACGGACGCCCGTCGCTCGGCGGGCCGCATCGACCACAGGTCACGGTCACGGAAGCGCACGGTGCCGGACGTCGGCCGCTGGACGCCCACCAGCACCTTCGCCAGCGTCGACTTCCCGCACCCGGACTCGCCGACGACGCCGACCGTCTCGCCCGGCACGATGGTGAGGTCGGCGCCGGTCAGGGCGTACACCCGGTCGCGGGTGAACAGGCCGCCGGAGCGGGCCTTGTGGACGACATGGGCGTCGGAGAGCGTGATGAGCGCGTTCACCGGACGGCCTCGCTCTCCGTGGTGATCAGATCGACCGCGGGGTGATGGCACGCGGCCGTGTGGGTCCGGGTGCCCAGCAGGTCGGGCGCCGTCGTCCGGCACACCTCGCTCGCCAGTGGACAGCGGTCGGCGAACCGGCAGCCCGCCGGGAAGTCGGCCGGGGCGGGCACGACCCCCTTGATCTGCGTCATCCGTTCGGCCGCCGACTCCAGGGACAGGACGCTCCCGAGCAGGCCGCGCGTGTAGTGGTGGGCCGGCGCCTCCACCAGGTCCGCCGTCACGCCCGTCTCCACGATCTGCCCGCCGTACATCACCACCACCCGGTCCGTGACGTCCGCGACGAGTGCCAGGTCGTGCGAGACGAGGACCAGCGCGAAGCCCAGCTCTTCCCGCAGCTTCAGCAGCAGGGTGATGATCTGCGCCTGGACCGTCACGTCCAGGGCCGTGGTCGGCTCGTCCGCCACGATCAGCTTCGGGCCCCGGGACAGGGCCATCGCGATCAGGACCCGCTGGCGCTGGCCGCCGGAGAGCTCGTGGGGATAGCTGCGCAGGGTGCGTTCGGGGTCGAGACCGACCAGAGCGAGCAGCTGCGCGGGGGTCTGTCTCCCACCCCGCCGCACCAGCTGCTTCAGCTGCGCCCTGATCGTCATCGCCGGGTTCAGGGACGACAGCGCGTCCTGGTAGACCATCGCCATCTCATGGCCCAGCAGACGGCGCCGTACGCGCATCGGCTCGCCCACCAACTGGCGCTGGTCGAAACGGACCTGGCCCCGGACCCGGGCCCCCTTCGGTTCCAGGCCCATCACCGCGAGCGCCGTCAGCGACTTGCCGCAGCCCGACTCGCCGACCAGACCCAGGACCTCACCGGGGTGCACGTCGAAGCCGATGCCGTCGACGATGTCCACACCGCCGTGCCGGTTGTCGAAACCGATGGCGAGGTTCTCCACGGAGAGGACGGGCCGGCCGGTGGGCAGGGGGCGGGCCCGGGAGCGCAGGCGGGCGGCGGCCTCCGTCAGACCGGGGAGTTCGAGGACCTCTCCGCTGCCGGGCTCGGGCGCCTCCAGCCGGTCACCGGCGGTCGCCGTCGCCGCCACCTCCCGTGCCGCGGGGGCCGCCCACGCGTCCGAGACGCCCTCGGAGAGGATGTTCAGCGACAGCACGGTGATCAGCATCAGCAGGCCCGGGAAGACCGTCGCCCACCAACCGCCGGTCAGCACCATGTTCTTGCCGTCCGCGATGACACTCCCCCAGGACGGGTCGGGGGGCCGGACGCCCGCGCCGATGAAGGACAGGGAGGCCTCGAAGACGATGGCCTCGGCGACCTGGACCGTGCAGAACACCAGTACGGGGGCGGCGCAGTTGACGGCCACGTGGCGCAGCACGATGTGCGGGGTGCGGGCGCCGATCACGCGTTCCGCCGTCACGTAGTCCTCGCCGTACTGGTCGAGGACGTTCGCGCGGACGACCCTGGCCACCGACGGGGTGAACAGGAAAGCGATCGCGCAGATCAGCACCGTGATGCCGCCGCCGAAGACCGCGACCAGGACGGCGGCCAGCGCGATGCCGGGGAACGCCATCACGACGTCCAGGCAGCGCATCAGCGTCTCGTCGACGGCCCCCCGCGAGGTCGCGGCGATCGCGCCGAGGAGCGCGCCGACGACGAGGGCGAGCCCGGTCGCGCCGAGGCCGATCGCGAGGGACCAGCGGGCGCCGTACATCAGCCGGCTCAGGATGTCCCGGCCGAGGCTGTCCTGCCCCATCCAGTGACTGCCGGAAGGGGCGCCGGTGCCGTCGGCCTGCGGTTGCTGGTCCAGCGGGTCGTGCGGGGCGAGCAGGGGGGCGAACACGGCCAGCAGGACCACGAGCGTGAGGAAGCCGAGGGCGATCCGGGAGAGGACGGGCAGGCGCCGCAGCCGGATCCCGGGCCGGGCGAGGCCCTCGGTGAGACGTCGGCGGGAGAGCGGGGGGATCATCACGTGGCATCCCTCAGTCGCGGATTGACCAGCAGATACAGGATGTCGATGGCGAGGTTGACGACCACGAACCCGGTGGCCGTGGTGAGGACGACGCCCTGGACGACCGCCGGGTCGCCGTTCTGCACGGCGTCGATCATCAGCTTGCCCATGCCCGGGAGCGAGAAGATCGTCTCGATGACGACGGCGCCGCCGAGCAGATAGCCGACGCGCAGGCCGAGCACGGTCAGTGGATTGATCAGCGCGTTGCGGAGCACGTTGCGGCCGACCACGACCACCGGCGGCAGCCCGCTGCCGATCGCCGTGCGGACGTAGTCCTTGTCCAGCTCCTCGACCACGGCCGTGCGTACGATCCGGGTGAGCTGGGCGGCGACCGGGAGGGAGAGCGCGAACGCGGGGAGCGTCATCGTCTTCAGCCAGCCGCTCAGCGAGTCCCCGGGGTTGATGTAGCCGCCGGTCGGGAACCAGCCCCGGTCCACGGCCAGGTACTGGATCATCAGCAGCGCCAGCCAGAAGCCGGGCGCCGCGACCCCGGTCAGCGACACGACCCGGATGACCTGGTCGGGCAGCCGGTCGCGGTGGATCGCGGCGGTGACCCCGCCGAGCAGCGCGAGCACCACCGCGATGGCGAGGCCGAGAAAGGTGAGCTGGAGGGTGAGCGGCAGCGCGGTGGTCACCTGATCGACGACCGGCGCCCGGGTCAGCGCGCTGGTGCCCAGGTCGCCGTGGAGCAGATCGCCGATGAAGTGGACGTAACGTACCGGGAGGGGGTCGAGCAGGCCGTTGCGCTGCCGGAAGTCGTGCAGTTGCCGAGGGGTCGGGTTGGCGCCCTGGAAGAACGCGGACGCCGGATCGACGTCCGAGAACCGCATCACCAGGAACACGAACAGCACGATGCCGAGCATCAGCGGCACGAGCAGGGCGACACGGCGGGCCAGGATGCGGACGACGGTCGTCATCTACGTCAGGCCCACTTGGCCTGAAGGAGGTTGATGCCCGGATAGGGCTGGGCCCTGATGCCCGTGAGCTTCCTGGGGTCCCAGGCCGTCATCAGCTCGTTGTGCACGACCGGGTAGAGCACGGCCTGTTCGGCGACGACGTCGATGTAGTCCTGGATCATCGTCTTCTTCTTGTCGGCGTCCGGCTCCCGCGTCGCCAGGTCCATGTCCTTGAAGAGCTGCCTGGCGACCGGGTCGCGAGCCCACCGGGCGTACTGCATCCACAGGTTCTCGGGGCCGTAGTTGTAGTGCATGATCAGGTCGGCGTCGAGGCCGAACTGGTTGGGGTTCGAGGCGGCGGCCACCACCTGGTAGTCCTGCTTCTGGTCCATCTTCGTGAAGACGGCCGTCGTCTCCTGCGGCGAGAGCGTGGTCTCGACGCCGATCGCGTCCCAGGACGCCTTGATGGTCGGCAGACAGTCGACGATCCAGCTGACGTTCACGGACAGGATGTCGATCTTCAGCCCGGAGACCCCGGCGGCCTTCAGTAACTGCTTGGCCTTCTGCGGGTCGTACCCGTACACGGTCTTCGCCGGTCGGTAGGCCGGGTTGCCCTCGTTGAGGAACGAGCTCGACGGCTTGCCGTGTCCGTGCAGAGCGACCTCGACCATCTTGCCGGTGTCGATGGCGTAGTGCAGCGCCTGGCGCACCCGTACGTCGTCGAAGGGCTTGTGCTTGGTGTTGAACATCAGGAAGAGGTTGTTCATCCCCGCGCCGCCCTCGACGGTCATGCCGCCCTTCCCCAGCTGCTCGATGTTCGCGTACGGGATGTTGTCGGCGATCTGGGCCCCGGCGCTCGCGCCCGAGATCTTCGCGACGCGCGGGGCCGCGTCCACGATCGTCAGCCAGTTCATCTTCCTGAAGGCCGGCTTGCGCGGGCCGTTGTAGGCGGCGAACGCCTCGAAGGTGGTGTTCGACTTGGGGTGGTGGGCGGTCTGCCGGTACGGCCCCGAGCCCACCGCCTTCCCCTTGATCGCGTCGTCCCAGGCACCGGGCCGGGAGAAGACGTGCTGGGGCATGATCTTGGCGAGGGTGAGCCGCGCGATGCCTTCCGGGAAGGGGAACTTCAGCACCAGTTCGACGTTCGAGGCGTCGATCTTCCGGACCTCCTTCAGCCAGCTCGCGAAGAACCCCTTGCCGAGGGTCTGCGTCTTCGGGTCGAGGATCCGGTCGAAGACGAAGACCACGTCGTCGGCGGTGACGGGCTTCCCGTCGTGGAAGGTGGCCCCGGCCCGCAGCGTGAACTTCCAGGACGTACCGCTGAGATCGCCCGGCACCTGGGTCGCGAGCGCCGCGTAGGGCTCGCGCGAGATCGGGTCCGTGTCCAGCAGACCCTCGTAGATGTGGTTGTTGGCCGCCATGGCGAACGCGGACGCGGTCTGTGTCGGGTCCCAGCTGCCGTCGTTCCCGTAGCCGATGACGGCGGTGAGCGTCGCGTCCTTGCCGCCCTTCCCGCCGCCGGTGTCATTGGTGGACTGCGGCCCGGACGAGCAGGCCGCCAGCGAGGAGGAGAGGGCCCCGGCCATGCCGAGGGCGCCGGAGTACTTCAGGAAACCTCGGCGGTGCGGCGCCGAGTGGTCGGTCACGTCGCGCACGGTTCCTCCAGGGAGAGGTGGGAGATACGACGTCCTACGTCATGGTGGGCAGCGTGACCATAAGAGGGCCTGTGAGGGCGGTCAAGGGATCGCACACGAATGGCGTATCTTCCAGAGGTGCGACCAATGAAGGCCTGAAACACGGGTAGTTGGTGCTGAATCCGCCCGGAGGTGGGACGTCGGATGTCCAGTGAGCGTACGATGCGGCGCATGTCTGAGGAGACCGGGAACCGGCGCGGGCCCGAGCGCAGGTCCGAGCGCCGGGTGAGCAGTCAGATCCAGCGCGAGGTCATGCAGCTGATCCTCGACCGCAGACTCCAGGCGGGCGCCCCGCTGCCCACCGAGACCGAGCTGATGCAGGACCTCGGTGTCAGCCGCAACTCCGTCCGCGAGGCCCTCAAGGCCCTACAGGCCCTCGACATAGTCGACATCCGGCACGGCTACGGCACCTACGTGGGCGAGGCCTCCCTGACCCCCTTCGTCGACGGCCTCACCTTCCGCACGCTCGCCCAGCCCGACGACAAGAACGAGACCGGGGCGCTCGCGGAGATCCTCCAGGTACGGGAGGTGCTCGAGGAGGGGCTGATACGCCGGGTCGCGGCCGTGCTCACCGAGCCGGAGCTCGACCGCCTCGAAGCCGTCGTGGCCGAGATGGAGGAGGCGGGCCGCTCAGGGCGCCCCTTCCCCGAACTCGACCGCGAGTTCCACGAGTTGCTGTACGCCTCGCTCGGCAACGCACTCGTGCCACAGCTCCTGGGCGCCTTCTGGACCGTCTTCAGCCGGGTCGCCGGCGTACGCGGCTGGACCGACGACCCGTCCCCCGAAGTGACCGTCCGCCGCCACCGCGACATCGTCACCGCCCTGCGCGCCCGAGACGTGGAGGCCGCCCAACGCGCGATGGCCGACCACTTCCGCGGCATCGAGGCAAGGGCGGCCCAGGAGTCCAGGGGAGTGGGCTGAGCACGGGGTGCTGTCCGGCCCCGGGTCCTGGCCGCTTCTAGACGCCGGCCAGGCGCCACACCTGGAGTTCCTTCGTGTCCTCGTCGAGCGTGTACCAGCTGCCGTCTCCCAGGGGGTTGGGCACGCCTGATATCGGGAAGGGGTAGGCGATCTCGCCGAGCAGCCGCATGTCCCGTACGTCGACCAGCCAGTGCCGCCCCGGCCGGTACTCCTCGTCGGCCTCGGTGGTGCCCGCTATGACGGTGTGTTCGTCGAGGAAGCCGCCGTAGTAGTCCCAGCGCACATCGGGCTCGTCGTTGTCCGGGTGGAGCGCGGGGTGATCGGGGACGACCTCCTCCGCGTCCAGCTCCGACACCACCGAGCCGTCCTCGACCCGGTGCAGGGACAGGAGCTCCTGATAGTGGGTCACGGTCAGGAAGTGCTCGCCCGACGGGCTCACGGCGAGCAGGCACCGGTCGTCGTCGATCCGTTCGACGGAGAGCCGCTCGCCGTCCCAGCGGCCCCACAGCAGCGGCGCCCCGTCCTGCCCCTCGCCGACGCTCAGCCCCATCTGTCCGGGGTCCGGGTGCGACACGTGCCCCGAACCGGCGGCCACGGTCTGGGTGTCCGCCTGCCCGAGAACCGTCCCGTCCGTGGCGTCCAGCACCAGCCACTCCTCGATCACGTCCGGATCCTCGCCCCCCGCCGCGAGCGGCCCGCGCACATGGGCCCACACGAGCTTGCCGTCCGCGGAGAAGACCACCGAGCCGCTGTCGGCGTACAGATGCTCGCGGCCGACCGCGCCTTCACCGCTCTCGCCGTACTCCTCGAACGAGGTGTGCAGCTCCTGGCAGTTCCCCGCCCAGCAGCCGTGCCGCACCTCCCACAGGGTGGCGCCCCGCCGGTCCACCGCCCGCACCGCGTGCACGCCCGCGAAGACGGCGACGTCCAGCCCCGGTGCCACGGTGCACGTACCGAAGCGGCGTGGCCACGGCAACGGGAAGCGGGCCACCGTCGCCTCACCCGCGAGCGCCGCGGCCAGGTCGTACGCGGCCAGCTGGGTGTCGTCGCTCTGGAGGATCAGCGTCCGGCCGGGCAGGCACCGCTCTCCTGGGAAGCCGGCCGTGGCCGACTCCAGCGGGCCTGCGAGCGTGGTGACGAGACGGGCGCTCGCGGACATGGTTCCTCCAGTGCGCGTGATGCCGTACGGCGTTGTGTGCGTGAGGTGCACAGTACGGCCGCCCACTGACAATCCCGTACGTGCCCGTCCCGTACGACCTCTCACACGTCCCGGCGGTCCACCGCCACCACGACGATCACCGCCGACACCACCGCCCACGCCCCCAGCACCGTCCAACTGCCCGTCACCGTCGCCCCGTGGCGCGGGAGCCGGGTGAAGGGATCGCGGCCGTAGGCGATGTCGGTCAGCCGGGTCCAGGCGTTGACGGGCATGGCGTGCCGCACTGCGGCCGTCCAGCGGTAGCGGTCGGTGATGAAGCTGGGGATCAGGAGCAGGACGGCGGTGACGGCGACCATCGTGCTCGCGCTGTGCCGGATCAGGGCCCCCAACGCCATCCCCGCCAGCGCGCAGACCGGCGCGAGCAGCGCGGAGGCGACCACCACGCGCAGGGCGCCGAAATGAGCGATCGACACGGAGGCGTGACGGGTGGTGAGGATCGCCTGTGCCGAGGCGAAGGAGGCACTCGCGACGAACGCGCCGTACAGCGTCATGACCGCCGTCACCACCACGATCTTCGCCGCCATCAGGGCGCGCCGGTCCGGGACGGCCGCGAGGGTCGTACGGATCAGGCCCGTCGAGTACTCCCCGACGACCGTGATCGCGCCGATGCTCGCCGCCGCGAGGATCAGGATCAGTGCCGCTCCGTCGGTGAAGGCGTCGCGCAAGGCCAACTCCCACGCGAAGGAGCGTATTTGAGGATTGAAGCGCGGATAGTCGTGCGCGTGCACCCGCGCCGCGTTGGCGTTGAAGCCGATGACGGCGAAGGCGCCCGCGCCGAGCGCCCAGTAGGTCGAGCGCAGGGAACGGAGTTTGATCCACTCGGCGGCGAGGAGATCGGTGAACCGCGCGGCGGGGTGCGCGGGAGCTGGGGTGGGGGCGAGAGCGGTCATCGGGCGTCTCCGGCGAGGAACTCGGTGCTGTCGGCGGTCAGTTCCATGAAGGCGGCCTCCAGGGAGGCGGTCTGCGGGGTCAGTTCCTCGAGCAGGATCCGGTGCCGGAAGGCGAGTTCACCGATGCGGGCCGCGCTCAGGGCCGTCACCTTGAGGGTCCGGTCGTCGTACGGCGCCACCGCCGCCCCCTCTCCGGACAGCACGGCCGTGAGCTTCGCGAGGTCCGGTGTCCGCACGGTCACCGTCGGCCGGGTGCCGCGCGCCGCGAACTCGTGCACGCTCTCCGCGGCGATCAGCTCACCCCGGCCGATGACGATCAGCTCGTCCGCGGTGTGCTCCATCTCGGACATCAGGTGGCTGGAGACGAAGACGGTGCGACCCTCGGCCGCGAGCCTGCGAAAGAGCTCCCGCACCCACAACACACCCTCCGGATCGAGCCCGTTGAGCGGTTCGTCGAAGAGCAGCACCGGAGGTTCGCCGAGCAGCGCGGTGGCGATGCCGAGCCGCTGCCGCATGCCCAGCGAGAACCCGTCGACCCGGCGCCGCGCCGCCGCCCCCGCGAGCCCCACCTCCTCCAGCACCTCGTCCACCCGGCTGCGGGGGATGCGATTGCTCCGCGCCAGTGCCTCCAGATGGGCCCGCGCGCCGCGTCCGCCGTGGACGTCACCCGCGTCGAGCAGCGCGCCCACGTGCCGCAGCCCGCGCGGATGACGCCGGAACGGCTGCCCGTCGATCGTCGCGCTCCCGCCGGTCGGTCCGATCAGTCCGAGCAGCATGCGCAGCGTCGTCGTCTTGCCCGCGCCGTTCGGGCCGAGGAACCCGGTGACGTGCCCCGGGCGCACCTGGAACGTCAGGTTCCGTACGGCGGTGGTGTCGCCGTAACGTTTGGTCAGTTCGTTGACTTCGATCACACGGACCACCGTCTCGTCGGCGCCCCGCCCCGCGGTATCGCCCCGTGGCCGACACTCTCCCCGGCCGGTGTCGACCAGGGGTGTACGTCCCCGGACCGATGCCCGTCCACGGTCCCCGTGCCTACGATCGCCGCATGCCTGCCATGCCGCTCCCGCCCCGCCTCAAGCTCGTGCCGCCCGGTGCCTGGGTGGCCCTGGCCTGGTGCGCGAGCACGGTGTTCACCTTCCTCGCCCGCGTACGGCTCCCCGGTGAGGAGACAGCCAACGAGTTTGCCGCCGTCCAGTTCTACCGCTGGGACGGCCTGCTGTTCCTGGCCGTGTCCTGCGTCCTGGCGCTGCTCGGCAGCAGGAGGTTGCACCGACGGCCGCTGAGCGCCCTCGCCCTGCTGCTGACCGCCGCCGGCTTCCTCACCACCAACCTGGCCGTGGGAGCGATCCAACTGGCCCAGTTCCTCGCCGTCGACCTCGCCCTCTACTTCATCGCGGCCGGCCGCCCCCGCCGCACCGGAGTCACCGCCCTTTGCATGGCGCTCGCCGTCCTGGTTCTCTGGGAGTCCCTACGGCTGCTGAGCGGATGGGGCATCGGCACGCTGGAAGAGCTGACCGTGGCGCTGACGGCCTTCGTCGCCTGGCTCCTCGGTGACGCCTCCCACCGCACCCGCGAGTACGGCGAGACGCTCCGCGCCCGGGCCGCCACCCAGGCGGTCACCGACGAACGCCTGCGCATCGCCCGCGAGATGCACGACATGGTCGCCCACAGCATCGGCATCATCGCCCTCCAGGCCGGGGCGGCGGCCCGCGTCGTGCACACCCAGCCGGATGCCGCGCGCGAGGCGATGACGGCGGTGGAGACGACCGGGCGGGAGACCCTGTCGGGGCTGCGCCGGATGCTGGTCGCCCTGCGCCAGGCGGACCAGGACCAGGACCAGGACCAGGACCAGGACCAGGACCCGGACCCGGATCGGGCCCGCGCCGCCGCCGAGGCCGCCCAGCTGCGCCCGGCCGAGGGGCTCGCCGACCTCGGCCGCCTGGCCGCCGCGACCACGGCGGCGGGCGTCCGGGTCGACGTCCGCTGGAAGGGCGCGCGCCGCCAACTCCCCCCGGACATCGACCTCTCCGCCTTCCGGATCGTCCAGGAGTCGATCACGAACGTCGTACGCCACGCGGCGACGACCGCCTGCCGGGTGACGGTCGACTACCTGGAGGAGTACGTGGCCGTCGAGGTCATCGACGACGGCCGGGGCCGGGGCAGCACCACCGACACCGGCTTCGGCCTGGTCGGGATGCGCGAGCGCGTGGCCCTGCTGCACGGCGAGTTCACGGCGGGCCCCCGTCCCGAGGGCGGCTTCCGGGTGACGGCCCGACTCCCGGTCCCGGCGACGGAGACGGCGGCGGTGGCCGTCTGATGCCGGTCCGTGTCGTCCTCGCCGACGACCAGCAGCTGATCCGCACGGCCCTGCGGATGGTCATCGCCGACATCGAGGACGTGGAGGTGGTGGGGGAGGCCGCGGACGGCGAGGAGGCGGTGACCCGCACCGAGGAACTCCGACCCGACGTGGTGGTGATGGACATCCGCATGCCGGGCGTGGACGGCATAGAGGCGACCCGCCGGATCACGGCGGGTCCGGGCGAGTCGAGGATCGTCGTCCTGACCACCTTCGACGACGACGACTACGTGTACGGGGCGCTGCGCGCGGGCGCGTCGGGGTTCCTGGTCAAGGACATGGCCCTGGACGACATCATCGGTGCCATACGGGTCGTGGCGGCCGGCGACGCCCTCATCGCTCCCAGTGTCACCCGCCGTCTGATCCAGGACTTCACCTCCGCCCGCTCCTGCGAACCGACGCGTCCACGCCGCGACCTGACCGCGATCACGGAGCGCGAACGCGAGGTCCTCACCCTGGTCGGCACGGGCCTGTCCAACGCCGAGATAGCCGAACGGCTCTTCATCAGCGTCGCCACGGCGAAGACGTACCTGACCCGCCTGCTGTCCAAGCTGGACGCACGGGACCGGGTCCAGCTGGTGATCATCGCCTATGAGGCGGGGCTGGTGTCCGTGACCCGTTGAGCGGGCCCCGCGCCGGGCGGTGCGCCGAGCTCAGTGGCGCAGCGCCAGCAGAAGGCGGTCGTGGCCGGGCCCGAAATAGTCCTTCCGGGCGCCCTGTTCGGTGAAGCCGAGGGACTGGTAGAGGGTGATCGCGGCGGTGTTGGCGGGCTCCACGGTGAGCCACACCTCGTGCACTCCGTCGGCGGGCAGCCTTCGAAGCGTCTCCTGCATGAGCCGTCGGGCCAGCCCCCGTCCGCGCAGCCGCTCGGCGACACCCAGGCCCAGGATCCAGCTCGCGCGGCCATCCGCGGAGGGTGTGCGAGGACCTCGCCCTCCACGACTGGCTTCTGACGACGGTCGTACAGATGCTGGACACCAGCCGGCTCGGAGCGACCGGCGGGGCCGCCGCCGTCCTGGCACTGCGCCCGGCAGTCGACCATCTGCTGCACCTGTGGATGCCGAGGGCTCGCGTGGACCCGTCACTGGGCCTGCTCTGGGAGGTACTCGAACGAGAACCCGATTCAGCCGGCAATGGCAGACCTTGGTTCAACGCATCCGGGACCAACTGGCCCTCCAGGCAATACCGTTGCTGCGTGAGGCACTGGCGTCACGCTGATCGGAAATCCCAGGATCGATTCCGCGGGGGGAGAGGCAGGAATGGACGGATCGTCAGGGGCACCGGCACCGGCTCCGATACCGGCTCCGGGGACGGCGGAGGGCTTGCGCATACCGCCGGTTCTGCTGAAGACACTGGTCACCGTCGTCGTGGCCACCATCGCCTATGTGACGACCAACCTGATCAACCAGGACCAGAACAAACTGTGGCAACTCGCGGTTTCCATCGTCATCGGCGGCGCGACACTCATCGTCCAGTACATGGTCGACTTCGAACGGCGGCTGGCGTCGGTGGAGACCGGTCAACAGGGGCACGCTCGGGAGGTCGCCGACCGTCTGACCGCCCACCACCGTGAGATGCGGACCCTGGTCGACCGTCGGTTCACGGACATCAGCGAGGCGACCGAACTCTTCGACACCCTCGACCACTCCATGCTCCGACTGGACGGGGTGACGCGGCTGGCCCGCGGTGCCACGCGGGTGAGTTCCCTGGGTCCAGGCCTCGTGAGCGCCTTCGCCCGCGAGGAGATCGATCGCCTCGCGTCGGTCATGGAGAACCTCACCACGATGAGCGCCGACTGCCCCGGCGAGAACCACGACTGGCTGATGGCCCTCACCAAGTGCACCACCGGGACCATGGACGCCACCAGCAGTTTCGTGGAGCGAAACTACTGGGACAGCGAGCCCGCCCTCCGCTATCTCCAGGCACAGGCGGAGGCCATCACCCAACGGGGTGTGAAGGTACGGCGCCTGTTCATCGTGCAGGATCCGGAGGGCGTCGATCCGGACCTGCTCCGACTCTGCGAAGAGCAGAGGAACATGGGCGTCGACACGCGCGTCGTAACCCTGTCCGAGCTCCCGGGGAACGTCCGCCGCGGTGCGACGAACGACTTCGTCATCTTCGACGAGGCGCTCTGCTACGAAGTGGAGCCGGACCTGTTGCACGTGAACGCCAAGACGACACTCAACGCCCGCGAGGATCACCTCAGGCAGCGGGTCAAGCGGTTCCGGGAGCTCTGGGACCTGGGCCGCAGCGATACGTGACGTGACGTGAGGTCGCGTCACGCGGCGCGTCAGTGCGTTGACGCGGCCGGCTTCGGTGTGACCTTGGGGTGGTCCGGGCGTATGGAGAAGGCCGTGTCGCCGGCCACGGCCACGATCGCGTCCTTCACGAGCAGCAGGCTCGGGACCGTGGTCTCCGGCGAGTTCCCCGGGTTGTCCAGCTTGTCCGTGTTCCACCGCGCGGTGCCGGTCGCGCGGTCGAGCGCGAGCAGCCGGCCGTAGCGGTTGGCGAGGAAGAGGTCGTCGTACGTCGTCGACAGCACCGGCTTCGACAGATTCTCGATCTGCGTCTCACGCTGCCAGATCCGGGCGCCGTCGCTCACCCTGACCGCGGTGACGGTCCCGTCGGGCCGGACGAAGTACACGACGCCGCCGAGGAGGGTGACCGAGCCGCGCGGGGGGCCCGCCAGGGGGATCCGGACGAGGGCGCCGCTGGTCGGGTTCACCCTCAGCAGGCTTGCGTACGGGGTGTCCGTATCGTCGGCGAACTCGTCCTCCGCCGCGTTCCGTGGCACCGCGAACAGCGGCTGCCCGCCGACGGTGCCGAGCGGCACCACCCCGCGGGGGAGCGTGGCGAGGCCGTGCGCCGTGCCGTCGGCCGGGTCGAGGCGCACCAGGCCGGTCGAGCCCGTGTCGGTGTTCTCCGGCGTGCACAGGCCGTAGGGGACGCCGTCCAGGGCCAGTGGGGTGCAGGAGTTGCCCGCCGACGACTTCGCCGGGGCCCGCCACAGGTCCTTGCCCGTTCTGGCGTCGAAGGCGACGAACCGCGTCCCGTCGTTACCGTCGTCCGACTTGGCCAGGGCGCCGCCTTTGAACAGGACGGCGGGCCTGACTTCGTTGATCGGGCGGTACCAGAGCCGTTTTCCGGTGCCGGCGTCGAGGGCGACCAGCCGCCAGGTCTCGCGCACGTTCAGGCCCGGCTTCTCGTAGGTGTACACGATCCCGTCCCGGACACCGAGCGGCAGCGTGGTCTGCGGGCTGTGGCCGACCCGCCACTCCACGCGGCCGGAGGCGGCGTCGAGCTTGGCGGCCGTGAAGCCGGACCCCGCGCAGTACAGGGCGGAGCCGCCGGACACACAGCCGGAGTCCGAGCCGCTGACGGAGATGTCCGCGTACGCCTTGTCCGGGGCCTGGGTGAGGTTCGCACGCCAGGGCCCCCAGCGGGCGGGGAGCACCGGGGCGGGAGAAGCGGCGGCGCGGGACACGGGCGTCCGGCCGCCGGGCGTGCCTTCGGAGGTCTTCGGGCCCGACACCAGGTAGTACACCGACGCGGACACCGCCGTGACGGCCAGGGCCGCGCCGAGGGCGACGAGGAGGCGTACCCGGCGACCGCGGCGGCCGGTGCCGGTCGAGGTCGTCGTGTCACCGTGCTTCCGGGCGGCCCTGCGGCCTCCCGCGAAGGTCGACAGGCCCGACGCGGCCGGGGTGGCCGTCACGTCCGGCAGGTCCCTGAACAGCCGGTGCAGCTCGGTGAGGTCGGGCCGGGCGGTCGCGTCCTTGTCCAGACAGCGCTCGGCGATGCTCCTGAGGGGCTCCGGTACGCCGTCCAGCACCGGCTGCTCGTGCACCACCTGGTAGCCCGTCATGTACGGGCTGCCGCCGTCGAAGGGACGGTTGCCGGTGGCCGCGTACACCAGCAGCGAGCCCAGCGAGAACACGTCCGAGGCGGCGGTGACGTCCCGGGGCGAGGCGAACTGTTCCGGGGACATGAAGGGCGGTGTGCCGATCAGCCGTCCCGTCACGGTGAGGGCCTGGTTGTCGGCGGCGCGCGAGATACCGAAGTCGATGACGCGCGGACCGTCCTCGGCCAGCAGGACGTTGCTGGGCTTCAGGTCCCGGTGCACCACGCCCGCCTCGTGGATGTCCCGCAGCGCCTCGACGAGCCCCAGCGCCAGCGTACGTAACGCGTGCCCGCCCAACGGGCCTTCTTGCGCCACGATTTCGGAGAGCGTTCGGCCCGGTACGTACAACGTTGCCATCCACGGCACTTCGGCGTCCGGATCGGCGTCCACCACGGGAGCGGTGAACGCTCCGCTCACCCGGCGGGCCGCCGAGATCTCCTGCCGGAAGCGGACGCGGAACTCCTCGTCCTGCGCGTACTGCGCGTGCACGACCTTGACCGCGACCTGCCGGCCCGAGGCCGAATGTCCCAGGTAGACGACTCCCATGCCGCCGCTGCCGAGCCGGTCGACGAGCGTGTAGCCGCCTATGGACCCGATGGACTCCGAT
This sequence comes from Streptomyces sp. NPDC090798, assembly GCF_044768965.1. Taxonomy (NCBI): domain Bacteria; kingdom Bacillati; phylum Actinomycetota; class Actinomycetes; order Kitasatosporales; family Streptomycetaceae; genus Streptomyces; species Streptomyces sp. NPDC090798. Next base: position 726,138 of record NZ_JBIVXA010000001.1, read on the forward strand.
TCCCCGGTGCTCAGCGGCATGGCCGGTCACCTTTCCCAAATCCCCTGTGTCGCACGCCTGTTCTGCGGCATCACACTAGTACCTGTGCCGCAGGAGACCGTGCGTCGGACTCACTTCACGACGGTACGGAGGAACGCCGTCCAGGCGAGGGAGCCGATGAGGAGGACGGGGCCGTCGGTGACCTTGCTGTCGGGGACGGGAATGACACCGGGGGGTCGTCCATCAACGCCCCCGAAAACGAGGTCTCTGTATAGGCAGTTGGCGGTGCGTCCTCGAACCATGAGCGCCAGCATCCCGCCCATGCCGGTGTGCGCTCACGCGTCGTAGGGGACCAAGTAATCCGCGTACCGCTTGTCGTCAATCAGTTTTTGCCACGTGCGCTCGAAAAGCGGTTTGCAGGAGCGCGTCGATCCGTCGGGCCACCGCCAACTGTGGTTTCCGAATGGCCTGTTCGAACTGGCCGATGTGACCCCCGGAGGCGAATACCCGCGCCCCCAGCTCCACCTGAGTGAAACCGGCATCCTCCCGCCGTCGTTTCAGCTCCGCCCCGAAGAACTCCCACGCCGCCTGCCGCGAACCGTCGGCCATGGCCAAACCCCTCACGCTGCGCCGAACTTGTAGAGGGCAGAATCCTGCCGAGTGTAGATGCGGAGCGTCACTCTGGAGACGCGAAGAGTGAAACTCGGAAAGTCAGGGGAGCAGGGTGAAGGCACAGCACTCGGCGCTCTGCGTCGAAGAGGCGGAGGTAACGGTGAAGGAATTGCGGGCGGCACCGGAGAAGGCCGGAATTACGTTGCCGTCGCTGCGGATCGACCCGCCGAGTTTGGCGCGCGAGGCACCTTGTCCGCGCGTCGAATTGGGCGGCTGCTCCATCGAGATCGCGGCCCGGCTCGCGGCGGCGCTGCGGTGAGGCCTCCGATGAAGCCGCCGATCGGCTCGTACGTCGTCGACACGCGCACAGAGAAGGTGGGCATGGTGATGGGACACGAGGGACCGTACGTACAACTGAGACCGCTGGGCGGGGGCAAGGAGTGGGACTGCGGTCCGGACACCGTCCGGCGGGCCACCGCGGCGGAGCGGCTCAGCGCGGCCACGGCGTATGCGAACGCACGCAGCCGCGGTGAGGTCCCGTGAGCGGGGGTTCGGCCGGCGTCAGTGCAACGGAGCCACCTCGGCACGCTTGCCGGCAGGACCGAGCCGGTCCAGGAGGTGCTGGATGTCTCCGGGGTCCGACGTGACGATCACGGCACCGAGGTCCGCCGCCAGCACCGCGACGGTGCCGTCGACCGGGTCCGACGTGGCGGCCTGTCCCAGGAGTGCTCCCACCCTCCTGGCGAGTGCGTGATCGAGTACGGGGACCTCGCAGCCGTTGAGGATCCGGGCCAGCTGAGCCTGGCGGGCGCCATCCCGCCAGGCCCGCGCCACGACCGGTGCGGGTGCCAGGGGCAGGCCGCCCGCGGTGAGGTAGGAGCGGTGGGCTCGCCAGAAAGCGGCGTGGTTGCGTTCCGCGGCGATCAGTGCCCCGGCGTCATAGACCACGGGCCTGAGCACGTTCACGCGGCACCGTGCGACTGCTCGGCCGTGAGCGTGGGCTGAGTGACGCGGTTCATGAAGTCGTCGACCCATGCCTGCTCGTCCGGCGTGGGTGGATCGACGTGGGCCATGGCCTCCTCCGCCGCGGCCAGCCCGGCTTCGATCTTCGCCGCGTGTTCAGCGGCCCGCGAAAGCCAGGCGGAGACACTCAGGCCTTCGCGCTCGGCGGCCGACTTGACCGCGTCGAGCGTCTCGCTCGGGATGGTGATGGTGACTCGCTCCAGGCTCATACCGAGAGTCTTACCGACGTGAGCGGTCGGCCGCCAGACGAGTCGGCCATATTCACTTGCAAGAAGTACGGCACCCGCCGGCGCATGCCCTTGCGTACGCGAGAATGGGCCCATGAGTCTGTTCCGCGACGACGGCATCGTGCTGCGCACCCAGAAGCTGGGTGAGGCGGACCGGATCATCACCCTGCTCACCCGCGGTCACGGCCGCGTACGGGCCGTGGCCCGTGGTGTGCGGCGGACCAAGTCGAAGTTCGGGGCGCGGCTCGAACCCTTCTCGCACGTGGACGTGCAGTTCTTCGCGCGGGGGAGCGAGCTGATCGGGCGCGGTCTGCCGCTGTGTACGCAGAGCGAGACGATCGCTCCGTACGGCGGCGGGATCGTGACGGACTACGCGCGCTACACCGCCGGTACGGCCATGCTCGAGACCGCCGAGCGGTTCACCGATCACGAGGGGGAGCCCGCCGTGCAGCAGTATCTGCTGCTCGTCGGCGGGCTGCGCACCCTCGCCCGGGGTGAGCACGAGCCGCACCTCGTCCTCGACGCCTTCCTGCTGCGCTCCCTCGCCGTGAACGGCTACGCGCCCAGCTTCAGCGCGTGCGCGAAGTGCGGGATGCCGGGACCGAATCGGTTCTTCTCGGTCGCGGCGGGAGGTTCCGTCTGCGTGGACTGCCGGGTGCCCGGCAGCGTCGTACCCTCGGCTGGGGCCCTCGAACTGCTCGGCGCGCTGCTGACGGGAGACTGGGAGACCGCGGACGCGTGCGAGCCGCGGTACGTCCGGGAGGGCAGCGGGCTGGTGTCGGCCTATCTGCACTGGCATCTGGAGCGCGGGCTGCGCTCGCTCCGGTACGTGGAAAAGTAAGACTGAGGGAGACGAGAAGCACATGGTCGTACGCGGGATCCTGGGACGCCAGCGCCGCGAGTACAAGACGCCGGAACCCCACCCGTCCGGTGCCGTCGCGCCCAAGCTCCCCGGTGAGCTGATCCCGAACCATGTGGCGATCGTCATGGACGGGAACGGGCGCTGGGCGAAGGAGCGCGGGCTGCCGCGCACCGAGGGGCACAAGGTCGGCGCCGAGCGGGTCCTCGACGTGCTGCAGGGCGCGATCGAGATGGGGGTCGGCGCCATCTCGCTGTACGCCTTCTCCACCGAGAACTGGAAGCGCTCGCCCGACGAGGTGCGCTTCCTGATGAACTTCAACCGCGACTTCATCCGCAAGACCCGCGACCAGCTCGACGAACTCGGCATCCGGGTCCGCTGGGTGGGCCGGATGCCCAAGCTGTGGAAGTCGGTGGCCAAGGAGCTCCAGATCGCCCAGGAGCAGACCAAGGACAACAACCGGCTGACGCTGTACTTCTGCATGAACTACGGCGGTCGCGCCGAAATCACCGACGCCGCGCAGGCCTTGGCTCAGGACATCAAGGCCGGCCGGCTCGACCCGTCGAAGGTCACCGAGAAGACCTTCGCGAAGTACCTCTACTACCCGGACATGCCGGACGTGGACCTGTTCCTGCGGCCGAGCGGCGAGCAGCGCACCTCGAACTACCTGCTCTGGCAGAGCGCCTACGCCGAGATGGTCTTCCAGAACGTGCTGTGGCCGGACTTCGACCGGCGCGACCTGTGGCGGGCGTGTGTCGAGTTCGCCCAGCGCGACCGCCGCTTCGGCGGCGCCGTCCCCAACGAGCAACTGCTGGCGATGGAACAGGGCATGCGGGGCGACGGCTCGTAACACCTACTGCCCGGCGCGTTGTCCGAACCTGACGTTACGATCACGGCTCATCACCACCGAACGGGGGAGGGGCCGTGGTCGAGGGCCAGGGTGCTGCGCAGCAGCGGGAATTGCAGGGGCAGGGGTACGGGGCGGATGCCGTCGAGCTGGAGTACCGGCCGACCGTCGGGGACTACACGTCGGCGCTGAGGGCGCGCAGAGGCGTGAGCAAGGCGGCCCGAAGACAGTTCTGGGTGCTGGGCGGCGCGACCGTCGTGGTCGCTCTGGAGGGTGCGCTGGCGCTGAGCGGAGGAGACGCGTCCGTGTTTCCCGTGATCTGGCTTCTCGTTTTCGCGCCCCTCATGCTGCTCTCGCCCTGGCTGCAGGCCCGCCAGGTGTCCCGCGTCTCCGAGCGGCAGGGCGTCTTCCGGGTGAGAGTGACGGATGCCGGGGTGTCGGTGGCCACCGACAACACGACGGCATCCGTCAACTGGGCCGCCCAGCCCCGCTACCGCGAGAAGCCGGACATCTTCGTTCTGTTCAGCGCCGACAAGAACGCCACCTGCTTCACCGTGCTGCCCAAGCGCGCCGCCCGGACCCCCGCGGACGTGGAGAGGCTGCGGGCGATCCTCGACCGCAACCTGACGCGCGCCTGACGCGCTCGGGGTTCAGCCCTTCGCCGCCGCGCACTCCGCGCACGTGCCGAAGATCTCCACGGTGTGCGCGACGTTCACATAGCCGTGCTCCACCGCGATCGCCTCCGCCCACTTCTCGACGGCCGGGCCCTCGACCTCGACCGCCTTGCCGCAGACGCGGCAGACGAGGTGGTGGTGGTGCTCGCCGCTGGAGCAGCGGCGGTAGACGGACTCGCCGTCGGAGGTACGCAGTACGTCGACCTCGCCGGCGTCGGCGAGGGACTGCAGCGTGCGGTACACGGTGGTGAGTCCGACGGAGTCACCCTTGTGCTTGAGCATGTCGTGGAGCTCCTGCGCACTGCGGAACTCGTCCACCTCGTCGAGTGCCGCCGCCACGGCGGCACGCTGCCGGGTGGAACGGCCCCGAACGGGCGATCCAGCGGTTGTCACCGTTGCCTCCTCACGTCTGCCCTTGCCCGGCCATTGTGCCAGCCCGGACTGTGCGTGGTCAGACGCCGACCTTGCGTTCCGGGCCACGGCTGGCCGGAATCGCGCACTCCGCGGGGTCTCCGGCCCCCTGCGCGGCGGCCAGGGCCCGGGCCCGGCGCCGGGCCAGCGGGGTCGCCAGCACGGTGAGCACGATGAACGCGCCGATGGTCAGCAACACGATCGTCGCACCGGGCGGCACGTCCTGGTAGTACGACGTCACGGTGCCGCCGATCGTCACGCTCACGCCGATGGCCACCGCGATCGCGAAGGTGGCGGCGAAGCTGCGGCTGAGCTGCTGGGCCGCGGCCACCGGGACCACCATCAGCGCGCTGACCAGAAGCAGGCCGACCACCCGCATCGCGACCGTCACGGTGACGGCGGCGGTGATGGCGGTGAGCAGGTTCAGGGCGCGCACCGGCAGACCCGTCACCCGCGCGAACTCCTCGTCCTGGCTGACCGCGAACAGCTGCCGGCGCAGGCCCAGGGTGACCAGGACGACGAAGGCCGCGAGCACACAGATCGCCGTCACGTCGGACTCGGAGACCGTGGACAGGGAGCCGAAGAGGTACGAGGTCAGGTTGGCGTTCGAGCCCGTCGGCGCGAGGTTGATGAACATCACGCCGCCCGCCATACCGCCGTAGAAGAGCATGGCGAGCGCGATGTCGCCGCGCGTCTTGCCGTACCAGCGGATCAGTTCCATGATCACGGCGCCGAGGACCGAGACGGCCGTCGCCATCCACACCGGGTTGGTGGAGAGCAGGAAGCCGAGGCCGACACCGGTCATCGCCACATGGCCGATGCCGTCGCCCATCAGGGCCTGGCGGCGCTGGACGAGGTAGATGCCGACGGCGGGCGCGGTGATGCCCACCAGGACGGCGGCGAGCAGGGCCCGCTGCATGAAGGCGTAGTTCAGGATGTCCATCAGCTCAGCAGTCCCGTCCGGATCGGTTCGGCGTCGTGAGCCGCGTGCGGGTGTACGTGGTCGTGGCCGGGCAGGGCGTGCTGGCCGACCGCCCGCGGGGGCGGGCCGTCGTGCAGGACGCAGCCGTCACGCAGGACGACCGCGCGGTCGATCAGTGGCTCCAGGGGGCCCAGCTCGTGCAGGACGAGCAGGACGGTGGTGCCCGCCGCGACCTGTTCGCGCAGGGTCTGGGCCAGCACCTCCTGGCTCGCGAGGTCGACGCCCGCCATCGGCTCGTCCATGATCAGCAGCTCGGGTTCGGAGGCGAGGGCGCGGGCGATCAGTACGCGCTGGTGCTGGCCGCCCGAAAGGGCGTTCACCGAGTCCTTGGCGCGGTCCGCCATGCCGACGAGCTCCAGGGCGTGCCGTACGGCCTCGTGGTCGGCCTTGCGCAGCACGCCGAAGCGGGCGCGGGAGAGCCGGCCGGAGGCGACGATCTCCGTCACCGTGGCGGGCACGCCGCCCGCGGCGGTCGTGCGCTGCGGCACGTACCCCACCCGCCGCCAGTCGCGGAAGCGGTGCCGCGGGGTGCCGAAGATCTCTATCTCGCCGCCGCTGACCGGGACCTGGCCGATGACGCTGCGGATGGCCGTCGACTTGCCGGAGCCGTTGGCGCCGAGCAGCGCGACGACCTCACCGCGGTGCACGCTGAGGTCGATGCCGCGCAGGACGGGGCGCGAACCCAGCTCGGCGGTCACGCCGCGCAGGGATATGACGGGCTCGCTCACGCTGTCCTCCTGGAACTCGGACCGGGTGTCACTTGGCGCCCAACGCCGTTCGCAGCGCCTTCAGGTTCGACTCCATGACCTGGAAGTAGTCGCTGCCCCTGGACTTGCCGGTGATGCCCTCGATCGGGTCGAGGACGTCCGTCTTCAGGTTCGCGTCGCCGGCGATGGTCTTGGCGGTCTTGTCGCTGACGAGCGTCTCGTAGAAGACCGTCGAGACGCCGTCGGCCTTCGCCATCTTCTCAAGGTCCTTCACGCGGTTCGCGCTGGGCTCCGACTCCGGATCCAGACCGTTGATGGCCTCCTCGGTGAGGCCGTAGCGCTCGGCGAGGTAGCCGAAGGCGGCGTGCGTGGTGATGAAGACCTTGGTCCTGGTGTTCGCCAGCCCGGTCTTGTACCGGGTGTTGAGATCGGCGAACTTCTTCCGCAGCGCCGTCATGTTCTTGTCGTAGTCCGCGGCGTGCTTCGGGTCGGCCTTCTTGAGGGCCTTGGCGACCCCTTCGGCGACCTCGCCGTACTTCACCGGGTCGAGCCAGATGTGCGGGTCGGCGGCGCCGGACTCCTCGCCCTTGGAGCTGTCGTGCGAGGCCGCGTGCCCGCCGACCTCGTTGCCGTGCTTCTCCAGCGTGGTCAGCGACGCGGCGTCGATCTTGGTCTTGACCTCGGACTGCGCCACGGCGTCGTCGACGGCCGGCTGTAGGTTCCTGAGGTAGACGACGGCGTCCGCCGACTGGAGCTGCGCGGTCTGCCGGGCGCTGATCTCCAGGTCGTGCGGCTCCTGACCGGGCTGGGTCAGGCTCGTGACGTGCACGTGCGTCCCGCCGATCTGCTCGGCGAGGTACTGCATGGGGTAGAACGACGCCACGACGTCGAGCTTCCCGGCGCTCTTGCCGTCGACCGCCGTGGAAACCGAGCAGCCGGTGAGGGCGCCGAGGCCGACGGCCGTGGCTGCCAGGGTCGCGGACCCGGCAGTGCTTATTCGAGAAGCGGCGAGGCGCCGTCGTACGTTCATGACAGTCATTTTCAACAAACCTGGAAACGATTGTCAACAAGCGCTGGGTAAGCCCTAGGTAAACGAGGCGGCGATTGAGCCGGTAAGGGGCACGATGAGGCGAGGTGTCCCCGAACCGATTTGATACGAGGGTGGGCGGCGCCGGTAACCTGAATCATTCGCTGCCGTCCGTTCGTAATGAAGAGAGCACCGTGGCCGCCGACAAGATCGACACCATCGTCAGCCTGAGCAAGCGCCGTGGCTTCGTTTTCCCCAGTAGTGAGATCTACGGTGGACAGCGTGCCGCCTGGGACTACGGTCCGCTCGGCGTCGAGCTCAAGGAGAACATCAAGCGCCAGTGGTGGCGCTACATGGTCACCTCCCGCGAGGACGTCGTCGGTATCGACTCGTCGGTGATCCTGGCGACCGAGGTCTGGGTCGCGTCGGGGCACGTCGCCACCTTCACCGACCCGCTGACCGAGTGCACCTCCTGCCACAAGCGCTACCGCGCCGACCACCTGGAGGAGGCCTACGAGGCGAAGCACGGCCGCCTCCCGGAGAACGGCCTCGCCGACCTCAACTGCCCCAACTGCGGCAACAAGGGCACGTTCACCGAGCCCAAGCAGTTCTCGGGCCTGCTCACCACCCACCTCGGCCCCACGCAGGACAGCGGCTCCGTCGCCTACCTGCGCCCCGAGACGGCCCAGGGCATCTTCACCAACTTCGCCCAGGTCCAGCAGACCTCGCGCCGCAAGCCGCCGTTCGGCATCGCGCAGATGGGCAAGTCCTTCCGCAACGAGATCACGCCCGGCAACTTCATCTTCCGCACCCGCGAGTTCGAGCAGATGGAGATGGAGTTCTTCGTCAAGCCGGGCGAGGACGAGAAGTGGCAGGAGTACTGGATGCAGGAGCGCTGGAACTGGTACACCGGCCTCGGTCTGCGCGAAGAGAACATGCGCTGGTTCGAGCACCCCAAGGAGAAGCTCTCCCACTACTCCAAGCGCACCGCCGACATCGAGTACCGCTTCAGCTTCGGCGGCAACGAGTGGGGCGAGCTGGAGGGCGTCGCCAACCGCACCGACTACGACCTCGGCGCGCACTCCAAGGCCTCCGGCCAGGACCTCTCCTACTTCGACCAGGAGGCCGGCGAGCGCTGGACTCCGTACGTCATCGAGCCCGCCGCCGGTGTCGGCCGCGCGATGCTGGCGTTCCTGCTGGACGCCTACGTCGAGGACGAGGCCCCCAACGCCAAGGGCAAGATGGAGAAGCGCACGGTGCTGCGCCTCGACCCGCGCCTCTCGCCGGTCAAGGTCGCCGTCCTGCCGCTCTCCCGCAACCCGGAGCTGTCGCCGAAGGCCAAGGGCCTCGCCACCGCCCTGCGCCAGCACTGGAACATCGAGTTCGACGACGCGGGCGCCATCGGCCGCCGCTACCGTCGCCAGGACGAGATCGGCACCCCGTTCTGCGTCACGGTCGACTTCGACACCCTCGACGACAACGCCGTCACGGTGCGCGAGCGCGACTCGATGAAGCAGGAGCGCGTCTCCCTCGACCAGATCGAGGGCTACCTGGCCGCGCGTCTGATCGGCTGCTGACCCGGCTTGTCAGTGAGAAGCCCCCGGTTCCCGTGATGCGGGAACCGGGGGCTTTCCGGATCGCGGGCACAATCCGCGCGGCCCCGGGCTGATCCGAAAGACAGGCCCTGGCGGCCGGCGGCTAACGGTTGGCGCCGGTCGGTGTGCCCATGGCGCGGGCGACGAGTGCGTCGTAGGCGCGGTCGGGCAGGGCGCGGCGCAGGAAGATGAGGGGCCTGGCCCCGAAACCGACGGCGTACCGGGTCTTGGGGCGGCGAGCCGTGACGGCCTTGGCGACGGTGTCGGCGACGACCGAGGGCGGGGAGCTGCGGCGGGCGGTGCTCTCGGAGCCCAGGGACTCGGCCATCGCGCCTGCCTGCGCGGCGTACGCGGTGCCGCCGGAGGTCTTGCGCAGGTTGTCCGCGGCGATGCCGCCCCACTCCGTCCTGATGGCTCCTGGCTCGACGATGACCACATCGATGCCGAACGGCCTGAGCTCCATGCGCAGGCAGTCGCTGAGCCCTTCGAGGGCGAACTTGGTTCCGTGGTACCAACCGCCCAGCGGGGTGTGGATCTTGCCACCCATGGAAGAGATGTTCACGATCGTGCCGCTCCGCTGCGCCCGCATGTGCGGCAGCACGAGCTGGATCAGGTGAGCGGCACCGAAGATGTTGACCTCGAACTGGGCACGCGCCTCGTCCAGCGGTACGTCCTCGATGGCCCCGTACGACCCGTACCCCGCGTTGTTCACCAGGACGTCGATACGGCCCGATTCGGCGATGATCCCGTCGACACCCGCCTGCATCGAGGCGGTGTCGGTGACATCCATGGGCAGGACGTGGACGCCCGCCTCGGCGAGGCGGGACATCCGTGCCACCCGGCGGGCAGCACCGTACACGGTGTATCCGAGCTCCTGGAGCTTGAGTGCGGTGACCTCACCGATACCGGAGGAGGCACCGGTGACCAGGGCGACCTTGCTGGACATGGGGCAAGCCTTTGAGTCGGCCCCTCGCGGGGCGGGAACGCCAGGCAAACATGAACCATGGCTCACTTTCATCATGAGTCATGGTTCACCTTCCTGCAAGCGAACCCGCATAGGCTTTGCGTCACGACGAGACTGGAGGGCACGATGACCCAGGCCCGGCCGCTGCGCGCCGACGCGGTCCGCAACCGCAAGAAGATCCTCGACGCGGCGCACCTGCTGATCACGCGGCACGGCCCCGAGGTGCCCATGGACGCGATCGCCGAGGCTGCCGGGGTGGCGGTGGGCACGCTCTACCGGCACTACCCCACGAAGACCGATCTCGTCGGCGCGGTCCTGTCCCGGCATGTCGAGCGGATGACCCTCACCGTGGAGGAGGCGGCAGACCGCGTGCGGGCGGGGGCGCACGCCATGACCGAGCTCACCGCGCTCGTCTCCCGCGTCATCGAGGCCGCGGCCCAGGACCACGCGGTGAAGGCCGCCGCGCAGGGAGTCGGGGCCTCGTACGCGCCCGAGCACGACACGCGTGCGGCCGCCGCGCTGACCGAGCTCATCACCACCGGCCAGGCGGACGGTGACCTCCACTCGGACGTCACCGTCGCCGACTTCTACCTCTTGCTGGCCACCGCTCCCCTCGACCAGCCGCGCGAGGTCCGCGATCGCTGGCTCACCCTCATGCTTCCCGGCTTCACCGCGACGGCTCGCTGAGAGGTGCGGCGGCACGTGGGGGGCTGCGGCGGCGCGCCGGGAAGTGTGGCGGCACGTGGGAAGCGGACTTCTCCCCGAGCCGTCCTGGTTCTCAACGGCCCTGCAGCGCCTTGACGTTGTCGCCGAAGCTCCAGTTCTTCGAGCCGTCCCAGTTGATCGACCAGGTCATCAGGCCCTTGAGGCCGGTGCCGTAGTGCCGCCACGCCTGGGAGACCAGGCTCGGTGACATGTAGCCGCCGCCGGCGCCCGACTGGGCGGGCAGACCCGGGACCTGCTTGTCATAGGGCACCTTGATGGTGGTGCCCTGCACGACCAGTCCCTTGTTCAGGCAGTCGGTCTGCGCGGTGAAGCCCTGAACGGTGCCCGCGGAGTAGGAGTCGCCGGAGCATCCGTACATGCTGCCGTTGTAGTACTGCATGTTCAGCCACCACAGGCGCCCGTTGTCCGCGTACTTCTTGACGATCGGCAGATACGCGCCCCAGATCGAGCCGTACGTGATGCTGCCACCCGTGACGTACGCGGTCTCCGGCGCCATGGTAAGCCCGAAGTTGGCCGGCATCTGTGACAGCACGCCGTCGATGATCCGGGTCAGGTTGGCCTGGGACGTGGAGAGCCGGCCGATGCTGCCACTGCCGACCAGGCCCGTCTCGATGTCGATGTCGATACCGTCGAAGTTGTACTTCTTCAGGATGGGCACGATCGTCGCGACGAACCTGTCGGCGACGGCGGAGGAGCTGAGGTCGATGCCCGCCGCCGCCCCGCCGATCGACAGCAGGATCGTCTGCCCGGACGCCTTGGCCGCGCACATCTCGGCCGGCGTCGCGACCTTCACACCGGCGTCCATCCCGTCCTCCCACAGCGCCGTGCCGTCGGAGCGGATGACCGGGAACGCCGCGTTGATCACGTTGTAGCCGTGCGCGGCGATACGGGAGTCGGTGATCGGCGTCCATCCGAACGGCGGGTGCACTCCGTTGGAAGAGCCGTCCCAGTTCTCCCAGTAGCCCTGGAGAACCTTCCCGGACGGGCGGGACTTCACGGCGCAGGTGTCGGCGGCGGATGCGGCGGGAGCGGTGGCGACCGACAGCGGGGCGAGGACGGCTGCGGTCAGTGCGAGGGCGAACAGGCGCAGCTTCCGACGGATCATGCGAGGCCTCCCGGTGGGGGGTGCGGTGAGGTGTCGTAGGCATGACAGTGCCTGCGGTCCAGACCTGTCGTCAATAGGTCTGGACCAAAGTGGGGTGACGAGTGACGAGTGACGAGGGACGGCTGACAGATAACAGATGACAGATAACAGATGACAGATATTGAAATCTGTCATCTGTCATGGCATCGTGAAAAGGCGTCAATCCACCAAGGGACACCAGGGAGTCCTCATGCAAACCCGCCCCCTCGGAACCACCGGTCCTCAGACCTCCGCCCTCGGCCTCGGCTGCATGGGCATGTCCGCGCTGTACGGCGAGGCGGACCGGGCCGAGTCGATCGCGACCATCCACGCCGCCCTCGAGGCGGGCGTGACGCTCCTGGACACCGGCGACTTCTATGCCATGGGCCACAACGAGATGCTGATCGGCGAGGCTCTGCGCGCGGCTCCGGCGGCCCTGCGTGAGCAGGCGCTGACCAGCGTCAAGTTCGGCGCCCTGCGCGACCCGGACGGCGGCTGGTCCGGATACGATGGCCGCCCCGCCGCGGTGCGGAACTTCGCCGCGTACTCGCTGCAGCGCCTGGGCGTCGATCACATCGACGTGTACCGGATCGCGCGGCTCGACCCGAACGTCCCGATCGAGGAGACGGTCGGCGCGATCGCGGAGCTCGTGGAGAAGGGGCACGTCAGGCACATCGGCCTGAGCGAGGTCGGCGCCGACACCATCCGCCGGGCCGCCGCCACCGCCCCCATCTCCGACCTCCAGATCGAGTACTCGCTGATCTCGCGCGGCATCGAGGACGAGGTCCTGCCGACCACCCGTGAGCTGGGCATCGGGATCACCGCGTACGGCGTGCTGTCCCGCGGGCTGATCTCCGGCCACTTCACGGCCGACCGGCAGCTGGCCCCGACCGACTTCCGTTCCATGAGCCCCCGCTTCCAGGGCGACAACCTCCAGCACAACCTCTCCCTCGTCGAGGCGCTGCGGAAGATCGCCGAGCAGAAGGGCGTCAGCGTGGCGCAGATCGCGATCGCGTGGGTGCTGTCGAGGGGCGAGGACATCGTGCCGCTGGTCGGTGCGCGGACCCGGGAGCGGCTGACGGAGGCGCTCGGCGCGCTGGACGTCACGCTCGACGACGCCGACCTCGCCGCGATCGAGCGGGCCGTGCCGGCCGACGCCGCCGCGGGCGACCGCTACCCGGCGGCGCAGATGTCACATCTCGGCACCGACCGCTGACAGTGCCGCCAGGTACGGTTTTCGACATGGCACCGACCACCGAAACACTGACCGCCGAGCGCATCCTCGAGGCGACCGAGGAGGCGCTGCGCCGCCACGGCCCCGCGAAGGCCACCGTGGTGGACGTGGCCCGCGCGCTCGGCGTCAGCCACGGCAGCGTCTACCGTCACTTCCGTACGAAGGCGGCGCTGCGTGAGGCGGTCACCAAGCGCTGGCTGGACCGTACGTCGCAGATACTCGCGGAGATCGCCAGGCCGTCGCCCGCGCCACCCCCGGAGGCGCTCGAGCACTGGCTGGCGACGCTGTTCACCGCCAAGCGGCACAAGGCGGGCGACGATCCCGAGCTGTTCGCGACCTATTCGGTGCTGCTCGACGAGGCGAGCGCGGTGGTCGAGGAGCACGTCGCCGAGCTGGTCGACCAGCTCTCGGACATCATTCATCGCGGCGTGATGGAGGGCGACTTCATGACCGTGGACGGCGACTCCGTCGCGACGGCCCGCGCCGTCTTCCACGCCACGAACCGTTTCCACGACCCCGCCTACGCCCACGAGTGGGAACAGCCGGGCATCGAGGCCGAGTTCTCGACGGTCGTCACCCTCGTCCTGCGTGGACTGCGCCGCCGAATCGACTGAATCCACGGCCCTGGCGGACCGGTGGTCCCGGCGGGGGGCTATCCCTCCGTCGGGTCCACCGTCGCCTGATGCGCCTCGGCGAGGTGCTCCTCCGCCTTCAGCCACGGCAGGAACTGCGCGCCCTTGCGCCAGCCGCAGGTGTCGCATCTGATCGTGCGCTGTACACCGGCGCGCTGGACATGGACGACGTGCTCGCGGCCGTGCTGGTCCCAGCGGCTTACCTTGCTCGTGTTGATCTGCAGCATGACACCTCCAGGTGTTACCGCTCCGCTCGCGCGGCAAGGCGTTGGCGGCAGGGCTTTCGCAGCAAGGAGTGTGCAGCATCGGGAAGATCAACGGGGGTTCTTCGGCCACGAGTTCACCGCGTGGTCGCACGTGATCACGATCCGTCGCCGCCCGTCCACCCTCCGCGCTGCCGCACCGCCCCGATCTACACTCCGCTCATGACGACCGGAACTCCCGCCATCGCCAAGGACCTCGCGCCGCACGGCACCCTGCGGGCCTCGATCAACCTGGGCAATCCCGTGCTGGCCCAGGGCACACCGACGGCCCCGGCCGGCGTCACCGTCGACCTCGCGCGGGAGATCGCCGCCCGCCTCGACGTCCCCGTGGAGCTCCTCTGCTTCGACGCGGCCCGCAAGTCGTACGAGGCGATGGCGGAGGGCCGTGCCGACCTGTGCTTCCTAGCCGTAGAGCCCGCACGGGAGGCCGAGGTCGCGTTCACGGCGCCGTACGTCGAGATCGAGGGCGTGTACGCCGTCCCCCGCGACTCGGACCTGACGACCGTCGCCGAGGTCGACCGTCCCGGCGTACGGATCGGGGTGAAGCGCGGGTCCGCCTACGACCTCTTCCTCTCCCGCACGCTTAGGCACGCGAGCGTGGTGCGCGGGGAGGACGGGGTCGAGGCGTTCGGGGCCGAGGGGCTGGAGGTCGCGGCCGGGATCAGGCAGCCGATGACCGAGTTCGTCGCGGCGCACCCCGAACTCCGCCTGATCGAGGACCGGTTCATGCAGATCCGCCAAGCGGTCGGCACGACGAAGACCCGCCACCCCGAGACCGTCCGCTTCCTCCATGACCTCGTCGAGGAGCTGAAGGCGAACGGCTTCGTCGCGAACGCCCTGCGCCGCGCCCACCAGTCGCAGACCCTGGTCGCCCCACTCGCCCACCCCGGAAGCTGACCTGGGACCGGCGCGTGATCGCCGCACCGCCGTGCGTGGTGCTGGACCGCCCCGATCCGCGCCCCGATCCGCTCCGACTGGCCGAGTTCTACGAGGACTTGCCGGCGGGACAACTCGCGGAACTGCTGGATCACTCCATGGAGAGATGGGAACAAATTTACTAAAAGCGGCCGTGTGTTTTTCCTGCCGCCCCATACGATGCATCAACCGCACGACTCCAACGAGTCACACGAGTGCGGCAAGTTTCATCCACACGACGGGGGTTGAGTGGCGTGAACAGTCTGTTCATCGTCGGTATGGGCTTCGGGACCGCAGGGATTCCAGCCACCAGGTCGTGACCGCCGCAGGCGGTTCGGCCACCAGCGCCATGACGACACGCACGGCTGCGGCCGAGGGCGTGTGTCACGCCGGGCTGGCCCCTGTCGACATCGGCGAGTGACTGCGGCGCGGAAGCGCCCCGGCCGCTGGTGTCCTTTTCCTACACCGAAGGAGCAACATGAAGCCCTCTCGGGCAACTGCAAGCTCTCGTGTCCGGAAAGTCTTAGTTGTCGCAAGCTCGATGGTGGTCGCGGCCGCCGCCTTTGTCGCGACGCCCGCGAACGCCGCGCCAACGGCCGGTTCCGCACCGGCCAAGGGGTGCAGAACTCTCAGCGCCACCAAGACGCGTCTCATCGGGGCGGACGGGAAGACCGTGTCCGCGTCGGCTGCTCAAGCCGTGCGAGCCACAGCGGGGAAGGAGCTGACGTACCGTCTGCCGGGTGGCGCGACCATGACGACGATCGTTCCGCCCCAGGGGTTCCGGCCGCAGACAGCGGCGCCCGCGGCGGCGCGGGCCTACGGCTTCGACGCCCCGAACAGCCCGAAGGCGCTGACGGCGTGGCGGGCGAAGTACAAGGGGTATCGCGAGACCGTACCGTCGGTGCCGTGCCTGGGGCCGTCCGGCAAGTCGGCACTGCGATTCGCCTACAGCGGCAACTGGGGCGGCTATATCGCCACCGGACACTCCAACTACAACGAGGTCTACGACGATCAGAACATCCCCACCTACTCCACGAGTTGTGGCTCCAACAGCACCGCGGTGGCGGCCCCGTGGATCGGTGTCGGTGGCTACCACTCCGGCAAGCTGATCCAGCAGGGCTTCGTCTCGGGCTCGTCGGGCACGGCCACCCAGGGTGCCTCACTGTGGTACGAGTACCTCAACTCCGCGCACCCGAACCCGCCCGTCTATATCGGGCACACGACGAAGACCGGACACGTCATCTCGCAGTACATGACCTACAGCTCCGGAAAGGTCGTGTTCCACTGGTACGACCGGACCGCCGGATCCGGCTGGTCACCCGTAACCGTGTCCGGTCTTTCGGGGTACTACGACGGAACGACCGCGGACTACATCACGGAACGGCCGTTCGGTTTCAAACTGCGTAAGTTCAGTCGGCAGACGCTCAGCGCCGCCGGTGCCAGGTACGGCAGCACCTCCAAGGACCTCTTCAAGCTGCCGACCACCGAGGTCAGGCTGACGACCAACGGCGCCTCGTCCGGGGCCTCCATGTTCACGGACACCCGCTCCAGCGCGAGTGCGTTCTACCAGACCTGGAAGCGCTGCTCCTAGGACCGGTCCCGCCTCACCGGGTATCGCCGGGAGCCGATGTGTGCTCCCGGCGATACCCGCGCGTGGGCGAAACCCGCGCGTGGCCGGCTACTTGGCCGGGCGGAGCCTCACCTTGTGGCCGTCGGCCGTGACCGCGTACCTGACGGGCGAGCCCGTCCCGGTGGTCGAGCAGTAGACGGCGACGGTGCCGCCGGGAACGTCGGGCAGAACGTCCTCGGGCTTGGCGTTCGTCGCAGCCAGGTGCTTCGCGCGGACCCGCTCGACGGTGGTGAAGCTGCCGTCGGAGGTGGACTTGCGTCCGAGCGCCTTCTCGCACACGGCGGCGCGTGACGCCGTCGTGGTGTCCTCGCGCCACAGCGCGATGAGCCGTTTGTGGCTGTCCAGGAACCGCAGCGCGCGGGCGGCCGAGCCGCCCGGCTCGTCCACGGCGACGTAAGCGGTACGCGCGACCGCGTCCAGGAGGTCGGGGGGAGGTGTGGTGAGCATCGGGCAGGGCTGGAACTGCGGCGGCGACAACACGGCGGTGAACGAGCCGTCCGCCTTCAGCGTGAAGCTGCCGCCGGCCAGCGGGCCGCAGGCCCTGTTCACCTGCCATCCGTTCGGTGCCCCGTCGGCGCCGATGATGATGTTCGCCGGCATCCCGCCGACGTCGCGCCACGAGGAGACGTCGCTTCCGTCGATCCGGACAGCGATCCATCGCCCGCCGAGGCCTTCGGCGGTCAGGGCCGCGCTGCGGAAGCTGGGAGTGGCCATGGTGTTGCTCCTGCCGTGGTCCGCCTGTGTTGCCACGGCCACCGACCCGGCGACGGCCACGACGGAGGCGAACACGCCGGCGACGGCGAGCCGCCGACGCCAACGCCGCCTCGTCCCCACGCGGACCGCCTCGTCGATGTCGACGCGGTCGGCAGGAGCGCTGATGGTGATGGACGCGATGCGCGCGGCGAGTTCTTCTGGCGTCTTGTCGGGGTTCACGATGCTCCCTCGATCTTGGTCGGTTGCGTCTGGAGCGCGGAGCGCAGGGCCTCCAGGCCGCGGCTCGTCTGGCTCTTGACGTTGCCCGGACTCGTCCTGAGCAGGTCCGCGGTCTGCTCGACCGACAGATCCTCGAAGAAGCGCAGGACGAGCACGGTCCGCTGGCCGGCCGGGACCGTCAGCATGGCGGCGATCAGCTCGTCGTCACGCTCGTCCATGCTGGTGTGCGGGGGTGAGCGCAACGTGCTCACATCCGCCTCGCTGATCTCACGTCTGGCCGGTCGACGCCGGTAGTCGGTGTGGAGGTTGCACAGGATCCGACGGACGTACGCACGCGGATCCCCGGCTGCCACCACCCGGTCCCACCTGGAGTAGAGCCGTCCGAGCGCGTCCTGGACGAGGTCATCGGCGAGGTACCAGTCACCGCAGAGCAGAAACGCCGTCGTACGCAGGCGCGTTCGATGCTCGAGCACCCAGGCACGGAAGTCGGTCTCGCGGGGATGATCGGTCACGCTCTTCCTCGTCTCATGCATCCAGGTGCCGCCTGCGTCGCCCAGGCCGACCCGGGTCCGCTTCTCGCTACGCCCTACACGGAACCCGGGGCGCCCAGGGTTGCACGCGTCCGCGAACTCGGGGCCCGCGCGGCACCGGCGCTCTTCTCCGACAAGCGGCTCCAACTGCCCCCACAGCTCAGCTGATCGTGCGCGGCAGTCGCAGGCTCAGGGCCGTCGTCAGGGCCACGCCCGCCAGTTGGACCAGGAGGGTGGTGACGAGGGCGTCCCGCATGCCGTCGCTCGAGGCGAGGGACAGGAAGAGGGTGCCCAGGGTGGCGACGCCGACGGCGAGGGCCGACTGCTGGGTGGTGGCCATGACGCCACTGCCGACGCCGGCCCGCGCGGACGGCACCTCGGAGAGGATGATCCGGATGAGGACGGGGAGCTGGAGCGCCTGGCCCGCGCCCGCGACCGCCGCGCCCGGCAGCAGTTGCCACACGCCCAGGTCCGGCCAGGACCGCCACGCGGCCAGCGTGATGAGGCCCACGCCCACCGCCTGGATCAGCCCGCCCGCCGTGACGATCCGGGTGCCGTAGCGGGCGATCAGCCGGGGGCCGCAGAGGGAGACGACGAAGAAGACCACGGCCATCGGCGCCAGGGCCAGGCCCGCCGGGACCGGGCCGAGGCCCGCTCCCCGCTGCAGCGCCACCGCGATCACGAACATGAAGCCGCTGAAGCCGATCGAGAACGGCACGATCATGATCAGGCCCCGGCGGAGCGAGGTCAGCGCGAACAGGCTCGGCGGCACCAGGGGCGTACGGCCCTGGCGGTCCTCCCGGCGCTCGACGAAGTAGAACGCCGCCGCCGCGAGGGGGAACAGCGCCAGCGACAGCCAGGTCCACAGGGGCCAGCCCGCGGCCCTGCCCTCGGTGAGCGGGGCGAGAAGCGCGAGAAGGGACACGGCGAGCAGCACCGTGCCGGGGGTGTCGATCGGCTCCGGGTGCTGCGAGCGCGTCTCGGGGACGGCGCGCGTGGCCAGGATCAGGCCGAGGATCACGACGGGCACGTTCACGAGGAACACCGCGCGCCAGCCGGTGCCCGCGATGTCCGCCGCGACGAGAAGGCCGCCGAGTATCTGCCCGGCCACCATGGACAGACCGGCCGTGGCCCCGTACAGGCCCATGGCCTTGGCGCGGCGCGGGCCCGCCGTCGCCGCCTGGATGGTGGCGAGCACCTGCGGCAGCATCGCGGCGGACGCCGCGCCCTGCGCGACGCGCGCCGCCACCAGCGTCCAGGCGCTGGGCGCGAGCCCGCACGCCAGGGAGGTCAGACCGAAGGCCGCCATGCCGCCGAGGAAGAACTGGCGTCGCCCGAAGAGGTCGCCGAGGCGGCCGCCCAGGACGAGCAGGACGGCGTACGCGACTCCGTACCCGGCGACGACGAGTTCGAGGACGGCTTCGCTCGCGTTCAGGTCCCGGCCGATGGTCGGGAGGGCTACGTTGACGATGAAGAAGTCGATGAGGGGCAGTGCCGCCCCGAGCAGCACGGTGAAGAGCCCGAGGCTGCTGAGTGCGGGTGCTGCGGAGGGCGAGCGGACTGGAGTCCTGAGGGTTCCGGTTTCGGTCACGTGCTCCAGACTTCTCCTGACCTCAGACTGGTACCAGAGTGTCCTTATCCTGGTAGAAGCACTACCTGGCAACAGGTTCCGGGGAACGGCAGGCTGGAGGCATGACGACGATGACGCAGGAGAGCACCGCTCCCCGGCCGGTGGAGGCCATCGATCCTGCTCAGCGGGCGGTGTCCGTGACTTCTCCCCGGCCGGTGGACCCCGGGCCGCACGGCACCGCCGCCCCCCGCGGCAGCGAGATCCGGCGGCACGAGCTCGCCACCTTCCTGCGCAACCGCCGTGAGCGCATCACGCCGGAGCAGGTCGGACTGCCCCGTGGCCGCCGCCGGCGCACGCCGGGCCTGCGCCGCGAGGAGGTCGCGCAGCTCTCGTCCGTCGGCGTCACCTGGTACACCTGGCTCGAACAGGCCCGTGACATCCAGGTCTCCGAACAGGTCCTCGACGCGCTGGCCCGCACCCTGCTGCTCGACTCCAGCGAGCGCGCCCACCTCTTCCGGCTGGCCGGAGCCGTCGACCCCACGCCCGCCGCGCCGTGCCCGACCCTCACCCCGGCCCTGCTCGAGGTGCTGTCCCAGCTGGAGCCGGTCCCGGCCTGCATCCAGAACAGCCGCTACGACATCCTGGCGTACAACCGCACGTACGCCCGGCTGATGATGCGCGACCTCGACGCCGTACCGCCTGAGGACCGCAACTGCATGATCCTCGCCTACACCCACCCGGAGTGGCGCGAGTCGATCGTGCTCCTCGACGAGACCATGCGTGTGATGGCCGCCAAGCTGCGCGGCTCGATGGCCGGCCACCTCGGCGAACCCGCCTGGAAGTTGCTGGTCAAACGGCTGCGGACGGAGTCGGCCGAGTTCCGTGAGATCTGGGAGCGGTACGAGGTGTACGGCGGCTCGCGCAGCAAGACCAAACAGTTCCTGAACCCGTACGTCGGGCTGCTCACCGTCGACCACACCGACCTGTGGCTCGCCCCCGACACGGGCGCCCGCATGGTGACGTACGCGCCCACGGACGAGCAGAGCCGCGAACGCCTGAGGACGCTGCACGAGATCGCGCTGACGGCGGAGACGGAAGCCGCCTAGGGCCCGGACCCCCTGCCTCAGGCGCGGACGCCCACCGAGTCCCGAACCTCCGCCGACTCCAGCTGCCGTGCCGTCCGCTCGGCCGTCCCGCGTGCCCAGCGTCCGCTGGTCAGCGCGCCCAGGACGAGGACGGCGAGACCGCAGCCGGCGAGGATCCACCACCCGGGGCGGGCGGCCGACACGAACGTCTCCCGGTACGCCGAGGCCTGGATGCCGGAGGCGAGGACCGCGCCGACCACGGCGACACCGAGGGTGCCGCCGATCTGCCGGCTGGTGGAGGCGACGGCGGCCGCGACCCCGGCCTGGGTGCGGGGCATGCCGGAGACGGCGGTGTTGGTGATGGGGGCGTTCACGAAGCCGAAGCCGAGGCCGAAGAGGACGTACCCGATGACGAGCGTGACGTTCGACGTCTCACCTTCGAACGCGGCGAAGAGAATCCCGCTCGCGGTCATCGAGACCCCCGCGATCAGCAGGGGCAGCCGCGGCCCCCGGTTGCCGACCAGCCGCCCCGACAGCGGCGCGCACACGAAGCACATGACCGCCATGGGCAGCATCCACAGGCCCGCGTGCAGCGCGTCCAGACCGCGTACGTTCTGCAGATAGAGCGTCGAAAGGAACAGGAACCCGCTGAGCGCGGCGAACGCGCTGATGGCGACGACCGTGGCCCCGCTGAACGGTGCCGAACGGAAGAAGCGCAGGTCGATGAGGGGTTCGGCGCGCCGGGGCTCGTACCGGAGCAGGCCGAGCAGCGCGGCGACGGCGATCGCGCCGAAGGTGAAGATCTTGGGGGCGCCGGAGCTGGGCGCCTCGATGATCGCGTACGTCAGGGAGCCGAGCAGCGCGATGACGAGGAGCTGCCCGACCGGGTCGGGGCGGCGGGCCTTGGGGGCGCGGGACTCGGGGACGTAACGCCAGGTGAGCAGGAGCGCGGCGAGACCGACCGGGAGGTTGATCCAGAAGATCGACCGCCAGCCGACCGAGTCCACGAGCAGGCCGCCGACGATCGGGCCCGCGGCCATCGATATGCCGACCACGCCACCCCAGACACCGATCGCGCGGGCGCGCTCGCGCGGGTCCGTGAAGGTGTTGGTGATGATCGACATCGCGACCGGGTTCAGCATCGAGCCGCCGATCGCCTGCACCATGCGGAAGGCGACGAGCGAGTCCAGGTTCGGAGCGACGGAGCACAGGACCGAACCGAGGGTGAAGATCACCAGGCCCGCCTTGAAGACCCGGCGGCGGCCGATGCGGTCGGCGGTCGAGCCCGCGAGCATCAACAGCGACGCCAGGACCAGCGTGTACGCGTCGATGGTCCACTGGAGGCCCGCCACGCTCGCGTGCAGTTCCTTCTGCATCGAGGGCAGGGCGACGTTCAGGACCGTGTTGTCGAGGCTCACGATCAGCAGGCTCATGCAGCAGATCGCGAGGACGAGAAGCCGGTGGCGGGGACTGAGCTCGAGCATTCCTCCAGCCTACGCCCGTGTCGATAGTGCGTCTAACTAATGACCCTCCCCTGACCCTCCTTTGTTGCGCACTGCACTCATTCATGACAGTCACCACAGTCACCGCACCCGTCCGCGTACGCGACAATGGGGGAATGTCCACGACCGCCCTCGCCCCCGCCACCCCGCTGTCGATCGGTCCCCACACCGTCCAGCCGCCCGTCGTCCTCGCCCCCATGGCCGGGATCACGAACGCGCCGTTCCGCACGCTGTGCCGCGAGTTCAGCGGCGGCAAGGGCCTGTTCGTCAGCGAGATGATCACCACGCGAGCGCTGGTCGAGCGCAACGAGAAGACCATGCAGCTGATCCACTTCGACGCGAGCGAGAAGCCGCGCTCGATCCAGCTGTACGGCGTGGACCCGGCGACCGTCGGCAAGGCCGTCCGCATGATCGCGGAGGAGGATCTCGCCGACCACATCGACCTGAACTTCGGCTGCCCGGTCCCGAAGGTCACCCGCAAGGGCGGCGGCTCCGCCCTCCCGTACAAGCGCCACCTCCTGCGGGCGATCCTGCGCGAGGCCGTCAGCGGGGCGGGCGACCTCCCGGTGACGATGAAGATGCGCAAGGGCATCGACGACGACCACATCACGTTCCTCGACGCCGGACGGATCGCCGTCGAGGAGGGCGTCACCGCCATCGCCCTGCACGGCCGCACCGCCGCCCAGCACTACGGCGGCACGGCCGACTGGGACGCCATCGCCCGCCTCAAGGAGCACGTGCCGGAGATCCCCGTCCTCGGCAACGGCGACATCTGGTCGGCGGAGGACGCGCTGCGGATGGTGCGCGAGACCGGCTGCGACGGGGTCGTGGTCGGGCGCGGCTGCCTCGGCAGGCCGTGGCTGTTCGGCGACCTGGTGGCCGCCTTCGAGGGGCGCCAGGACGCCTACGCCCGCCCGACCCTGCGCGAGGTCGCGGCCGTCATGGTCCGCCACGCCACCCTGCTCGGCGAGTGGATCGGCGACGAGGCGCGCGGCGTCATCGACTTCCGCAAGCACGTGGCCTGGTACCTGAAGGGCTTCGCGGTCGGCTCGGAGATGCGTAAGCGCCTGGCGATCACGTCATCCCTGGCCGAACTCTCCGACGGGCTGGCCGAGTTGGACCTCGACCAGCCCTGGCCGGCGGGCGCGGACGGCCCGCGCGGCCGCACGTCAGGCAACAACCGGGTCGTCCTGCCGGACGGCTGGCTCAAGGACCCGTACGACTGCGCGGGCATCAGCGAGGACGCGGAGCTGGACACGTCCGGCGGCTGACTTCTCCGGCGGCTCGCTTTCCTGCCTGGAGGCTCTCTCAAGCGCCCCCGACCGCCGTGAGCAACGCCAAGGGCGCCGCCGCCGAACGGGACTCCCGTACGCACGCGTGCGGATACGGCACCGGCTCCCCGTGTGTCTCGCGGCCGTACCCCGCGAGGACCTCCGGCAGACGGTGGCCGGCGGCCGTGGCGGCGTCGACGAGCGCGTGGGCGACCGTCCGTGCCTCGTCGTGCAGGCCGTAGCGGGCCAGCCCCAGCGTGATCAGCGCGTTGTCGTGCGGCCAGACCGAACCGCGGTGGTACGACAACGGGTGGTACGCCGGCTGGCCGGCGGCCAGGGTGCGCACGCCCCAGCCGGAGAAGAAGTCCGGCTCCAGCAGGCGGTGGCCGACCAGTTCGCCGTACTCCTTGTCGAGCAGCCCCGACCACAACAGGTGCCCGGCGTCCGAGGCGAGGGCGTCGACCTGACGGCCGTCACCGTCCAACGCCAGCGCCGGGAAGGCGTGTTCACTCATCCAGAAGTCCCGCTGGAAACGGTCACGGAGGTCGCCCGCCGCCTGTTCGAGCAGAGCGGCGTAGACCTCGTCGCCCCAGACCGTACGGGACAGGTGGGCGGTGCGGCGCAGCGCGTCGTAGGCGTATCCCTGCGCGCCCGCGGCCATCACCGGCCCACTGGGACGGCTCCCGTCGGCGGAGCAGATCGCGCCGGGGGAGTCCTTCCAGTTCTGGTTGGCGAGACCGCCGCCGTCCGCGCGGTAGACGAGATAGCCGACGGAGGTCAGACCGCCGTGGTCCAGCATCCAGCCGATCGCCGCCCGGGCGTTGGCCTCCAGCCGCCGGGCCAGGGCCACATCACCCGTCTGCTCGGTGTACGCGCCGAGCAGCACCAGGAACAGCGGCGTCGCGTCCACCGAACCGTAGTACCGCCCGTACGGCACCTGCCCGAAGTGCGCCAGCTCACCGTGGCGCACCTCGTGCACGATCTTGCCGGGCTGGGCCACCGCACCCGCTCCCACCTCGACCGCCTGCGTCGCGGCGAGCGCGGGCAGCGTGGCGGCGGCGAGCTCGGGGCGGTAGGGGAGCGCGAACAGCGAGGTCAGCAGGGCGTCGCGGCCCAGGAGCGTGAGGAACCACGGCACTCCGGCCGCCGGCACCCGCAGCTCCTCGCCGTCCGGGCCCGTCGCCGGGACCTGGAGCACCGCGAGGTCGGACAGCCCGCGCGCACAGGCCGCCGCGAGCTCCGGCCAGCCGGTCGGGAAGGGCACGCCGTCCGCGAACTCGCCTTCCAGCGCGAGGAGTCGCTCATTCGCCGCGGAGGGTGAGGCGGGCACCTCCGGGTCCTTCAGCGCCCCGTGCGGGCGGGCCGCGACGCGCAGCGCCAGCTCCGCCGAGGCGTGCGGTTCGAGGTCCAGCGTCCATACGAGGCGGCGGGCGCCGGTGCCGGTCTCCTCGACCCCGTCCGGCGGCGGCTCGGAGGTGACCGTCGTACAGGACCGCCACTCCCCGCGCTGGTAGTTGAACTCCACCCCGTCGTCGAGGACTTGACGCCCTCGTACGGCGCCGATCTTGGCGTACGTACGGTGGTCGGAGCGCAGCTCGAACTGGTCCGTGAAGTCGGCGTCCACGGTGAGCGCGAGGCGCACGGTCGTGGGCGACGGGCGGTTGCTGGTGACACGCAGCGCCTCCACGAACGCGCCGTCGGCGACGGCCTGTTCACGGAAGAGCGTGTACGCGGGGGGTTCGTTGCGCCCGCCGCGCGGGACGAGCACACAGCGCGCCGTGTCGCCGTCCGCGACCGGCGTCAGCGCCTCGGGCACCGCGCCGTCGACGGTCAGCTGCCAGCGGCTGAGGTGCCGGGCGTCCCGTACGAATAACCCGTCCGGGGAGCTGCCACTGCGCACCCCGCTGATGTCCCCGCCGTCGCCCACGGCGGCGAACGTCCCACCGTGCACGAGCAGATGATGCCGGTCCGTCATCCCCGGTCCCCTCCCTTGGCGCCCGTCTCGAATGAACTGTGTGGCGTGCGTGGCGTGCGTGATGCGTGCGATGCGTGTGGCGGTGTGCCGTGTACGTTGTCGAACGCGCGGTGCCCCGGATGGGACACGACTTGGGCCGACCGATCCGCCCGATCCATCAGATCCGGCCGATCCACCCGGTCGGCCCCCGCGGGCTCGTGCAGCAGGTCCAGCGTCAGCGCGGCCGTCCAGCTGAAGCCGAGCGCGCCGCAGGCCTCGCCGGTGTACGGATCCACGTACTCCGCGAACCCGGACGCGTCGGCCGTCTCCAGCAGCGCCGCCCGCAACTCCTCCGCGCGCCCGTGCTCCCCATGCAGCCGCAGCCCGCGCTCCAGCAGCCAGTTCGTGTTGAACCACGCCGGGCCGCGCCAGTAGCGGTGCGGGTCGAAGGCGTGCCCGGTCAGGTCGTAACTCGGCGCCAGCCGGGCCACCCCGCCGAGCCCGAAGTGCGGCCCGCCCGCCGTGCGGACCAGGGTGGCGGCGATGTCGCGGGGGAGTGCGGGGAGGATGAGCGGGAGCAGCCCGGCCACGCTGCGCTCGGCGATGAGCGCACCGGTGCGAGAGCGCTGCTCCGAGGCGAGAGCACCGCTCTGGCGTGAGCGCTGCTCCGAGTCGTGAGCACTGCTCTGGCGTGAGCCCCGCTCCGAAGCGTGAGCACTGCTCTCGGCGGAGCGCCGCCCCGGTGCGAGAGCACCGCTCTCGGGAGAGCGCCGCTCCGACCCGTGAGCACCGCTCTCGCCCCCGTCGCGCGCATCCCCGCCGTACACATCCCGGCAGAAGAACATCCCCTCCGCCGGATCCCACAGGCGCTCCACCAGCGCCGCCGTCAACCGTTCCGCGCGGGCGTGCCGCGCTGTCCCCGCCGCGCCCAGTTCCTGCGCGATCGCGGCGAGCGCGTGCTCGGAGGCGATGAGCAGCGCGTTGAACGCGGGGTCCTCGACGGCGAACTCGCCGGCACCGTCGGCGTACCCACCGTCCCGGTAGTCCGTCGCCAGTCGCACGTACCGCCCGTAGTCGAGGTCCGTCGGCCGGTCCTGTGCGGACCCGTGGTCGAGGTCGGCGCGGCGGAAGGAGCGCGGCGCGGCCGGGGTGACACGGCTGAGCGGGGCGTCCCAGCACGGACTGTTGTCCATGCCCTGCTCCCACGGGTGGACCACGGAGGCGAGCCCGCCGCCGCCCAGGTCCCGCCGGTGCAGCAGATAGCGGTGCCAGGCGGCCAGCCGGGGATACATCCGGGAGAGGAAGGAGCGCGACCGGGACAGACCCGGGTCGGCCTGGTGCACCAGCCAGACGGCGAGCGCGTGCACCGGTGGCTGCACGATGCCCGACGTCTGTACGGTGCGCGGGGCGCCCGCAGCGCGTCCCGCGGTCGAGGAGCGCCAGAAGTCGGGGCTCGGGAAGTAGGCGTCGAGCGGAACGGAGGGGTTGAACACGATGTGCGGGATCCGGCCGTCACCCCACTGGGCGCCGAGCAGCGTCTCCAGTTCCGTCTGCGCCCTCAAGGGGGACAGGTGGCGCAGCCCGATCGCGATGAAGGCGGAGTCCCAGGACCACTGGTGCGGATACAGACCGTGCGAGGGAACCGTGGACGTTCCCGTCCAGTTGCCTTCGAGTACCCGGGCGGCCCTGAGGTGCAGCGACCCGGCGGGCCGGTCGGGATCGTATACATGCGCGCCGGAGTGGGTGATCTCGTGCGAACCGGGCGGAGCGGGGGAACCCGAGGTGCGCACGGGGGCGGTGATTCCCGTGCGGCGGATGGTGAGTTGGGTTGTGCTGTCCACTCAGTCTCCCCGAAGACGTCCGGCCGATCGGTTCGGCACTAGCTACCGTAGGGTTACGTCTATTTAACACGCAAAACTCAATATGTAATGCAGAGTTGGTGAACGCAAGGGGTTGGGCATGACAGGCATGGCGGGGATGGCGGGAAGGGCGGCGAAGGCCATGAGGGCCGGGCATCAGGCAAGCGCCGGGGAACTGCTCGAACTGGTGCGCAGCGGGCGTGCCACGACGCGCGGCGCGCTGCAGCAGGCCACCGGTCTGTCGCGGGCCACGGTCGGCCAGCGCCTCGACCGGCTCTTCCGTGCGGGCTGGCTGCGCGAGGGTGCGGGCGGCCCGGTGGACTCCCCCCAGGGCGGCCGGCCCTCGATCACCCTCGAGTTCGACGACGAGCACGCCGTCGTCCTCGCCGCCGACCTCGACACCCGGCACGGCCGGGCCGCCGTCGTCTCGCTGAGCGGTGAGATCCAGGCCGAGCACCACGGCGGCCTGCGCATCGAGGACGGCCCGGACGCCGTGCTGGGCGAGCTCGGCCGCTGGTTCGCCGAGCTGCTGGAGAAGGCCGGGCAGCGCGCGGACGCGGTGTGCGGGATCGGGCTCGCGGTGCCGGGCCCGGTCGACACCGACACCGGCAAGGTGGTGCAGCCGCCGATCATGCCGGGCTGGGACGGTTACGACATACGCGGGCGCCTGGGACGTGCCTTCGCCGAGCACGCCGGCGTCAAGAGCGCCGGTAGCGCCGATGGCGCCAGTAGTGCCGGTGGCACCACGAGCCCCGGGATCACCGGGAGCGGCACCCGGATCCCCGTACTCGTCGACAACGACGCCAACCTCATGGCGTACGGCGAACAGCGCACCGGTTATCCGGACTGTTCGGCGTTCGCCCTGGTCAAGGTCTCCACCGGTATCGGTGCGGGCATGGTCGTCGGCGGCTCCATCTACCGGGGCGTCGACGGGGGCGCCGGGGACATCGGGCACATCCGGGTGGGCGCGGACGCGCTGTGCCGGTGCGGTTCGTACGGCTGTCTGGCCGCCGTCGCGAGCGGTGGCGCGGTGGCGCGCAGGCTCGCCGAGTCCGGCGTCCCGGCCACCTCCGGATCGGATGTGCGCGACCTGCTGACGGCCGGACACCCGGAGGCGATGGCGCTCGCGCGGGAGGCGGGGCGCCAGGTCGGGGACGTACTCGCGACCGTGGTGACCCTGCTCAACCCCGGCGTGCTGATGATCGCCGGGGATCTGGCCGGAACCCCGTTCCTCACGGGTGTGCGCGAGCTGCTGTACCAGCGGGCGCTGCCGCGTTCGACCGCTCATCTGGACGTGGTGACCTCGCGGCTCGGGGAGCGGGCGGGGCTGGTGGGGGCCGGTGCGCTGGTCGTGGAGTACCTGTACGCGCCGGAGCGGGTGGAGGAACGGCTGGCGGCGCTGGGTGTGTGACGCCCACGGAGCGGCGGGGTGTGTGACATCCGTGTGTCGCGGCCGGGTCGCGGCCGGGTCGCGTCCGGGTGGTGTCCGCATCGTGGTCCGCATGATGAAATTCAGGCCGTCTTTACTGCGTGATTCTCGCCACCCTTGATAGGGGTGGCGCTCAGATGAGCGGATCTTGGGCGACTGCACTTCCCTAAGGGGTGGCACTCAGTGCCACCCCTTGATCGTTCATCGATTAAACTCAGACGTGTTGGTGACCGCTCATCTGAGCGTATACTTGCATCTGAGGGCGCTGATTCGTTCAAGAAGTGAAAACATCACTCCGTGACCGCTTGCCAAGGCTTGACTTTCAATCGAGTGGCGGACGGGTGGTTACAGGCGCATGACGTGCAAGTAGACGTACCCAGGCGCCTTCGATCTGGGTATGTTCCTCGCCGTCAGGGCAGCCACCGCGACGTCGAGGAGTCGAGACTCGTGTCGGAAAACAAAGATCCCCATGTAGCCGAGAGCGGCGACACCGGCGTTGAGGGAACGAAGTTCGTTTACGACTTCACCGAAGGCAACAAGGACCTCAAGGACCTCCTCGGTGGCAAGGGCGCGAACCTCGCCGAGATGACCAACCTGGGCCTTCCCGTCCCTCCGGGCTTCACCATCACCACCGAGGCGTGCAAGACCTACCTCGACAGCGGCGAGGAGCCTGCGGCACTGCGTGACGAGGTGAGCGCGCACCTCGACGCCCTCGAGGCGAAGATGGGCAAGAAGCTCGGCCAGGCCGATGACCCTCTCCTCGTATCCGTCCGTTCCGGGGCGAAGTTCTCCATGCCGGGCATGATGGACACCGTGCTGAACATCGGCCTCTCCGACAAGTCGGTCCAGGGCCTCGCCAAGCAGGCCGGCGACGACCGCTTCGCGTGGGACTCGTACCGCCGTCTCATCCAGATGTTCGGCAAGACGGTCCTCGGCGTCGACGGCGAGCTCTTCGAGGACGCGCTGGACGCGGCGAAGACGGCCAAGAAGGTCACGGTCGACACGGAGCTGGAGGCCGCGGACCTCAAGAAGCTGGTCACCAAGTTCAAGAGGATCGTCAAGGCCGAGGCCGGCCGGGACTTCCCGCAGGACCCGCGCGAGCAGATGGACCTCGCGATCCACGCGGTCTTCGACTCCTGGAACACCGACCGAGCCAAGCTCTACCGCCGCCAGGAGCGCATCCCGCACGACCTCGGCACCGCGGTCAACGTCTGTTCGATGGTCTTCGGCAACCTCGGCCCCGACTCGGGCACGGGCGTGGCGTTCACGCGCGACCCCGCATCCGGCCACCAGGGCGTGTACGGCGACTACCTCCAGAACGCCCAGGGCGAGGACGTGGTCGCGGGCATCCGCAACACGGTCCCGCTCGCCGAGCTGGAGTCGATCGACAAGAAGTCGTACGACCAGCTGATGCAGATCATGGAGACCCTGGAGAACCACTACAAGGATCTCTGCGACATCGAGTTCACCATCGAGCGCGGCCAGCTGTGGATGCTCCAGACCCGCGTCGGCAAGCGCACGGCGGGTGCGGCCTTCCGTATCGCCACGCAGCTCGTGGACCAGGGCCTGATCGACGAGGCGGAGGCCCTCCAGCGTGTGACGGGCGCCCAGCTCGCGCAGCTGATGTTCCCGCGCTTCGACGACCAGGCGAAGGTCGACCAGATCGGCCGGGGCATCGCGGCGTCGCCGGGCGCGGCGGTCGGCAAGGCGGTCTTCGACTCGTACACCGCGATCAAATGGTCGCGTTCGGGCGAGAAGGTCATCCTGATCCGCCGTGAGACCAACCCCGACGACCTGGACGGCATGATCGCGGCCGAGGGCATCCTGACCTCGCGCGGCGGCAAGACCTCGCACGCCGCCGTCGTGGCGCGCGGCATGGGCAAGACGTGCGTGTGCGGCGCCGAGGAGCTCGAGGTCGACACCAAGCGGCGCCGTATGACCGCCCCGGGCGGAGTGGTCATCGAAGAAGGCGACGTCGTCTCCATCGACGGCTCCACGGGCAAGGTCTACCTGGGCGAGGTCCCGGTCGTGCCTTCCCCGGTCGTCGAGTACTTCGAGGGCCGGATGCACGCGGGCGCCGACGACGCGGACGAGCTGGTCGCGGCCGTGCACCGGATCATGGCGTACGCGGACCGGGTCCGCCGTCTGCGCGTGCGCGCCAACGCGGACAACGCGGAGGACGCCCTCCGTGCCCGCCGCTTCGGCGCGCAGGGCATCGGCCTGTGCCGCACCGAGCACATGTTCCTCGGCGACCGGCGCGAACTGGTCGAGCGCCTGATCCTGGCCGACACGGAGGCGGAGCGCGAGGACTCCCTCAAGGAGCTCCTGCCCCTCCAGAAGAAGGACTTCGTCGAACTCTTCGAGGCGATGGACGGCCTCCCGGTGACGATCCGCCTCCTGGACCCGCCGCTGCACGAGTTCCTGCCGGACGTGACCGAACTGTCCGTACGCGTGGCGCTGGCCGAGTCGCGCGGCGACGCCAACGAGAACGACCTGCGCCTGCTCCAGGCCGTGCACCGCCTGCACGAGCAGAACCCGATGCTGGGTCTGCGCGGCGTACGCCTGGGCCTGGTCATCCCCGGCCTGTTCACCATGCAGGTGCGGGCGATCGCGGAGGCGGCGGCGGAGCGCAAGAACGCCAAGGGCGACCCGCGGGCCGAGATCATGATCCCCCTCGTCGGTACGGTCCAGGAGCTGGAGATCGTCCGTGAGGAGGCCGACCAGGTCATCGCGGAGGTGCAGGCGGCTGCCGGCACGAACCTCAGGCTCGCCATCGGCACGATGATCGAACTCCCGCGAGCCGCTCTGACCGCCGGGCAGATCGCCGAGGCCGCCGAGTTCTTCTCCTTCGGTACGAACGACCTCACGCAGACCGTCTGGGGCTTCTCCCGGGACGACGTGGAGGCGAGCTTCTTCACCGCGTACCTGGAGAAGGGCATCTTCGGCGTCTCCCCCTTCGAGACCATCGACAAGGACGGTGTGGGTTCCCTGGTGAAGTCGGCCGTGCAGGCCGGCCGCGCCACCCGCCCCGACCTGAAGCTCGGAGTCTGCGGCGAACACGGCGGCGACCCCGAGTCCGTCCACTTCTTCCACGAGGTGGGCCTGGACTACGTGTCCTGCTCCCCCTTCCGGATCCCGGTGGCACGCCTGGAGGCGGGCCGCGCGGCGTCGACGGCGAAGGGCAGCGACCACCGCTAGCGCGCTGGAACTCCGGGGCCGCCGACGGTCAACCCTGACCCTCACCGACGGCCGACGGCTCCGGCGTACGAAAGAAACGGGGCGGCACCTTGTGCGGAGGTGCCGCCCCGTCGTGCGGCGTCGAGCCCTCCGTACGGGGCCGCACTCAGCTCGGCCTCGCCGCCAGGCCGCCGCGGCTCCTCACTCAGGCCGGGGTCCTCGTCCACGACTTGGATTTGTTGATGCCGGGGTCGGGGACGGCGTCGGCGGCGGACATGGCCGGGGTCGGGACGGCCGGCCCCGGAGACCCTCGCCCGCGAGAACCCCGCACCACAACGCTGCCCCGCCGCCCAGTCTCCCGCTTCCGAACGGCTACGCAACGTCCAGACGCTGGTCCCCGAGCTCGACGCCCGCTCGTGCTTCTCGTGCTTCCGGATCACCTGATGGGATGGCGATTCCCAGGCCAAAGGATTCAGCGCGTTACTGATCCATTACCTTCTGTAACTCCTGGGGGCCGTTGGGGTCTTCGGGAGGTAGAGGGGTGACAGATGAAGACGGCGATGGTTGGCATGGTGGCGGCCGGGGTGTTTCTCGTTGGGGCTGGGACGTCGATGGCGGGGTCTTGGCATGATCTGCCGCAAATGACTCCGACTGGTGTGACCTTCGACAAGGGGCAGTACAGGTTTAATGCGGCCGGCCAGAACCATGGCGCCTTCGAGTGGACTGGGCATCTCAAGGATGCCTCGGCCAGTGACGGTCACAACGTCTATATGCAGGTGCGCGTCGAAGGGCACGACTGGGTTCGCTACAACGGCAAGCAGCGGCAGACGGTGTTCATGCACCACCTGAACTGGGACGGGGCCCAGCAGTACACCGACGACGCGGATCTGCGCGCCTGTCGTGATCGTGGATCCCTCCGGCCGGACAACTGCTCGTTCAAAAACCACTTCAAGCCGTAGGCGGATTGTCCGATGCCCAGGACCCGGGCATAGGCCCGGGTCCGTTCCTTCCCGCCTTACTTGGAGGCTCACATCAGTACGTCAGTAGTCCTGTCGGCCAGAGGGATCGATCTGTACTACGGGCAGTCGCATGCCGTCAGGGGCGCTTCCATTGCGCTCAGCCAGGGCGAGGTTGTGGCTGTCAGCGGGCAGAGCGGTTCGGGTAAATCGTCCCTCCTGTACTGCCTGGCGGGAGTGTTGCCCGTCGCAGGCGGCGAAGTCCGCTTCGAGGGACAACCATTGGGCACCCTCGGAGACGACGAACTCAGTGCCCTGCGCCGTGACCGTTTCGGATTCGTCTTCCAACACGGCGAGTTGCTGCCCGAACTGACCGTTGAGGAGAACGCCGCCTTGCCGCTGCGACTGGCCGGGCAGCGCAAGGCCAAGGCGCTCGCCGCCGCAGGAGAGGTGCTGGGACGACTGGGGCTTGCCGAACTGCGGGAGCGGCGCCCCTCACAGGTGTCGGGCGGTCAGAACCAACGGGTCGCCGTGGCACGCGCCCTCGTGCATCGGCCGACCGTAGTCTTCGCCGACGAGCCGACCGGATCGCTCGACAGCGCCAACGCCGCCACCGTGCTGCAGGAATTCCTAACCCTCGCAAGATCGCAGGGCACGGCGGTCGTCCTCGTTACCCACGACCCGAAGGTCGCGGCCCGTGCGGACAGCCGCTACACAATGTCCGACGGTGTGCTCGCCCGAGAACAGGACGTGGCATGAAGGAACTCCTTTTGGGGCTTCGGCTGTTGTTCGGCAGCGGGCGCGGCAACCGTGCGCGATTCGTGCTCATGGCGGTGGGCGGATCGCTCGGTGTGTGCTGTCTGGCCATCGTGCTCGCCATTCCCGGGATCATCGCGGCGCAGGACGGACGCATCGCGGCCCGGCAGCCGGTTGTCCCGCGGGATCAGTCCGGTCAGTCGATCCGCGACGGTTTTCCGCTGACTCTCAGCCGCACCGACCCCTACGGTGCAGCCCCTCTCACCCGGATCTTCATCGCACGTGGGACGACGTCGATCGAACCGCCGCCCGGTCTGAAGTCGCTTCCACGAGACGGCCAAGTGATCGTCTCTCCCCGTCTGCATCGACTGCTGCGAGACGAACCGGCGTTGGCTCAGCGTTTTCCGGGTAAGGAGGCTGGGCTGATTGGAGCTCAAGGGCTCGCTCGTTCGGATGAACTCGTCGCATACGTGGGCATGACCCGCGCCGAACTGTCCGACGGCTATCCCGTGAAGCAGTGGGGCTCGGACTATGCGCCGGACCCCACCGTGGAGGCCTCCACTCTCGACATCGTCCGCTTCACGATGGCCGCAGTCGTGCTGCTCCCCCTCGCAGTTTTCCTCTCCGTGTGCGCACGTCTCTCTGCGGCCGAGCGGACGCGTCGGCTGGCTGCGCTCCGTCTGTTGGGACTGAGTGTGAGGGGTACTCAACGAGTGAATGCCGCAGAGACAGTCGCGGCGGCCGGCGTGGGTGCTGTTCTGGGTCTTGGCGAGTACGAGGTCGTGAACCAACTCGTCTCGCGGATCGGTCTGCCCGGATTCAAGTGGTACCCGGCCGATGGGGCCTTGTCCGCCTCGACCCTTCTGGTGTGCCTCGTGGGCTGTCCAGCACTCGCCTGGTATGTAGGCCGTGCCAGCGCACGTAAGGCAGCAGCGAACCCGCTGGCTGTCCGGCGCAGCGCGGTGGAGAAGCCGCCGTCAAGGTGGGGATTCCTGCCGTTGACCGCAGGCATGGGCATTCTGACGGGCTACTGCATCGCCGGAGCCACCGGGCATGCACCCACGAGCACGGCACTGTCCTCGGTGCTCGTGCCATCGGCGGTGATTCTGGTCGGTGCGGGGCTTGCGCTGTCACTTCCCGCGCTGTCCCGGTACCTGGCTCGACGGACGGCGCGCTCAACACAGTCGCTGTCCCTCAGCCTCGCGATGCGGCGTAACGAGGCCGAGCCGGGTGGCGCGCTCCGGGTGGCGACGGGTCTCGTCCTGCTGGTCTTCGTGGCTTCGCTTGCACAAGGTGTGCTCATTGAGCTGAACCAGGTCTCCAAGAACACCTCGCCCGTCCAGCGGTACGACGTGCTGCTTGAGCAGACTGACGCGTCCCAGCAACATGCACTCGAAAACCTGCCAGACCTGCGGGCGCACATCGTTGCCATGCAGTCCGAGCGGCGTGGCGATGCGGTGACGGCGCAGGGAGCCAACGCGGTGATGGCCACTTGCACCCAACTGCGCAGGGCGGTGCGGGCGGTTGAAGGGTGCGTGGACGGTCGGCCTCTGTGGCTGTGGGATTCTACGCAGGTTCAGGAGAGTATCCGGGCGGGAGACGCTGTCTCTTACGCCATGCGGGGCGGCCGGCACACCCGTGACCTGAAACTCACCGTGCCGCATCAGAAAGTTCGCTTCCGCGACCCCGTGGACGCCCAGGTGGTCAGCAGCGGAGCGATCCTGGTGCCGCCGTCGATGGTGCCGCGGGACACTCGCCCGGAGAGTGCCACTCTCATCCTGATCAGCGACTCCGACTTCCAGACCGTAGGCCGTGTCCTCGACGGCATCGGTGGTGTCGCCCCCACTGCGATCGTCCTCCCTCAGGGCCTGGCGGTCGAGGCACTCCAACAGATCACCGTCGTAAAAACCCTCCTGGCCGTAGGCATGATCCTCGGCCTGATCATCGGTGTGGCCGCCTATCTCGTCGCGGCCACCGACCGGGCCGTCGAGCGGCGGCCGCAGGTTACTGCGTTGGCTCTGCTGGGGGCGCGGGCGCGGACGTTGCGGGCTGTGCAGGTGGTGCAGGTGGTGTTGCCGTTGGCTGTGGGGTTGGTGTTGGCGGTGGTGGTGGGGAAGATGGCCGAGTCGAGCTATCTGGTCACCGGGGGCGGGGCCGTCTTCTGGGACGGGGGCGGGGTTCCGCTGCTGCTCGCGTGTGCTCTCGGGGTGCTGGTCGTGGCCGCCGTGGGCGCGTTGCCGCTTGTGGGGCGGAGGATTGATCCCGAGTTGATCAGGCGAGACTGAGCGTACGGTGAGTGGCGGTGAGTGGCGGTGAGTGGTGAGCAGTGGTGGAGAGGGGTCTGGGTATGGCCGGGTGGAATGTGAGTGACATCCCTGATCAGCGTGGCCGTACGGCCGTCGTCACCGGGGCCAACAGCGGGATCGGGTTCGTCACGGCGCGTGAGCTCGCGCGGCGCGGGGCGCGGGTCGTGCTCGCCTGTCGGAGTGAGGCACGGGGGAGTGAGGCGGGAGACCGGATCACCTCCGAAGTACCCGGCGCGGACGTGGAGTTCGTACGGCTGGACCTCGGGAATCTCGACTCCGTGGCGGAGTTCGCGGCGATGTTCGACCTTGTGTACGGCGAGCGGCTTGATGTGCTGGTCAACAACGCCGGGGTCATGGCCCTGCCGTTCGCACGCACCTCCGATGGGTTCGAGACCCAGTTCGGGGTCAATCATCTGGGGCACTTCGCCCTCACCGGGCTGCTGCTTCCCGCGCTGCTCGCCACCCCGGGCGCCCGCGTCGTGACCGTGTCGAGCATGTTCCACGTGCTCGCCAATATCGACATCCGCGACCTCGACAGCGAGCGCGGCGGGTATCGGCGCTGGGTCGCCTACGGGCGGTCCAAGAGCGCCAATCTTCTGTTCACCCATGAGCTGGCGCGGCGGCTGGCCGGTGCCGGGTCCGATGTCGTCGCTGCCGCCGCTCATCCCGGGTACGCCTCCACCAACCTCCAGACCGCCGGGCCGAAGCTCGCGGGGCGCAAGGGCGCCGAGCGGGTCATGGAGATCGGGAACCGGCTCTTCGCGCAGAGCCCGGACGCCGGGGCGCTGCCCACGCTGTACGCCGCCACCGCGCCCGGTGTACGGCCCGACTCGTTCACCGGACCCTCGTTCGCGATGTGGCGCGGTGCGCCCGCGAGCTCCTGGCGGGCCGGATGGACGCGTAACGACGCCGTCGGCGAGCGCCTCTGGAGCGCCTCCGAGCAGCTCACCGGCGTGACGTACGACGCTCTGAAGTGACCTCGGTCCCCGGTCCGCGTCAGAGGGCGGTTCCGCTGTCCACCACCAGGTCCGTGCCGACGATCGACGCCGCGTCGTCCGACGCCAGGTAGAGGACGGCCGCCGCCACCTCCTCGGTCTTCGAGACGCGGCCCAGCGGCAGTTCGTGACGTACCCGCTCCACCCGCTCGGCCTCCGACTCGCCCGGCCGCAGTGACATCGTGGTGGCGGAGGCGCCGGGGCTGACGACGTTGATCCTGACCCCGTCGGCGATGTGGTCGAGGGCCGCGGCGCGGGACAGCGCGGTGACGGCGGCCTTGGCGGCGGCGTAGGCGGCGACGCCGGGGCGGCGGGTGTGCAGGCCGATCGCGGAGGCGAGGTTGACGATCGCACCGCCGGACGGCTGCGTCCGCATCTGCCGGATCTCCGCCTGAAGGGCCAGGAACACGCCGGTGACGTTGATGTCCAGTTCGGCGTGCCAGTCGGCTTCCGGGAGGTCGGCCAGCGGTGTTCCGCCGTGGAAGACGGCCGCGTTGTTCACCGCCACGTCCAGGGAGCCGAAACGGTCGACGGCCGCCTCGACGAGGGCATGCACCTCGTCCGAGCGTGACACGTCCGCGGTCACCGCCAGCGCCTTTCCGCCCCGGGCCTCGATCAGCGCGACCGTCTCGTCGAGCGATGCGGCGGTGCGGCCGGCGACGACCACCTGCGCGCCCTCCGCGGCGAACGCCAGGGCGGTGGTCCGGCCTATGCCGGAACCGGCGCCCGTGACGAGGGCGGTCTTTCCGGAGAAACGGGTGGCCATGGAAATCCCTTTTCTTGACTGATCGGTTCATCATCGGGGTATGGCTCAATGGCAGCGCGCCCGCTGGGAGCAGGGGGCAATGTCAGTCGAGCAGCGCCAGCGCCTGTTTTGCCGCGTCCTGGACCCGGGCCGGGTCCGCGGACGCCTTGCCCACCACCCGTAGGCCCTGCATCAGGACCAGCAGCATGCGGGCGAGGGCTAGCGGGTTCCGGTCGGCGGGCAGTTCGCCCTGGGCCTGCGCGCGGACCAGGGCCGAGTGCAGCAGGGTTTCGAGATGGTCCCAGTTGTGCTCGACGCGGCGGGCCGCGGCCGTGTCGTGGGGTGCCAGTTCGGCGGCCGTGTTGGTGACGAAGCAGCCGCTCAGGCGCCTGCCTTCGGTCGTCGCCTCGGTCGCGAAGCGGCGTACCACCGCTCGTACGGCGGGCAGTGCGGGACCCGGCTGGGACAGCTCCCGCAGGAGCTGCGGATTGCGCGCCTGCTGATAGCGGTCCAGGGCCTTCAGATACAGCTCGTGCTTGTTGCCGAAGGTCGCGTAGATGCTGGCGCGGCCGACGCTGAGGTGCTCGACGAGGTCCGTCATCGATGTCGCCTCGTAGCCGCGCCGCCAGAACAGCTCCAGGGCCGACTCAAGCGCGGTGTCCGGGTCGAATTCCTTGGTCCTGGCCATGCGTGCGACCGTAGAACGATCGGTCAAGTAAGCCCGGGGTGACGCGGCCGTCAGGAAATCCGGACCTCGTACGTCGTCACCCGTACCGTCTCGTCGTCCAGGCACCGGCCCGACTCCAGGTCGAACCGCTGCTTCAGCAGGGGCGAGGCCACGAACGGGCGGCCTTGGCGGGAGCCGATCAGGCCGCGGGAGAGGACCGCCGCGCCGCTGAACGGATCACGGTTGTCGATGGCGTACATCCGGCCCGCGCGGTCGAGGAAGACGGCCGCCTGGCCGCCGTCCGGGAGCAGGGCGGCGACTCCACGGCCCGGCGTCAGCGCGGACAGGTCGCAGAGGGACAACCAGGAGTCCGTCAGGCGGAGTTGGACGGTGAGGGTGGTCGTTTCGGGTGCCAGGGTCATCGCTGGGCGCTTCCTTCCAGGGCTTCCAAGGGGCGGCGGCCGATGCTCAGCAGCGGCAGGTCCGGCTTGATCTGGCCGCGCTCGGGGACGAAGCCGACGACCGGGTCGGGGGTGTCCGGGGCGTTCACGAAGGACACGAACCGGGCCAGCCTCTCTGGGTCGTTGACGGTCTCGGCCCACTCGTCGCGGTAGGCGGCGACATGCGCGGACATCAGTGACTCCAGTTCCGCGCAGATGCCCAGGGAGTCGTCGACGACCACGTCGCGGATGTGGTCGAGGCCGCCGGGAATCCGCTCCAGCCAGGTCGACGTGCGCTCCAGGCGGTCCGCGGTGCGGATGTAGAACATCAGGAACCGGTCGATCAGGCGCACGAGTTCGGCGTCCGAGAGGTCCTGCGCGAGCAGGTCCGCGTGGCGTGGGGTGGCGCCGCCGTTGCCGCCGACGTACAGGTTCCAGCCGCTCGCGGTGGCGATGACGCCGAAGTCCTTCGACTGGGCCTCGGCGCACTCGCGGGCGCAGCCGGAGACCCCCGACTTGAGCTTGTGGGGCGACCTGAGCCCCCGGTAGCGCAGCTCCAGGTCGATCGCCATCCGGACCGAGTCCTGGACGCCGTAACGGCACCAGGTCTGGCCCACACAGGACTTCACCGTGCGCAGCGCCTTGCCGTACGCGTGCCCGGACTCGAAGCCCGCGTCCACCAGCCTCGCCCAGATGAGGGGGAGTTGCTCGACCCGCGCGCCGAACAGGTCGATGCGCTGACCGCCCGTGATCTTCGTGTAGAGGCCGAAGTCCCGGGCCACCTCGCCGATCACGATCAGCTTCTCCGGGGTGATCTCGCCGCCGGGGACGCGCGGCACGATCGAGTACGAGCCGTTCTTCTGGAGGTTGGCGAGGAAGTGGTCGTTGGTGTCCTGGAGGGCCGCCTGCTCGCCGTCCAGGACATAGCCGTCGGCGCCGATGGCCGGGGCGAGGGAGGCGATGATCGAGGCGACGGCCGGCTTGCAGACCTCGCAGCCCTCGCCGCCCCGGGCGCCCTCACGGCCGTAGCGGTCCAGCAGGACCTGGAAGGAGGGGATGCGCAGCGCGAGGACCGTCTCGTACAGCTCCTCGCGGGTCTGGGAGAAGCAGCCGCACAGGCCGTGGTCGACCTCGACGCCGCCGGCCGCCAGCTCCTCGTTGACGAGCCGGCCGAGGACCTTGACGCAACTCCCGCAGCCCGTACCGGCCTTGGTGCACTTCTTGACCTCGGGGACGGTGGTGCAGGAGTGCTCGGTTACCGCGCCGCGGATCGTGCCCTTGGTGACGTTGTGGCAGGAGCAGATGACCGCGGAGTCGGGGAGCGCGGAGGGGCCGAGCGCGGCCGGGGCGCCCGCGCCCGCCGGGAGCACCAGCTGCTCGGGGGCGATCGGCGGCACGGAGCCGGTGAAGGCCCGCAGGGTGCCGTACGCCTCCGCGTCGCCGACCAGGATGCCGCCGAGCAGTTCGCCGTCGCGGCCGATGACCAGCTTCTTGTACGTGCCCGAGCGCGAGTCGGAGTAGACGACGTCGAGGCAGTCGGAGGTGGCGCCGTGCGCGTCACCGAAGGACGCGACGTCGACGCCGAGCAACTTCAGCTTCGTGGACAGGTCCGCGCCCGTGAAGCTGGCCTCGTCCGCGGCGATCGTCGCGGCGGCCGTCTCGGCCATCTTGTAGCCGGGCGCGACCAGGCCGTACACCCGGCCGTCCGAGGCGAGGGCGCACTCGCCGATCGCGAACACGTGCGGGTCCGAGGTGCGGCACTGGTCGTCGACCGTGATGCCGCCGCGCTCGCCGACCGTGAGCCCGGTCTCACGGGCGAGCCGGTCGCGCGGGCGGACGCCGGCCGAGAACACCACGAGATCCGTGGGGAGTTCGGAGCCGTCGGAGAGCCTCATCCCGGTCACGGCGCCGTCGTCGCCGGTGACGATCTCCTGGGTGCCCGTGCCCGTGTGCACGGTCAGGCCCATGTCCTGGATGGTGCGCAGGAGCGCCGCGCCGCCGCCCTCGTCGACCTGTACGGGCATCAGACGCGGCGCGAACTCCACGATGTGCGTGGTCAGTCCGAGCCCCTTCAGCGCGCCCGCGGCTTCGAGCCCGAGCAGGCCGCCGCCGACCACCGCACCGGTCGTCGCCCGCGTCTTCGCGTACTCCTCGATGGCGAGCAGGTCCTCGATGGTGCGGTACACGAAGCAGCCCTCGGCGTCCTTGCCGGGCACCGGCGGGACGAACGGGTACGAGCCGGTCGCGAGGACCAGGGTGTCGTACGCGATGACCAGACCCGAGCGCGCCGTGACCTGCCTGGCCTCCCGGTCGATGGTCTCCGCCGGGTCGCCGAGGTGCAGTTCGATGCCGTGCGCGGTGATGAACTCGGCGTCGGTGAGGGAGAGTTCCTCCGGAGTGCGGCCCGAGAAGTACGAGGTGAGCCGGACGCGGTCGTACGCCGGGCGCGGCTCCTCGCACAGCACGACCACGCGGTGTGTGGCGGTCAGGCCGCGTTCGGCGAGCGCTTCGAGAAAGCGCTGGCCGACCATGCCATGGCCGACGAGCACGATGGTGTGCGCGCTGCCGTCGGTGGCGTTCGCCGCCGTCGTCTGAGCAGGCGTGTTCGAGGTCATGCACGGCAGCGTGCGACGCCGGTGTTACCCGGTCGCATCACGGCTGTTTCCCGGGGGGAACGCTGCCCTCAGCGGGAGCGGCACCCGGTTGTGAGGGTCTGATGGGGTCAACCGAACGGGACCCCGGGCCCCGGGCCGGACCTCAGAAGACACGGGACCTCAGAAGACACGGGACCTCAGCAGACGCCGGACCTCAGCAGACGCTCAGGCTTCCCAAAATCCATGGACGGCACACCTACCCCGTCCATAGGGTCGCGATCATGCCCGACATACCGCTGACCATCGTCGTTGTGCTCTGCCTCGCCTCCCTCGCGGCAGGCTGGATCGACGCCGTGGTGGGCGGTGGCGGGCTGCTGCTGCTCCCGGCGATGCTGCTCGGGCTCCCGGGCGGCACACCGGCGGCGTACGCGCTCGGGACGAACAAGGCGGTCGCGATCGTCGGGACGACCGGCGCGGCCGTGACGTACGCGCGCAAGGCGCCGGTGGATGTGCGGCTGGCCGTGCGGATCGGGCTCGCGGCGCTGGCCGGCTCCACGGCCGGTGCCTTCGTGGCCGCCGGGATGAGTACGGACGTGCTGAAGCCGGTGGTCATGGTGGTGCTGCTCGGCGTCGGGACGTTCGTCATGCTGCGGCCCGCCTTCGGTACGGCGCCCTCGACCGAGCCCGTCTCCGCGCGGCGCGTGCTGGCGGCGATCGGGCTCGCGGGCCTCGGAATCGGCTTCTACGACGGGCTCATCGGACCCGGCACGGGTACGTTCCTCGTCCTGGCGCTGACCGCGCTGCTCCACTTCGACCTGGTGACCGCCTCCGCCACCGCGAAGATCGTCAACTGCTGCACCAACGCGGGCGCCCTCGCGACCTTCGCCGTCAAGGGCACGGTGTACTGGCAACTGGCCGCGCTGATGGCCGTGTTCAACCTGGTGGGCGGCATGGTGGGGGCGCACACCGCGCTCAAGAGGGGCAGCGGGTTCGTCCGGGTGGTGCTGCTGACGGTGGTGTTCGCACTGGTGGCGAATCTGGCGTACCAGCAGTGGATCGCCTAGGCGGCGCAGATGCCGGTCAGCGGCTGCCGGTGAGGTGGGCGAAGACGACCACGTTCCCCTGGTACCCGGTGGCCTTCGAGTAGTCGCCGCCGCAGGTGATGACGCGCAGCTCGGGGCGGGACGCGGCGCCGTACACCTTCTCGTCCGGGAAGTCGCGGGCCGCGTAGACCTCGACGGCGTCGACGGCGAAGAGCGCGGTGCCGCCGTCGCGTCGCGCCACCTCGATGGCGCTGCCCTTCTTGAGGGCGCCGAGGTTGTAGAAGACGGCGGGGCCGTTGGCGTTGTCGACGTGGCCCGCGACGATCGCGGTGCCCCGCTCGCCGGGGGTGGTGCCGGCCTGGTACCAGCCCGCGAGGTTCTTCTGCCCGGCGGGCGGGACGTCGAGGCTGCCCTGCGGGGTGAGGCCGAGGCCCATCAGCGGGGCGTTCACG
Source organism: Streptomyces sp. NPDC090798 (assembly GCF_044768965.1). NCBI lineage: Bacteria > Bacillati > Actinomycetota > Actinomycetes > Kitasatosporales > Streptomycetaceae > Streptomyces > Streptomyces sp. NPDC090798. Next base: position 768,832 of record NZ_JBIVXA010000001.1, read on the forward strand.
CCGATGGAGGGGATGCGGATGCGCTCGGGCGGGGAGTGGCGGAGCGCGGGGGCGCCCTGCCGGAGGGCGTCTCCGGTGCCGGCCTGGGCGGCGGAGGGCTGGGGCGGCGGGTGGACCTGGGTGCCGTTGTGCAGCAGCCAGGTCCCTGAGCAGAGGGCGACCACGGTGACGGAAGCTATCGCGGTGTTGCTGACCCGGCGCATGTGAGCCTCCTCTCGGGGTCAGGGGTTGTGCGGTTGTGGTCGTGACGGTCGTCGTGGTCGTAGTCGCAACCTTGGTCCCGGTCGCGGTGGGGGTGGGTCCCCTTCCCCCTCCGGGCCGCGAGGGGCGTCGGGCCACGGAGGGGGAGGGGACGGCGGTACCGGCGGACGGACAGCGGAGGGTGTCCGTCAGATCCCGTCGCCTCTCGCCCGGCGATGCAGGAGCCAGGTACCGCCCGCGGCGGCGACGGCCAGGGCCGCCACTCCCGCCGCGGTCTGCACGGGGTCGGGGCCGAGTGCGCCGCCGACCCCCGTGTTCACATGCCCACGCGGCAGATGGATCTGTTCGCGCGTGGCGGTCAGGTTCACGATCAGGTCGCCGGTGACCTGTCGGCCGTGGGAGCACTTCGCGACGATCTCGTACGTCCCCGGCTGGGCGCTCGGCGGCACCTTGAACTGGCCGATCGCGTCCTGTTCGTGGGCGCTGGCGGCGAGCATGAAGATGCCCGCGCCGACCGCGCTGGCGTCACCCGTGGCGGTGCCGTCCGCGCCGCACGCCGCCGTGTTGACGGTGACGTCGGCCCCCGGGACGACGGTGGAGGGGAACACCTCCAGACTCGACGTGGACCCGCCGTACGCGGGCGCGGTGGCGAGGCCCACCGCGGCGACGGCGAGCGCGGTACCGGTCAGCAGACGGGCTGTGCGTCGCATGGCTGTGCTCCTCCGAGGGGGCGCCGCCGGCGGCACCCCCAAGTGCCGCTGTGTCGGTCGTGCCCCTGCCCTTCCGAGGTAAGTGGCAGTCGGCCGGGTCCGCTTCCTGACGGAGCGTCACAAATGCGGGGAAAGGGTGCAGGACGAGGGTGTCCGCGAGGCCGGATCGATGGCGTTCCAGCAGGTCACCGGCGTACGGCTGGTGTGTCGCGGCAAAGAACCCGAAGAGCGCAGGAAAGGGGTGCGAACGGGTGACGGGGGCGGGTGGGAGGCGCCCTGACCTCAAGGTTGGTTGAGGTAACCGGCTGTGCGATGAAGGCAACCGTGTCGATCACCGCGCCCAGGTGGGCGTCCAGGTCCCGGCGTCGCCCTGACCGGGCTGCCGGGCGGAGGCCAGGTAGCCGCGGAGTGTGGTCAGCGCGGGGTGCGGGTTGTCGGCGCGCCAGAGGAGGGAGTGCGGGTAGACCGGCGTCGGGTCACGAACGGCGATGCGGCGCAGGTCGTCGCCGGCGGCCCAGACGAGGCGGGTTCCTTCGCCGACGAAGGTCGCGAGCTCCGCGGAGTCGGCGATCGTGTCGAGGAGTGGGGCGGTGCCGAAGTCGGGGCCGGTCGCCTCGATGGTGAGTCCGAACGCGGCGGCGAGGTCGGCGTAGTAGGCGGCCCACTCGGTCCCGGGGACGATGCCGGGCATCCAGATCCGGTACCCGGCGAGCTGCGCCGGCGTGACCGCGCGGGCGGCGGCGAGCGCGTGGGCCGGTCCGGTGACCAGCTGGACGGGCTCGTCGAGGACCCGCGTGGCCTCGATGCCGTCGGGGAGGCGGCGCGCGGAGTGGGTGACCGCGCGGAACGACGCGTCGACCGTGCCGGACCGGACGGCGGCGACGGCCGCTTCGGCGTCGAAGAGGGTGACGACGTCCAGTTCGGGCCCTGGATGCGCGCGGTGGAAGTCGCGGAGCAGGCCCGCCGGTGCCAGCCGCCGGCCGATCACGTCGACGCGCAGGGCGCGCCGGCCCGGCCGTACGGAGGCCGTCGCCCGCTCCTCGGCCCGCAGCAGATCACGGGCGTGCGGCAGGAACGCCTGCCCGTCGACGGTGAGCAGCGCGCCGCGCGCGGTCCGGGTGAACAGCCGTACGCCCAGGTCCCGCTCCAGCGCGGCCACCCGCTTGGAGACGGCCTGCTGGGTGATCGACAGTCCGGCCGCGGCTTCCTGGAACCGGCCCGAGTCCGCGACGGCGACGAAGGTGCGCACCGCGTTGAGATCCACGCCGCCAGCCTAGTCGTACAACCACTGGTTGTGGCGTGCTGGCCGGGTGGTTGTTTGATCTGCCGGGTCGGTGCCGGATTGGATGTCGGTCGTCGACGTGAGGTTGTGCGCGCGGGGAGAGGTGGCGCGAGGGTGGAGGCGGACGTGGCGGGCGGGCAGTCGCTGGGGCGGGCGTTCGGGTGGCTCTGGGCGGCGTACACGGTCAGTACGTTCGGCACCTGGCTCGCCTTCGACGCGTTCCCCATGATCGCGGTCCTCGTGCTGCACGCCGGGACGACCCAGGTGGCCCTGCTGGCGGCCGCCGGACTCGCGGTCGGGGCGGTGGTGGCGGTGCCGCTCGGACCCTGGGTGGAGTTCCGCCGCAAGCGGCCGGTCATGGTCGCGACGGACCTGACCCGGTTCGCGGCACTGATGAGTGTCCCCGCCGCGTACGCGCTCGGCCGGCTCGGCTTCCTCCAGCTCGTGCTCGTGTCCGTCGTGGTCGCCGCCGCCGACATCACCTTCGGCGCGGCGGCGGGCGCCTGCCTGAAAGGGCTCGTACCGCCCAAGGACCTGCTCGTCGCGAACGGGCGGTTCGAGGCCACGACCTGGACCGCCACCATGGTCGGACCGCCGCTCGGCGGGGCCGCGATCGGGCTGTTCGGCCCGGTGCTGACCGTGGTGGCCGACGCCGTCAGCTATCTGCTCTCGGCGGTGGGGATCCGTGCCATCGGGGGCGGTGAGCCGCGCCCCGTACGAACCGGCGCACCGGCCCGGCCCCGGGCCCGCGACCTGCTGGAGGGCTGGCGGTTCATCCTGGCCGGTCCGGTGCTGCGCCCGCTGTTCTTCAACACGGTCCTGTTCAACGGTCTGATCATGGCGACCGCGCCGCTGCTCGCCGTCCTCATGCTCGGCCGGCTCGGGTTCGCGCCCTGGCAGTACGGCCTCGCCTTCGCGGTGCCGTGCGCCGGGGGTCTGATCGGCTCACGGCTCGCCCGCCGTCTCGTCGCACGGTTCGGGCAGCACAGGGTCCTGCGGACCGCCGGGACGCTGCGCGCGTGCTGGTCGCTCGGGCTGGCCTTCGTCCGCCCCGGCACCCCCGGACTCCTGCTCGTCATGGTCGTCGAGTTCGGGCTGATCACCTGCTGTGCAGTGTTCAACCCGGTGCTCGCCACCTGTCGCCTCGAGGGGACCGAGCCGGACCGGGTCGCCCGTACCCTGTCGGCCTGGTCGGTGACCGGCAAGGCCACCACCGCGGCGACGACCGCACTGTGGGGCCTGCTGGCCGGCCTCACCGGACCCCGCACCGCGATCGCGCTCGCCGGGCTGCTCATCCTGGCCACCCCGCTCCTGCTGCCCCGGCGCGAACACGTGCCGCACGCGCCGGGGCAGCCGGCCGAGGCCCTGCCGGGGGCCTGACGTTCAGCTCACGGACACCGCGGACCAGGCCGCCGCCACCGCGTTGTACTCCGTACTCCCGGCCCCGTACAGGTCCTTCGCCGCGTTCAGCGTCGCCGTCCGTGCGCCCGCGTAGTTCGTCGAGGACGTCATGTAGACCGTCAGCGCGCGGTACCAGATCGCGCCGAGCTTGTCCCGGCCGATGCCGGTGACCGTCGAGTTGTTGCAGGTGGGGGAGTTGTAGCTGACCCCGTTGATGGTCTTCGCGCCGCTGCCCTCGGCGAGCAGGTACGCGAAGTGGTTCGCGACGCCGGACGAGTAGTGGACGTCGAGATTGCCGACCGAGGAGCTCCAGCAGTTCGCCGAGTTGCCGTCCTTGGAGGGCTGGTCCATGAACCGCAGGGCCGGCTTGCCGAAGCCGGAGCGGACGATCTTCTCGCCGATCAGATAGTCCCCGGGGTCGGTGGAGTTGTGCGCGTAGAACTCCACCAGCGTGCCGAAGATGTCGGAGGTCGCCTCGTTGAGGCCGCCGGACTCGCCCGAGTACGTCAGCGCCGCCGTCTTCGAGGTGACACCGTGGGACATCTCGTGACCGGCCACGTCGAGCGCGACCAGCGGCCCGAGCGTCGTCCCGTCACCGTCCCCGTACGTCATACAGAAGCAACTGTCGTCCCAGAAGGCGTTGTTGTAGTTGCTGCCGTAGTGCACGCGGTTGTACGAGCCCTTGCCGTCGCCCGCGATGCCGGTGCGGCCGTGGACGTTCTTGTAGTAGTCCCAGGTCTCGTCCGTGCCGTACTGGGCGTCGACCGCGGCCGAGGAACGGTCCGAGGCCGCCCCGGTTCCCCAGTGGTTGTCGGCGTCCGTGAAGAGGGTCGCAGGGGCGCGGCTGACGCAGATCCCGAAGATGCACAGGTCCGTCTTGTTCGCCGCGTCGCCCGTGTACGTGTTCCCGCGCGTCGGGTCCTTGAGCTGGTACGTCGATCCGGACAGGGTCGACTCCAGCGCGACCGTGCCGCTGTAGAGGGACTGGCCGTCACCCGTCGCCGTCTCGATGCTGTCCCACGCGTCGATCTGCCGCCCGGTGCGGGCGTCGGTCAGGACCGTGCGGGCGACCGGGTTGCCCAGCGAGTCCTGGCCCACCACGTTGGTGCGCCAGGCCAGCCGGGGCGCGCCGTGCAGGGCGTCCACGACGAGCTGGGGCTTGGCCGTCACCTTCTTCAGCGTCTCGCCGAGGTGCGCGGCGCGCAGCGCGGCGGTGGCCAGGCCGGCGGCCTCGGGGGCGGCGAGCGCGGGCGTGGTGGTGGGGACAAAGAGGTCGCGGGAGGTGGCCCGGTTCGCGCCGCGATAGGAGCCGTCGGGGGCGAGGTGGACCACGAAGTCGCCGCCCAGGACCGGCAGTTGTCGGTACGTGCGGTCGTAGCGCACATGCTGGCCGCCGTTCGCGTCGACGACCACGTCACGGACGCTGGTGCCCTCGGCGGAGGTCAGGCCCAGCCGGGCGGCCTCCTTCACCAGGGCCGCGGCGGCGTTGTCGATCGCGGTGGCACGGCTGGGCCGGCCTTCGGCGCCCGCGGTGGGGGTCAGTGCTGCCGCCAGCAGGGCGGTGGCGGCCGCGGCCACACCGGCCGCGGCCAGGCGGGAGCCTCGGGTGTGCGGTCGGGCACCTCGGGTCTGCCGTATCCGGATCCGACTCATCGGTCTCCTCGGGGAGGGGCGCTCAGACGCGTGGGGGCGCTGATGTCGACTCAGAGTTAAAGGTCCATGACATGTCATGTCCATAGCGCGTGCGCGAATCCGCGAGGTGTGGAGAGAATCGTTTCCGCACCCTCACGAATGCGAGACGATCATGGAGATGGCCGCCGGGGCGGACACCGGAACGGCCGCCGGGACGACTTCCTGGCTGACCGTGCTGACCACGACCGACGACCCCGGGAAGGCGGAGGCGCTCGCACGCGGCGCGGTCGAGGCGCGGGCCGCGGCCTGTGCCCAGATCGCCGGACCGGTGACGTCCGTCTACCGGTGGAAGGGGGCGGTGGAGACGGCGAGCGAGTGGCAGGTGCTGTTCAAGACGACGGGTGCGCGGTACGACGCGCTGGAGGCGTATCTCCGCGCGGCGCACGACTACGACACCCCCGAGATCATCGCGACGCCCGTCGTCCGGGGGAGCGCGGACTATCTGCGCTGGGTCGAGGGGGAGACCATGGCGGAGGCGAACGTGGCGGAGGAGACCGCCGAGTGACCGTCCCCTTCTTCGTCTACGGCACCCTGCGCCCCGGCGGGCACAACCACGACCTGTTTCTCCGCGGCCGTACGGAGTCGGAGGAGCCCGGCCGGATGCGGGGAGCCGTACTGTACGAAGGGCCCGGGTATCCGTACGCCGTCGAGGAGCCCGGAGGCGTCGTGCGCGGGGAGTTGGTCACCGCGCTCCCGGAGGCGTACGGGCAGGTGCTCGGCGCGCTCGACCGGCTGGAGGAGTACGTGCCGGGCGACCCCCGCAACCTGTACGAGCGGGTGGCGCGGGAGGTGATCCGCGTGGACGGCACGGCCGTACGGGCCTGGGTGTACGTGGCCGCCCCCGCCGTCGCCGCGCGGCTGCGGGCCGACGGCACGCTCATCGAGGGCGGGGACTGGCACGTCCGTCGTTGAGGGCACGGGCGCACCTGTCATCGAGGAGCAACAGGAGGAGCGCCCTCGCCCGGGTGACCGCTACACGGTGAGCCGCGTCAGCAGCACCGCCGGAGCCTCCGGCAAGGTCACCCGCAGCGCCGCCCCGTCCCACACCACCGGCCCCGCCGACCCGTGCAGTACGTCGACCCGTACCTCCCGACCCGCCAAGTGCGCCACGGGCAAGGCGACTTCGGGGCGGTCGCCCGTCCTGCGCCACACCAGCACATACGTGGTGTCGAGGAACGGCACCCGCATTCCCAGTGCCACCCACGCGTCGCGCCACCCCGGCAGCCCCAGCGGCCAGAACGGCACCGACTGGCACAGATCGCCCCGGACGGCCTTGTACGTCACCAACGCTTCCTGCACGAGGCCCAGTTGGTGCGGTGTCATACGGTCCAGATGCCCGGAGAGGTGAACCCGCCCCAGCAGTGCCGAGCCGAGGGTGAAGGCGATCTCCTCGTCCGTGAACTCCGGTTGCGGATACGCCCACACGGCCCCCTGCTCGGGTGGCACCGCGGTCGGCGCGGCGGCCGCGATGGGCGGGTAGCGCAGGGGGTCCTGCTGGTCGGAGGTGGACTGGAGCTGGGCCACGGCCAGCGACGCGCCGTCCATGCGCAGGCCGCCCGAACCGCAGTTCTCGACGACCAGCCCCGGGTGGCGGTCCAGGACGGACGACAGCCAGGACAGCCAGGCGCGGGTGTGGTCGAGGAGCCCCGGCGCGGAGGTGGTGATGTTGTAGTCGAGCTTGAGATAGCCCACGCCCCACTCGCCGACGAGCCGGTCGACCGTCCGGTCGAGGTGCGCACGGGCGGCCGGATGCGTCAGATCCAGCTGGTGGCGGCCCTGTTCGGTGACGCGCACACCGCCTTCGTGGCACAGGAAGGCCTCGTCCGGCAGCTCGGCGGCGAGCGGACTGCGGACGCCGACCACCTCCGGCTCCAGCCACAGCCCCGGCACCATCCCGCGCTCCCGGATCCGGTCGAGCACGGCGTGGAGTCCGCCGGGGCCGGGGAAGCGCCGCGCCGACGGCAGCCAGGCGCCGACACCGTCCCACCAGCCCCCACCGCCGTCCCCGCTCCCCTCCCCGCCCGTGTCCTCGTCCCCGCTCCCGTCCCCGCCCGTGCCCCCGCCCGTGTCCCCGTTCCCGTCCCCGCCCTCGTCGTCGTACCACCCGGCGTCGACGCAGAAGTACTCCGCGCCCGCCTCGGCCGCCGCGTCGATCAGCGGCAGCAGTTTCTCGGTGGTCGGGTCACCCATGAGGGTGTTCATGTAGTCGTTGAAGACGACGGGGAGCCGGTCGTGGTCGGGGTGCGGGCGACGGATCCAACGGCGGTAGTCGGTCAGCGCGGTGAGCGCCCCGTCGAAGCCGTCGCCGAGCGCGAGGGCCGCGTACTCGGAGACGAACTCCGCGCCGGGGGACAGTACGTGACGCCATTGGTGGTCGTCCGCGGTCGGACCGCTCAGGGAGAGATACGTGTGGTGGTCCGCCTCGCCCGCCTCCCACAGCCAGCTCGCGGCGGACTCGATCTGCCAGAGCCAGCAGCGCCCGTCGGTGCGGTCGGTGAGCGCGCCCATCGCCAGATGCCCGTCCGTGGGCCAGCTCCCGCGTCCGGCGAGTCGCACCCCGGCCCGCCCGTCGTGCCCGTGGAACGCCCGGCCGACGTCGGGCACGGACTCCCGCAACTCCTCGGCGTACCAACGGCATTCGGCGAGCCAGTCGTTGCGTGCCCGGTGCACGTCGAGTACGTCGGGTGAGGGCAGCGCGCCCACCAGCAGACTGCTCACGGAGCGCACGGTGACGGGTGTGTCGCCGTCGTTGCGGAGCCGGACGCGGGTACGCAGCACGGGCACCGCGTCCGGTGAGGAGTACTCGACGAAGACGGTCAGACCGCCCCGTCTGTCCTGGAGCTGGACGGTGAGGTGGTGCCAGCCGTCGCCGTACGCCGCATGGTGGGCGCGGTGGGTCAGGCGCCGCCCGAGCGCCGTACCCGTGAAGCGCGGCCCGGACCAGCCGGTGCCCTGTCCGAGGAGGGTCACGTCGACGAGCGGCAGCGCGGCCCCGGCGGCCTCGGCGGCGTTCTTGGGCTCCGGTTCACCGGGCACGGTCAGCCGGACCAGTCGGGGTGTGCGGCCGTCCAGATCGAAATCGGCGGTGAGTGCGGAATGGCCCCAGCGGTAGCTGAACGACTGCGTCACGCGGCCATGCTAGTGCCGGGGGCATCTGCCAACAGGGGTGTTCTCAGGAGCCGTTCACCGTATCGGGTCATGGCGCGCCCACTGGCTACTGGCGGTTCAGGGAGCGGGTGACGCCCGCCGCGATCGTCGTGGCCAGGATCCAGCCGACGGCGATCAGCAGATACGAGAGCCACTGGTACCAGCCGCGCGGCGCGAAGGCCGTCTCCTGACCGAAGTCGACGAGGGGCAGCAGCAGGTCGAGGGTGTAGAAGACCGGGTTGAAACCGGGCGCCTCGGCGGGCTTCAGGGCGGGCGGATGGTGCAGCGTGAAGGCGGCGGCGCCGGTGCACAGCAGCAACAGCAGCCAGCCCGCCGCGCGCATCGGCCGGTAGCCGTAGCCGACGGCCACGTCCTGCAGCCGGCCCCAGAACCTGGCGTAGCGGGGGAGGGTGCGGCGGTGCCGGCGGAGTTTGGCCAGCTGGACCGTGCGCGCGGCGGCGTCGTCACCCGCCGTGCGGTACGCGGCGGCCAACTGCTCGTAGGCGTACGGAAGATAGCCGCCCTCCTCGCGTTCCAGCAGCGGCAGCCGCTGCGCGGCGGGCAGCTGCGGGGCGAGGGTGCGGTAGCTGAGGCCGTCGATCCGGACGCGGTCGGGCCACACCCCCGGAGGCACGTGCAGAAGGTCCAGCTGGGAGCGGCGCAGGTTCACGGTGCCCACGATCGGCGCGGCCTCGCGCAGCCACAGCTCGCCGATGACACAGCTGCTGGCGCGCAGGGCCGGACCGCCGGGGTTGGACAGCCGGGCGTGGGCCAGATTGAGCTGGTGGGGAATCCTCGCCCCGCTCAGGTTGACCCGGCCCCGCGCGCGCAGCCGCATGGCCCGCAGGTCGGTGCCGACCGACAAGGTCTCGGCGTGCAGGGCGGTCTCGCCTGCCGGTACGCGCAGGTCGGCGTCGTCGAGGTTCACCTGACCGCCGACCGTGGCCCCGTTCAGCCGTACCTGGCCGTGCGCGACGAGGCCGACGGCCCACAGGTCGGTGCCGATGGCCGCGTGGTTGAGCTGGAGAACCGGTTCCTCGGCCCCTTCCGGGTCCGGGGCGTCCGGGGTGTCCGGTGCCGCCGGGCGGCCCAGCCGCGCCCCGTTGACGAACACGGCGCCGGAGATCTTCGCGCCCTGGAGCCGCACCGCGCCCCTGACCCGGCAGCAGCTGAGCCGCAGCACCCCGTCGACGCGCAGGTTCCCCGCGGTGAGCCCGGGGAGCACCGAGTCGCTCAGTACGAGGGCCCGCAGCTGGGCCCCGTACAGCTTCGGAGCCTGCTCGAAGTGGCAGAACCGCAGCTGCACGGCCTGTTCGACCGTCCCGTACGCGAGATCGAGCCGTCCGGTGATGCGCGCGCCGGTGAGCTTCAGGCCGGCTATCTCGCCGTCGTGCGCCGGTCCGTCGATCAGCAGCGCCCGCAGCACCTCGGCGCGTACGGTCCGCTCGGGGCCCCAGGAGGCGCCGGCCGCGGGGTCGTCGGCGGGGTTCCCGCCGGAGCCGGAGCCGGAGCCGGAGTCGGAGCCGGAGCCGACGGAGGAGGCGGGGGCGGGTTCGTCGCGGAAGTCGACGCCCTCGCCGAGCGGAAAGGCCTCCCAGACACGGCGTTCCGCGGGCGTAAGACCGGCGGGATCGATGACCGTCCTCACTTCCGCGCCGCCGCGAGGGCCCGCGCCACCCCCGGCTCCTTCGGCCCCAGGAACTGTGGATCGGGCTTGAACACCGCGTCCAGCAGGGCCTTGCCCGCCGCGAACACCTCGCGGGTGCCCCCGTAGTACCAGGTGACGTCGTGAGTGGCGTCGACCCCGACGCCGTACGACCGCACGCCCGCCGCCCGGCACAGTGCGACGGCCCGCCGGATGTGGAAGGTCTGGCTGATCAGCACGGCCTCGTGGACGCCGAAGATCTTCCGGGCCCGCACGCAGGAGTCCCAGGTGTCGAACCCGGCGTAGTCGCTGACGATCCGCCGGTCCGGCACCCCACGCTTCGTCAGATAGGCCCGCATCGCGTCCGGTTCGTCGTAGTCCTTGCGGCTGTTGTCCCCGGTGACGAGCACGGCCTCGATCCGCCCGGCCCGGTACAGCTTCGCCGCCGCGTCCAGCCGGTGCGCGAGGTACGGGGACGGCTCGCCGTTCCACAGCCCGGCCCCGAACACCACCGCGACCTCGGTGCGCGGCGCGTCGGCCGTCGTACGCAGCCCGTCGGCCGTGCTCACGTACAGCCAGGTCACCGGAAGCAGCGCCAGCACGCACAGCAGCACGACCGTCTGCACGGCCCGCCGCTGTCCGGCGCGGGTGCGCGGCAGGCGGGGCAGCCGCCGTCTGAGGATCCTCGGGTGCGGCAGGCGCGGCATGGTTGTTCGTCCCCCCGGTGGCGTCCGATCGCGTCGGTATTCGACAGATGGGGACGCAGCGTAAGCCCGTTCGGTTCGCCCGGTTACCGTGACCGGCCTCACCCGGCGCCACGCAACCGCAGGTGGGAGGCGCTCACACCGCCACCGCACCGGGCCGTGAACCCCCGGAAAACACCTGACACGCCCGTGCAACCGCGCGGCAACCTCGTACCGTCACCATCGGTCCATGACGGCGTCGAACCCCTCTCACGACGAGTCCAGGCCCCTTCCCCAGTCTCGGCTTCGCTCGAGCGCGGGTACCCCCATCGGCGGGCAGCCGCCCCGTGGCGTCCACCTCGACAGTACGGCGCAACTCATGACCGCGATCACCAGTCAGCTCGGCAGTCAGCTCAGCCTCGTCTCGCTGAACGGGACCCGCCGTCCCACGCCGCCGCCGCTCGTCCTCGTCGCGCACGGCAGCCGCGACCCGCGCGCGCTGAGCACCGTACGCACCCTGATCGAGCGCGTCCGCGAGCTGCGCCCGCACCTGTCCGTGCACCTCGGCCACATCGAGCTCGACGAACCGCTGCTGGCCGACACGCTCGCCTCCCTCGACGCCAAGGACGGCGCCGACGGTGTCGTCCTCGTGCCGCTGCTGCTCAGCCGCGGCTACCACGTCAAGCGGGACATCCCCGAGGCCGCGGCCGCCGTACCGGGACTGCGGGCCCGTATCGCCGCCCCGCTCGGCCCGCACCCCCTGCTCGTCGAGACGCTGTACGCGCGGCTCGTCGAGGCCGGCTGGCGGACCGGGATGAGCGACGCGGCCCGGCGCGCCGCAGGGGTCGTGCTCGCCGCCGCGGGCTCGCGCGACCCGGAGTCGGTCATCGACACCCGCCGCACCGCCCAGCTGCTGGCCGAACGCCTCGGCGTGCCCGTCGTCCCCGCGTACGCCTCCGCCGCCGCGCCCACCGTCTCCGCCGCCGTCCGCGCCCTGGCCGCGCGTGGCCGCCACCGCATCGCCGTCGCCTCCTACTTCACCGCGCCCGGCCGCTTCGCCACCGAGTGCGCCGCGGCCGCCCCCTGGATCGTCGCCGCCCCGCTGGGCACCCACGCCGCGATGGCCCGCCTGATCCTGCACCGCTACGACCAGGCCGTGGCGACCCCCGAACCGGCGCCGGAACGCGAGCTGGCCTCGGCCTGATCCACGCCTCCTGGCGGTAGGCCACGCCCCGTTTGTCACCGCCTGCGTTTACTGTCGGGTACATGGACGGCACTGCGAAGGCACCGACGGCATACGACGACCCCACCACGTCGGGCGCGTACGACATGTACGACGAGTCGTCCCTCGAGCGCTGGGCCGCCGAGCCCGACAAACGTCCCGGCCGCACCGCCTTCCAGCGCGACCGCGCACGCGTGCTGCACTCCTCCGCGCTGCGCCGCCTCGCGGGCAAGACCCAGGTCGTCACCCCCGGCACCCGCAGTCAGGCCTGGGACGCCAGCGCCCGCACCCGCCTCACCCACTCCCTGGAGTGCGCCCAGGTCGGCCGCGAGCTCGGCGCCGCCCTCGGCTGCGACCCCGACCTCGTCGAGGCGGCCTGCCTCTCGCACGACCTCGGCCACCCGCCCTTCGGACACAACGGCGAACAGGCGCTGAACGAGTTCGCGGAGGACTGCGGCGGCTTCGAGGGCAACGCGCAGTCGCTGCGCCTGCTGACCAGGATCGAGCCCAAGCGCTTCGTCCACTCGGACGCGACGGGCGAACTCGTCAGCGTGGGACTGAACCTCACCCGCGCCGCCCTCGACGCCGCCACCAAGTACCCCTGGCCGCGCGGCGCCCACCCCGCCGACCCCGCCTCCCCGAAGTTCGGGGCCTACGAGGACGACCAGCCGGTCTTCGACTGGGTCCGCAAGGGCGCCCCCGGCACCCGTACGTGCTTCGAGGCCCAGGTCATGGACTGGTCCGACGACGTGGCGTACTCGGTGCACGACGTCGAGGACGGTCTGCACGCCGGCCACATCGACCCCAACTGCCTGCACGCCGAACCGGAGCGCGAGGAGATCTTCAAGGTCGCCATCGGCCGGTACGTGCCCGCCGACACCGACCCGGCAGAGCTCTCCGAGGCCCTCGACCGGCTCCTGGAACAGGAGTGGTGGCCGCACGGGTACGACGGATCGGCCGTCGCGCAGGCCCGGTTGAAGGACGCCACCAGCCAGCTCATCGGCCGCTTCTGCCTGGCCGCCGAGGGCGCCACCCGCGCACGGTACGGCGCCGGCCGGCTCAGCCGGTACGCGGCGGAGCTGGTCGTCCCGCGCGCCGCCCGCCACGAGTGCGCCGTCCTCAAGGCCGTCGCCGACCGGTACGTCATGCAGCGCGCCGAGCAGGAGCGGCTGCGCGCCGATCAGCGGATCGTCGTCGCCGAGCTGGCCGAGGCGCTCACCGCCCGCGCCCCGGACGGTCTTGACCCGCAGTTCCGGGCGCTGTTCGACGAGGCCGGGGACGATCGTGCGCGCAAGCGGGTGATCGTCGACCAGATTGCTTCGCTCACCGACGCCTCGGCACGTTCACTGCATCTCAGGTTCACCACCCGCCCCACAGGCGGCGGCGGAGTGTGACCCTGCGTGGCCTGATCGGGCCACACCCTCTTCCCGCATCACGCTGCGTGCGGGACGCTCGCTTGGCGACAACGTTACGAGGAGGCATCAAGTGGTCGACGCGGATCAGACATTCGTCATCGTCGGAGGAGGCCTGGCCGGCGCCAAGGCAGCCGAGACGCTCCGAGCGGAGGGTTTCACCGGCCGCGTGATACTGATCTGCGACGAACGGGACCACCCCTACGAGCGCCCGCCGCTCTCCAAGGGCTATCTGCTCGGCAAGGAGGAGCGGGACAGCGTCTTCGTGCACGAACCCGCCTGGTACGCGCAGAACGACGTGGAGCTGCACCTCGGCCAGACCGTCGACGCCATCGACCGCACGGCGAAGACCGTCCGCTTCGGCGACGACGGCACCCTCGTCCACTACGACAAGCTGCTCCTGGCGACCGGCGCCGAGCCGCGCCGCCTCGACATCCCCGGGACGGATCTCGCGGGCGTCCACCACCTGCGCCGCCTCGCCCACGCCGAACGCCTCAAGGGCGTCCTGGCCGCGCTCGGCCGTGACAACGGCCACATCGTGATCGCGGGCGGGGGCTGGATCGGCCTGGAGGTCGCGGCGGCGGCCCGCGAGTACGGCGCCGAGGTCACCGTCGTCGAGCCCAGCCAGACCCCGCTGCACGCGGTCCTCGGCCCCGAGCTCGGCCAGCTCTTCGCCGAACTGCACCGCGAGCACGGCGTCCGCTTCCACTTCGGGGCCCGGCTCACCGAGATCGTCGGCCAGGACGGCATGGTGCTGGCCGCCCGCACCGACGACGGCGAGGAGCACCCCGCCCACGACGTCCTGGCGGCCATCGGAGCGGCGCCGCGCACGGGCCTCGCCGAGGCCGCGGGCCTGGAGATCGCCGACCGGGCGCACGGCGGCGGTATCGCGGTCGACGAGCGGCTGCGCACCTCCGACCCCGACATCTACGCCGCCGGTGACGTGGCCGCCTTCCCGCACCCCCTCTTCGACACCCGGCTGCGCGTCGAGCACTGGGCCAACGCCCTCAACGGCGGACCGGCGGCGGCCCGCTCGATGCTGGGCCGCGGCACGGTGTACGACCGCGTGCCGTACTTCTTCTCCGACCAGTACGACGTCGGGCTCGAGTACTCGGGCTGGGCGCCCCCGGGGACGTACGACGAAGTGGTGATCCGGGGCGACGCGGGCAAGCGCCAGTTCATCGCCTTCTGGGTGAAGGACGGGCGAGTGCTGGCCGGGATGAACGTGAACGTGTGGGACGTCACGGAACCCATCCAGCGGCTGATCCGGTCCCGGGCCCAGGTGGACACCGAGGCGCTGGCGAACCCGCACGTACCGCTGGAGAGCCTTGTCCCCTGACCGGTCGGAGGTCCCTGCGACGGACGGCGGCCATCGACTGTCGCACCGCCCCCGGCTGTGATTCCCGGGGGGCAACCCCAGGACCCCCGGCCGGGGGCGTTCGCCTCGCCCCAGGAGTGTCAGTGCGGCCCCGTAGAATCACCTCGTGGCTGGAAGGATCAACGACGAGGACGTGAAGGCGGTTCGGGACGCGGTCCCGATCGACGCCGTCGTGTCCGAGTACCTCCAGCTGCGCAACGCGGGCGGCGGAAACCTCAAGGGCCTGTGCCCCTTCCACGACGAGAAGTCCCCGTCCTTCCAGGTCAGCCCCAGCAAGGGTCTCTTCCACTGCTTCGGCTGCCAGGAGGGCGGCGACACCATCACGTTCGTGATGAAGGTCGACCACCTCACCTTCTCCGAGGCCGTCGAGCGCCTCGCCGGACAGGCCGGCATCACCCTGCGCTACGAGGAGGGCGGGTACAACCCCTCCCACCAGCGCGGCGAGCGGATCCGCCTGGTCGAGGCGCACAAGATCGCCGCCCAGTACTACGTGGAGCAGCTCGACATCAGCCCCGAGGCCGACGCGGGCCGCAAGTTCCTCGCCGAGCGCGGTTTCGACCAGGCCGCCGCCGCGCACTTCGGCGTCGGCTACAGCCCCCAGGGCTGGGACCACCTCACCCGCCATCTGCGCGGCAAGGGCTTCACCGACAAGGAGCTGCTCCTCTCCGGCCTCTCCCAGGAGGGCCGCCGGGGCCCCATCGACCGCTTCCGCGGCCGCCTGATGTGGCCGATCCGCGACATCGGCGGCGAGGTCGTCGGCTTCGGCGCCCGCAAGCTCTACGAGGCGGACAACGGCCCGAAGTACCTGAACACGCCCGACACCGCGATCTACCGGAAGTCCCAGGTCCTCTACGGCATCGACCTCGCCAAGAAGGACATCGCCAAGGCCAGCCGCGCGGTCGTCGTCGAGGGCTACACCGACGTCATGGCCTGCCACCTGGCCGGCATCACCACCGCGATCGCGACCTGCGGCACGGCGTTCGGCAGCGACCACATCAAGATCCTCAGACGCCTCCTGATGGACAACGGCTCGGCCCGCGTGATCTTCACCTTCGACGGCGACTCGGCAGGCCAGAAGGCCGCCCTGCGCGCCTTCGAGGACGACCAGAAGTTCGCCGCCGAGACGTACATCGCCATCGCGCCGGACGGCATGGACCCCTGCGACCTGCGCCTCGCCAAGGGCGACGAGGCGGTCGCCGACCTCGTCGAACCCCGCACGCCCCTCTTCGAGTTCGCCCTGCGCCAGATCATCCTGCGCTACGACCTGGAGACCCCGGCGGGCCGCGCGGCGGCCCTGGACGAGGCGGCACCCATCGTCGCCCGCATCAAGAACAGCGGCGCCCAGCACGAGGTCGCCGTGCAGCTCGCCGGCATGCTCGGCATCCTCGACACCCAGTTCGTGGTCAAGCGGGTGGCCCAGCTGGCCCGTTGGGCCCGCGACCGCGGCGGCAAGGGCCCGGCCCCCGCCGACGGGCGCCCCCAGCAGACGTACGCCGCCGTCCGGACGCCCACAGGCGGCCCGGCCCTCAACCTCCGCAACCCCGTCTACGCCACCGAGCGCGAGCTGCTCAAGCTCGCCCTCCAGCGGCCCGAGCTGGTCTCCCCGGCCTTCGACGCCTACGGGATCGACGAGTTCACCGCCGCGCCCTACGCCGCCGTACGCCTGGCGATCATGGAGGCGGGCGGCGCCGACTACGGCACGCAGGACCCCCAGGAGTACCTGGTCCGGGTCCGCGAGGCCGCCCCGGACGACGTGGTCCGCTCCATGGTCACCGAGCTGGCCGTCGAGGCGATCATGCGCAAGACCGTCGACGAGACCTACGCGGGCGACCAGCTCGTCATGGTCCGCCGCCGCGCCGTCGAGCGCCGCATCGTGGACGTCCAGGGCGCCCTGGCCCGCGCGAGCGCCCACGGCGACCCGGCCCAGCTGGCGGCCGTGCAGAACGAGTTGTGGGTGCTCCAGCAGTACGGCCAGGCGCTGCGCGAGCGGGGCGCGGAGGCGCTCTGAGGCCGCCCGGCCCGGATGGGCCCGGCGCACATGCCAATCCCGTACGCCCTTCAACCGGTTTCGCGCGCGCTGAGCTGCGCACTCGGACGGCACGGTAACCACTGGGTCACGGACCGGAAGCAAAAAGTCACCGCACGCCCCTCGTGGCGGCGATGTGTCGTACTCCACACTGGGTTCCGGTGCCTGAGTCCTCGGAGCGCGGCCGACCCGCACGCGACGGGTTTCCGATTCCCGCGGTTCCGCCAAACGACTACGGGATGGACAGCGGCGAGGCCGTCGACCCCATCCCCGACGTACCGCTGCCGCACGCCTCAGCAGCGACATTCCTGGAGGTCGCCCCCGTGCAGACCCAGACCCTCACACAGACCGACAACCTCACGGACACGGATACGGACGCCGAGCCCGACGTCGTCACGGCGGTGCCCCCGCAGAGGGGTGCCGCGCACCACCCCGAGACGGAGCCGGACGGGCCGGCGGCGGGCGCCGTCGAGGCCGCGGCCGAGGCCGAGCCCGTGGAGGTCGAAACCGAGGCCGAGGTCCCCGAACCCGTCGAACTGCCCCGAGGACGCAGTACGGACACCGGGGGGCCCTCCTCGGACCTGTTCCGTCAGTACCTGCGCGAGATCGGCCGCATTCCGCTGCTCACCGCGGCGGAGGAGGTCGAACTCGCCCGCCGCGTCGAGGCCGGACTCTTCGCCGAGGAGAAGCTGCGTCTCACCCCCGACCTGGACAGTCAGCTCGCCCTCGACCTCGACAAACTCGTCGTCATGGGCCGCATGGCCAAGCGGCGCCTCATCGAGGCGAACCTGCGCCTGGTCGTCTCGGTCGCGAAACGCTATGTGGGCCGCGGGCTCACCATGCTCGACCTGGTCCAGGAGGGCAACCTCGGTCTGATCAGGGCGGTGGAGAAGTTCGACTACGCCCGTGGGTACAAGTTCTCGACGTACGCGACCTGGTGGATCCGGCAGGCCATGTCGCGGGCGCTGGCCGATCAGGCCCGGACGATCCGGGTCCCCGTCCACGTGGTCGAGTTGATCAACCGGGTCGTGCGGGTCCAGCGGCGGATGCTGCAGGAGCGCGGCTACGAACCGACGCCGGACGAGGTCGCCGCGCACCTCGACCTTCCCGGTGAGCGGGTGAGTGAGGTGCTGCGTCTTGCCCAGGAGCCGGTGTCGTTGCACGCGCCGGTGGGGGAGGAGGACGATGTGGCGCTCGGCGACCTGATCGAGGACGGTGACGCGACGTCGCCGGTGGAGTCCGCGGCGTTCCTGCTCCTGCGGGAACACCTGGAAGCGGTGCTTTCCACGCTCGGCGAGCGTGAACGCAAGGTCGTCCAGCTCCGGTACGGGCTCGCCGACGGCCGTCCCCGCACGCTCGAGGAAATAGGCCGCATCTTCGGCGTCACCCGTGAACGCATCCGCCAGATCGAGTCCAAAACCCTCAACAAACTGAGGGACCACGCCTTCGCGGACCAACTCCGCGGCTACCTGGACTGACCCGGCCTTCCCTCGCCCCCGCCGCCCCTACCCGTCCCATCCACCCGGGGCTCCGCCCCAGACCCCGTGGGGCGGCCTTCCGGCCGCGGGCGGGCGGTGGCTGATCGCGCAGTTCCCCGCGCCCCTGAGGCGGGGCTTCGCCCCGGTTCCCCGGGCGTCGGGAGTTGTTCGGCTGCGGGCGGGTGGGGGCTGGTCGCGCGGTTCCCCGCGCCCCTAGGGGCCTTCAGCCCGTCCGGCGTTTGAGGACGAGGCCGTTCAGGACGATGGGGGGGTTTGGGGGCGGAGCCCCCAAGTGAGGTTGGGACGGGTAGGGGCGGCGGGGGCGAGGAAAAGGGTCCCGCGCCCCGCCACCCCTACCCACCACCCCTAGTCGACCTCGGCCACCGCCTGGGCGAACTGGGCCTTGTAGAGGCGCGCGTACGCCCCGTCGGCCGCCAACAGCTCCGCATGCGCGCCCTGCTCGACGATCGACCCGTTCTCCATCACGAGGATGGTGTCCGCGTCCCGGATCGTGGAGAGCCGGTGGGCGATCACGAACGACGTCCGCCCGTGCGCGAGCTTCGCCATCGCCTTCTGGATCAGCACCTCCGTACGGGTGTCGACGGAACTGGTCGCCTCGTCGAGGACGAGGATCACCGGGTCGGACAGGAACGCCCGCGCGATGGTGATCAGCTGCTTCTCGCCCGCGCTGACCCCCGTCCCCTCGTCGTCGATGACGGTGTCGTAGCCATCCGGGAGCGTACGGATGAAACGGTCCGCGTGCGCGGCCCGCGCCGCCTCCTCGATCTCCCCGCGGGTGACCTCCCGCGAGGCCCCGTACGCGATGTTCTCCGCGATCGTGCCCCCGAACAGCCAGGTGTCCTGGAGCACCATCCCGATTCCGGCCCGGAGTTCGTCCCGGGACATGGACGCGATGTCGACCCCGTCGAGGGTGATCCGGCCGCCGGTGACGTCGTAGAACCGCATCAGGAGGTTCACCAGCGTGGTCTTGCCGGCGCCGGTCGGGCCGACGATCGCCACCGTGTGGCCCGGCTCCACCTTCAGCGACAGGTCCTCGATGAGCGGCTTCTCGGGGTCGTAGCGGAAGGACACGTTCTCCAGCGCCACCCGCCCGCGCAGCTCGTCGGGGCGCGCCGCCGGCACCGGATCGGCCTCCTGCTCCTCCGCGTCGAGGAGTTCGAAGATGCGCTCCGCCGACGCGACACCGGACTGCACGAGGTTCGCCATCGAGGCGACCTGCGTCAGCGGCATCGAGAACTGGCGGGAGTACTGGATGAAGGCCTGGACGTCGCCGATCGACAGCGAGCCGGACGCGACGCGCAGACCGCCGACCACCGCCACCAGCACATAGTTCAGGTTCGACACGAACATCATCAGCGGCTGCATGACCCCGCTGTTGAACTGCGCCTTGAACCCGGCCTCGTACAACTTCTCGTTCTGTTCGGCGAACTGAGCCGCCGACTCCTCCTGCCGCCCGAACACCTTCACCAGCGTGTGCCCGGTGTACATCTCCTCGATGTGGGCGTTGAGCATGCCGGTGGTGCGCCACTGCTGCACGAAGTGCGGCTGCGAGCGCTTGCCGATGCGCGTGGCGACGAAGAAGGAGAGCGGGACCGTGACGAGCGCGACCAGCGCGAGCAGCCACGACACCCAGAACATCATCGCGAGCACGCCGATGATGGTCAGCAGGGAGTTCACCAGCTGGCCCATCGACTGCTGCAGGGTCTGCTGGATGTTGTCGATGTCGTTCGTGGCGCGGCTGAGCACCTCACCGCGCTGGCGCTTGTCGAAGTACGACAGCGGCAGCCGCGAGAGCTTCGCCTGCAGGTCCTCGCGCATGTGGTAGACGGTCTTGTTGACGGCCCGGTTCACCAGGCGCGTCGCCACCGCCATCAGCAGGCCGGCCAGCAGGAACGTGCAGAGCGCGAGCAGCAGTACGTTTCCGACGGCACCGAAGTCGATGCCCTTGCCGGGGGTGAAGTCGGTCCCGGCGAGCATGTCGGCCATGCCGCCCTCGCCGCGCTTGCGCATTCCGGCGAGGACCTCGGCCTTGGTGGCGCCGGCCGGCATCTGCCGGCCGATGATGCCCGCGAAGACCAGGTCGGTGGCCTTGCCGAGGATCTTCGGTCCGACCACCGAGAGTCCCACGCTCAGGACGACGGCGACCAGCATCCCGTACATGGTGACGCGCTCGGGTTTGAACTGGGCCAGGAGTCTCTTCCCGGACACCTTGAAATCCATCGAGCGCTGATCGGGGCCGCCCCCGGCCATCATGCGTCCCATGGGCCCGGCCATCAGGCGGCCTCCGCTTCCGTCAGCTGGGAGAGCACGATCTCCCGATAGGTCTCGTTGTCGGCCATGAGCTCGTGGTGCCGCCCCGTGCCCACCACCCGGCCCTCGTCGAGGACCACGATCCGGTCGGCGTCCCTGATGGTCGACACCCGCTGGGCGACGATCACCACGGTCGCCTCGGCGGTCTCCTGGGAGAGCGCCGCGCGCAACGCCGCGTCGGTCGCGTAGTCGAGCGCGGAGAAGGAGTCGTCGAAGAGGTAGATCTCGGGGCGCTGGACGAGGGTGCGGGCGATGGCGAGGCGCTGGCGCTGACCGCCGGAGACGTTGGTGCCGCCCTGTGCGATCGGCGAGTCCAGGCCGTTCTCCAGCCGCTCCACGAAGCCCTTGGCCTGCGCCACCTCCAGCGCGTGCCACAGCTCCTCGTCGGTCGCGTCCGGATTGCCGTACCGGAGGTTGGTGGCGACCGTCCCCGCGAAGAGGTACGGCTTCTGGGGGACGAGCCCGACCGTCCTGGCGAGCAGCTTCGGCTCGACGGTCGACACGTCCACGCCGTCGACGAGGACTTCTCCGTCGGTGGCGTCGAAGAGCCGGGGCACGAGCCCGAGCAGCGTCGACTTGCCGCTGCCCGTGGACCCGATCACGGCGGTCGTCTCACCCGGCCGCGCCACCAGTTCGATGGACTTCAGGACGGGCTCCTCGGCACCCGGGTAGCGGAACCCGGCCCCGCGGATCTCCAGGTGGCCGTGGCGCCGCAGCTCCACGACGGGCGCGCTCGGCGGCACCACGCTCGACGAGGTGTCCAGGACCTCTTCGATGCGCTCGGCGCAGACCTCCGCGCGCGGCACCATCATGAACATGAAGGTGGCCATCATCACGGACATCACGATCTGCATGAGGTAGGCGAGGAACGCGGTCAGGTCGCCGATCTGCATGCCGCCGCTGGCGATGCGGTGGGCGCCGAACCAGACCACGGCGATCGACGAGAGGTTCACGACGGTCATGACCATCGGGAACATCAGGGCGAGCATCCGGCCGGTACCCAGGGACACCTCGGTCAGCTGGGCGTTGGCGGACTCGAAGCGGTCCTTCTCGTAGTCGTCCCGGACGAAGGCGCGGATGACGCGGTTGCCGGTGATCTGCTCGCGCAGCACCCGGTTCACGGTGTCCAGGCGCACCTGCATGGTCCTGAACAGCGGGCGCAGCCGGCGCACGATCAGGGTCACTCCGATGCCGAGCACCGGCACCACGGCGACCAGGACCGCGGAGAGCGGCACGTCCAGGCCGAGGGCCAGCACGATGCCGCCCACACACATGATCGGCGCCGACACCAGCAGGGTGAACGTCATCAGGGTCAGCATCTGCACCTGCTGGACGTCATTGGTGGTGCGGGTGATCAGGGACGGCGCCCCGAAGTGGCCCACCTCGCGTGCGGAGAAGGACTGCACCCGGTCGAAGACGGCGGCCCGGATGTCCCGGCCGACGGAGGACGCCGTACGGGCGCCGTAGTAGACGGCGCCGATGTTGCAGACGACCTGGACCAGCGAGATACCGATCATCAGGGCGCCGAAGGACAGGATGTAACCCGTGTCTCCCTTGACGACACCGTTGTCAATGATGTGTGCGTTCAGGGTCGGCAGATACAGGGTCGCGCAGGTCTGCAGGAACTGCAGCAGCACGAGGAGAGCGATGGGTTTCTTGTACGGACTGAGGTAGGTCCGAAGCAGTCGTATGAGCACGCGGCTTCTCTCGGAGTCGGCGACGGCAGTGCGGTCGGTGGTGCACCACCCCCTATCGTCGGACACTCCACCCGCGTTACCTCAACCGATTAATCCAAGAGCGGACCAAGAGCGGACCGGAACCGGGACTTGAGACGTACGTCATAGGGTCCATGTCGGCCGCCAGGTCCCCACCGGAGCACCCCTCCACACCCCCTCGATGCCCCCTATGACCGGAACGCCCCCGGATGCGTCTGTTCCCGTACGGACACGTACTGCTGCCGTACGGCCTGACCCACGGCCAGTTCCTCACCGGGCTCCAGAATCTGGGCGACCGCACCCTGCCAGACGGGTGGCAGCTGGGGGTCGAGCGTGCCCTGCGAGACACCGAGGGCCCAGGCCGCCTGACGGGCCGCGCCCAGCGCCGCGTAGTCCGCCGGCTGGGGGACGACGACCTGCGCGCCGAACAGCGCGGGCGCCGCGGCCTGCACGGCCGGCAGCTCGGCGGCCGCCCCGAGCAGGAACACCCGCCGTACGTCCACGCCGCGCCCGCGCAGCACGTCGAGCGCGTCCGCGAGCCCGCACAGCATGCCCTCGAAGGAGGCCCGCGCCAGGTGTTCGGGCCGCATCGACTCGCGCCGCAGTCCCGCGAGCGTCCCGGCGGTGTGCGGCAGGTTCGGGGTCCGCTCGCCCTCCAGGTACGGCAGCAGGACCAGCCCGTGGGAGCCCGGCGTGGACTTCATCGCCAGCTCGGACAGGCTCTCCAGGTCGGGCAGGCCGAGCAGTTCGACGGCGCCGCGCAGCGTCCGTACGGCGTTGAGGGTGGTCACCACCGGCAGATGCAGGCCGGTCGCGTCCGCCAGTGAGGTGATCATGCCGGAGGAGTCGACCAGCGCCTCGGGGTGTACGGCCATCACGGACCCGGAGGCGCCGAGGGACACGACCGCGTCCCCGAGCCCGATGCCGAGCCCGAACGCCGCCGCCATGGTCTCTCCGGTGCCCGCGGAGATCAGCAGCCCCTCGGGTGTCGTTCCCGCCGCCTCGGACGGGCCCAGCACCTCGGGCAGCGTGGCCTGGTGGCCGAGCGCGAGCTCGACGAGATCCGGCCGATAGCCGCCGGTCGCCGCCGACCAGTAGCCGGTCCCGGAGGCCCCGCCCCGGTCGGTGGTCCGCCGCAGCGGCCGCCCGAGCAACTGCCACACCAGCCAGTCGTGCGCCTGCAGCAGCACGGCGGTGCGCAGCGCGGCGTCGGGCTCGGTCTTGTTCAGCCAGCGCAGCTTGGTCACCGGCTGGGCGGCCTGCGGTACGTGGCCCACGGCCTGCGCCCATGCCTCGCGCCCGCCGAGCGCGTCGACGAGATCGGCGGCGGCGACCTGTGCGCGCTTGTCACCGCCGACCATGGCCGGCCGCACCGTGTTGCCCTGCGTGTCCAGCGGAACGAGCGCGTTCTGCTGCGCGGAGACGCCGATGGCCTGCACGCCTTCGAGCAGCCCGCCGCCGGCCGCCTCGCCCAGGGACAGCAGCCAGGCCTGCGGATCGACATCGGAAGGACGGCCGCCGCCCTCGGTGGTTTCCACCGGATGCGGGGCATACCCCTGCCTGAGCACGGCCCCCGTGTCCGTGTCACAGACGACGATGCGAGTGAAATCGGGCGAACTGTCCAACCCGGCGACTATCCCCATGGCGGAAATTCTGCCGTACGGCGGGGGATGGGCGCGCCGGGCCGGGCGGTAGCGACCGGTTCACGGGGTGCTCGGCGGGCCGGAGCGCAGGTCGGACGGGGTGGCGCGGGCACCGGCGCCGTCAGGGAGCCCCTCGCCCCCGCCTGCCGGGAGTCGCTCGGCTTTCGGCCGGTGGGGGCTGGTCGGGCGGTTCCCCGCGCCACCCGCGGGGCCCTAGGTATTGCTGGTGCCCCAGTCGTCCTCGCGGGTGCCGTTGGTGTTGCGTTCGCGCAGGGAGCGGACGCGGGCGGTGACCGAGTCGGGGACGTGGTCGCCCACCTTCTCGCCGACCGTGTGGAACGCCTTGCCCGCGATCTCGCGCCCCTGCTGGGCGGCGGTCTCGGCGGTGTTGCGCACCGCGGGGTTCTGCGCGACCTGGCGCGCGGACTTCTTCAGCTGCTCGTAGCGCTCGCGCCCGGCGCGCGTGCCGAGCACGTAACCCAGAGCCAGTCCGGCGACGAATGTGAGCCGGTAGCGCATGACGGCCACCCTTCCCTTGCGTCGGCATCGGTGCGGGGGGAACCGATTGGCGGAGCACCCCCCTGCTTGCGCTAATGTATGTGTCGCAGCGAGCGCACGCCCCCTGGCGAATACCCGGGTAGGTGCGTTCGATGCAACGAGGCAATCCTCCGTAGCTCAATTGGCAGAGCAGCCGGCTGTTAACCGGCAGGTTACTGGTTCGAGTCCAGTCGGGGGAGCTCGATCTCCTGTAGCTCAATTGGCAGAGCAGCCGGCTGTTAACCGGCAGGTTACTGGTTCGAGTCCAGTCGGGAGAGCAACGGAAGAGGACCCCTCAGGGGTCCTTTTTCATGTCCGGCGGAACCGCGCAGGCCACGCCGAAGTCCTCATGGTCATGCGTTGCCGACCATCCGAAGCAGGAGATCGTATGAGCGGCTATGCTGCGGCAGACGGCGCGCACAAATGTGCGCGACGCGCCGTAAGGGGCGGTAGCTCAGCCGGTTAGAGCAGCGGACTCATAATCCGTCGGCCGTGGGTTCGAGTCCCACCCGCCCCACTCCGCGCTACGCGTGAAGAAACGATGCCGCCTGCGCACTCGTGGTTTGCCAGCAACAAGGTTGCGGCCCCCGGAGCTGATCCGGGGGCCGCAGTCGTGCGTTTCGCGCTCTTTGCACTCGTCCGGAGGAACGACTGGCGTATCGCCGTTCCCTGGTGTGACGTCAGTTCGAGCCGGGAGCGGCCCGATCGGGCCCGCGGGTGACGGGCGGGCCGGCGGGTCGGGTCAGGGCTGGACGGGCTTTCCGCGGCCCCAGGCCCAGGCGAGGCGGTCGGCGCCGGACTGGTTGGTGGTGGCGAGCCACGGGCGGGCGGGGTCGCCGGTCAGGGTCTGCAGGGAGTACGTGTCGTCGGTGCGCAGGCCGGGCCAGTAGACGGAGCCCATCTTCAACTGGCGGAAGGTGTCGGTGACGGCCTGGACGTAGTTGACGTAGTTGTTGGAGGCGTCCGGCTTGTTGTAGTCGAGGCCGGTGGTCATCGGGGCGCCGAACTCGTCGGCGACCGTACGGCTCGCGCAGTCACCGATGCGCTCCTTGAGGTCGGACACCCACTGGTCGTAGGTGGCGTAGTCCTTCCAGAACCCGTAGTGGTGCAGGGAGAGGTAGGTGCCCTTCAGGCGCGGGTCGGCGCAGACGGAGGTGACGTGGTCGTTGTAGCCGGCGCCGCTGACGAACACCCGCTCGCGCGGGACGGAGGGGTAGGTCGCCAGCCACTTCGCGGCGAGGTCGGCCCACTCGGTGTCGGTGTAGCCGTGGGGCTCGTTCATCGGCTCGAAGTAGACCCGCTTGTCGTTCTTGTAGGTCTTGACCACCGTGTTCCACATGGGCCAGAACGTGGCGGGATCGTCGATGAAGCCGTCCTTGCGGGCGCCCGTGCCCTCCCAGTAGGAGACGATGACCTTGAAGCCCTTGTCCGACGCGGCGTCGATGACCCCGCGGTAGGACTTCCAGTACGAGCC
Organism: Streptomyces sp. NPDC090798; assembly: GCF_044768965.1. Lineage (NCBI taxonomy): Bacteria > Bacillati > Actinomycetota > Actinomycetes > Kitasatosporales > Streptomycetaceae > Streptomyces > Streptomyces sp. NPDC090798. The sequence goes on from NZ_JBIVXA010000001.1 coordinate 794,809, forward strand.
GTTGACCGTGTACGGGTTGATGGGCAGCCGGACGGTGTTGGCGCCGAGGTTCGCGCGGAACGCCGAGATGATCCGGCTCGCCTTGGCGTAGGTCCGGGCGTAGCTGTCGGAGGTCGACAGGCCGGACAGTACGACGGGGTCGTCGGCGTAGTTGTCGCGCGGGTCGGCCCAGTTCACGCCCTTGAACTGGGTCGTGTCCTTGCTCGGCGCGGCGTGGACGGGGCCGCCGGCGACGGCCGTGCCGCTGGTCGCGGCGATTGCCGTACCGCTGGTGCCGGCGATCAGGAGCGCCACGAAGGCGGCGCGCAGGCGGGGCGAGAGGCGGGTTCTGGCGGGGGTGTTGCGCATCGACTTGCCCTTTCAGGTGACTGCGGCTCGGCGCCCGGCGGAGCCTGCGCGGGGCTGGGCGGCCGTCGGAAGGTTCGCCGGGCCGGACGGGACGCGGGGGGCGTCGGCTCGCCGTCGTGGGCCCGGTGACGACCGGTGCTGTGGCGGTGGTGCGGTGGTGCTTCGCCGGTGGCGCTTCACCGGTGTGGCGGAAGGGTGTGGGGGAGTGCGGGGCGGTCCTGTCGCCCGCGCGGGGTGGGCCTCGGCGTGCTCAAGGCAGGTGCGAGGCGCGGTTCTTGCGCCGTCTCGACCTCGACGGTCTCCAGACGCCGTGAACCCTCGCCTGCGGCACTGAACCCATCCGTCCGCTCCTCCCTGATCCACCGACCGGAACGCTGTGTTTACGTAAACATCGGTCGGCACGGCGAGGCCTGTTCTCAGGGCCGGGGCTGGGTCGGTGGCGATGTTTACGTAAACATGGCGGCGCCGGAATCGTGGCACCCGGGACAGTGATCGTCAAGGTTTCCCGCACGTAACGTCGTTGGGCTCCTGCGGTGGATTCCCGGCACCGGGCCGAAAGGGGTGAGAGGTGGTGCAGTGACGGAACTGGACGTCAGTCCTGGTCGTCGGGTGTGTGGAGGTGGGCGAATGGAGGCGCGGCGTACGGAGGGGGCCGCGACCCCCGCCGCAGAAAGCGAGTACGGCGGTGCCCTCGAACGCCGCGGCCACTCGTCCGACAGCCTCCGGGTCGCCGCTCAGGTAGCGCCGTGGGGCGCTGCCCGCTCCGGGAGGAGCGCTGATGGTCGAGCCGTCGACCATGACGATGCCGCGTCCGCGGCAGGCTCCGCCGATGTCGATACGGAGGGCCCGATCGGGGCTGATGGCGTTCGCCTCCACGTAGGCACCGCGGAAGGTGTGCCCGAGAACCTCGTGCGTGACGTCCTCCGCCGCGTGCGGTGGGCAGATCGACAGGACCAAGTCGCTGACGGTCGAGGCCGCCCCGAGTGACTCTTCCGCCCCCGGGCCGGCCTTGCGGGCCCGCTCGACGTCGGCGGAACCACGGCCGGTGGGGACGTGGAGCGCCACGGCCCCGGCACGGCGGGCGACGGAAGAGAGCTCCGCGGTACGAGGAGGATCCGCCGGGCGCGGGGTGTCGCGGTGCGACCCCGTTCCGTGACCCCGCTTCCTCCTCCTGACCCGCCGTTCAGTCGGCGGCACGTCACATCAGGACGCACGTAACCCTCTCGTGGCCCAAGCATCATTCACGCGTTCCCCTTTGGGGGGCCGGCGTTCGCTGTGTTTTAGCTGTAAGACGTTTACGCTTTACCGTCCTTTGGGCGTTGGGTCCCCACTGCGCAGCCGGTCGTCATCAGGGTGTGCGCACCTTCTGTCCCCCCGCGTACGCAGCACTTCTCCTATACCTGCGAGGGTCAAAGAGCCATGCGAGCGTTCCTCACCACCAAGACCGCCAGGCGCGCACTGCGTCCGATCGCCGACCTCATCGATCAGCGCATCGAACGCCAGATCCGCCGCTCCATCGGGGACGGATCCGAAGGCGGACTCCAGCGCGAGCTGTCGGCGCTGCGCAATCGTCAGCGCCCCCTCGAACTATTGCTCGACGGGACGGGTCGCGGCGTGTCGCGCATGCCGGCCCAGGTCCATCTCGACCGCGCCATCGAGGAGTTGGCGCAGGTGAGCGGGGACAGGGGCGGCGCCGAGCGGAACATCGCCCAGGCGTTCCGGCTGCTCATCGCTCTGGAGGCGCTCGGGGTCGGCCGGATCGCCGGCGGCACCATGAACATCTGCGGCAAGCTCTCCGCCGTCCCGCTGCTCGACCCGCCGAACGACGAGATCCTCGAAATCGGCACCCTGTACGGGATGTTCGGCGCGGCCCTGATCCGGATGATGGAGCGCGCGGGACGCGACTCGCGTCTGACGATCGTCGACCCGCTCGCGGGCCTCCAGTTGCAGCCCGGCACCACCGAGGGAGCCGACCCGACGGGCACTCCCGTGCGCGGCGCCGCGGTGCGCGCCAATCTGGCGCTGGTCGGCGCGGCCGGTGCGGCGGCCCGCGTCCAGCAGGGCTTCTCCGAGGACCCCGAGGTGCGCGCCCTGGTCTCCGACCGTTCCTACGGGGTGATCATCGTCGACGGTGACCACTCCGCCTCCGGTGTCGCCGCGGACCTGGAGTGGGCCGAGCGGATCGTCGCGCCCGGCGGGATCGTCGTACTCGACGACTTCGGGCACCCCAAGTGGCCCGGAATCAAGGAGGCCTTCGACAAGCACATGGCGACCGACACACGGCTGACGTTCCTCGGGCAGGTGGCGAACTCGGGGTATCTGCGCGCGAGCGCGTAGATGGGCCGGTGCATCGGGGTCGACCTGGTGCGCCGCGGCGACCGGGTCGCCCTGCTGGCACGCCGGCGCGACCGGCTGGTCGACGCGGCGAAGGAGGCGGGCCCGGACGCGCTCACCGTCGCCTGTGACGTGACCGACGAGTCGTCCTGCCGGGCGGCGGCCGAGGAGGCCGCCGCCGGGCTGGGCGGCATCGACGCCCTCGTCTGCGCCACCGGCATCGGCCCCCTCGCGCCGGTCGAGAAACTCGACGCCGACGCCTGGCGCCGCGCCATGGACACCCATGTGATCGGCGCGGCGCTGGTCACGAGCGCCGCGCTCCCGCATCTGACGAAGTCGGGGGGAGTCGCCGCCTGCCTGTCCTCCATCGGCGGCGCGGCCATCTGACGGGCTCCCTGCTCGACGTGGACGAGTTCCTCCGGGTCCTCGACGTCGTACTGGGCTGCGGCGGCGCCGTCCCGGAGGTGACCGTGACGCCGCGTCCGCCTGTCCGGGCGCCCCAGGGGGAGGGCTGAGGGGTCAACGGCCCAGCGCCGCGCCCCCGTTGATGTGCAGCAGCTGCCCCGTCAGGTACGCCGCCTCCGGTGACGCCACGTACCGGACGGCGGCGGCGATCTCGGAGGGCTGACCCGGCTTGCCGGTCAGGGTCTGGCCGACCCGGGAGGCGATGAACTCCGGCGTCGCGCGGGCGCCGAAGAACTCCGTGTCGCCGACGAAACCGGGGGCGACCGCGTTCACGGTGATGCCCTCGGGGCCGACGCGCTGCGCGAGAGCGTAGGTGTACGTGTTGACCCAGGCCTTGGAGCCGCCGTACGAGCCGGGCCCGCGCAGCGAGGCGATGGAGGAGAGCTGCACGATACGGCCGCCGGGGCGGCGCATGTGGGGGAGCAGGGCCTCGGTGAGCAGGACCGCGGTCAGCACATTGGCGTCGAAGTTGTCGCGGTAGCTGTCCGCGATGGAGGCGAGCGTGCCGTCGGGTTCGCGGGCCGCGTTGCCGCCCGCGTTGGCCACCAGCACGTCCACCGGGGTCTCGTCCGCCGTGATGAACTCCCTTACCCGATCCACCTGTTCGGGGTCGGCGAGGTCCGCCGCGCACCAGCTCGCAGTCGACTCGCCGTACTGGCTGTTCAGGGCGTCGGCCGCCTTGCGCAGGATGTCCTCGCGGCGGCCGAGGAGCACCACATGGTCCCCGTCCGCGGCGAACGCCTCCGCTGTCGCCAGGCCGATCCCGGTACCGCCGCCGGACACCACCACACGTCGCTGAGCCATGGCCATCCCGTCCTCGGATGTGAATATCGGTCATGTGGGCGTACGGGCTGCGACGCTACGGAGGCCCCGCGGGGACGTCAAGTGAGTTGTGGGCGCGGCTCACAGGGGCGACTGCCAGGTGACCGTCGTACCCGCGCCGCCTTCGGAGCCGCCGCCTTCCGGTCCGTCACCTTCCAAGCCGCCACCCCCCGAATCGCCGTCCCGCGCATGGCCGTTCCCCGAATCGCCGTCGTCGAAGACCGTCAGGCGGACCCCGGGGCGTCTGTCGGGGAGGGTCGCCGTCGCGTCGACCGTGATCTCGACGCGGGAGACACCGGCGCGGCGGGAGGCGGCGGCCAGGGCGCGGCGCAGCGCGGTGAGCAGCCGGCCGGCGACGGGCTCCACGAGACGGTTGTCCACCGCGCCGGTGAACCGGGTGGACGGCTGGAAACCCAGCACCGCGGCCGCGCCCGCCGCCTCGCGCAGGACCTTGCCGCGGAAGGTGGTGGGGGCGTCGGCCGGCGGCTGCTGGAGCGCGAAGATCGCCGTGCGGACCTCCTGGATGGTGGACTGGAGTTCGTCGACGGCACGGCCGAGGGTCGCGTGCGTGTCGTCGTCCGCGCCGGCGCTCCTGCGTTGTGTGGACTCCAGCATCATGCCGGTCGCGAACAGCCGTTGGACGACGAGGTCGTGCAGGTCGCGGGCGATCCGGTCGCGGTCCTCGTAGACCGCGAGCCGCTCCCTGCTGTGCTGGGCCTCGGCGTGGACCAGCGCAAGCGCGGCCTGTGAGGCGAACTGGGTGGCGAGCAGCCGTTGCACCGCGGTGTACGGACGGCCGCCGCGCCGGCGGGGGAGGGCGAGCGTGCCGATGAGACGGCCGCCCGCCTGGAGCGGCAGCATCATGCTCGGCCCGAACCGGTGCCGTACGTGCGTGGTCATCCGCGGTTCGGTCGCCGAGTCGTCGATGAACACCGGTTCACCACCGAGGAGTTGTTCGAGTACGGGGCTGCCCGGCTCGATCAGGGCGCCGACGACGTCACCCAGGTCGTCGAGCGTGGAGGCGGTCACGATCTTCATGCCGCCGTCCTCGGTGGGCCGGAGGATGACGCCGGCCGAGGCCTCGGCGAGGAGCCGGGCCCGTTCGGCGACGGTCATCAGCGCGTCGGCGGCGCTCTCGCCGCTGAGCAGCGCGGTGGTGACGGCCGCCGCGCCCTCGATCCAGCGTTCGCGCTGCCGCGCCGTCTCGTACAGCCGGGCGTTGCCGATCGCGATGCCGGCCTGGGTCGCCAGGACCCGTACGAGTTGCTCGTCCTCGTCCGTGAACGGGGTTTCGCGCCTGCCCGCGAGGCGCAGATCGCCGAACACCTCGCCGTAGACGTGGATCGGCACGACCAGCTCCGGCGGCACGACCGGCACGACCGGCTCGGGCGGCTCGGGCGGCTCGGGTGACTCGGGCGGCTCGGGCGGCTCGGGCGGCCCGGGAGGGTGGGCAAGGTCGGCAGGATCGGGCCGTTTTGCCGTGCGGATCTCCGTGAGCCCGTCCCGTGCCGGATCGGTCATGTCCAGCGCCGCGTACCGGGCCTCCGTGAGCTCGGCGGCGGCGTCCACGATGTGCTGGAGCGTGGCCCGCAGTTCGAGGTCGGTGCCGACGCTGAGGACGGCTTCCAGGAGCGACGGCAGGCGGGGGACCGGATCGTGCATACCGGGGACTTTCCGGGGCCCGGCCGTCAGAGCGCCAGAGGGTCCAGCATCAGCGGCTCGATCTTGCCCTCCAGCATGTAGCCCAGGCCCTGCACCGCGCACACGTCGGGACGCTCGGCGATGTGCACCGGCATGCCCGTCGCCTGCCGCAGCATCTGGTCCAGGCCCGGCAGCAGCGCGCTGCCGCCGACCATCATGATGCCGCGGTCGGCGAGGTCGGCCACCAGGTCGGGCGGGCAGGCCCGCAGCACCTTCCCGATCCCGTCCAGTACGGCGGTCAGCGGGGTCTGGATGGCATCGCGCACGGCGGCGGTGTCGACCTGTACGGAACGGGCGAGGCCGGTCGCCACGTCCCGCCCGTGGATCTCCGTGGACGCCGGACCGTGCGGGGTCAGCCCGTTGCCGGAGAGGGCGAGCTGCAGGGGCCGTACCGACTGCGAAGGAAGCATCAGCTCGTGCTGGTGGCGCAGGTGCTGCACGATCGCGCGGTCGACGGCCTCGCCGCCCACCGGAATGCGCTCGGCGGTCACGATGGACCCCAGGGACAGCACGGCGACCTGGGTGGCGGCCGCTCCGCACACCATGATCATGGTGGCTTCGGGCTGTTCGACGGGCAGTCCGCACCCGACGGCGGCGGCGATCAGCGTGTCGACCAGCTCGACCCGCCGCGCCCCCAGCCCGACCAGCGTCTCGATCGTGGCGCGCTGCGCCAGCGGGTCCGCGTCGTGCGGGGTGCAGGCCGCGGCGCGCAGCCGGGGCTTGCGGCGCAGGGCGCGGCGGACCTTGTCGCCGAGCAGCTGGCGCAGCATGCGCTGGGCCATCTCGATGTCGACGACCGTGCCGCCGGACACCGGCCGCATGACCCGGATGTAGTCGGGGGTGCGGCCCGTCATCTTCTCGGCGAACTCGCCGACCGCGATCAGCGCGCCGGTCTTGGTGTTGATCGCGGCGACACTCGGCTGGTCGACGACCAGGCCCGCGCCCTTCACATACACCCGGGTCCGGGCCGCGCCCAGGTCGACGGCGAAGTGACAGCGGCGCAACCGCTCGAGACTGGCGGTCATGGCAGGTCCTCCCGAGAGCAGACCGTGGGGCTCCGCCGGGTGGCGGTCCTTAATCGCATCGTGGACGGGCGCCGGACCAGGCGCCTTTTGTGGGGGGCCGGGCGGGTGCCGCTGGATGGGTGGTCATGTCCGGACGCCGGATGGGTGGTCTTGTCCGGATGAGTGATCTCGGCGCCCTGGCGGAAACCCGCCAGGGCAGCTTCTCGCCAGGTTCCGTCAACTCCCGTGCACCACCGGCCCCCCGAGACTCTTCGCAGCACCGGAGCCACCACGTGCCGACGAGGAGAGGTCATCGATGACCAGAGGACCAGTCAGACGGGGGGCGGCTCTGCTGTCCGCCGGGCTCGTGCTCGCCGTACTGCCCATGGGGCGGGCGGGCGCGGCCGGGGCAGCCGCCCCGGCCCCGACGCGAACCGCTTCCGTCACCCACACCGTCACTCTCGTCACCGGCGACAAGGTGACCGTCACCGACCTCGGCGCCGGCAAGAAGACGGTCACGGTCGAGCGGCCCCGGGGGGCCACGGGGGCGGTCCGCACCCAGGTGACGAACGGCGCCGTGACCGTCGTGCCGGACGAGGCACTGCCCTATCTGCGGGCGGGCACCCTCGACCGGCGGCTGTTCGACGTGAGCGAGCTGATACGTCAGGGGCTCACCGACCGGAAGACGGCCGAGCTGCCGCTGATCGTGACCTACGGGAAGGGGGCCCGCTCGGCCACTTTGCGCGGGGCCGAGCAGAAGCGCGCGCTGCCCAGCATCCGGGGCGCCGCCGTCTCCGCCGACAAGGGGCGCACCTTCTGGCAGTCCCTCACCCGGCAGGGCGGGACGGTCGACAAGGTCTGGCTCGACGGGCGCGTGCACGCCGACCTGGCCGAGAGCAACGCCCAGATCGGTACGCCGCAGGCCTGGGAGGCCGGGCTCACCGGGAAGGGCGTCACGGTCGCCGTGCTCGACACGGGGGTGGACGCCGACCATCCCGACCTGGCCGGACGGATCTCCGTCAGCAAGAGCTTCATCGACGGTCAGGAGGTCGCCGACCGCAACGGGCACGGTACGCACACGACGTCCACGGTCGGCGGCAGCGGCGCCGCCTCCGACGGCAAGGAGCGGGGTGTCGCGCCCGACGCGACGCTCGCCGTCGGCAAGGTCCTCAGTGACCAGGGCTCGGGCAGCGACTCGCAGATCATCGCGGGCATGGAGTGGGCCGCGCGGGACGTGCACGCCAAGGTGATCTCCATGAGCCTCGGCTCGACCGAGGCGAGTGACGGCACGGACCCCATGGCGCAGGCGGTGAACACGCTGTCCAAGGAGACCGGCGCGCTCTTCGTCGTCGCCGCGGGCAACACCGGCGCCCCCTCCTCCATCGGCTCCCCCGGCGCCGCCGACGCCGCGCTGACCGTCGGCGCGGTGGACTCCGCCGACCAGGCCGCCTACTTCACCAGCGCAGGACCGCGCTACGGCGACAACGCCCTCAAGCCCGACCTCTCCGCACCCGGCGTCGACATCCTCGCCGCCCGCTCCCAGCTCGTCGCCGGCAGCGGCTACTACACCTCCATGAGCGGTACGTCGATGGCGACGCCGCATGTCGCCGGTGTGGCCGCCCTGCTCGCCCAGGAGCACCCCGACTGGACCGGCGCCCAGCTCAAGGACGCCCTGATGTCGACGTCGAAGCAACTCGACGCGTCCGCCTATGTGCTGGGCTCGGGCCGGGTGAGCGTGCCGGACGCGGTCGACGCGAAGGTCACCGCCACCGGGAGCGCCGATCTCGGCTTCTACAGCTGGCCGTACGAGGCGAACCAGCCCGTCACGAAGACCGTCACCTACACCAACTCCTCCGACACGGCAATTGAGTTGAGCCTCGCCGTGCGGGGCGCCGCCGACGGGGTGGCCACCCTCGCCGACTCCGCGCTCACCGTGCCCGCGCACGGCAGCGCGTCGACGACCGTGACGGGCGACGGCTCGAAGGCGCCCGTGGGCGACACCTCCGGGCAGATCGTCGCGTCCGTCGGCGGCACGCCCGTCGCGCACACCGTGTTCGGGCTGGTCAAGGAGGAGGAGCGGTACACGCTCACCGTCCACGTCAAGGACCGCGCGGGCGAGCCGACCGCCGCCTACCTCGCGGTGCAGCAACTCGCGGGGGGCGTGGACCCGTTCCCGGCCTCGGTCGACGACTCCGGCACCCTGAAACTCCGGCTCGAGCCGGGGGCGTACAGCCTGACCTCCTTCCTCGACGTGCATGGCAGCCACGGCGCCGACTCGCTCGGGCTCGGCTTCCTCGCCGCGCCCGAGATCACCCTCGACCGTGACCGCGAGGTCACCCTCGACGGACGGCAGCTGAGGGAGATCAGGGCCGAGGTGGAGCGGCGGACCGAGACCCGGCAGCTGCTCATGGAGTACGACAGGAGCGCGGGCGGCTCCGACCAGTTCGGCGCCGTCCAGGTGCCCGTGAAGTACGACAGCATCTTCGCCGCGCCGACCGCGAAGGTCACCCAGGGCACCTTCGAGTACCGGACCGTGTGGCGGCTGGGGAAGCCGTTGCTGGAGGTGAAGGGCGTCGGCGAGGCCGTCGCCCAGCCGGGCGCGACCCTGATCGAGGGCCGTAGCAAGCTGCCGCTGGTGGACGTCGGGACCGGACCGTTCACCGGGGTCAGCGGCAAGGCCGTGCTCGCGACACTCGCCGACGGTGTCGAGCCCACCGCCCTCGCCCAGGCGGCCCAGGACGCGGGCGCCAAGGCGCTGTTCGTCACCGACGGCGCCGCCGGGCGCCTCAACGCCTGGTTCGGCACGGACGACTACGCCGACCGGCCGCTGCAGGTCGCCACGGTGAACGCGGCGGACGCGGCACGGCTGCGGGCCGCCGGGCGTGTGGACATGACCGGGACGCGCAACACGCCGTACGTCTACGACCTCTCGGAAGGGCACGAGGGGGCCATTCCGCGCGGCGACCTCACGTACGAACCGGGCGCGCGTGAACTCGCCGTGCTGGGCACCAGGTTCCACGCGGTCAAGCCCGTCTCCGGCAGCGAGTTCCGCTACTCGGTCACCGACGCCTTCCCCATCGGGATCGGCTTCCAGGAGCGGATCGACTACCCGGCCGAGCGGACCGACTACGTCTCCACGGGCACCGGACAGACGTGGATGGAGTCCGTGAACCTCGGGGCGGGCGCGCTGGAGGAGCGCAGTGGGCTCGTCCACTACCGCGGGGGCTCGCACGCGACGCTGAACTGGTTCAAGCCGGTCTGGCACGCGTGGCTCGGCACCGGGCTCGGCTGGGGACAGGAGCGCGCGGGCAACCAGATCCAGTTCAACACGCCCGGCTGGGGCGACTCCGGGCCCGACCACACGGGCTTCGGCGACGTGTGGAGCGACGACACCGGGATGACCCAGTTCACGTCCGTGTATCAGGACGGCACCCTGGTCGACCAGCGAAAGAGCTCCGGCGCGTACGTGTGGGACGCGCCCGCCGACGAGCACACCTACAAGGTCGTCACGGACACCACTCTCGACCCCGACCGCTGGACCCTGTCCACCAAGGGCCACTCCGAGTGGACCCTCCGCTCGGCGGCCACGCCCGCGGACCGCTGGACGTTCCTGCCGCTCATCAACCTCGGCTACGACATCGACACCGACCTCGCGGGCGCGGTGCGCGGCGGCCGGGTGCCGGTGGGGATCCACGCCGAGTACGTGAAGGGCGCGCCCGGCACCGGGACCATCGGGGGCGGGAAGCTGGAGGTGTCCTACGACGACGGCAAGTCGTGGCGGACGGTCCCGCTGTCGGGCGGTGGCGGCGCGGCGTCCTGGAAGGGGACGTTGAGCGTGCCGCGCGGCGCGGAGTTCATCTCCCTGCGGGCCTCCGCACGGGACGACCGGGGCGGCTCGGTGAGCCAGGAGGTCATCCGGGCGGTGGGGGTGCGATAGCCCGTCCCCTTTGAACGGGCGGCGCCGGTTCCCCTTGGGAGGGGGGAGCCGGCGCCGCCGCTTCACTCCGGTCCAGTGCGCCGGGTGGCCCGCTCAGCGCTCCGCGTGCTCCACGACGGGCACGCTCAGCGCTCCGCGTGCTCCACGATGCCCCGGACCACGCCCAGCTCCACCAAGTCCTGTGGGCGTATGCGGAGTTGGTCCGCCGTGGCGCGCACCTCGCTCGCCGGGCGCTTGAGGATCGCGGCCGCGAGCTCCGGCGCGATGACGGAGAAGTAACTGTCCGGCGTGGCCCAGGTGTTGCCGGGCGCGGCCAGCGCGAGCGCGCCGCCCGAGCCGCCCTCGCCGATCACCAGGGTGGTGACGGGCGTACGGGCGGTGGCCACCGCGGCGAACAGGTCCGCGATCGCCGAGCCCGCGCCCTGCCGCTCGGCCTGAGCGTCGTTGGCGGCGCCCGGGGTGTCCACCAGCGTCAGTACGGGGACGCCGAGCCGGCCGGCGAGCCTGATCAGCCGGGCGGCGGTGCGGTATCCGGCGGGGCGGGTCGCGGTCCCGCACTGGGCGGCGTACGCCACGGTCCGCCCCGCGGGTCCGGAACCGAACCCGCACAGCATGCCGTCGTCGCTGCCGCCGCAACGGTCGCCGCTGATCGCGGCGCGGCGCGAGAAGTAGGCGTCCAGGTAGGCGGCGGCCCGGGGGCGTTCGGGGGAGCGGGCGTGCCGGACGGCGTCCCAGCCGGTGGCGGGGAGGCCGGGGGCGCCGAGGGCGGCCGGCGCAGGGACGGGCTCGACCTGGGGCTCGGACCTGGACTCGGGCTCGACCTCGTCCCCGGCTTCGGCCGCGGGAGCGGTGAGCAGGGCCAGCCACAGTGCCAGCGTCCCCCGCAGCTCCTCCTCCCGTACGACGGCGTCCACCGCGCCCGCCGCCACCTGGGCCTCGGCCGTGTACGCCGCCGGGTCCGCGTCGGGCGGGCGGACCCGGGATCCTGCGAAGCCGACCTGGGCGCGGGGCAGCGCCAGGGTCACGTCGGCGCCCGCACCCAGCGTCGCCCAGCCGCCGCCCGTCGTCGGATCCCGCAGCACGGCGATCTGCGGCAGCCCCGCCTCCCGGGCGAGCGCCGACTGCCGTGCCACGCGCTGGAGCTGGGTGAGCGCGAGCATGCCCTCCTGCATCCGGCTGCCGCCCGTCGCGACGAGCGAGACGACGGGCAGGCGGCGCTCACGGGCGTGGGTGTAGGCCGCCTCGACGCGGTCGCCGGTGCGTGCGCCGAGCGAGCCGCCGAGGTAGCCGAACTCGAAGGCGATCAGTACGGCGCGGGTGCCGCCGATGACCGCGGTGCCGCAGACGACGGACTCGTCCTCGCCGGTACGGGTGACGGCGCGGCGGCGCGAGTCGTCGTACCCCTGCCAGGACAAGGGACCATCCGGCTTGAACACCCGCATGGGTACGGGCAGTTCACGGAACTCATCGCTGGCCAGGGCGATGGCCTCGCGGGCGGAGAAGCGCTCAGTCATGCTCAGGGGCCTTTGCGACGGCGTCGGGGAGGGCTCGCTTGAGGATCTTGCCCATGTCGTTGCGCGGCAGCGAGGTGAGGTAGCGCACGGCCCGCGGGCGTTTGTGCGGGGCGAGGCGGCGGGCCACATGGTCGGCCAACTCCTCGGCGGAGGGCGGGGCTTCGGGGTTGGCGGGGACGATCCAGGCCACGATCCGTTCGCCCAGGTCCTCGTCGGGCTCACCGGTGACGGCGGCCTCGCGCACGGCCGGGTGCTCGAGCAGCGCGTTCTCGATCTCCCCGGCGCCGATCTTGTAGCCGCCGCTCTTGATCAGGTCGGTGGCCCTGCGACCGACGATGCGTACCGAGCCGTCGGGGTCGATGACCGCCATGTCGCCGGTGCGGAACCAGCCGTCCTCGGTGAACGCGGCGGCGGTCGCGTCGGGCCGGTTCAGGTACTCGGTGAAGAGGTTCGGCCCCCGGACCTGGATCTCGCCGACGGTCTCGCCGTCGTACGTACCGGTGGGAGTGCCGTCGGCGTCGTACGAGGCGATCGTCGTCCCGTCCTCCTCGACGAGCCGCACGTCGACGCCGGGCAGCGGCACTCCGACGGTGCCGGGCCGGGGTTCCCCGTCCACCCGCACACTGGTGTTCATGAGGGTCTCGGTCATGCCGTACCGCTCGACGACCCGGCGTCCGGTCGCGGCGTTGATCCGCTCGTGGTCGTGCACCGGCAGCGCGGCGGAACCGGACACGAGCAGCCGCGCCCCGCCGAGCGCCTTGGCCAGTTCGGTGTCCTCGGCCAGCGCCTCGGCGAGCCGGTGGTACATCGTCGGCACCCCGAACAGCATCGTCGCGCCCGCGCCCAGCTCCCGCGTCACGCCCTGCGCGCTGAACCTGCCCAGATGCCGCACCGCCGCGCCGCGCCGCAGCGGGCCGAGGATGCCCAGGATCAGCCCGTGCACATGGAAGAGCGGCAGCCCGTGCACGAGCACGTCGTCGCCGGTCCACTGCCAGGCTTCGGCCAGCGCGTCCAGGGTCGAGGCGATGGCGCGCCGCGGGATGACGGCGCCCTTGGGCGGACCGGTGGTGCCGGAGGTGTAGACGACGAGGGCGGGGGCGGAGGGGTCGTCCGGTTCGGCGCCGGGGCGTGCGGGGGCGCCGGGGCCTTCGTGGGTGTCCTGACCGGCCACGCCCGCCTGGACGTCGAGCCGCTCCAACTGGTCGACGGGTGAAGTCAGTTCGACGCCCGGCTCGGCCAGTACCAGCGACGGCGCGCTGTCGGACAGGATGTGCCCCAGTTCGCCCTCCCCCGACTTGGGGTTGAGCGGCACGGCGGGCACCCCGGCGAGCAGCGCGGCGACGACCCCGACGGCGGTCTCCAGGGACGGCGTCGCCCACACGGCGACCCTCTCCCGGCCTTCGAGCCTGGCGGCCAGCTCACCCGCCGAGGCGGCGAGCTCCGCGTACGTCAGGGACCGGTCGCCGAAACGCAGGGCTGGCCGCCGTGCGGTCGAACCGCTGACCAGGGCGGGGAAGAGGGAGGACACGCGGGGTACTCCTTGCCGTTAGGGACCTGCTGGAGGACGTGCTGCCGTGACAGTCAGCACCGTTCCTACACCAGCGCGAGGCAAATCCGCCGCCGCGCTCACTCCGATGACGACCTCGACCCCGTCGGGGCGAGCCGTCGCCGCGTGCCCACCAGCGTGGCGAGGTCCTCGGCGAGGCGGAGTTCGACCGCGTCCAGGGCGACATGTTTCAGCCAGTGCAGCCGGGCCCGGTCGGGGGCGCCTTCGTGGAGGGGTGGCCAGGCGGTGGCCGGGGTGAAGTCGTCGACCACCACCGCGCCGCCCGGAGTCAGCAGCCGGGCCGGGTCGGCCGGGTCGTCGCCGGGCGTCTTGCCGGTGCCGCCACCGTCCAGGACCAGCAGGTCGTACGGGCGGTGCTCCTCGATCCGCCGCCAGGCGCCGTGGATCACCTCGGCCTCGGGCCGGTCGGCGAAGACCTCGGCCGCGACCCGGGCCCGCTCGGCGTCGCGCTCCACGCTGAACAGCCCTACGCCCTCCCGCGCCCCGGACGCCAGCCACGCGAGTCCCACCCCGCGCCCCGTACCCGTCTCACCGATCCGCTCCCGGGCACCGCCCGCCAACGCGTGCAGCAGACGGCTCTGGGACTGCTGGTCCTTCCGGTACGAGACGATGCTCGACACGGGTGTCACTCCGCGCCCGGGACTGGCCGAGGCCGTCGACAGGCTGAAGGTGGGCAGAGTCAGGGTCCACCCTGCGACCCCCCGCGCCGACGGCCGTTATTGCCGCGAAGGCATCGGCCGTGGCTGATTACGCTGGCCCGCCGCGGCGGAACGAGGAGACTGCATGAGCCAGGACTACGACATGGGTGACGAGACCCTGTGGAATCCCTCCAATGGGGCGTCCCGGTTGTTTCTTCGTCAAGTGGCCCTCTTCGAAGCGGAGCTGGAACTCGCGTCGGGTATCGGGCCGATGGTGAACGACGAGAGCCGGATTGACCAGGACGCCTTCGCGGTCTTCGTCGACGCGCTGCTGGCGTGGCATCGAAGAACGAGTCACGCCGTCATGCTGGCCCTCTCCGAGGGCTTCGCCGCCACGGTGCTGGTTCTCGCGGAGCGCGGCGGGGTCGCGGTGGACTGGGCACGGCTCGGTGCCGCTCCGGACGGCCCGTCGGAGAATGTGCGGATCTCGGCTCTCACCGGGATGTCCGCCCCGCCGGAGGGTGGCACCTGGGAGTCACGACTGCGGGAGAAGTCACGGGAGCTGGGCCGCTTCATGCCCCGTTGACCGGGGCGGTACCGGTTCTTCCGCCCCACAGGAGCGATCGTTCTTGAATCGGGAACCATCGTTCGGAAAGCGTGGCGTGGGCCCCGCCGGGGACCGTAGTCTCGGCTCACAGCGTCAGAATTTGACGGGTCAACTGCCGGGAGTGCATGGGTGAGTGCGTCGCTGCCTCCTCTTCACGAGACACTCGCGCGTCTCGACGCGCACCTCGCCGAGCAGGGCCTCGATCGCGGGGAGGTCCTGCTCGGCGAGGGGGAGTTGTCGAGAAGGACGGCCCTGGCCGAGGGAGAGGTCCGGGCGCTCCTCGACGGCACGGGGATCGTCGACTTCAAGGTCGACGACCGCGTCCGCCGACGCGTCCGCGCGCTGTACGGGGCGTATCTCGACGAGAGCGAGGAGGGGTAACGATGAGGCCTTTCCGTACCGCGTGGAAGCGCGCCGCCGTTCTCTTCTCCCGCCGGGCCGACTCCGAGAGGCGTGGCCTCGCCGTCGAGCTCACCCGCGCGCTGAAGAAACGACTCGACGCCCCCGTGGACGTACGGGAGTTGGCCGAGGCCCTCTGTCAGGAGATGAGCCGGCGCCGCGACGACCGCCCCATCCAGCTCCGCTTCGAGCGCTTCCCCGACGAGATCGAAGTCACCGGGCTGTGGATGGAGTTCCACGACTTCGACCTCGTCATCATCGAAGAACGCGCCGAGACGGTGCAGCAACTCGTCATACTCGGCCACGAGTTGTGGCACATGATGGCGGGGCACTCCAACTCCCACCACCACTACGCGGGTGCGGCGGCCGCCGCCGGCGCGCTTTCCGACGACCCCGGCTGGCAGGAGATCGCGCTCACCGTCGCCGCCCGCAACGGCTCGCACGAGGCCGACGAGGCCGAGGCGGAGGACTTCGGCCTGCACCTCGCCAGCGTCTTCCGCTCCTGGGTGACCGGCCCGCGTACGAAGGGCCCCGTCGACCCGGTCGGACAGGCCATCCAGGCCTCCCTGGGTTACCGCGGACCCCAGGACTGACCGGCGATGAATCCTTCCCGCTTCTTCGCCGGGCTCTACATCTCCTTCTGGATCCCGACGGCCGTCCTCACCGCCGCGCTGGCGATCAAACTGCCCAGCATCGTCAAGCTGTGGAGGGACCCGCTGCTGCGGGCCGTCGGCGGTCTGCTCGTGCTCGCCTGCGGCGTCTTCGTCTTCGCGGCTCCGGCGACCATCGCCTGGACCAACCGCGTCACCGGCGTACCGAACATCGCGGCCCCGCTGGTCTACAGCCTCATCACCGCGTTCGGCGGCTCCTGCCTGCTCCTGATCACCGCATGGCGCAAGGGCATCTCCGACCGCTCCGGCGCCACCCGCCGCGCCATCCGCTGGGTGGTCACCGTCTACGCGAGCGTGATCGTCGCGCTGTGGGTGCTGTTCGCGCTCGCCGACGTCCCCGTCGAGCGGATACGGGACCTCGACACGTACTACGCCAACACCCCCTTCATGCGCGAAGAGATCGTGCTCTACCTGCTCGCGCACACTGTGGCCGGCCTGATCACGTCCAAGCTGATCTGGAACTGGATCCGCGCCGGCGGACTCGACGTCTGGCTGCGCGGCGGTCTGAAGTTCCTCGGCGTCGGCTACGTGATGAACCTGCTCTACGACGGGTCCAAGTTCTCCGCCGTCGTCGCCCGCTGGACCGGCCACGACCTCGACTGGCTGAGCACCGGGCTCGCCCCGCCGGTCGCCTGCCTCTCCGCCATCCTCATCGCGGTCGGCTTCATCCTTCCGCATGCCGGCCAGTACCTGCACCGCCGTGCCCACACCCGGCTCGGCCACTGGCACCTGCGCCCCCTGTACCGCCTGATGGGGACCGTCACGGGCGGCGGACGCGTCCCCTTCAGGCTGCGCGCCACCCCCGAACTGCGCCTCACGCGCCGCGAGACGTTCATCCGGGACGCGCTGCTGAACCTGGCCAGGTTCATCGACGAGGACCTCCGGCGGAGGGCGTACGACGCCGCCCTCGGCCTCGGCTTCGAGGCCGGCCGGGCGGGGGCCCTCGCCCACGCGGTCACCGTCCAGGACGCGATCGAGACGAGGAAGCGAACCCGCCAGGACGACGCCACCGCGCCTCTCAACAACCCGGACACGGAGAATCTGCTGGAGGAGATCGAGGCCGTGTCCCGAGCCCTGCGCCACCCCGACGACATCAGGGCGGTACGCGAGGCCGCGGCCACCGCGGCGGAGAGCGTGCCTGCCTCACCCTGAGTCAGCCGAGCCGGGGACCCCCGTCGGTCTCCACCACGTCCGCCACCACACAGCTCACGTTGTCGGGGCCGCCGCCGTCGATCGCGGCTTCGACGAGGGACCGTACCGCCGCGTCGGGAGCCGGGGCCGAGCTCAGCCGCCGCCGGAGCTCCTCGTCCGCCACGACGGTGGAGAGGCCGTCCGAGCAGAGCAGGTAGCGGTCCCCGGGCAGGGCGTCGCACAACCGCAGATCGGGTGCGACGGAGTCGGCGCCGCCGGTGAGTGCCTTCAGAAGCAGGGCACGTTGGGGATGGACGACGGCCTCCTCCGGCGTGAGCCGGCCCTCGTCGATCATCGACTGGACCATGGTGTGGTCGTGCGTGATCCGGAACAGCTCGCCGTCGCGCAGCAGATAGGCGCGGGAGTCGCCGACGTGGACCAGTCCGAGCTGGGATCCGGTCCACACCATGGCGGTGAGGGTGGTGCCGTCGTCCTTGCCCGGTGCGGTGTCCTGGACGGCCCGCGCGGCCCCCTGCACCGCGTCCTCCAGGAGGTCGAGGACGCTTCCGCCCGGAAGGGGTTCGCCGTCCAGATACTTCAGGGCCTGCACGGCCGCGGTACTGGCGGGCGCGCCGCTCGCGCCGAAGCCGTCGGCCACGGCGAGGACGCGGGCGCCCGCATGGGCCGTGTCCTGGTTGGCCGGGCGGACCAGACCGGTGTCGGAGAGTGCGGAGTAGCGGAGTTCGAGCATGGTGGTGTCCTTCCTCGATGTGCTCGATGTGTACGAGAGGTGATCCACGAGGAACGCCACGAGCTCCCGCCGACCGGCGGTCTCGGCCTCGACCCGCGCCCAGTAGGCGCGGATCTCCCGGGCGGCGGACGCGTCGTCCAGAGCGCACACCTGCCGAATCCGGGCCAGCGGCATCCCGATCCGGCGCAGCCACGCCACCAGCCGCGCCCGCTCCAGCTGCGCGACCGCGTAGTACCGGTACCCGGTCGCCGGGTCGACCCGGGCGGGCCGCAGCAGCTCCAGCTCGTCGTAGAGCCGCAGTGCCTTCGGCGACAGCCGGCACGCCTTCGCGAAGGCCCCGATCGTCAGCATCTCCATGCGCCCACCCCGAGTGGTCGTGTCGCGCCCCGTCATCCGTACCTCGTTCCTCGTTCCGCCACCGATGCTGCGGCTTCACCGAAGGTGAAGGTCAAATGGGTTGCCGGAGTTCCCTCGGAGATTGTTAGCCTCCCCGCGGATCAGCCGTTTCGAGGATGGAGTCCGCCGTGCCCCGCACCGCCGCCGCCCGCGCACGTATCGCGCTCGCCACCTACCGGCCCGAGGAGGGCGCGGAGAGCCTGGACCGGGATCTGCCTGTGCTGAGGGCGGCGCTGGAGGAGGCCGGGGCCGAGGCCGTCGTCGGGTACTGGGACGATCCGGACGTCGACTGGGCGGCCTTCGACCTCGTGGTGATCCGGTCCACCTGGGACTACAGCTGGCGGGTCGCGGAGTTCGTGGCGTGGGCCGAGCGGTGCGGGAAGCTGACGCGGCTCGCGAACCCGGCGGCGGTGGTGCGGTGGAACACCGACAAGCGGTACATCGGCGAACTCGCGGAGGCGGGGGTGCCCACCGTGCCGACCCGGTATCTCGCGCCGGGCGAGGCCGCGGAGTTCCCCGGCGACCGCGAGTACGTCGTGAAGCCCACCTCCGGCGCGGGGGCGCGGCTCGCCGCCCGGTACCGGCCCGAGGAGCGGGAGACGGCCCTACGACAGCTGGAGCGGATGCACGACCGGGGGCTGACCGCCATGGTCCAGCCCTACCTGACCAGCATCGACACCGCAGGTGAACGCGCGCTCCAGTTCTACGGCGGCCGCTTGCTGCACGCCAGCCGCAAGGGCGCCGTCCTCGAACCCGGCACGGCCTACGACGCGGACAAGGTGGCGCATCCCCGCCTGGAGCCCTGGCAGCCGACCCCGGCCGAACTCGCCGTCGCGGAACGTGCGTTGGCTGCCGTACCGCAGGGACCGGACGGCCCGGAGCTGCTCTACGCCCGCGTCGACCTCGTCGACGGCGACGACGGGAACCCGTGCGTCATGGAGCTGGAGCTCGTCGAGCCGAACCTGTTTCTGTGGCTGCACCCGGAGTCCGTGCCCGTCGTCGCGGAGGCCATCGTCAGGGCCGCTCTCCGCTGACGCCCACGCGCTGCAGCAGTCCCCAGGCGAACTCCGCCGCGCACTCGCGTCGTACGCCCGATGCGTCCGGGGCCGTGAAGGCCAGCCCCCAGCGCGTCGGGGCCGTGCCCTCCAGGGGGCGGGCGGGGGCGAAGGCGCGGGCGACCTCGTCGACCGTGCAGGACCAGGGGGTGAGGTCGTCGAGGGTCTCCAGCCGGGGGCTCGGGGCGCCGGGGGTGCGGACCAGCCACTCGTTCCAGGCGACGCCGTTCGGGGCGACGAGGACCTCGAAGCGGAGGTCGGGCCAGAGAGGGACGGGCCACAGCAGGGCCTCGCAGGCCAGGTCGCCGATCTGGCGAGGGGTGACGGACTCCGGGGCGCCGAGGATCGAGCGGTAGCGGGAGGTCGCCGCCCGCGAGCGGGGGGCGTGCAGCATCGCCTGCCAGCGGCGGTTCGCCTCGCGCATGTCGGCGATCGAGACGCCCAGCTCGTGGCGGGCGTCCTCGACGAGGTCGGGGTTGTGGTCGGCCATGCGGCGCAGCAGGACCAGTTGGAAGTCGAGCGGGGTGAAGGGGCTAGCGGGTCGCTTGGCGGGCATGGGGTCCATGGTCGCGTATCCGGTCGGCGCCCGGGCTGCGGCCCTTCGGGAGGAACAGGACCGAGTTGACGTAACGGGGTCCGGACAGGGGCAGGACGCGGCGCAGCAGGCCCTGGGTGACCACGTGGGAGGTGCGCGCCTGGTGGGTCTCCAGGGGGAAGGACGCCAGGGGCAGCCAGGTGGTGGCGGGCAGGACCCAGCCCGTGTAGCCGCGCTCGGCGAGATGGTCGACCACGGGGGCGATGGGCTGGATTCGGGACTCCAGTTCGATGAAGAGGGCCGGGCGGTCGCGGGTCAGGAGGGTCTGCGCGCCGCGCAGGACCGCGAGTTCGTTGCCGTCCACGTCGATCTTGACGAAGTCGACGTCCTGGAGGCCCAGGCTGTCGAGGGTCACGCAGGGGACCTCGACAGCCTGGGCGTGGATGTCCCGGCGGACCAACGAGGACACGCCCCGGTCGCCCGCGTCGTCCGGCGGCAGCCAGAGCCGTGCCGTGCCCGGGCGGTCGGAGGCGGCGGCGCGGACCACGCGGACGTTGGAGGGGGCGCCGGCGGAGAGGAGTCCGGCCAGGTGGGGGACCGGTTCGACGGTCACCACGCGGTGGGCCAGGGCCGAAAGACGGTGGGTCCAGGGGCCGTACCAGCCGCCCACGTCCACCGCCGTGCCGCAGCCCGGCGGGCAGAGGTCCGCGAGGCGGGCCAGTTCGGGTTCGAAGCGCGGGTAGACCAGCCGGGCGGTCGCCGCGACGAGGCGGGTGGGGAGGTGGGGAGCGAGCCGGGCGGCCCAGGTCCTCGTCGTCCCCGTCGTCCCCGTCGTCCTCGTCGTCCTTGTGGTCCTTGTCGGCCTCGTCACGGGACCATCCGCTTGAGGAGTTCCTCGTGCTCGTCCTCCGTGACCTGCTCCCCGGAGGACGGCAGCAGTTGCGGGATGCCGTCGACGATCGGGTAGCGGCGGTGCAGGCGCGGGTTGTACAGCGTCTCCTGCTCGCTCAGGGTCTCGTCCGCCGCGAGCAGGTGCAGTGGGCCCTTGTCCAGCGGGCAGGCCAGGATCTTCAACAGCGGGTCGTCGGGGTTCATGGTGGCGTCAGCTCCTTGGCCACGATGGGGGGTTGGGGTGCCGCGTCGTGCTTGGGCATGACCAGCAGCACGGACACCGCGAGGGCGGTGCCCGCCAGGCGCAGCGTCAGCCGCACCGGGTCGTGCGGCAGCGCCTCGCCGAACGCGAGCGTGCCGAGCACCGCAGTGAACAGACTGGTCACCGTCGTACAGACCGGCACGATCAGCGAGGCCCGGCAGCGCTGCAGCGCCGCCTGGGACATGACCAGGCCGAACGCGCCGGTGAAGAGCAGGAGATAGGGATACGGGGAGCGGAGCACGTCGATCAACGCCCCCGCCAGGTCACTGGTCGTCAGATAGCTCGACACGCCCTTGATGGCCAGCGAGCTCACCCCGTACAGCAGACCCACCGCCACGCCGTACTCGACACCCGTCGTCGGCATCCGGTGCCGGTGCCGCGCACGGCGCTCGGCGGCCCCGTACAGCCACAGGCCCGCCGCCAGCGAGGGCAGACACACGGTCAGGATCAGCGGCGCGGGGGCGCTGCGGCTGACCCGGTCCGAGCCCTCGCGCAGGGAGAGGACCACCATCAGCAGGGCCAGCAGGATCGCGCCGAGCGCGTACCGCTCGCGGCCCGACGTCTCCTCGCCGAGCAGCCGGGCGGAGAGCAGCACCAGCAGCACGAGCCCGGAGACGAAGATGCCCTGTGCGGCGGCGATCGGCAGAGTGCGGTAGACGGCGAGCTGGGCGCCGAAACCGGAGGCCAGCGCCAGTGAACCGCCGATCCACAGCGGGCTGCCGAGCACCAGCCGCAGCAGCCGGGCGGGGCGGCGGATGTCGACCTCGGGCAGTGCGGCGAGCGCGCGCTTCTCCAGGACGAATCCGGTGCTGTACAGGACGTTGGCCAGCAGGGCCGCGGCCACTCCCCACCACATGGGCTAGGTCCTTCGGGCGTGCAGGAGCAGGATGGAGGAGAGGGCAGGCGCCGCGCAGGCCAGTCGGTCCAGGGGGCGCAGCGGACGCGGTACGCCGTGGAAGGGCGCCCCGCTCAGTCCTACGACCTCGAAGCCCGCCGCGGTCACGAACTCCCGCAGCGCGCGGGCCGTGTAGAGCCGCAGATGGCCCACGACCTCCCGCCCCGGGCGGCCGTGGATCGCGCGCAGGCTCACCTCCGAGAAGACGGGCTGGACACCGGCGAGCAGCAGGGCGCGGTTGTACCAGGCGGCGAGGTTCGGGGTGGAGAGCATCAGATGGCCGCCGGGGCGCAGGACCCTGCGGATCTCGTCCAGGGCACTGTCCGGGTCCACGAGGTGCTCGACAACCTCGCTGAACAGGACGGCGTCGGCCGCGGCGTCGGCGAACGGCAGCCCGCCGTCGGTGAGTTCGCCGCGGATCGCGTACGGCAGCCGGGCGTGGGCGCGTCTGAGGGCGTCCTGCGACCAGTCGACGCCGACGAGACGGTGTCCGGCGAGCAGGGGTGCGGCGGTCGCGGCGGCGGTGCCGTCGCCGCAGCCGATGTCCAGCACGGTTCGCGGGCCGGCCGTGGCGGGGCCGAGCGCGGCGGCCAGCATCCGGGCCTGGCGGAGACTGCGGGGGGTGCCGGAGGCGACGGGGACGCTCGGATCCTCGTAGAAGTCGCGGAGTCCTCGGCGGACGGCGGCTGTTGCCGTCACCGAGGCAGTGGTCGGGGTCGGGGTGGTGGGTGTCATCGGCTGCCGTCCTCCTCCGTCGCGTGCAGATAGTGCTCGAAGAGGTCGCGCAGGTGGGCGCCGTCGCCGTGGCTGAGCAGGGTGCGCGACCAGCGCAGGGCGACGTGCAGACGGCCCGCGGTGGATGCCGTGGTGACGGTCAGGCCGCGGGGTGTCCGGGCGGGCGCCGAGAACCACACCGCGTGCGCGCGGCCCGCCTCCGCGCCGAAGTCCAGCGCGTAGGGGATGCGGCCGATGTTGCTCAGCAGCGTGGTCGACGTCCAGGGGCCGGCCGCGCGGCGCAGGCCCCGGGTGAGGGCGGCGCGCCAGGCGACCGGGACCACGGGGGCGGTCAGGAGGGCCGCGCCGTGGCCGAGTTGGGGGCGGGGAAGCGACTTGAGCGCGCGGGTCCGTTCCGCCGTACGGCGCAGCAGCTCGCCCATCCGACTGGCGTCCAACTCCTCCACCGTGAAGGGGACTTCGACGAGTCGCGTCCCGTTGCCGATGGGCATGTCCGTGCCCCGGGGGCGGTCGTCGACCGGCATCGTGATGCGCAGGGGGCGCGGGCGGGCGCCGTGTTCCCTGTTCCAGTGCGTGATCATCAGGGCGGTGGCCGCCATGAGCTGGTCGTTCACGGTGTACGGGGAGCCCTTGGGGCGGTGCGGGACGCCGAGTTCGGTGACGAGGAGGCCGTTTCCGGGCGAGGGCTCCGGGGTGCCGTGGGCCACGCGGGCGGGCGGGGTCCAGGTGGACGGGGTATCGACCTGCACGGTCTTCGCCTCCGCCTCGGGTGGTCGTACGGGGGGTGCGGTCGGGGAGTTGTCCTTGCCTCCGTACAGCTCCGCGGCGGTGGCGAGGACGCGGAGGCAGGCGGGGCCGTCGAGGGCGGTGTGGTTGACGGTGAGGAAGAGGACGGTGCCCTTGGGGCGGGGGCCGGTGTGGGTACGGGGCGCGGCGCTTCGACGCGGCGCCGTGCCCACCGCGTCCGTCGCCTCGCTGCCGACGGGCGGCCCCGCGCCGTCGACCACCTCCAGGCGGATGGGCGGCGAGGCGGACAGCGGCGGGGCGGTCTGCAGGGCGCGGGTCCGTGCGTGCTGGAGGGCGCCTGGGCCCGGTGGCGGGAAGGAGACGACCTCCAGGTCCGGATCGGGGGTGAGTTCCCACTCGTAGCGGCGGCGGTACCAGGGGCCCGCGGCCTCGCGCATCAGGATGCGGGGGTGACGGCGCAGGGCCTCGGTGAACGCCGTGGTGAGGCGGGCGGGGTCCAGCCGGCCGGGGAGGTGGACCTCGATGTGGACGGTCTCGGGTTCCTCCTCCTGGAGACAGTGCCGGGAGACCTCGTCCACGACGGGGAACGGCACGCGGGCGGGGCGCCGGGAGGGTCCGTCGGTGCCGTCCCGTGCCGGGTGCTCCAGCGCGGTCATCGTGGCTCGCCCCTTCCCGTGTCGTCGTCCGCCGGGTTCCCCGCCTTGCGGAAGGCGATCCGTGCGGTGGGCGGATCGGCCTCGCCCGCCCCCGCCTTACCCGCACCCGCCGCACCCGCCGCGCGCGGGGCGGAACCGGGGCCGCGTGCGGAGATGGTCGGGCTGGAGGCGCGGTCGGGCCCGGGGGCCGGTGCGGGGGGCTCGGCCCCGGTCGGCTCCGACGACCTGGGATTGCCGCCCGCTGCTTCACTGTCCGGCCTGGCCCCCGTACCCGGTGCGGCCCCGGGGCCGCCGTTCTCGCCGCGGTGGCGTCGGGGGAGTGGTGCCGTCGGGGCCTGGGAGCCCGGGGGCGGCCCGAGCGGGGGGACCGGGCGGGAGCCCCGGGGTGCCGCGCCGGGCGGCTCCTGGACGCTCACCAGCCCGGCGAACAACCCGACCAACGCCAGCAACTGCGCCGCGGGCCCGAACGCGCCCTCGCTCGCGCCCGGTGGCGACCCGGCGCCCGTGGCGGCGGCGATCCCCGCGCCGGTGAGCGCGAGGAACGCGATCGGTACGAGGAGCGCGTGCCGTTTCCACGCGAGCAGCGCCAGCGCGGGGACCAGCAGCGCGAATGGTCCCGCGATGACCACGCCCACCAGCGTGAGCGCCACCGTGCCGAGCCAGAGCCCCGCGTCCGGCGCCGCCGGCTGCGGTTCGTCGGGGTTGGCTTCGCGGCGGCGCCACAGCACGAGGCCCGCGACAGCCGCCACGCCGACCCCGCCGCCGATCAGCCCGGCCTCGTACGTCGTGGAGGGCTCGTACGACAACTTGACCGTGCCGCCCGCCCCGGCCGGGATCCGCCAGCCCTGCTGCCAGCCGTCGAGCCGCAGGGGCGTCAGCTTCTTGCCGCCCAGCGTGGCCTGCCAGCCGTCGTTGTAGTTCTCGTACGTCGTGAGGTACGAGGCGGCGCCGGAGCCGACCTTCACCTCGCGGCGGTCGCCGAGCCAGTCCACGATCCGCAGTTCGCGCCCGGCACCGGCGACGGCCTCGACGGTCCCACGGGTGAGGGTGACGTCCGTGACCGCGAGGGGCCCGGCGTCGCCCGCCTCGACCCGGTGCGAGCCCGGTCCGAGGTCCAAAGCGGGCTTGGAGGAACCTTCTTGGCACAGCGTCAGTTGGACCGGCCGCCGTTCGACGACATCCCCCACCGTCCCCTTCGCGCTCGTCCCGTACAGCTTCCCGTCGACCGCGAGCGTCGGCCCCTTCCCGCAGGGCAGCGAGAACTCCCGTGTCTCCAGGGCCTGTGGGGTGCGGTACTCGGCGAGATCCGGGAGGTACACCTCCGTCAGGCCGACCGGCAGGCGCAGGTCGGCGCCCGCGACCGGGTTGTGGAGGGTCAGCGGCGCGGTCTCGGTGACGGTGATGTCGAGGTGGTTCGTGGTGATCGGGTCGAAGCGGGCCCAGCCGTTCTCGTCGACGCCGGCCACGGTGTCCCCGTCCGGGGAGCGGATCTCGATCTTCGTCGGGCGGGTGGAGAGGCCGCCCGCCGCGGCCAGGACCATGGACGAGACGGGCTTCTTGTCGGGCCAGCTCAGATGGATCGTCGGCCTGTCCCCGGCGATCCAGGCCGTGGTCAGGTTGCCGTCCGTGAGATTGCGCGCGTCGAGGCCGGGGCCGAGGTCCGTCGTGGAGTCGGCCGTCGCGACGATGCGGTTCGGCTGTCGGGGCGAGACGTCGTACAGCAGCTTGTCGAGTGCGTCGCCGGTGATCGCGACGGCGCTCGCGTTCACCTCGTACGATCCCGCCGTCGAGGTGGAGAAGGTGCGGTGCAGGCCCGCCTCCGTGCCCGAGGGGGCGAGACCGGTGGGGTCGGCGGTGCGGTGCAGGGAGACGATCTCGGCGGCGGCGTCCGAGCCGGCGGCGTCGGTCGGGAGCTTCAGCAGACGGGTGACCTGGACGTCCGGGAGGGCGATCTCGGAGAAGCCCGCGCCGGTGAGACCGGCGCGCTGCGTGGTGGAGCGGACGATCGTCAGCTTCATCCAACTCGTCGACCCGGCGGGCGCCTTGATGGACTGGGTCATGCCGTTGGGTTCGAGATAGCTGGTGGCGGAGCCCTTCTCCGTCTCCACCCGGACCCGGGTCGCCGCGGACCGCATGCCGTCCTGCGGCAGCGGGGTGACCTTGAAGGACTTCGGCATGTCCAGGGCCCCCTCGAAGCGGATCCGCAGCCACTGCCCCTGCGCGGAACCGGACGCGCCCTCCGCCCACGCGGTGTCGGGGTTCCCGTCGAAGGCGTTCACGGGGTCGTACTGGGGGAGATGGAACAGCCAGTTGCCGGTCGAGGAGGCGGTCACCGAGCGGGCGCCGCGCAGCTCGGCCACCGTCTGGTGCTGGATGCCCTCGGTCGGCAGGATCTGGTGCGGCTTCTTGCCGGCGTCCTGGGCGCTGCCGCTGTCGTTGCGCTGGTCGGGCGTGTACGTGTACGAGGTGTTGGAGTCGACCAGGCCGAAGCGGGTGTCGGCGCGCCGCAGCCCGTCGCCGACCACCTGGACCGCGGCGGTGCCGAGGCCGGGATGGTTGTCGCCGGTCAGGACGGCGGGGCGGCCGCGCATCGAGGGGTCGGCGGCCAGCGGCAGCAGCGCCTCGGGGCCGCCGGAGACGACGGCGGTGTCCGCGATGGCGCTCAGCCCGGCCTGCCCGGGGCGCGGTGCGCCGTTGCCCGCCGGTTCGTAGATCTCGACGGCGCGCTCGCGCGGGTAGAGGCCCTCGACCTGGAGCGGGGCGTGGTGGGCGATCCGGCCGCCGGTCACGACCGGTCCGAAGCCGGTGACCCGCTGGTAGCCCGACTGTTCCAGGGTCCGCTTCACGGTCTGGGTCGGGACGTAGCCGACCTGGTCGGGGTCGAGGTCGTTGCGGACGACGACGTAGTAGAGCCCGGCGCGGCTCAGATAGTCCCCCAGGCCGGGGACGTCACTGCCGGTCATGAGCGCCTGCTCGACGGCGTCCATGGCGCGCCGGTTGCCGGGGGTGCCGAAGGGGACGTAGTCCCGCTCGGCCCAGCGGGAGCCGGCGAGCACGTCGAGGGGTTCGTCGATGGGGGAGCCCCAGGTGTAGAGGCCGTGCGCGGTGGCGGGGACGACGAGGGCCCGGGAGTCGGGGGAGTACTTCTTCAGCCAGTCGGCGGTGGTCTGCCAGTACTTGGGCAGCTGCTGGAAGGAGCCCGGGTTGAGGATCGACCCGTTGAGGTACGGCCAGGCGAGGCCGGGCAGGATCAGCACGGCCGCGACGAGGGGCGCGTAGCGGCGGCCGCGTACGGGACGGGCGCCGCGCGGCTCGGCGGCGACCCCGACGAGATGCGCGAGGCCGAACACCAGCGCAAGGGCGAGGCCCGTCTGGAACTTGTAGATGTTGCGGAAGGGGACCAGCCAGCCGTTCAGCCAGTCCTGGACGACGCCGTGGAAGGGGGCGCCGAACGCGCCGCCGTACCCCGCGAGGGTGAGGAGCGCGACCGACAGCACGGTCAGGACCAGCCAGCGGCGCTCGGGCATGTCACGTCTGGCGAGACCGGCGAGACCCAGCCCCGCCGCGAGCGCCGAGCAGACGATCACGATCACCGAGGCGGCGACGGTCCAGCCGGCCGGCAGCCAGGCCTCTCCGAAGTGGAGGTACGCGACCCAGTTCCCGGCGCCGCGCAGGGACTCGGTAGCCGACATGGTGGCGGTCGTGGTCCCCGAGGTCTCCACGTACGGGAGGAAGTTCTCGCCGTAGACGCCGAGCATCAGCAGCGGGATCACCCACCAGGCCGTCGCCAGGATCACGCCCGGCACCCACCAGGTGATCAGTCTGCGCTGCCGGGGTCCACGCGGACGGGACAGCAGATACAGGCCGACGGGGAGCAGCGAGGCGAGGGTCGCCGCCGCGTTCACGCCGCCCATGAAGGGGACGATGAGCGCCGAGCGGAGGGCGGCGACGCGGGCGCTGTAGCGCTCGTCGGTGAGGGGGAGCAGGACCCAGGGGAGGAAGGCGCCGGGGAGCGCGGCGGCGGAGGTCGAGCCGACGACGATCGTGAAGACCGGCCAGAGCGCGTACGCGACGGCGGCGAGCAGCCGGGAGGAGCCGTTGCCGATCTGCAGCCGTTCGGCCAGCCGCAGGGCGCCCCAGAAGGCGACGGACACGACGACCGACAGCCACAGCCGTTCCGCCAGCCACACCGGGAGGTGGATCAGCTTGCACAGGCCGTAGAACGGCAGCATCGGCCAGACGTAACCCACGTACTGGTCCTGGATGCCGCCGAAGCCGCCGCGGTCGTGCCACAACTGGCCCAGGTCGGAGAGGAACTGCCACGGGTCGAGCGCGACACCGAGCTTGGTGTCGAATGTCATGCGCCCGGGGTGCACGGCCAGGAACAGCACGAACACCACGGCCCAGAACCCCAGCAGCCAGCGCCTGGACCGCGGCCCGTGCGGGGGGCCGGACGTGGTCGAGACGGGGCGGACGGCCGCCGGGGGAGGAGCCTGGACCGTGGTCGTCATGGTGGACACCGCCGGAGGATGAGGAGGAGGTTCCAGGTGGCGAACTCCCGCAGCCCCGGCGCCCTGGTGACGGCGGAGGCGAGGATGGGCCAGTAGCGGGAGCGCGCCGAGACGACCGTGACGTCGTCGCGGGCGCGCACCTGCCGCAGGGTGGTGCCGATGTGCACGGCGAAGAGGTTCTCGCCGAGGGTGTGCTTGGCGGGCTTTCCGGTACGGCGGTGATAGCGGGCCCGCGCCCGCCGCGCGCCGAGGTAGTGCCAGGGCGCCCACTCGTGACCGCCCCACGGGGAGAGCCAGTTGGTGAACGAGACGTAGATCAGCCCGTCGGGCCGGGTGACGCGCACCAGTTCGCTCAGGAACGTCTGCGGATCGGCCACGTGCTCAAGGACGTTGGAGGAGAAGGTGACGTCGGCGACCCCGTCCGCGAGCGGCAGCAGATACCCGTCCGCGACGACCGCCGAACCGCCGGGCTTCGCCCCCAACTCCCGTACGTCCGGCTCGAAGAGATACGCGTGCGCCCCGCGCCGCCGGAACTCCGCGGTGAAGTACCCGCCGCCGCCCCCGATGTCCACGACGGTACGTCCCTCGACGCCGCCGTACGCCTCGACCTGGTCGGCGGCGTCGCGGGCCAGCAACGAGTAGCAGCCCTCGGGATCGTCCTGCTCCCGCATGAAGGCCCGGAAGAGCGTGAACGAACGCCGGAAGGAGGGGTCCTTCCAGACACGGGGTGCGCTTTTGGCGGGGGCTCGGCGGGGTATTTCGGGGTCGCCGTCCATGGGCGTCACCTCCGCCAGGAGGCGGCCGCCTCCGCGGCCACCGCCCTGAACTGGCGGACCGTGTTGTTCCAGCGGTACTGGGCCGCGCGGTCGCGGGCGGACTTGCCCATGAGGGTGCGGCGGTGGGTGGACAGGGCGAGGGTGCACCAGGCCGCCGCGAAGGAGGACTCGCCGCGCGCCAGCACACCCGTCTCGCCGTCGACCACGGAGTCGCGCAGCCCAGGCACGTCGAAGGCGATCGCCGGGGTCTCGCGCGCCGCCGCCTCCGTGACCACCAGGCCCCAGCCCTCCACGGCGGAGGGATGCAGCAGCAGCCACGCGGCGCACAGCAGCCGGTGTTTCTCGGCCTCCGAGACGCGCCCGGCGAACTCCACGTCGGGGCCTGCCAGGTGTTCCAGTCTCTCCCGCTCGGGACCGTCGCCGACGATCACCAGCCGGCCTCCGGTGACCGGACGGACCCGCTCCCACAGCCGCAGCAGCAGATCGATGCGCTTGTACTCGACCAGTCGTCCCATCGCCACGAACAGCGGCTCCGGTGAGCGCTCGGCGAGCGGCCCCGGCTCCTCGACCCCGTTGTGCACGACCCGGATGCGCTCCCGCTGCACCCCGATCGCGCGCAGGGCGTGGGCGGTCGACGGCGAGACGGCGACCAGCAGATTGCCGCGCTGTGCGCCCGCCAGCGCCCAGTGTTCGAGTCTTCGGCCGATCCGGGCGGCGGGCGCCAGCGGTCCGCCGAACCGCATCCGCCACAGGTCCGTGTGGACGTGGTTGACCAGGCACAGGGTGGGGCCGTGGTGCCAGAGCGGCGCCAGGTACGGCATGCCGTTGCAGACCTCGACCAGCAGGTCGCAGCCGCCGACCTGACGGTGGAAGGCGGAGCGGGCGCGCAGGAAGTGGCCCAGGTCGCCGCCCGCCGAGACGACCCGGTAGTCGTGGTAGGCCGCGGGCCCGCCGCACACCAGGGTGACCTGGTGGCCGAGCGAGGTCAGTCCCTCGGCGAGCCGGTCGACGAGGATCTCGGATCCGCCCGCGGACCGGTTTCCCAGGTCCCGGTGGGCGAGGAAGACGATGCGGCGCGGCTGTGGGGGAAGCGCCGGGAGGGACTGCGCGTCGCGCGGGACCGCGGCGCGCAGCGGGGAGGGCACGTGCTGGGGCATGGGTGCTCCAACTCGTCTCTGGGTGCGGAACTCAGTGTGGGGGGTGGGGCGTAGTGCGGGGTCGGTGGCTTCGAAGGGTGAATCTGCCGATCTGGGGGGAGGCGGGTACCGGCTGTAACGGGAGTGTGGGCGGGTTGTGCTCGGGTGGGGGTGGATAGTTTTCGCCCGGCGCTGGGAAGCTGCTACTCACCGAGGTGACAAATTCCGGGCTTTGTGGAGCTGACAGCCCATCACATCGTGAGTGCTGAAGGGGAGTTACCGGGCGAACCGGGATCCCGTCGCCCTCGTACCACCAAAACACCCCCCACGGCGGCGAGGACGAACCCGAGCACACCGGCACCTATCGGCAACGTCTGCCCCACCAGGAGCAGTTGACCGCTCTCCTTCTTCGCCTGCTTCACCTGGTCCTTCTGGGTGGCCGTGGTGAAGGCCAGCTTGTCGGCGTCCAGGAGCAGCGTCGAGTCGTTCGTGGAACCCGGGGCGCGCAACGTCCTGCGCGGGCCGACCTGGGCGTAGAGCACCCGGCCGGTGCGCTGGTCGACGACCAGCTCGATGCCGTGGTTGGAGTACCACTCCTCGGCCAGCACCTGGGGGCGGCCGGGCAGGTCGACGATGCTGCCGGGCACCAGCCGGGTGCCGATCTTCGTCGGGGGGACCGTGCCGGTGAAGCGGTAACCCGTGTAACCCTGGATCTTCTTGGTGCCCCGGTAGGCCAGCGTGATGGGTGCGCCGAGGGAGTTGTCCCACCAGCGGTACGCGTGTTTCTGCACGTCGAAGGGGAACTTGAGGTAGGCGTCGCCCTCGAAGCGCGGGTTCTCCTGGCAGCAGTGCACCGGCTGGTTGGTCTTCCGGTCGGTGACCCAGCGGTTCGGGAAGAACTCCAGCGCGTCGTACGGGTCGGCCGCGGGCAGCGACTTGTCCGTGTCGACCGTCGTCGTCACGTCCCAGACGGCGCGCCCGCTGTGCTCACTGTCGGCGACATCGCCTCTGACCTGCTGGGTGATGGTGATCCGCTTGTCGTACAGGGTCCGGATCTGCGCGGTGTCGAAATAGGCGCCCGTGCCGGTGTAGACGGCGGTCGTGTCGATGTCGATGGGGTTCACGGCGGCCCGCGGTTCCACGTACCACGCGAGCATCGGGGCCAGTACGAGCAGAAACGTGCCGAGGCCGAGCAGGACCAGTGCGAAGGGTGAGGGTTTCCGGCGCATCCGGGCACTCCAGGGGCGTGAGGAGGCTCGACGCACGAGTGATCACGGCTGGTCGCGGCTGATCACGGCCGGTCACGGGTGATGCGGGTGATACGGGTGGAACGCGGTGATACGGGTGCGTCGACACCAGGAGGGAAAGTGCACGTGCGGTATGGGCCGGGAACCGTACGGGCACCCTTGACGGAGTGTCAATGCATTGTCGAGACTGAGGACTTGCCGGACGGGACCGGCGAAACGGGCTGCGCGGATCACGGGAACGGGTGGGGACGACCTCCGACAGAGAGGCTCACCCTGCGATGTCCAGACTGTTGGCCGCCGTACTCACCGTCGCGGCCGCCGCCGCGC
Source organism: Streptomyces sp. NPDC090798 (assembly GCF_044768965.1). NCBI lineage: Bacteria > Bacillati > Actinomycetota > Actinomycetes > Kitasatosporales > Streptomycetaceae > Streptomyces > Streptomyces sp. NPDC090798. The sequence goes on from NZ_JBIVXA010000001.1 coordinate 826,867, forward strand.
TCGCCGTGGGTGCCGCACTCGGCATCGTCGCGCTGCTCGACGCGACCCCCGACCAGCCGAACACTCCCCTGATCACGTACGAACATGCCGACCAGGAGCACTGACCGTGCCCAGGGGCGCGCCGGAGACGGACCGGAAAGTGCAGGCCGGCCATGGGACCGTCACCATGCGCTCGGCCTGGCATGACGTTCCCCGCGCCCAGGTGCGGCAGTTCGCGGCGATCGTCCTGGCCGAGGCGCCGGATCTCGCCGAGGAGATCCTCCGGGAGATCCGCCGCGAGTACCCGAACCTGCCCCTCGTCCTCGACGACTCCGGCGAGCCGATGGCCCTCGTCGGCATCCGCCGGGCCATCGAGGTCTTCGTGCAGCACCTGGAGACGGCGGAGGGCAGGCCCCGCGTCCACCCCGAGGTCTTCCAGGAGTTCGGCCGCGGCGAGGGACTGCACGGCCGCAGCCTCGACTCACTTCAGGCGATCTACCGGCTGGGCGTCCGCCTCGCCTGGCGCCGGTTCGCGGAGATCGGGCAGCGGGTCGAGATCCCGCCACCGGCGATGTACGAGCTCGTCGACGCGGGATACGAGTACCTGGACGGTCTGGTGGACCAGTCCGTACGGGGTTACGCCGAGGCCGCGGCCCGGCAGGCGGGGGAGCGCCTGCGCCTCCAGCGCCGTCTGATGGAGCTGCTGCTCGCCGAGCGCCACCACCGGGGCGACCCCGCCGAGGCGCTCGTCGAGCGGGCCGCGCGGATCGGCTGGCCACTGCCGGACAAGGTCGCGGTCGGGGTGCTGCTGCGGCCGGCAAGGGAGGCCGTGGCACCCGCCGTCGGGCAGGGGGTGCTGCTCGACATGGAGTACGAGCAGCCGCGGATGGTCGTGCCCGAGCCGGACGCCGCCGGGCGGCCGGAGCTGCTGCACCGGGCGCTGACCGGCTGGTCCGGGGCGATCGGGCCGCCGGTGCCGCTGGCCGACGCGGCGAAGTCGCTGCGCTGGGCGGATGCGGCGGTACGGCTGATGGAGCGGCGGTTGCTGCCCGGCGGGGAGGTGCTCCACTGCACCGAGCACACCGAGGCCCTGGTGCTCCTCCAGCCCGAGGAGCTGATCGACGACCTCGCCCTGCGCTGCCTGGCGCCGCTCGCGCACTGCGGGCCGACGCACGGGCGGCGGCTCGCGGAGACGTTGCTGGCGTGGCTGGAGACACGCGGAGGCGCGCCGGAGGTGGCCGCGCGGCTCGGTGTCCACCCCCAGACCGTCCGCTACCGCCTCCGCCAGATCAGGGAGCTGTGGGGTGACGAGATCGACGACCCGGACCGGCGGTTCGAGCTGGAGCTGGTACTCCGCGCGCAGCGACTCCGCGGCGAACTCGGCGACCCTCGGCCCCGCCGCTGACCTCTCGTCGCGCGCGGACGGCTCCGCCTGTGCGCCAGTGCACTGTCACCCCTTGCACCTCACCCATACCAACCCATTGCCCGTGCAAGAGCACTATGAGTAGCCTGTGTTCGTCATGCCGATCGGCTGTTGAAATTTCGAACATAGGGAGGGGGCCGGTTGTGGGACGCCTCGTACCTGCCGTGACCCGAGCTCTCGACATACTCGAGCTCTTCCTCGACGGGGACGGGACGCTCTCCGCCCCCGACATCGTGCGCAAGCTCCAGCTTCCCCGGACGACGGTGCACGAGCTGGTCACCACGCTCGCCGCCCGCTCGTACATCGTGCAGGTTCCCGGCCAGCCGGGACGCTACCGCCTCGGTGTGCGCCCGTACCAGCTCGGGAGCCGGTACGCCGAGCAGCTGGACCTCGCCGCCGAGGGCCAGCAGGTGGCCCGCTCCGTCGCCGAGACCTGCGACGAGACCGTCCACGTGGCGATCCTGGAGGGCACGGACGTCATCTACATCGCGAAGGTCGACTCCACGCACGCCGTGCGCATGGTGTCCGCGGCGGGCCGGCGCCTGCCCGCCCACTGCACCTCCGTCGGCAAGATGCTGCTCGCCTCGCTGCCCGACGTCGAGCTGACCTCCCGCATCCCGGACAACGCGGACCTGGTCGCGATGACGCCGAACAGCATCACCGAGCCGGGCGCCCTGCGCGAGGCCCTCGCCGAGATCCGCCGACGCGGTGTCGCCGTGGAGAGCCGCGAGTCGAACCCGGACGTCAGCTGCGTCGCCGCCCCGGTGCGCGACCGTACGGGCCAGGTCGTGGCCGCGCTCTCCATCTCCGTACCGATGATCCGCTGGAGCGACGAGCGCCGCGTGGAGCTGGAGCAGCTCGCCGCGAAGGGTGCCGTCGAGCTGTCCGAGCGGCTCGGACACCGGAGCGTGGTGGGGTGACCGGGACGACCGGGAACACGGGCAGCACGGCCTTCGACGTCGCGATACGCGCGGAGGCGGCTCTCGGCGAGGGCCCGACCTGGGATCCGGACGCACAGCGGCTGATCTGGGTGGACATCCTCGGCTCCCGGGTCCACACCTACGACCCCGCCTCCGGGCGCCGCACGGTCATGGTCACCGAGCAGCACGTGGGCGCCGCCAAGCCCCGTGCGGGCGGCGGCCTGGTCGTCAGCCTCCGGGACGGCGTGGCGACGTACGGAGGCCCCGAGGGCTTCCGGTGGCTGCACCGCGACCCCGTCCCCGGCCGCCGCGCGAACGACGCCGCGGTCGCCCCCGACGGCTCGCTGCTCTTCGGCACCATGCGCTATGACGAGGCCCCGGGCGGCGGCACCCTGTCCCGGATCACCGCCGACGGCACGGTCACCGCGATCCTCGACGACGTCGCCGTCAGCAACGGAACGGGCTGGAGCCCGGACGGCCGGCTGATGTACTACATCGACTCACCGACCCGCCGCATCGACGTCTTCGACGTGGATGACGTGGATGACGGTCAACTCCCCCTCAACAGACGCCCGTTGGCCGTGATCGAGGAAGGCGCGGGGTGGCCCGACGGGCTCACCGTCGACGCCGAGGGCTGTGTGTGGGTGGCCCTCTGGGACGGCGGAGCGGTCCGCCGCTACACGCCCGACGGCGAGCTGGACCGGGTCGTGGCACTCCCCGTCCCCCGCCCCACCGCCTGCGCCTTCGGTGGCGTGGACCTGACCGACCTGTACATCACCACGGCGCGTACGGGCCTGGAGGCGCCGCACCCGCTCTCCGGCTCGGTGCTCGTCGTCCCCGGCGCGGGGAAGGGCCTGCCGCAGCGGCCGTTCGCCGGCTGACAGTTTCCCCCTCGCAGGTCCCCGTCCGGTCATCGACCACTGGGCGGGGACCTTCGATTTTTGCGCAAACCATTGACGGGAAAGCGCTTCCTATTTACGGTCCCGTTCGAAGTTACGAGCGAGCACCGAAATTTCGAACAGCGAATCTCGAACAGTGAGGGCAGGGAATGGGACGACCTGACCTGAACGACGGGTATCCGAACCGTGGAAAACTGAACCGCAGGAACGTTTTGGCCGCGCTGGGCGGTCTGACCGTCGCCGGCGGCCTCGGCTTCGCCGCGCTCGGCACCGGCGCGGACGCGCTCGCCTCCAGCGCGCGCACCCGGGTCCGCTACTGGAACCTCTTCCAGGGCGGCGACGGCACCAACCAGGTCGCGATGGTGGACGCCTTCCGCAAGGAATCCGGACATCGCGGTCAAGGACTCCACCCTGACCTGGGGCGGCCGTGCCGCTGGTCGCCTCCCTCGCCGGATACGGCTTCGCCCGCACCGAGTTCCGCGGCAAGTCCGTCCTGATGGCCGTGACGATGGCGGGCCTGATGTTCTCCCCGGCGATCCTCGGCGTCCCGCTGTTCACCACGGTGCAGTCGCTCGGGATGGTCGACACCTACTGGGGCATGGTCCTGCCGCAGTGCGCCCCCGCGGCGATGGTCTACATCCTGTACAAGTTCTTCCAGTCGCTTCCCCGCGAGCTGGAGGAGGCGGCGTTCATCGACGGCGCGGGCCGCTGGCGGATCTTCTTCACCCTCGTCCTGCCGCTCTCGAAGCCCTCGCTGTCGGCCGTCGGGATCTTCACCTTCATCGCCTCGTGGAACAACTTCCTGTGGCCCTGCATGGTGACCAACAACCCCGACCTGATGACCATGCCGAACGGCATCGCCACCGTGCAGAACGCCTTCGGCATCGTCTGGCCGCAGCTCATGGCGGGCGGCCTGATCGCGGGACTGCCGCTGATCGTCGTGTTCGTCTTCTTCCAGAGCCAGATCGTGCGGGGTGTGGCCCACACGGGTCTGGCCGGCCAGTAACAGCCTTGAGGAGAGTGTGCGTTGAAGCGTCACGGACTCGCCGCGCTGCTCGCCGCGGCCACCATCGCCCTGCTCCCGGCCACCGCGTCGGCCGACGTCAGCTACCCCGACCCCCTCCCCCTCACCGGCCAGCAGATCATCCACGACCCCACGGTCACCCGCCTCAAGAACGGCAGCTACGTCGCCTACTCCACCGGCGGCGTCATCGGCGCCCGCCTCTCCACCGACCTCCGCCACTGGGACGACGCGGGCAACGCCTTCACCACGCCTCCGAGTTGGTGGTACGACTACAACTCCACCGCCGACCCCTGGGCCCCGGACCTCACCTACCGCGACGGCCGCTACTGGCTCTACTACGCGGTCTCCTCCTGGGGCACCAACCACTCGGCGATCGGCGTGGCCACGTCGAAGACCGGCATGCCCGGCACCTGGACGGACCACGGCCCGGCCTTCACCTCCCGGACCACCGACGCCTGGAACGCCATCGACCCGGCGGTGATCCGGGCCGACGGCAAGCTGTGGATGGCGTTCGGCTCGTACTGGACGGGCATCCGCATGGTCGAACTGAACCCGAGCACCGGCAAGGCGGTCGCAGACACGCCCGTGCGGCACCTGGCCAGCCGCCCGGACGCCCCGTACGCGGTCGAGGGCCCGTACATCGTCGAACACGGCCGCCACTACTACCTCTTCGCCTCCTACGACGCCTGCTGCGCGGGCGTGAACTCCACCTACAAGATCCGGGTGGGCAGATCGACGACGGTGACCGGCCCCTACATGGACAGCACGGGCAAACCGATGCCGGAGGGCGGCGGCGACCTCCTCCTCGCCGGCCACGGCAGGTACATCGGCACCGGAGGCGAGTCGGTCTTCCACGACCGAGGCCAGGACTGGCTTGCGTACCACTACTACGACGCCGATGACTCGGGCACGCCCAAGCTGGGGCTGAACAGGCTCAGCTGGACGAAGGACGGCTGGCCAAGTCTGCGCTAGGGGCGCGGGGCTGCATCCATATGCGGCTCCGCCGCGTGGGCGCGACCCCACAACAGACCCGCGGCAAGAACTGAACCCCCGGAAGGAAAAGATGCGTACCGCCCGCTTCGCCCTGGACCCCGCCTTCACCATCGGCGAGGTCAACCCCCGCCTCTTCGGCTCCTTCGTCGAACACCTCGGCCGCTGTGTCTACACCGGCATCTACGAACCCGACCACCCCTCCGCGGACGCCGAAGGCCTCCGCACCGACGTGCTGGAACTGGTCCGCGAACTGGGCGTGACCACCATCCGCTACCCCGGCGGCAACTTCGTCTCCGCCTACAACTGGGAGGACGGCGTGGGCCCCGCGGAGGAGCGGCCCCGCCGCCTCGACCTCGCCTGGCGTTCCACCGAGACCAACCGCTTCGGCCTGTCCGAGTACATCGCCTTCCTGAGGAAGATCGGCCTCCAGGCCGAGCCGATGATGGCGATCAACCTCGGCACGCGCGGGGTCGCCGAGGCCCTGGAGCTCCAGGAGTACGCCAACCACCCGGGCGGGACGGCCCGTTCGGACCTGCGGGTGGCGCACGGCGACAAGGAGCCGTTCGGCATCGGTCTGTGGTGTCTGGGCAACGAGATGGACGGGCCCTGGCAGACCGGCCACAAGACGGCGCAGGAGTACGGCCGTCTCGCCGCCGAGACCGCCCGCGCGATGCGCCAGATCGAGCCGGACCTCGAACTCGTCGCGTGCGGATCGTCGGGACAGGGCATGGACACGTTCGCCGCGTGGGAGGCGACCGTGCTGGCGGAGACGTACGACCTCGTCGACCACATCTCCCTGCACGCCTACTACGAGGAGACCGACGGCGACCGCGACTCCTTCCTCGCCTCCGCCGTCGACACCGAGTCCTTCATCGAGAACGTGGTGGCGACCTGCGACCACGTGGGCGCCCGGCTGAAGTCCAAGAAGAAGATCAACCTCTCCTTCGACGAGTGGAACGTCTGGTACCAGAGCCGGCCGAACCCGCATCCGGTCGAGGACTGGCAGGAGGCCCCGCGCATCCTGGAGGACGTCTACACCGTAACGGACGCGGTCGTCTTCGGCTCCCTGCTGATCGCGCTGCTGCGGCACGCGGACCGGGTGACCGTCGCCTGTCTCGCCCAGCTCGTCAACGTCATCGCGCCGATCATGACGGAGCCGGGCGGGGCGGCCTGGCGGCAGACGACGTTCTTCCCGTTCGCGCAGGCGGCGAAGTACGGGCGCGGGGAGGTCCTCGACGTCCGCGCGGTGTCGCCGACGTACGAGACGAAGAAGTACGGGGAGGTCGACCTGCTGCACGCCACCGCCGTGCGCGCCGAGGACGGCTCGGTCACCGTCTTCGCGGTCAACCGCAGCCAGACCGAGCCACTTCCGCTCGAAGTCGCCCTGAACCGGCTGGGGTTGACGACGGTCGTGGAGCACAGCGCGATCGCCGACGCGGACCCCGACGCCCGCAACACCCTTCAGGACCAGGAACGGGTCACCCCGCACCCCGTCGAGGGCACCACCCTCCAGGACGACGGCACCCTGACCGCCGTCCTGGAACCGCTGTCCTGGAACGTGATCCGGCTCAGCTAGCGGGCTGTGCGCGGCCGGGGGAGGCCACCGGTGTCACCGGTACCCCTCCGGCCGCGCTGCCCATCAGTGTCAGCTTCACCTCGCCGGGACCGGCCGGGGTGGTGCCGTCGGACAGTACGGCGAGGGCCAGGGTGTTGGCGCCCCGGGTGCGCAGGACGCCGCCTGGCAGGACGAAGGTGTGCTGGGGGCCGACGTCGTTGATGTACTGGCCCATGTTCCAGCCGTTCAGGAAGATCTGGACGCGGTAGGCACGGGCCGGGTCGTCGGTGAGGGTGAGCCCGATCGAGGCGTCCACGCCCGGGTCGATGGCGAGCCGGAACCCGGTGCGGTACCAGGCGACTCCCTGCTCGCGCGCCGCCCGCGGGAAGTCCACGACCTTCCAGCCGCTGTCGGCGAACTCCGGCAGATGCCAGCCCTGCCGTTCCCCGTACAGCCCGCCGTGGTTGAGCGGTCCCCGCACCGGGTCGGGCGCCGCCTGGCCCTGGATCCGCCAGGTGAGGGCCGGGCTCGCGCCGGTGAACGTCACCGCCGTGAGGCCTCGTGCGGCCTTGTGCGTGTCCTTCGCCGCCCCGTCCTCGTCGTGCTGCATCCGGCGCACGAGGACGGAAAGGACGTGCGGTCCGTTCGCGTACCGCACGGGGAAGGTGGCCGTGGCCGACCAAGTGCCCTGCCGCACCGTTGATTTGTCCGGCACCGGCATCCGGTGCGTGCCGAGCGGATTCCCGTCCAGCCACGCCATCAGCAGCCCCTGTGTGCCCGTGACGTACGAGAGGGACACCGACTCGGCGCCGCCCACGCCCGTGAAGCGCCCCCGGTACCAGACGTCTCCGTAGTGGAAGCCGTAGTCGTCGGCGAAGAGGACGGGCTGCCCGGCCGGTACGGGGGTGGTGCTGTACGAGGAGGTCCTGTCCGCGACCTTCCATGCGGAGTCGTCGAACTCGGCCGCCGACTCGGGGTTCTCGGCGTGGAAGCGCCAGTTGCCCAGCTCGGGAAGACGGACCGTCGCGACCCCCGGCAACCGCTGCTCGGCCCGCAGACTCCCGGAGGTGGTCGCCCGGGTCGTCAACGTGCTCTGGTTCCACACCACTTCACTGATCCCGCGCGGCCCCCACACCTCCAGGTCGGCCGCCTCGACGGTGTCCCCGGTGAGATGGACGGTCGTGTCGCGCAGGGCGGCGGTGCGCAGGAGCGCCGGGCCGTACGCGAGCACGGGCCCCGACGGGGTGTCGTAGCGCCACAGCCGTACGGACGTGTCGTCGTCGGCGAGCAGCAGGAGGAAGGGGGCGTCCGTGCCGCCACCTTCCACCAACACCCTGGTCAGACCGTCGAGTTCGGCGTCGACGCGCAGCGCGCCGGACGTGTACGCGTGGTCGGTCTTGCCCTCCAGCACGGTGACCGTGGGCTCGCTGGCGCATTCGACGACCGTCTGCGTCGATTCCCCCTTGCGCCCCGTGAACACGGCGATGTCCTGCCGTCCGGCGGTGAGCCACAGCATCGGCTGGGCGCTGGAGTACCTCAGCGTCCGCCGCCCGAGCGGGAGACCGGTGGCGAGCAGCCGGGCGTCGAGACCGGGGACCGGCACCGGCACCGGGACGCCCGCCCCGGCGAGGGGGACGGCGGCGAGGACGTCGTCGGCCCTGTCGTTGCGCAGGATGTGGAAGTGCGCCCTGGTGTCCGGGTTGACCAGGTGGTACGCCGTGATCCCGGCGTCCGCGCCCGACGCGCCGCCACTCGCGCCGACCTGGATGTCGGCCGCCCGGTCCAGCTTGGCGAGCTCGGGCACGGAGTGCAGGAGCTGCCCGAGCTGGTGCATCGGGACCAGCTTCGGGGTGGGCCTGCGGGCCTCGTCGAGGGCCGCCCCGTAGTCGTACGAGGTGTAGACGACCGGCGCGGGCAGCCATCCCCAGGAGGTCCCCCCGAACGTCATGTAGACGTTGTGGACCTTGATGCCGTTGGCGAGGTTGGTGAGGTAGAAGCGCCGCTCGTACGCCGCGTCACGGGTCCGCGCCGACTCCGCGTACCCCTTCCCGCCGAACTCCACGCCGCCCCACGGGTCGAACCAGCCGCCCCCGAACTCGGCCAGCAGCCCCGGGGTTTCGGGACTCGCCGTCGAGCCGCCCTGCGTACCGCCGATGCCGTAGTAGCCCCAGTCGGGCGGCGGCGCGAAGGGCGAGGGGTAGCCGTCGAAGCCGTACAGATAACGGCCCGTCTCCCCGCCCGTGTCGAACGTTCCCGGCGCCCAGTACCCGTTGCGCCCCTTGTCGTTGTGGAAGAGCGGCACGTCGATGCCGTCGGCGCGGACCTTGGCGTAGAGGTGGGCCATGTAGTCGCGCCCGCGGGGGCTGGTGACGTTGTTCGCGTACTCGTTCTCCAGCTGGTAGAGGACGATCGTGCCGCCGCCGTGGGTGTAGAGGTGCCGGGCCGCGATCCGGTTGACGGCGGTCAGCCACTCGTCGACGTACGACAGATAGGTCGGGTCGGAGGTGCGGGCGGTCCCCCGGGTGACGGTCAGCCAGCCGGGGAAGCCGCCCGCGTCGACCTCGGCGTTGATGTACGGGCCGGGCCGCAGGATCACGTACAGGCCGGTCTCGGCGGCCGTGCGCAGGAACAGGTCGAGGTCGCGGACGCCGGTGAAATCGTACTGGCCGGGCGCGGGGGAGTGGTAGTTCCAGGAGACGTAGACGCTGATGGTGTTGTAGCCGTGGGCGCGCAGCTTCTCCAGGACGTCCCGCCAGAGAGAGGGGCTCGGCAGCCGGAAGGGGTGGACCTCGCCGGACCACAGGACGACCCGCCTGCCGTCGACCAGCATCGAGTACTTGTCGAAGCCCACGGTGTGCCGGGTGCCGTCCGCGCCGGGCGGCTCCGGTGCCGGGCCGGTGGGGACGGTCGCGTGGGCGTAGGCGTCGTCGCTGCCGCTGAGCGTGAAGCCGAGCGCGGTGGTGCCGGCGAGTGCGCTGAAGGAACGTCTGCTCAACACCATGCGGGGCCTTTCGGGGACAGCGACGGGTCCTCCCTGTCCGAGCGAAGCCGAGAACTCGGGGGAGGGTGCGGCCATTGTCCACAGCGACGCGCCCCACCAAGGTCGTATGAGGATCCCGGCGCGGACGGATTACGCGGTACGGGCGGTCGGCGGCCTGAAGAACGGGCGCGGCGGGTGGGTCAGGAGGGCTTGGCCGCCGAGAGGGCGGTGACCGTCACGGTGTCGTCGCACTCGGCGATGACACCGTCCGTCAGCGCGACCTGGTGCGCCCCGGCACCCGGGACACCCACCACCAGCGTCGGGTAGCTCGCGGGCGTGGCTCCGGACTTGCAGTAGCCGTCGGCCTCACCCTGGACCTGCACGAACGTCAGCTTCGTCCACGCCTTCCCGCCCGGCGCGATCTTCACCGTGGACACGCCCCCGGTCGTGGTCACCTTGAGCGGACGGTTCTTCTCGGGGGAACCGTTGCCCGCCCCCGCCACGGTCGGATACCCCTGGACGGTGCACGCCTTGCCGGACACGTTGGTGAACTCGACGATCGCCGCGCCGGTCCCGGTACCGTCCGGCCGCACCGCGGCCTGGTACATGGCCGCCTTGAGATCCGACAGGCCGCAGGCCTTCGCACCGGTGGACGGCGCCGCGGTGTGCGTCGAGGAGCCGGACGTGGCGGATGCGGCGGGGGCGGAGGGGCTGGAGGGTGTGGAGGGGGAGGCGGAGCTGGAGGTGGAAGTGGACGCCGCCGGCTTGACGGGAGCGCCCGACGGCGAAGAGCCCGCCCCCGCCGGGCTGCCGCCCGGCTGACAGGCGGTCATGAGCAGGGTGGCCGCCGACGCGGTCACCATGGCCGTCGCGACTCTGCGGATACCGATGCCGTACATGAAGTCCCCCGAAGTGGTCCAGGCGCCGGTCTCTCACCGGCACTCGTCGCTTCAGAGCGCGTCATCGGCTTCCGGGGTTCACCTGCTGGGCCGTCTGTGACATGACGGTGACACAGCAGGTCGCACTCTGCATTGCGGACAGCCCGACCGTCGGCGGCCCGCACGTTCGATCAGTCGAGCGGCGGTCGGGGAGCCGCCCACAGGAGGTCGCGGGTCAGTTCGTGCACGCTCGGTGTGCCGGTCAGGCTCATCGCCTCGATGAGTTCGTCGGTGAGGTCGTCGATCAGGCGGGTCACACCGGCGGCGCCGCGGACGGTCAGCGCCCACAGGACGGGCCGGCCGACGAACACGGCGCGGGCGCCGAGGGCGAGGGCGGCGAGGATGTGGGTGCCGCGGCGCAGCCCGCCGTCGGCGTAGACCTCGGCTCCCGTGCCCGCCACCGCGTCGACGACCTCCGGCAGGGCCCAGGCGGTGGGCACCAGCCCGTCCAGCTGCCGCCCGCCGTGGTTCGAGACGATGAGGCCGGACGCCCCCGCCGCCACCAGTTCCCGCGCGTCGTCGCCGCGCAGCACGCCCTTGACGACGATGGGGAGACCGCGGGACCGTTCGCGCAGCCAGCCGATGATGTCGGGGGTCAGATCGGGCGCGTGCTCGGCGGCCTCGGGCGACGGAATCCCGGTGACGTTGCCGTACAGGTCCTCCGGTCCGATGAAATCGTCGACCGGCGCGCCACGTTTGCCCCGCGCCCCGCTGACCGGCGTGCCGGCGGTCAGTACGACCGCCCGCGCCCCGGCGGCGAGGGCCCGCTCCAGCGTCTCGATGGTCAGTACGGGGTCCCGGGCCACGTACACCTGCACCCACCACGGCGCCCCGCTCGGCACCAGGTCCCCGAACGGCACCGCGGTGTTCGAGGTCACCGCCAGCAGCGATCCCGCCGCCGCCACGCCCCGCGCGGTGGCGCCCTCCCCGTCCGGGTGGGCCTTGCGCTGCAGTGTGCTGGGCGCGACGAGTACGGGTGTACGAACGGGCGTGCCGAGTACGGTCGTAGAGGCGTCGCACGTCGAGACGTCCCGCAACAGCCGTGCCCGGAAGCGGAACCGGTCCCAGGCCGCGGTCGCCTCCGCGACGCTCATGCCGCGACCGGCGCCGCGGCGGAAGTACGCGTAGACGTCCTCCGGCAGCACCTCGGCGGCGCGCTCCTGAAGACCGTCCATCCAGCGACCGATGTCTGTCACCTGACATCCCTTCGTCGTACGGTACGACGAAGCAAGGGTGCCCCAGGCACCCGCCTCGGCGGTCTAATTCGCTCGACACCGAGGGGCGGGACGGTGATGCTGCACCCCTATGACGCGAACCGATACGCCCCCCGCGTGGGACGAGCGAACCCAGCTGACCACCTTCCTCGACTACGCCCGTGCCACCGCCCGCGCCAAGTGCGAGGGAGTCTCACCGGAGGGCGCGCGGCAGGCCCCGCTCCCCGGATCCCCCCTGATGACGCTGTGCGGGCTGATCAGCCACCTGCGCTGGGTCGAGCACTACTGGTTCCACGTGATGTTCCTCGGCGAGGAGGACGACGGGCCGATCGCGGCCGCGACCGAGGAGGATCCCGATCCGGAGATGCGGATCGCCGTCGACGTGCCGTTGCCCCAACTCCTCGACGAGTACGAGGAGCAGAGCGCCCGCTACCGTCTCCTGGTCGCCGAGCACGACCTGGACACCAGGGCCAAGCGTCCGTTCCGCGACGGCCGGTACATGGACCTCCGCTGGATCGTGCTCCACTTGATCGAGGAGACCGCCCGGCACAACGGACACCTGGACATCGTCCGGGAACTGGTCGACGGCGAGAAGGGAGTCTGAAGCCATGGGCGAGTCGGCGGGGCTGAACCCGACCATCCGCACCCTCACCTTCGACTGCACCGGTGATCCGTACGATCTCGGCCTGTTCTGGAGCGAGTTGCTCGGCCGTGCGCTGGACGAGGACGACAAGCCGGGCGACCCGGAGGCGGTGCTGCGCGACCCGTCCGGCGGCCCGATGCTGCTCTTCGTACGCGTCCCCGAGGGCAAGTCGGCCAAGAACCGCATCCACTTCGACCTTCAGCCGCAGGGCCGCACCCGCGCCCAGGAGGTCGCCCGCGCCCTCTCCCTCGGCGCCCGCCAGGTCGCCGACCACACCCGCCCGGACGGCGGCGGCTGGGTCACCCTCACCGACCCCGAGGGCAACGAATTCTGCGTGGAGCGCGGCGAGTTGGGCTGAGCAGGTGCTGTTGTCGACCGCCTCCCAGGCGCGCGACGACGCGCGGGGTACGCCAGCGCCTGGAAGAGTTCAAGCGGTCAAGGTCTTGGCTGCTTGGGCCGCTTCATGGTCTGGCAGGCGTGCCGGGGGCCGTGCTGGGGCGAGATCTGGCCGACGAGTTCCCGGAAGCAGATCAGGGCGGTGATGGGTGGGATTCCGACGACCACCATCGCCAGCAGGGAGCGCGGAGACTGGCCGACACAGAGGGCCACCGCCGTGGCGGAGGCGATCAGCATCACGGTCCAGGACCGTCTGGCGCTCCGATGCTGAACGGACGCACGAAGAATGGACAGACCCGCGACGAGCCACGGTCCGTACACCGTCAGTGGCCACCATCGTGCCAACTTCGCGGACACGACCAGTAACGAAATACCACGCAGTTGGTTGTATGAATAAGAGACGGACCATCCCAACATCATCACCGCGGACACAATGATCATTACGACCAGGAAAACAACCGTGATGATCCTGTGTTTTGCGGCAATGGCCTGAAATCCCGGTCGGGGCCTGCGCCGGTTGACCGGGCGGCGCGGCTGAGCGTGGCTGTGCGGCGGGGGCGGAGCGGGGGGCGTCACGCTCGCCGTCGTGTACAGCATCTGCGCCAGCTCTTCGTCCGGGTCCCACATGTCCGGCGCGATCGCGGGCTCGGGGACGTGCCAGAGGTGTTGCGCCCCGAGCGGATCGGCGCCGATGAACTGTGGGTTCAGCGGATCATAGGCGGTGGCTCGCGGATCGAGCTGAATGTCGCGGAGGGTGGGATCATCCTGAGTCCAGTCCATCTGTCTGCGGCTCCTTCGTGCCCTGGCTCAGAGGGATCCATCTGCGGTGTGTCCGTCCCATGTGGCCCGCAGGTATTCGCTTTCCATACGGGTCATGGCCTTGAGGAACTCCTCGAGCAGGTCGGCGCAGTGCTCCAGGCGCGCCCTCCCGTCGGCGATATCAAGCCAGTCGTTTCCGTGCATATCTTTCGTCGTCACGGCTGAATAACGAGCGCCATAGGGCGTAAGGCATTCGGGCATTCAGGGGAATGTGTGTCCATAGATCCACAGATCAATAGAGATGATCGTTGTGTTATCGAGGGGAGGCCCCGCCGGGTTTCCGGCGGGGCCCGTTGGGGGATCCGTGGGGGCGGACGTCAGCTCGTTTCGACGCCGACCGTCAGCGTGCCCGTGTAGCCCGACGCGGCCGTGCTGCCCAGCGCCGTCAGGGTGAGGAGGCCGGACGCGGCACCTCCGTCGTCGTAGATCGAGTCCTGGGCGAGGGTGGTGCGGTTGACCGTGTTCGTGGAGTACGGGGAGATCTTGGCCACCGCCGTGGTGATCGTCTCGTCGAAGAAGAGCTGGCCGGTGTGGAGTTCCCGGCCGCCGGTGAAGCTGCCGTCCGAGGTGAGCGTGACTCCCGTGTGCACCTTGAGGTGGATGTGGACGCAGCGGCCCCGGTACCAGCCGGGGTAGATCGTGGTGAGGTTCGCGACGCCGCTGGAGTTGGTGAGGACGCCGCCCCGCAGGAACGAACCGTCGTCCGGTTCGCTGTGGCCGTTGTTGCCGACGAAGCCGGAGTACTCGCCCAGTGCGTCGCAGTGCCAGATCTCCACGAGGGCGCCGGAGAGCGGGGCGCAGGTGTCGTCGTCGACGACGGTGAGCGCGAGCTTGAGCGGGACGCCCGGCTTGCTCTCGGTGATGTCGGCGCGGACCAGGGCGCCGTCCAGGTAGTAGGGGCCTTCGGTCATCTCCTTGGTGAGGGTGCAGACGGCCGCCGCGGCGACGGGGGCCGAGTCCACCGTCTTGGCCGTGTCGGTTGTGGGGGCTTCCGGCGCGGCGGCGCCCACGGCCAGGGTGGCGGCCGTGGCGCCGGTGGCGATCAGTACCGTGCGGCGACCGATCGGGTGTGCTGCTCCTGAAGTGTCTGTCATGAACACGGCAGATTAGGAACGGATGCTGTTGGCCAGCTGTCAGTACGGCAAAGTGATGGACCGTCAAGTTCCTTGTGAGACACATGAACCAGCTCCGAGCCGGATCGGTTCAGACGGTCGCCTCGAGGGTCACGTCGATGTTCCCCCGGGTGACGTTGGAGTAGGGGCAGACCTGGTGGGTGGTCTGTACGAGCTGGTCGGCGGTCGCCTGTTCCAGGCCGGGCAGGTGGACCGACAGCTTGACGGCCAGGGTGAAGCCCCCGTCCTCCTTGCTCAGCAGGCTCACGGTGGACGTGACGGTGGAACCGGGCACCTTCACATCCTGCTGGGCCGCGATCAGCCGCAGTCCGTTGTGGAAGCAGGCCGCGTAGCCCGCCGCGAAGAGCTGCTCGGGGTTGGTCTTGTCGCCGCCGGGGCCGCCCATCTCCTTCGGCACGGCGAGGACCTCGTCGAGGACTCCGTCGAGGGTACGGACCTCTCCGTTGCGGCCGTCGCCGGTCGAGAGGGCCTGGGTGGTGTAGAGCGTGGTGGTGGGCATGGTGTCTCCTTCTGGCTGGACTTGGGCAGGTTTGAGTAGGCATGTGTGGGCATGCCGAAGAAGGGGGTGAGGGTCACCCCGGCTACTGGACGGAAACGGGATCCGTGTCGGCGGCGGTCCGCGTGCGCGGGGTGGCATCGGTCGGGGCGGTGACCTGGGCGAGCAGGGTCAGCGCGGCCTGCGAGGAGGACCCCCTCGCCGCGGTGACCGCGACGATGCGCTGACCCGGCTCGTTCGGGACCGGCATCGCCTGCTGGATGACGTCCATCGGGCCGACCAGAGGATGCCGCATCCGGTGTGTCGCTATGTCCCAGGCGCGAACGCGGTGTTCGGACCACAGAGACGTGAACTCACGGCTCCTCATCGTCAGTTGACCGATCAGTTCGGCCAGCTCCGGATCGTCGGGGTACTCCCCGACCGCGAGCCGCAGCTTGCCCACCGCGTCCCTGGCCTTGCGTGGCCAGTCCTCGTACAGATCACGCGTGTGCGGATCCAGGAAGACGAGCCGGGCGGTGTTGGGGCGCCGGGCCGGCTGCTCGGGACTGTCCGGATCGAGATGCCCGGCGAACAGCGCGTGCCCGGTGCGGTTCCATGCCAGGACGTCGCTCCGGCGGCCCAGCACGATCACCGGGGTGTCCCCGAAGGCGACGATCAACTGCCTCGTCGCCTCGCAGACGCGCTCGGGTGCCGGGCGGCGGGGCCGGCTCCTGCCGCTCTTGCGCACCACCCCGGCGAGGTCGTGCAGGTGGCGGTGTTCGGTCTCGTCCAGGCGCAGTGCCCGGGCGATCGCGTCCAGTACCTCCACGGAGGCGTTGAGGGACAGTCCCTGTTCCAGTCGCGTGTAGTACGACTGGCTCACCCCCGCCAGCTGGGCCAGCTCGTCGCGCCGCAGCCCGGGCACGCGTCGGCGCTCCCCGAACGTCGAGAGCCCGACGTCGGCGGCCCGCAGCTGCGCGCGACGCGTACGGAGGAATCGACCGAGCTGGTCCTTGCTGTTCATGGACTCGAGTATGGGCGGGTCTGGCGTGGGTAGCCTGCCCCTCCCAGTGACACGTTGTGACTCCGTCGGTTCAGCGGTGGTTGGCGGAGGCGTAGGTGAGGAAGTCGGCCCAGGTGGTGGGGGAGAGGGTGAGGTGGGGGCCGTCCGTGTTCTTGGAGTCGCGGACGTGGATGGTGGAGGGGCAGGTGGCGACCTCGACGCAGTCGCCGTCGCCACCGCTGCTGTAGCTCGACTTGTGCCAGGAGAGGGCGACTTCGACGCAGTCGCCGGAACCGCCGCTGCTGTAGCTCGACTTGAACCACGTCAGTTCGCTGGTGCTCATAACGCTCCTCGCATCCGCTGCAACAGGCTCACGGAGTCCGGGATGGTGAGAGCCTGTGAACGCATCCTGGCATAGCGCCGTTGGAGGACGCTGATCTCCTTCGGATCGGGGATGAGTAAGCCGCCTCGCTGGCCCTCGCAGTAGGCGAACCAGGTGTTGTCCGGCGTCTCCAGCAACTGCATGGGACCGTCCAGTCCCGCATGCGTCTCCTGCACCTGCGGCATGACCTGGATCTCGACGTTGCGCAGCTCGGCGATCGCCAAGAGGTGATCGATGAGTCCCCGCGTGACCTCCACCCCTCCCATGCGTCGCAGGATCAGCCCCTCCTCCAGGATGAAGCTGAACGCCGTGTTCGGCCGCTCCCGCAGCAGTCGTTGCCGCTCAGCTCGCGCCACCCACTGCGCCTCAACCTGCTCGTCGTCCATTGGAGGCAGCTGGTTCGTGAACAACGTCCGCGCATACGCCTCCGTCTGCAACAACCCCGGAATCAACCGGCACTCATAGGTATAGAGAGTGATCGCCGTCGTCTCCAGCCTCGCCCACTGCCTGAACCACGCCGCCAACCCCGGCTGCCTCGCCAGATGCCCCGCCGCCTTGCGTAACGCCCCGGTGTTGCCCAGCACCTCCTCCGCCCGCTCGACGAACGTCGGATCCGGCATCCTCCGCCCCAGCTCCACCGACGCCACCGTGTGTTTGGAGAACCGCACCCGTTCCCCGAACTCCTCCCGGCTCAGCCCCGCGTGCTCCCGCAGGGCCTGTACGACCGCCCCGAACGTCCGCAGACTGTCCGACGACTCGGGCTCTCCACCCGTCCCCACCGCACCATCGACCACCATGGGTCACCTCCCACACCCCATGGTCACGCCCAGTGACCGGTACTGTCCAGCCCGTCACCGCGTACGCTCCCGCAGCGTACGCGGCGCCCACCTGGCGAAGTGGCCGTGATCACCGCCAGATTGGGCCCATGACCGCACCACCCACCCCCCAACAGCCGGTTACCGTACGTGTGTTCACGCAGCGCCTCAGTGCCACCCCACGCGGCGCCCGCCTCGCACGTCACCTCGCCCTGCACCAGCTGCACGCCTGGGGCATCCCGCACGGCACGGACGCCTCCGACATCGTCGCCGTGATCGTCGCCGAGCTGGCCGCCAACGCGGTCACGCACGGGCGCGTACCGGGGCGGGACTTCGAGCTGCGGCTGTCGCTCGTCACGGGCAGCGTCCGCGTCGAGGTCACCGACACGCGCAGTGGGCCGCGTCCGCCGGGACCCGGTGACGTACCGGCCGCACGCCCCCTCGACGAAGGCGGTCGGGGCCTCGTACTCGTCGAGGCGCTCGCGGACCGGTGGGAGGTGCTGGACCGGGAGCCGCCCGGCAAGACCGTACGCGCCGAGGTCGACCTGCCCGGGTGGCTGTCCCTGGTGAAGCGGTCGAGCGGGCCGTGAGCGGGGTTCCCGCGGTTCAGCGCGTCGTCGTCGCGATCGACGACAGGACCGATGCCGGATCGCCGCCGGGGGCCACCGCCTTGCCGATCCGTGCCCTGATCGACGCCGCCACCTGGGACCAGTTGGTCTCGGAGAGGGGGTAGAGCTCCATGTTGCCCAGGGCGTCCAGGCCGTTCCAGAGCTTGCTGTACTGCTTGTCCTCGCGCATGGCGCTGGTCGCCGCGGTGGTGACGGGCAGGAGCTGGTACTCGGCGGCCTGCTGGGTGACGTACTTGTCGTCGTAGAGGAAGTCGAGGAACTCGCCCGTCTCCTTGCGGTGGCCGGCCGAGCGGAAGGCGATCGTCCAGTCGGCGGTGCCCATGGTCGGCACGGTCCGGCCGGTACGGCTCGGGAGGGCGACGGTGCCGTAGGGGACGCTCAGGGTCGAGTCCTCGATCTGGCGCATCAGCGAGAGCGGGGCGTTGACCATGGCCGCCTTGCCGTCCATGAAGGCCTGGAGGGCGGCGCCGCGGTTGAGCCTGCCGGGGAGGGTCGGGCCCGTGAGACCTTCGGCGACGAGGGAGGAGCGCAGCCACTCCAGCGTGGAGACGTTCTCCTTGGAGGTGAGGGCGTAGCTGCCGCTGTTGTCGGTGTAGCCGCCGCCCCCGGCCAGCAGCCAGGTCAGGGTCTCGGCCTCCGCCTCCTCCGGGCCGAGGGGCAGCGCGATCGGGTACGTCACGCCCATGGCCTTCAACACGCGGGCGTCCGCGAGCAGTTGCTGCCAGGTGGTGGGAGGCTTCAGGCCCGCCCGGGAGAAGAGGTCCTTGTTGTAGTACAGGAGGCGGGTGCTCGCCGTGAACGGCAGACCGTACTGGACGCGGCGCACCTGCCCGGCCTGAGCGAGGCTCGGTACGAAGCTGCCCTGGGCGGAGATCGACAGCAGCTCGTCCGCCCGGTAGAGCATGCCCTTGGCCGCGTACTCGGCGTAGCTGTCGGTCTGCACGACGTCCGGCGCCTTGCCCTGCTTGACGAGGGCGGCGACCTTCGCGTCGACCTCGTCGGCCGGGTAGACCTTCGTGTCCACCCGGATATCGGGATGGGCGGCCTGGAAGGCGAGACCGACGCGGTCCCAGAAGCCGATCGAGTTCTTGTGGACGCTGTCGCCGTAGTTCGTCGCGACGACGGTGAGGGTCGTGGTCTTCGCCCCCGCCCCGGAGTCCTTGCCGCAGCCGCTCACGCCCACCGTGAGGCTCAGCGCGGCCGTCATCGTCATCATGATCCGGGCTCTGCGGCGCACGGTTCCCACCCTTGTTTTTCCAGCCACCCGCGAGGACGCGTGTGGACGAAGAGCGTTGATCGTAGGCCGCGAGAGGCCGCGGCCACAGGGCCGCCGCCATTGCGTTTTGGTTCCGGTGGTGTGACGGGACAGGTGATCTCATGGGCGCCGTCAGGTGCCCTCGGCTCCATCAAACGTCAAACCTTCACACGACCGCTCACAAGGAGATCGACCGTTGGTTGCCAGCAATCTTGTTCTCATCTCCAACGCCGGTGACGTGGGCCGCACGGTCCTCGACCAGCTGCGCGCGCAGAACGTGCCCGCGCGTGTGATGGTCCGCCGCGACGACGAGCGTGCGGCTGAGCTGCGTGCGCTCGGCGCGGAGGTCGTCATCGGAGATCTGACCCGACCCGAGACCGTCGCCGCCGCGCTGGAGGGTGTCGGGCGGATGTACTTCGCGATGCCCGTATCGCCGGACCAGCTGCTGGCGGCGGCCGTGGTGGCCAGCGTGGCGCGCGAGCAGGGGGAGCTGGACGGCCTGGTCGACATGTCCCAGATGACGGTGTCGCAGATGACCGCCACCAGCACAGGGGAGTCGCACCAGCAGCGGCTGCACTGGCTGTCGGAGCAGGTGCTGAACTGGTCGGGTCTGCCAGTGGTCCACATCCGGCCGACGGCGTTCCTGGACAATCCGCTGTTCACCACGCTGGCGGCGCGATCGATCCGGGACAACGGCACGATCACGCTGCCGTTCGGCACCGGACGCACCTCGCCGGTCGCCGTGGAGGACGTCGCCCGGGTCGTCGCCACCGTGCTGCGCGACCCGGCTCCGCACGTCGGGCACGTCTACGAGCTGACCGGGCCGCGCACGGTCGACATGACCGAGGTGGCCGAGGAGTTCTCACGGGCGCTGGGGCGTCCGGTGTCCTATGCCGACGTGCCGCTCGGCCAGTGGCGGACCGAGGTGCTCGCCGAGGCGGGCCTGCCGCCGCACACCGAACAGCACATCGCCACCATGGCCCGACTGCACCGGGAGAACCGCTACGACCGCGCATCCGACGACGTCGAACGCGTCACGGGTGTGCCTGCCCAGACGATCGAGGCCTTCGTGGCCGCGCGCAGGGACTTCTACCTGGGCTGAGCCCCGCGCACGCCGTGACGGACAGGCCCTAGCCGACCTGGTTGTACATCGCGCCCGCCGCCGGCCAGCCCGTGGGCTGGGGTGCGGGCGTGGGTTCCGGCTCGGTGCGGCCCCGTACCTGGGCGGCGGTCAGGCCCCGGTTGCGCAGGCCCGGCATGCCGGTCTGGCCCAGCCCGGCGGCCGGGGCGGGGGCCATGGCGGGCATCGCCGGTGCCTGCGGCGGCGGCTGCATCGACCGTGCCTGTGCCTGGGCCGCCGGTGACGGGGCCTGGGTGACGGCGGGGATGGGCGCCTGCTGTCGCTGTGCCTGTGCCTGAGCCTGTGCGGTCTGGGCCATCTGCGCCATCTGAGCGACCGCGGACATCGGCGGCGTCTGCGGCATCATCTGGGCGGCCGGCTGCATCTGCGGGGCGGGCTGCATCTGGGCCACCCCTGGCATCTGTGCGACACCGGGCATCTGGGCGACCGCGGGCATGGGCTGCTGCTGGGGCGGGGCAGGCGCGGGCATGCGTGCCGCGGGCTGCTGCTGGGGCGGCATCATCGCGGCGGCGGGGGCCGGAGCCGGGGCGGGGACCAGGCCCGGCATCCCGGTGGGGGCCTGCGCCGGGGCCGGGCCCGGCCAGGTCTGGGCGGGCGGCAGGCTCGGCATCGCGGTGGCCTGCGCGGCCAGCGGCATGCCGACCCCGTTCGTCTCGCTGATCAGACGGTCCACCGCCGCCGTACCCGAGCTGTAGCTGGTCCCTGTGCCCAGCTCGGGTACGGCGGCTCCCCTCCTGGACCCGTAGAGCACCTGTTCCATGCCGGACACCAGGCGACGCACGTCCGTCTGGGGGCGCACCACGAGTCTCAGGAAGCGACTGGACGAGCCGATCTTGTTGCCGCACTCACGGACCAGGATCCGGTGCTCGCTCAGCAGCCGGTCGCGGACGACGGTGCCCTCGGCGCCCACGGGAAGCCGTACGAAGAGGAAGTTGCCCTGCGAGGGGTAGACCGTCAGACCGGGGAGGGCCGAGAGCTGGCGGGCCATGTCGAGGCGGTCGCGGCGCACCAGGTGCAGGCTCTCCATGTATTCCTGTCCGTGCTCCTTGAGCATGAACACCACGGTCTCCGCGAAGGAGTTGAGGTTCCACTTGGGCAGCATGGAGCGGACCTTGCCCGCGAGCGCGGGGTTGGCCACGAGGTAGCCGAAGCGGATGCCGTGCAGGCCGAAGTTCTTGCCGAGGCTGCGCAGGACGATGACGTTGGGCCGCAGGACGGCCTCTTCCACGACGCTCGGGTCGTTCTCGGCGTCGGCGAACTCCAGGAACGACTCGTCGATGACGATCAGGTCCAGGTCCTGGAGCTGGTCCATGAAGTTGACGACCGCGCGGCGGCTGAGGAAACCGCCGTCGGGGTTGTTCGGGTTGCAGATGACCGCGACACGGGTGCCGCGGGCGCGGATGAACTGGATGTACTGGGCCGGGTCCAGAGCGAAGCCGTTGGACTCCATGAGCGGGAACATGTCGACCCGCTTGCCGGTCTCCATGGGCTGGTCGGTCCAGCGGCCGAAGGTGGGGACGGGGATGGCGAGGGACTCGCGCACGAGCAGATGGTCGATCCAGGTGATCAGTTCCGTGGAACCGTTGCCCATCGCGACGCAGCTCGGCGGGAGTTGGAGCAGCGCGCACAGCTCGGCCGTGATCGTGTCGGCGCTGCTCGGGTAGTACGTGATGATCTCGCGCAACCGCCCGGCCAGTTCGTCGAACATGCCGGGGGTGGGGAAGTACGGGTTGCACGGGATGCAGAAGTCGATCGGGCCGACTCCATCGCTCTCGCGGGCCAGCGCAGCCATCGAGGGGCTGTGCGCCGCAGTACCGCGGAACAGCGAGGCGACGTTGTCGGCCATGGAACCTCCGGTCTCTGGGTGGCCCGCGCGGGGGAGCACGGGCCGCCCTCTCATACGGAGGCGGAGGAGGCGCCGTTCAACTCGTGGGGATCGAGTAAGGGTTGACTTTCCCAGGCAACCGAAAGGGCCCCGGTGGCGTCACCCACCGAGGCCCCGATGTCACGCGGAGGTCACGCGCTGAACGAGTGGACCGTCGTCGTGCGGTACGTCTGCCCAGGTCGCAGCACCGTCGAGGGGAACGACGGGTGGTTCGGCGAGTCCGGGAAGTGCTGGGTCTCCAGGCACATGCCATCGCCCTGCCGGTAGGTGTGTCCGGAGGGGCCGACCAGGGTGCCGTCCAGGAAGTTGCCCGAGTAGAACTGCACGCCCGGCTGGTCCGTCGCGATCTTCAGGGTGCGGCCGGACTTCGGGTCTCGCAGGGTCGCGATGTGCTCGGGCCTGGCGGTGACGCCCTTGTCGAGGACCCAGTTGTGGTCGAAGCCCTTGGCGGTGACCAGCTGCGGGTGGCCGACGCGGATGTCCCGGCCGATCGGCTTGGCCTTGCGGAAGTCGAAGGGGGTGCCCGCGACCTTGGCCAGCTCACCGGTGGGGATCAGCCCCGAGTCGGTGGGCGTGAAGCGGCCCGCGGCCAGGTGCAGCTCGTGGTCGTAGATGCCGCCGCTGCCCTCACCGGCGAGGTTGTAGTACGTGTGGTTGGTGAGGTTGACGACCGTGGCCTTGTCGGTGGTGGCCCGGTAGTCGATGCGCCAGTCGCCGTGCCTGGTGAGGGTGTACGTCACCCGCACCTTCAGCGTTCCCGGGTAGCCCATCTCGCCGTCGACGCTGGTGTAGTGGAGGTGCAGGCCGACGTCGGAGCCCGAGGTGAAGCCCTCGATGTCCCACACCTTGGTGTTGAAGCCCTTGGCGCCGCCGTGCAGGCTGTTCACGCCGTCGTTGACGGAGAGCTGGTAGGCCTTGCCGTCCAGAGTGAACTGTCCCTTGGCGATGCGGTTGCCGTAGCGGCCGATCGTCGCCCCGAAGAACGTCGTCCCGGCGACGTACGAGGCGAGGTTGTCGTATCCGAGGGAGACGTTGGCGTAGCGGCCGTGCCGGTCGGGGATCTCCAGGGACTGGATGATGCCGCCGTAGGAGATGACCTTCAGGCGCGTGCCGCCGTTCTCCAGCGACCAGCGGTGGACCTTGGTGCCGTCGGCGAGCTTGCCGAAGAGCTCCTTCACCGGCTTCCTGCCTCCTGTGCTCGCGTGGGCGGTGCCGACCGTGCCGGCGGCGAGTCCCGCTGCCGCGGCCGCGGCGATGACCGTACGTCTGCTCGTTTCCATTGCGGCTCCTGCAATAGGTACGGGGGCCCGTGAGGACCCCCGTACGACCGGACTTACGAACCGACCTTGCGCTTGTTCCACACGTCGAAGCCGACCGCGGCCAGCAGTACCAGTCCCTTGATGACCTGCTGCCAGTCGGAGCCGATGCCGACGAGGTTCATACCGTTGTTCAGCACGCCCAGGACGAGACCACCGATGATCGCGCCGAGGACCGTGCCCACGCCGCCGCTCATCGACGCGCCGCCGATGAACGAGGCCGCGATCGCCTCGAGTTCGAAGTTCAGACCGGCCTTGGGCGAGGCCGCGTTGAAGCGGGCGGCGAAGACCAGACCCGCCAGGGCCGCGAGCATGCCCATGTTCAGGAAGACCAGGAAGGTGACCTTCTTGTCCTTCACACCCGACAGCTTGGCCGCCGGGAGGTTGCCGCCGATCGCGTAGATGTGCCGGCCGATGACCGCGTTGCGCATCAGGTAGCCGAAGCCGGCGACCAGGACGCCGAGGATCAGCAGGACCACCGGAGCGCCCTTGTAGCTGGCGAGCAGCATGGTGACGGTGGCGACGGCGGCGATCAGCGCGACGAGCTTCAGGAGGAAGAGGTTGCGCGGCAGGATGTCGAGCGAGAACTCCTGCTGCCGCTTACGGTCGCGGACCTCCTTGACCACCACGAACGCGATCAGCCCGATGCCCAGCAGCAGGGTGAGGTTGTGGTAGTTCGTGTGGGGGCCGACCTCGGGCAGGAAGCTGTTGGCGACCTTCTGCAGCCCCTCGGGGAACGGGCCGATCGTCTGGCCCTTGAGGAAGATCTCGGTCAGACCGCGGAAGGTCAGCATGCCCGCCAGGGTCACGATGAACGACGGTATGCCGAGATACGCGATGAGGAACCCCTGCGCGGCGCCCGCGGCGGCGCCCATGGCCAGACACAGCACCAGGGCGATGGGCCAGGAGATGGCGTGGTTGACCATCAGCACGGCTCCCACCGCGCCCACGAACGCCGTCAGCGAGCCGACCGACAGGTCGATGTGGCCCGCGATGATGACGAGCATCATGCCGATCGCGAGGATCAGGATGTAGCTGTTCTGCAGCACCAGGTTGGAGACGTTGCGCGGCAGCAGCAGGTCGCCGTCGGTCCACACGGCGAACAGCACCACGATCAGACCGAGGGCGAACAGCATGCCGTACTGCCGCATGTTGCGGCGCATGCCGTCCAGCATCAGCTGAAGCAGGCTCTCGCCCGCGGCCGAGCCGCTCTTGCCGGGCGGCGCCGGGGCCGGCGTCTTGGCGGTCACATCCGTGCTCATCGGGTTACCTCTTTGTCCTTCGTCATCTGGCGCATCAGCGTTTCCTGCGAGGCCTCCGCCCGCGAGAACTCACCCGTCAGCCGTCCCGCGGCCATCGTGTAGATGCGGTCGCACATTCCGAGCAGCTCCGGGAGCTCGGAGGAGATGAAGACGACCGCCTTGCCCTCGGCCGCCAGCTTGTCGATGACCGTGTAGATCTCGAACTTGGCGCCCACGTCGATCCCGCGGGTCGGCTCGTCGAGGATCAGCACCTCGGGGCCCGCGAAGATCCACTTGCTGAGGACGACCTTCTGCTGGTTGCCGCCCGACAGCTTGCCCACCGGCTCGAAGACGGTCGGCGCCTTGATGTTCATGGACTTGCGGTAGCCCTCGGAGACCTGCCGCTCCTCGTGCTCGTCGACGATCCCGCGCTTCGACACCTTGCCCAGGGCACTGAGCGTGATGTTGCG
The DNA here is from genome assembly GCF_044768965.1 of Streptomyces sp. NPDC090798. NCBI lineage: Bacteria > Bacillati > Actinomycetota > Actinomycetes > Kitasatosporales > Streptomycetaceae > Streptomyces > Streptomyces sp. NPDC090798. Next base: position 852,395 of record NZ_JBIVXA010000001.1, read on the forward strand.
GTTGATGGTGTCGATGAGGTTGAGCCCGTAGTGCTTGCGGTCCTCGGTGACGTACGCGATGCCGTGTCCGACCGCTTCGGACACGGTCTTCGTACGGATCTCCTTGCCGTCCCGGAGCACCGTGCCGCCCGCGTACCGGCCGTAGGTGCGTCCGAAGACGTTCATCGCCAGTTCGGTGCGTCCGGCGCCCATGAGCCCCGCGATCCCGACGATCTCCCCGCGCCGCACGGAGACTGACACGTCGTCAACGACCTTGCGCTGCTGGTCGATCGGGTGGAACACGGTCCAGTCGCGGATCTCCAGGGCGGGCGCGGCTCCCTCCTGCGGGTGGTGCGGCGTCCGCTCCGGGAAGCGGTGTTCGAGGTCGCGGCCCACCATGCCGCTGATGATCCGGTCCTCGGTGGTCTCCGGGGCCTTCACGTCGAGGGTCTCGATGGTCCGGCCGTCGCGCAGGATGGTCACCGAGTCCGCGACCCGCGCGATCTCATTCAGCTTGTGGGAGATGATGATCGCGGTGATGCCCTGGTTCTTCAACTCCAGGATCAGATCGAGGAGTTTGCCGCTGTCCTCGTCGTTCAGGGCGGCCGTCGGCTCATCCAGGATGAGCAGCTTCACCTGCTTCGACAGTGCCTTCGCGATCTCCACGAGCTGCTGCTTGCCCACGCCGATGTCGGCGACGCGGGTCTGCGGGTTCTCGTCGAGCCCGACCCGCCGCAGCAGCTCCGAGGCGTGCCGCAGCGTCTCGGTCCAGCTGATGAGCCCGCGGGTGGCGTGCTCGTTGCCGAGGAAGATGTTCTCGGCGATGGAGAGATAGGGAACCAGGGCCAGTTCCTGGTGGATGATCACGATGCCGCGGTGCTCACTGGCCCTGATGTCCTTGAACGAGCAGACCTCCCCCTCGAAGAGGATGTCCCCCTCGTAACTCCCGTGCGGGTGAACGCCGGAGAGGACCTTCATCAAGGTCGACTTGCCGGCGCCGTTCTCCCCGCAGATGGCATGGACCTCGCCCTGCTGGACGGTCAGAGTGACGTCCGACAGCGCCTTGACGCCGGGAAAGGTCTTGACGATCGAGCGCATTTCCAGGACGGGTCCCGCCATGGTCGTGCCTTCCAATCACTAGGGGGTGGCGGTTACTTGAGGTCGCTGTCCTTGTAGTAGCCGGTGCCGACCAGTTCCTTCTCGTAGTTGGTCTTGTCGACGCTGACCGGCTGGAGCAGGAAGGCGGGGACGACCTTGGTGCCGTTGTCGTACGTCTTGGTGTCGTTCAGCTCGGGCTTCTTGCCCTTGAGGGCCGCGTCGACCATGCCCGAGGCCACCGTCGCCAGCTTGCGGGTGTCCTTGTAGACGGTCTGCGTCTGCTCGCCCGCGATGATCGACTTCACCGAGGCGAGCTCGGCGTCCTGGCCGGTGACGACCGGCAGCGGCTTGCTCTTGGAGCCGTAGTCGTCCGACTTCAGCGAGGAGAGGATGCCGATGGAGATGCCGTCGTAGGGCGAGAGTACCGCGTCGACCCGGGCGCTCTTGTACGACGAGGTCAGGATGTCGTCCATGCGCTTCTGGGCGGTGCCGCCGTCCCAGCGCAGGGTGGTGACCTGGTTCAGCGCGGTCTGGCCGGACTTGACGACGAGCTGCTTCTTGTCGATGTACGGCTGCAGGACCTTCATCGCGCCGCCGAAGAAGTACTTCGTGTTGTTGTCGTCGTTCGAGCCGGCGAAGAGCTCGATGTTGAACGGGCCCTTCTTGGAGCCGTCCGCGAGACCGAGCTTCTGCAGGATGTAGTTGCCCTGGAGCTCGCCGACCTTCTCGTTGTCGAACGACGCGTAGTAGTCGACGTTCTTGGTGCCGAGGATCAGCCGGTCGTAGGAGATCACCGGGATCTTGGCGTCGGCGGCCTGCTGGAGCACGTTGTTCATCGACTTGTTGTCGATGGCCGCGATGATCAGGGCCTTCACGCCCTGCGTGATCATGTTCTCGATCTGCGAGACCTGCGTGTCGGGGTCGTCCTCGCCGAAGGCCAGCTTGGTCTTGTAGCCCTTCGACTCAAGGTCCTTGACCACGTTGTTTCCGTCGCCGATCCAGCGCTCGGAGGACTTGGTCGGCATCGAGATGCCGATCGTGGCGCCCTTGGTGCTCCCCGAGGAGTCCTTGCTGCCGCCGTCGCTGTTCTGGCCGCAGGCGGTCAGGGTGAGGGCGAGGGAGGCCGCGCCGGCAATGGCGGTGAGGGCGGCTCTGCGGTTACGCATGATCATCATCCTTGATGTCTTGGACCGGCTCGGTCTCGCGTTACGGGGATGCTCCGAGAGCGTTGCGAGGGAAAGACCGAGTAGAGGTGTGTGGGATTGTGCGCGGCTGTGTCGGCTTGTGTGAAGGGGGTTTGTGCGAACGTTATGAGGTGGTGTCGAAGCGCGTGAGAGTTCCGGGCAGCCGGGATCCGAGCGGCGCCATGTCGCCGTCCGCTCCGTGACGCGCGAGCAGGTCAAGGGCGAGCCGGCCGCGACGCACCCGTTCCTTGGCGGTGTTGAGCGTCAGATCCCTCAAGTGGTGCCCGTACGGGTAGATTCCGGGGGCTTTGGACAGGCCGAACTTGAGGTAGATCGGCGCGCCGCGCCGGATCAGCTCGGCGACCTCGTACATGCGCACATAGCCGCCGAGGTCGTCGGGAGCCTCGATGTACATGTCCATCGGGGCGGCCGAAACTCGCCGTATCTCGGTGAGATGATCGAGCGTCAGATCGCTCGGCACGTTGATGGAGTCCGCGCCGAGGTTCTCGTACACCGCGTACGACGCCGGGTTGACCGGGCCCACCAGTGCCGAGAGCTTGAGGGTGGTGTCGGCCGGGATGATTCCGGCGGCGCGCGCCCGGTGCAGGGTCCACAACACGCCCTCGTCGGCGACGAGGAGGCACTTGACGCCCAACTCCGTTGCCCGGACGGCGTCTTCGACGCAGCCGGCCACCGCGTCGTGGCCACGGGCCCGCAGGCCGCCGCCGCGAGAGTCCGAACGCACCGAACCGCCGATGTCCCAGGTGCCGCGCGGCCCGGTGAACAGGCACAGCTCGATGTCTCGTTCACCGGCGGCCTCGACCATCTCGGTGATCTCGGCGTCGGTCAGCATCCAGACGCCGCTGCCCTGGCTGATCCGGTGGATCGGTACGTCGAGGCGTGAGGATTCCTTGAGGACCACGGCCAGGGCCTCGGGCCCCTCCACGGAGGGAACCTCGGTGCGCCAGCGACCGCCCCCCGGGAAGGTGTGCGGCGAGGCGTCGGCGGGAGAGAGGGCGGGCGCGCCCAGGCCGAGCGCGGCGAGCGCCTGCTCACCGGGTCGACGGGCTGCCGTAGGAGCGGCGTCGGTCACTGGCTGTCCTTCGTGATCGAGGGGGCGCGTACAGATGTGGTGCGCGTGCTGATGTGGCGCGTGTACTGGCATGTTCGATATTTCGAACGAAGTTCGCGGCCTTGGGTGTGCGGGGCCTGGGTGGTACGCCGGTACGAAGCCGTCAGGTAACTCCGTACCGGCGTACGGCTCGGGGGACTACGGCTTCAGCAGGACCTTTCCGACCTTGGGGTCGCCGGACCCCACCAACTCGATGGCCTGCGGGAACTCGGCGAGCGGCAGCTCGTGCGTGACCAGCGGCAACGGACTGAGCAGCCCCGCCCCGAAGACCCGCACGGTGTGCGCCCAGGCCGCCGGCGGCGCCCCGAACACGGTGTGCACCTCCAGCTGCCGTACGACGAGATCGGTGGGATCGAGCCCCTCCGCGCCGGGCGCCGGGATCCCCGTGAGGACGAGGCGTCCGCCGCGCCTCAGCAGGGAGGCGGCGGTGCGCGCGGCGGACGCGGACCCGGCGGTCTCGATCACGACGTCGAAGTCGTCGGGGAGTTCCTGGTCCTTCGTGCGGAAGTCGGTGGCGCCGAAGTCCTTCGACAGCGCCGCCCGGTCGGGCCGGGTCCCGACCACGAGCAGCTCCGCCGGAGAGTTCGCCTTCAGGAACTGGACCGCGAACATCCCGAGCGTGCCGGTCCCGACCACCGCGACCCGCTCACCGGGCCGGGCGTCGGCCTTCAGCGCGGCGGCCGCGACGCAGGCGGCGGGCTCCAGGAGGGCCGCCGCCGTCAGGTCGGCGTCGTCCGGCAGTACGTGCAGCAGCCGGGCCGGGAGGGTCAGCGTGGTCGCCATCGCACCCGGCTGGGTGAACCCGGTCTCCTCGTACCCCGCCGTGCACAACGTTGTCTCGCCCGCGTGGCAGCGGTCGCAGACCTGGCAGTTGCGGAAGCCCTCACCGACGACCTTGCGCCCGACGATCGACTCCGGCACCCCGGCCCCGACCGCCTCGACGGTCCCCGACCACTCGTGGCCGGGCGTGAGCGGATAGCGGACGTACCCGTCAGGACGGTTCCCCTGGTAGACCTCACGGTCGCTGCCGCAGATCCCCACGGCGTGCACCCGCACCAGGGCCTCACCGGCGCCCGGCCGCACCGGCTCGTGCTCGATCAGCCGGTGCTCGCCCGGCGCCTCGATGACGACCGCGGTGCTCACTGCGACCCCTTGGGCCTGCGCTGCTCCCAGCCGTCGGCCCACAGGTCGAAACGGGCCTGCTGCTGCGGGAACTCGGCCGCCGCGTCGACGTCCAGCTCGACGCCGAGACCGGGCTCGTGGGACAGCTCGAAGTAGCCGTCGACGACCTGCGGGGCGCCCTTCACGACCTTCTTGATCTCCGCGTCCGCGAAGTCGTTGAAGTGTTCGAGGATCTTGAAGTTGGGGGAGGTGAAGCCGACTTGGAGGGAGGCGGCGGTGAGGACGGGGCCACCGACGTTGTGCGGCGCGACGAGGACGTAGTGCGCCTCGGCGGTGGCGGCCAGCTTCCGTGTCTCCCAGATGCCGCCGATGTGACCGACGTCGGGCTGGATGATGTCCACGGCCTGGCTCTCGAAGAGCTCGCGGAACTCGATGCGGTCGTGGATGCGCTCACCGGTCGCGACCGGGATGTCCACCTTGGCGGCGACCTTCTCCAGGGCCTTCAGGTTCTCCGGCGGGACCGGCTCCTCCAGCCACGCGGGCTTGAAGGGCGCGAGCTCGCGGGCGAGCCGGACGGCGGTGGAAGGGGAGAACCGTCCGTGCATCTCCAGCATCAACTCGGCCTCGGGGCCGATCGCGTCGCGCACGGCCTCGATGAGCGAGACGGAGTAGAGCGTGGCCTCGTGGTCGAGCTCGAAGTGCCCGGTCCCGAAGGGGTCGATCTTCAGCGCCCTGTACCCGCGCGCCACGACCTCCTGGGCGGCCTTGTGGTAGGCCTCCGGAGTTCGCTCGGTCGTGTACCACCCATTGGCGTAGGCCTTCACCTTGTCGGTGACCTTGCCACCGAGCAGCTGCCAGACGGGGACGCCGAGGGCCTTGCCCTTGATGTCCCAGCAGGCCATCTCGATGACCGCGATGCCGGACATCACGATCTCGCCGGCGCGCCCGTAGTCGCCGTACTTCATCCGTCGGACGAGGTCCTCGACAGCGAACGGGTCGGAACCGAGAATGTGATTGGCCTCCGCCTCTCGCAGATAGCCGATCAGCGCGTCGGTGTGGCCCAGCATGCGGGTCTCGCCGACTCCGGTCAGGCCCTCGTCGGTGTGCACCTGGACGTACGTCAGGTTGCGCCAGGGCGTCCCGACCACGTGTGTGCTGATTCCCGTGATGCGCACGGCAGTTGCCCCCTGTGCTCTTGCGACTCTGTTCGAAATTTCGTCACACGTTCGAAATGCTGGCGTGACAGTAAGGACGTGGCCCCGGAGGTGTCAATGGGTCGAACGGAACGGTCGGCGACGGATTTTGCCGGTATGCCTCGGCTCGTCGCGCGCGCGATGGTGTGAACGGGGTGCGGGGCGCGCCGGAACAGGTGGTTCCCTACATAACTTTCACAGCTGTGACTATGAACGTTACCTGTGAGGAACTTAGTCTTCCGGCGTCATGGACTACTGCGACCCGTGCCGACGGCACCTCAACGGCGCCCTTGCCTGCCCGGGGTGCGGCACCTCCGCCGAACAGCTGCGCACACATGCGGAGCAGACCGACATGCGTGCCGGAACGGGCGCGGGGGCGGTCGATGCCGGTGTCGACTCGTTGCACGAGGGCGACAACGACGTCGAGGATTACGGCGAGGACGACGACGAGGACGAAGGGGACGGCGAGGGGGAGCGGTCCGGGCGGGCCGCTGCCCGACGGCGGAACCGTGGGCGTGGACGAGGCCGGGGCCGGGACTCGGAGGGTCCTGGTGGTTCGGGCGGTGCGAGCCGGCGGGACCGGAAGGCCGCGGCGCACCGTCGTCGGCGGCGTCGGGTGCTGCTCGTCGCCGCGGGGTTCGTGCTGGCGGCGGGTGGGCTGAGCCTCGCGGAGCTCGGCATAGACGGGCCTGGGCTGTTGCCGCGGCCGGCCGCGGCCGGGGGTGAGTCGGTGGACGGGTCGGCGACCTCGGACGCCGGGACGGCGCGGCCGATCGGCGACAAGGGTTCGTCCGGTAGTACGTCCGCTGCGACGGCCTCTCCGGACGCGTCGGCGTCTCCCTCCGCTTCCAAGTCCGCCAAGGACGACAAGTCCAAGGACGACAAGAAGAAGGACACGCAGGAGCAGTCGGCCACGGCGGGTACGGGTGTGGTGCCGTCCGCGACGTCCGGCCCCGTGTCCTCGACTCCGCCGAAGTCGTCGCCCACGCCGACGGCCGCGCCGACCTCGGCCGCGCCGTCGCCGTCGCCCTCGCCTTCAAAGTGCAACCGGTTCCTCTGGTGGTGCACGTAGGGGTTCCTCGCCCCCGCCGCGGTTCTTCTTCGGCTGCGGCGGGTGGGGGCTTGTCGCGCAGTTCCCCGCGCCCCTGAGACGGGGCTTCGCCCCGAGCTTTCACCCGCGGCCGAGAACTACGGCGTGAGCATTCTCTGGAGGAGGTCCCGGAGGGACAGGCGCTCCTCGGTGGAGAGGCCCGCCAGGGGCTCGCGGGCGAAGTTGAGCGCGTCGCGGAGGGAGCGTGCGACACGCCGGCCCTCCTCCGTCGTCGCGGCCAGCTTCACACGGCGGTCGGACGGGTCGGGGCGCCGCTCGACCAGGCCCCGCGCCTCCAGCCGGTCCACGATCCCGGTCACGTTCGACGGCTCGCACTTCAGCTTCTGGGCGAGCCGCCGCATCGGCAGCGGCTCCAGGGAGAGCAGGCTCAGAAGTCGCGCCTGCGCCCCGGTCAGCGCATGCTCGGCGGCAGCGTCCTCGTACTCCTCGTGATAGCGGGCCACGACCGTGCCGATGAGGCCCACGACCTCAAGGGTCAGCGGGTCGATACGGGGTGTTCTTCGCGTGGCCATGGGCTCCAGGTTACCGCGTTACTTGACATCATGAAATATCTAGGAGCATGGTTGTTTCAGGTACTGAAGTATTAGAGCCGTAGTCGCACGTACCCGTGCATGCACGCAGGAAGGGCACCCCCTCATGACCGAGACCCAGCTCCCCGCCGTCAACCGCGAATGGCACCTGGTCAGCCGCCCGGTCGGCTGGCCGAAGCCCGAGGACTTCGCCCTGGTCGAGGCCGAGGTCCCGCAGCCGGGGGAGGGCCAGGTCCTCGTACGGAACGCGTACGTGTCCGTCGACCCGTACATGCGCGGCCGTATGAGCGCCGCCAAGTCCTACGTCGCCCCCTTCGAGCTGGGCAAGGTCATGCAGGGTGGCGCGGTCGGTGAGGTCATCGCCTCCAACGCCGAGGGCGTCGAGGTCGGCGACCACCTCCTGCACTTCTTCGGCTGGCGCGAACTCGCCGTCGTGGACGCCAAGCAGGCCGTCAAGGTGGACCCGGAGGCCGCGCCGCTGTCGACGTACCTCGGCGTCCTCGGCATGACCGGACTCACCGCCTACGCGGGCCTCCTGCGCACCGCCTCCTTCAAGGAGGGCGACTCCGTCTTCGTGTCGGGTGCGGCCGGCGCCGTCGGCAGCCAGGTCGGGCAGATCGCCAAGCTCAAGGGCGCCTCGCGCGTCATCGGCTCCGCCGGGTCCGACGACAAGGTCAAGCTGCTCATCGAGGAGTACGGCTTCGACGCCGCCTTCAACTACAAGAACGGGCCGGTCGGCGAGCAGCTGCGCGCCGCCGCCCCCGACGGCGTCGACGTCTACTTCGACAACGTCGGTGGTGACCACCTGGAGGCGGCCATCGGCCAGCTCAACCGGGACGGCCGCATCGCCGTCTGCGGCGCGATCTCCGTCTACAACAGCACCGAGCCCGTCCCCGGCCCGAAGAACCTCGCCCGTCTCATCCAGACCCGCGGCCGCATCGAGGGCTTCCTGGTCGGTGACCACTACGACCTGCAGCCGCAGTTCGTGCAGGAGGTCGGCGCCTGGGTCCGCTCCGGCGAGCTCAAGTACAGCGAGACGGTCGTCGAGGGCATCGAGAACAACCTGGAGGCGTTCTTCGGCGTCCTGCGCGGCGACAACGTCGGCAAGATGATCGTCAAGCTCTGACCTTCCGGCCTCCGGGAAGGTACCGGGAAGGCTGTCGCTGGACTTCCGGCATACGGTAACTTCTTTCCGAAGTCGTCGCGATCGTGGGCGCGAGTCGCGGCGGACCAAGGAGGAACACACCGTATGTCCATCCAGCAGACCGATGTCCTCTACACCGCCGTCGCCACCGCCGAGAACGGTCGCGGCGGCCGGGTCGCCACCGACGACGGCAGGCTCGACGTCGTCGTGAACCCGCCCAAGGAGATGGGCGGAAGCGGCGCCGGGACCAACCCGGAACAGCTCTTCGCCGCCGGGTACAGCGCCTGTTTCCAGGGCGCCCTCGGCGTCGTGGCCCGCCAGGAGAACGCCGACGTCTCCGGCTCGACCGTCACCGCGAAGGTCGGCATCGGCAAGAACGAGGACGGGTTCGGGATCATCGTGGAGATCTCCGCGACGATTCCGAATGTGGACCCGGCCGCCGCGCGGGGCCTTCTCGAGAAGGCCCACGAGGTCTGCCCCTACTCGAAGGCGACCCGCGGCAACATCACCGTGACGCTCGTCTGACGGCGCTCGTTGTACGGGGCGGAGGCCGCACCCTAGGACGTGGGGTGCGGCCTCCGTCTGTCGTGAGAGACGGTCGGCAGTGTCCTACGAGACGGTCAGCAGTGCCCTTCCCACCTGGGGGAACTCCCCCTTGGGGTGGTCGCGGAAGAGCGGTTCCGTACCGAAGAGCACGGCATGCGGACCGCTGACGACAGCGGCCCGGCCGCCGGCGGCCGTAGGCCCTCCCGTCCCGTCGGCCAGCGGGCGCCAGTGGCCGGAGACGAGCGGATTGCCCGGCGCGTACGCCTGCTCGACGCGCACCCCGGGGCCGAGATCGGTGAACCAGACCGGCGCGTAGACGAAGCCGTGGTCGGGCGCGTCCGCGGTGAGCGGCCCGCCCGAATTCACCACCCGCACCACACCGTTGGCGTCACCGTTGCCCTCCACCGGCCGCACCGCCAGCAGCCCGGCCGCCGAGTTGAGCGCGGCTCCGACGGCTCCGCGGCCGACGAGACCGTGAGTGTGGAGGAAGGTGTCCAGCGCCGCCCGCGCTCCCGCGTTCAAACGGGCGTGGTCGAGCCCCGACGACACGAACAGCGCCTGCACCGTGGACCAGTCGAAGCCCGCGTTCAGGACGGCCGTCGACACCGGCACGACGTCGAACTTCATCTCCCGCAGCGCGAAGAGCTCACCCGGGGTGACGGCCGCGGCGACGCGGACGCGGTGCAGAGGAGTTCCCCGCCCGCCCCCGGTCGCCTTCGTCGCATCGAAGGCCACGTCGTACGTACGGGCGAGATCGGCGGCCCGCGCCCGCGCCGAGCCCGGCACGACGACACCGCCGTCCGCGAGCTGCCGTACCGAAACCCTCTGCTGGAGAAGGGAGTTGAGGGCGGCGATCTCCTGCGGGGTGTCGAGACGCAGACGCAGATCGCCGCGCGGGGCGACGTACCCGACCTGTGCGGCGGCTTCGACCCGGCGGGCGGCCACGGCCGACAACCCCCCGCTCCGTACGGGCACGACCGTCGCACCCCACAACCGCCCCAGACTCCAGCCCGAGATGTCGTACATCACCGACACCTTGTCACTGATGTCCCGCCCGTCGGCCAGCATCACATTGGCCAGACCGCGTTTGGGCTGGTGCAGGTCGACGACGTACGAACCCTTCGCGTACGACCGTCCGGCCAGCCGGAAGTCACGGGTCGCGCGCGTGACGCGGACGTCGTTGGCAAGGAGGTGGTCGACGAGGCGGGCGGCGGCCGTCGCCGAACGCTGGGCGCCGCCCGCCGGGATCACGTAGGCACGCGGGAAGTCGGTCGTGTAGACGTCCTCGGGACCGATGCCCGGCACCCCCGGCACGGTTTCCGCCGAGACCGGCACCTGGGCCGCGCCCGTCGCGCCACGCCGGAAGACCTCGATCTGGTCGGCGATGATCGAGGCGCGGTGGTTCTGGGCGTAGGCGAGGGTCGCGCGCATGGCCGCGCCGGCCACGTCCACGTTGATGGCGGCCCTGCGCCGGAGTTCGGCCACGGGCAGGGTGTCGTACGCCGAGTCGTTCACCGTCAGCGGGATCTCCACGGTGTGCGCGGCGACCGCGCCGTGGAACGCCTGGTACTGGGGAGTGAAGATCGGCGGCCAGTCGTCCCAGCCCTCCTGCTGGTCGCGGAAGGGGATCTGGACGGGCTCGACACCGTCCTTCGCGGGGGTGTGGCCGAGGCCGTTGACGGCGGCCTCCATGCCGAGGGCGTTGGCGTAGGTGTTCTTGAGGAAGAGGTCGTACTCGTAGTTCTCGCCGTGCGGCGGGGTCGTCGGCTCGATCAGGGTGCCGTTGACGTACCCGTGCAGGTCGAGCATCACGGCCGGCTGCTTGTCGATGGCGATCTGGCGGATCGCGCGCGTCTCGGGCTGCGAGGCGGTGATGAAGTCCCGGTTCAGATCGAAGCCGTTGGCGTTGGCGCGGGTGCCCGCGATCCGGCCGTCCGGGTTCGCCGTGATGTTGAAGTAGAGACGGTTGTGGGCGAGGAGGTCGCTCGTCCGAGCGTCCTTCGCGCTCGCGAGCCGCTCGATGAGCCCGAGGGCGGCGTCGGTGCCCTCCCACTCGTTGCCGTGGATGTTGTTGTCGAAGAAGACCGGTGTCTTGTACGACGCCTTGACGGCCGGGTCCTTCGCCGCCGCCCGCGGCGCGTTCTCGATCAGCTCGCGCATCCGCTCCTGGCCGAGGGACTGGCGGGCGGACTCCGGGGCGGTGACGGTGACCAGATAGAGCCGGTGACCGCCGGCCGAGCGGCCCGCGACCTCCACGCTGACACGGTCGCCGAGCTGTTGAAGCGCGTTCAGCTTCGGGGCGATGGCGTGGTACGGGGTGAGGCCCAGCTTGATGGACTTGTCCGCCGGGTTCTCCGGATCGGGGGAGAGGACCTGCTCACGCGGATAGCCACGGCGGGTGGAGTCGAGGCCGGAGTCGGACAGGTCGGTGACGGGACTGGTGAGGGCGTTGCGGGCGGCGTTCGCCGGAGCCTTGGCGGCACCCTGCGGCTGGTCCGCCCCTTCGCGGACGGGGGGTTCGCGGTCCGCGGTGGCGCTGTGCGGGGCGAGGAGAAGCGATCCGGTCGCGGCGGTGAGGACAGTGGCGATCAGGACGGGTCTCGGTAGGCGCACGCGTCGTACCTCCGGTGGGGGGCCTGAGATCGGTACGGGTCGGTAGGACGTACGGGGTCGATAGGGCGTACGGGTCGGTAGGGCGAGGTGTACCTGTTCGACTCTTCCGCAACAAGAGGGCGTTGGGGCCGCGGTGGCCCCGCTGGACGCCATGGATGCCACGGATGGGGCATCGCCGACGGGCGGGAGGGGGCATGCTGAGGCCATAGGACGCCACAGGAGGCCGGCGGGCGGGTCCAGGTGGCGAGGTGCCGTGCGTGGCCAGGAGGGCTCATGTCCCCGATTCCGTCGCTTCCCAGCATCCCCAGCATCCCCAGCAGGGATGACGTGCTGCGCGTGGCGCGCAGCACGACCGACATCACCGGCCAACTCCTCGACACGGCCGGGAACATCACCAGAATCGCCCTCAACACCTTCGACCCCCGGGACGGGTCGGGGGCGGAGGCGCTGCGTGTGCTCCGGGAGACGACGGCGGAGCTGGCGGAGGCGAGCGCGTCTCCGCAGGCGCAGGAGGCGTTCTACCGGATCGTGGACACGCTGACGCGGCTCGGGACGACCGGGGCGCCGCTCGCGGTGCATCCCGTGAGCCGGCCCGCGCAGGCGTTGCTGGCCGCGCTGGGGGACAGTCTGCTGCCGATCCTCGACGCGGTGGAGCCCGCGGTGCAGGAGGCGGCGGACGCGTTGGGGGACCTGATGGAGGCGGGGTCGCCGTTACTGCCCGCGGTGGCCGGGGTGGCGGCGGGGGCGTTGCTCGCGTTGACGCCGGTGATACGGGCGGCGGCGGACGTGTTGCGCGACTCGTCGCCCGAACTCCGCCGTATCGCCGACGCGTTGACTTCAGCCCTGGCTCCTTTGCTGCCGCTTCAGGTGGCGCTGGCCGAGCGGGCGGCAGCGGCGGGGGTGGGGGTGGTGCGGGCCGCGCTGCCGCCGCTCGCCGACCTCACGGAGGCGGCGGCGGCCACGACGAACGCGGTGCGGCCGGTGCTGGTCGCCGGCGAGGAGTTCCTGGTCTCCGGCCTCGAACACCTACAGCCCCTGCTCCTGGCGTCGGCGTCACGGACGGGGCGGGTGGCTCGGGCGGTGGCGGTGCGGGTGTCCGCGGCGGTGTCGCCTGCGGCGGAGCGGGGGCTTGTGGTGGCGGTGACTCCGACGTAGCCGGGTCTCCGCCTCCCGCCTTCCGCCTCCCGCCTTCGGCCGCAGGCCGGCGGGGGCGGGGGCTGCGCCCCCACATCCCCCGCCCACCCGGATTCGTTCGGCCGCGGCCCGGTGGGGGCTGGTCGCGCAGTTCCCCGCGCCCCTAGGGGACCCGGGTGGGCGCTGTGCGCGTCTTTCAGCCTGTCCGGCGATTGAGGACGAGGCCGTTCAGGCCGACGGGGGTCCGGGGCGCAGCCCCGGCGGGGTGGAAGGGGCGGAGCCCCTGGGATGGGACGGGTAGGGGCGGCGGGGGCGAGGAAACCGCCGGTAAAGTTCGGGGTATGCGTGATCTCGGGGCGGGGTTCGGTTATCTCATACAGGGCCAGCGATGGGTGGCACGGCACGGGAAGCAGTACGGATTCGGACTGCTGCCGGGCCTGATCACCCTCGTGCTGTACGCCGCAGCGCTCGTCACCCTCGCCCTGTACGGCGAGGACTTCGTCACCTGGTCCACCCCCTTCGCCGATGACTGGTCCACCCCCTGGCCGGCCCTCTTCCGCGGCTTCCTCACCGTCGTACTCTTCGCCCTCGCCCTCCTCCTCGCCGTCCTCACCTTCACCGCCGTCACCCTCCTCATCGGCCAGCCCTTCTACGAGTCCCTCTCGGAGACGGTCGACAGGGACGTCTCCCCGGACGGCACGGCCCCGGAGTCGGGCCTCCCGCTCTGGCGCGAGCTGTGGATCTCCGCGCGAGACAGCCTCCGCATCCTCGTGCGGGCCGCCGTCTGGGGCGTCCTCCTCTTCGCCCTCGGCTTCCTCCCGTTCATCGGCCAGACCGTCGTCCCCGTGCTCGGCTTCTTCGTCACCGGCTTCTTCCTCACGGAGGAACTGACCGCGGTCGCCCTCCAGCGCCGGGGCGTCGACCTCCGCGACCGCCTCACCCTGCTCCGCTCCCGCAAGACGCTGGTCTGGGGCTTCGGCACCCCGCTGGGCCTCGCCTTCCTGGTCCCGTTCGTCGCCGTCTTCCTGATGCCGGGCGCGGTCGCGGGCGCCACACTGATGGCCCGCGACCTGCTGGAGGAGGAAACGGGCGACCCGGACGACGACCACGACAACCACGGCAACCACGACGACCACGAACAACGCACCGCCGCGTGACCGGGACCCTCGCCCTGGCCGTCATCACGGTCCTCGTCGTTATCGCCCCGTCCCCCCGATGGCCACCGTCACGATCGCCCGCACCTGGGCGATGATGTCCAGCCGGTTCTGAACGAACTCGGGGTCCGTGACGGTCCCCGTCGCCGGGTCCGTGTTACCCGTGCCGAACTGCAGTACGGGCGTGTGGACATGCCCGCCGGGCAGGCTGTCGTGCAGTCCGAGGCGGTCGCGCAGCAACGTCGCGCGATAGGCGATCTCGTTGGAGAGATAGTCCCCGCCGCCCCCGGCGCGCGCCGTCGAACCCGGGGTCGGCCCGTCGGGGCGTACGACCGGATCGGTGCCTCCCGCCGGGATCTCGGTCACCGAGGTGTGGTCGTACACGGGGAAACGGCCCGTGGCCGCGGCCACGATCCGCGCGTAGGGGAGCGTCGTCGACGTCCATTGCGGCTGCGAGGCCGGGTCGGTGACGGGGACCGTCTCGGTGCGGGAGACGTTCTCGTTGTCCGGGAAGCCGCCCCGCCAGGCCCCGTTGGTCCGCTCCACGTCGAAACGGCCGACGCGGCCCTGGCTCACCGTGGTGAACAGATCCACGCGCGGGAGCTGGCGGCGCAGCGTCCGCTCCACCGTGCCCTCGGCGAAGTCCTGCCAGCGGACCGGGAACACGGCGGTCTCGATGCGCGCCGGGCCGTCCGCGGTCTGGATCGTCGTGCCGTCCAGGGCGAGGGCGGTGGCCCCGGACGGGTTGGAGATCCGGACGTCGCGGTCCAGCGTGAACGGGTCGAACCCGGTGAGCAGGATCCGCTTCACGCCCTTGGCGCGCGGATAGCGGATGGCGTTCTCGCCGCGCGAGTTCTCCTCCAACTCGTCCAGCAGTCCGGCGCGTTGTGCGTCGGTGAGACCGAACTCGGGCTCCCACTGCCGTATTTCGCGCGTCATGCCCAGCCGCGCCCAGTACAGCGGCCGGTCGTCGTCCCGGCTCAGGTCGCCGCCCGCGGGGCCCCGCCCCTGCGCCCGGTCGACGGCCCGCTGCCACAGCCGTGCCCCCTGCCGTACGACGACACGCTCGGCCTGCCCGAACGAGCCCGCCCGCTCCAGCGCCCGCGCGAACCCGGGGGCCACCGTGTCGAATCCGGAGCGCCGCAGGATCTCCTGGGGAGCGGCCTGGTCGAGGCGCTGTTCCTCGACGGTGGCGGGGGCCGCCGCTGCCGCCGACGCGGTGGGCGCCGCGGCCAGGCCGCCCACCAGGGCCAGCCCGAGTACGCCTATGCCGATCCGAACGCGTATGTATGTCAAGGGAGTTCATGCCTTCCGTCGCCGCGGGGTGCTGCCGGACGGCCGCAGTATCGCGTGACGGAGGGGACGTACGCCATGAGGTGTGGCACCGGCGGCCGAAGCGGCTCGAGCGGCCCGGGCGGCGGGTGGCTCAGGCGGGCAGGCGGGTTGCCGCCTCCCGCAGTGCCCCCAGGAACGCCTGCGCCGCCGGTCCCAGTGACCGGCCCCGCACCGTCGCCGCGTACACCGCCCGCGCCGGTGCCTCCTCGTCGCGTACCGGAAGCAGCGCGATGTCCGGGCGTACGGACTCGGCGGCGAGCGCCGGGACCAGGGTCACCCCGAGCCCGGCGGCGACGTACCCCTGCTTGGCCGTCCACTCGGCCACGACGTGTGCGACGCGCGGGCGGAAGCCGTGCCGCAGGGCCGCGTCCAGAAGGGTGCCCTCGGGGCGGGCGGAGCCGGATATCCAGTCGGCGTCGGCGAGTTGGGGGAGGCGGACGGAGGGCTCGGCGGCGAGCGGATGGTCGGTGGGGACGGCGACGTACAGGGACTCGTCGAGGAGGTGGTGCAGGGTGTACGGGTCCAGCGGGGCGCGGCCCGTCGTGGAGACGATCGCCAGGTCGAGGCCGCCCGCGGAGAGCCGCTCCAGGAGCACGGGCGTCAGGCCCTCCTCGCGGGTGAGCCGCACCCCCGGATGGCGCCCGCGGAACGCGGCGATGGCACGGGGTACGAGCGCGGCGTCGGCCGTGGCGAACGCGCCGAAGCGCAGCCGGCCGACCGCGACCCGTCGCAGCGCGGCCAGTTCGCGGTTCGCGCCGTGCAGCCGCTCGACCACCGCCTCGGCGTGCGGCACGAGGACCCGTCCGGCCTCCGTCAGCCGTACGCCCCGGGGCAGCCGGTCGAAGAGCGGGGCCCCGCCGAGCGCCGACTCCAATGAGGAGATCTGCCGGGACACCGCGGACTGCGTCCAGCCGAGGGCCCGCGCGGCCACCGTGAACGAACCGTGCCGGGCGACCTCCAGGAAGACCCGTAGCCAGGTGGTGGAGAGGTCGGGTACGGCATGCGGGTTGAGCATGAGAGCCATGCTAGACATTCGCTTGTCGCATCACGTGTGCCCGCCTAGCGTCGAAGGCATGGAAAAGATCGCATTCCTCGGGCTCGGGCACATGGGCGCCGCGATGGCGGGCCGACTCCTTGCCGCGGGATTCCCGCTGACCGTCTGGAACCGCACCGCCGAGAAGGCCGAGCCGCTGGTCGCCAAGGGCGCCACCCTCGCCGCGTCCCCGGCCGAGGCCGTACGGGACGCGGACGTGGTGATCACCATGCTCGCCAACCCGGCCGCGCTCGACGCGGTCGCGGACGCCATCGTGCCGGAGCTGCGCAAGGGCACCACCTGGGTGGAGATGTCGACCGTCGGCCCCGACGTGGTCAAGGAACTCGCCGCCCGGATCGGGGAGGGCGTGACGTTCCTCGACGCGCCCGTGGCGGGCAGCACCGACAAGGCGGCCGCCGGGCAGCTCGGCATCCTCGCGGGCGGCGATGTGTCGGGCGTCGAGCAGGTGCTCGCCCACCTCGGCACCGTCACCCGCACCGGCCCGCTCGGCTCCGGCGCCGCCCTCAAGCTCATCGTCAACACGGCCCTGCTCGGCGGGGTCGCCCTCGTCGCCGAGACCATGGCCCTCGCGGACAAGCTCGGTATCGACGAGAACGTGGCGCGCACCGCGCTCACGAACGGCCCGCTCGGCGGCGCCGCCGGCCGCGCCTTCGCCGAGGACGTGTACTTCGCCACCGCGCTCGCCGCCAAGGACGTCGCCCTCGCCACGAAGGTCGCCGAACTCCCCGTACTCGAAGCGGTGTCGGAGCACTTCAAGCGCGCCGCCGCCGATCCCGACGTCGCCGGCGCGGACATCGCGAAGGCCGTCGAACGCATCCGCCGCTCCGCCTGAGAGGGCCTCCCATGCAGATCACGTTCGACAACCCGCCGTCGGCGCCGGGGCCCGCCAACGGCTACTACTCCCAGGTCGCACGGGTCGAACTGCCGGGCGCGGGGGCCCTGTTGTACCTCTCCGGACAGGTCGCGGACGGCGCCGACCTCGCCGAACAGAGCCGCGGTGTCTTCGAGACCATCGACGCCCTGCTGGGGGCGCACGGGGCGGGCCTGGCGGACGTCATCAACATCCGTACGTATCTGACGGACATCACCCAACTCCCCGCCTACGGTGCCGTACGCGCCCAGTACCTCACCGGCGCCCCGCCCACCAGCATGACCTTCGAGGTCTCCCGTCTCTTCAAGCCGGAGGCGCTCATCGAGATCGAGGTCGTGGCCGCCGTACCGGCCGTACCGGCCCCGCGTGACGCACACGGGCCGGAGTGATCCCTTCCGGGTGATACTGCCGCCCATGAAGGCAGCGAACCTGGGCGTCCTCTTCCTCATCGAACTCGGCGCCCTCGCGGCCGTCGGGTACTGGGGCTTCACCCGCGACGCGGCGACGCCGCTGACCTGGCTCCTCGGCCTGGGCGCCCCGGCCGTACTCATCACGCTGTGGGCGCTGTTCGGCTCGCAGAAGGCGTCGTACAAGACGCGCGGCGCGGTCCGCGCAGGGTTCGAACTGCTCTGGTTCGGGGCCGGCGTGGCCGCGCTGGCCCTCGCCGGGGCCTACGGGTGGGCGATCGCCTTCGCCGCCGTCTGCGCGGCGAGCAAGACGCTGGCCGTCGTCTGGCGCCAGTAGCAGGGGAGTTCAGCCCTCGCCCAGCAATGCCAGAAAGTCCCGGAACGCCCCCGGCATGTCCACCGACTCCGGGTCCAGGAGCCACTGGAACTGGAGGCCGTCCATCACCGCCACCAGCAGCGGAGCGGTGCGTTCCGGCGTGAGCCCGTTCGGCAGCCGCTCCCCGTACTCGGCGCGCAGGACCGCCGCCATGCTCGCGCGCACCCGCGCGTACCGCTCGGTGAAGTACTCGCGCGCCGGATGCCCCTCGGTGACGCTCTCGCCGAGCAGCGCCGAGAACGTCTGGATGATCCCGGGCCGCATGGCGTTGTACTCGACCAGTGAGGCGAGCAGGTCGACCCGCCACCGGGTGTCGGGCACGGCGTCCCACTGGTCCCGCTCCTTGAGCACCGCGACGAGCAGCGCGTCCTTCGTCGGGAAGTAGTGCAGCAGCCCCTGCTGGGTCAGCCCCACGCGCTCCGCGACCGACGCCATGCTCGCGCCCCGGTAGCCGCGCTCGGCGATCACCTCCAGGGCCGCCCGGACGATCTCGGCGCGCCGCTCCTCACTTCTGGCCCTGGTGCTCATGGCGTCACCGTACGGCATGCGCACCCGCTCAATATAACGAAGAAATAACGAAACCTACTGCCCTACAGGCAATGGATGCAGGATGGACGCACGGAACGGACTCAATGAGGAGGCACCGCGATGGCGGGAACGCGCACACCGGCCGACGAGGCCCGCGAGGCGGTCGTCGAGGCGGCACTCGGCAAGCTGGACCTGGACGCGAAGACGAGGCTGCTCGCCGGGCAGGACATGTGGTCGCTGCCCGCGCTGCCCGAGATCGGCCTCAAGTCGCTCGTCATGTCCGACGGCCCGATCGGTGTCCGCGGCGTCCACTGGACCGCCGACGACCCGTCGATCGCGCTCCCCTCACCGACCGCGCTCGCCGCCACCTGGGACCCTGGCCTCGCCCGCCGGGCCGGTGTCCTGCTCGCCCAGGAGGCCCGCCGCAAGCAGGTCCACGTCCTGCTCGCGCCCACCGTCAACCTGCACCGCTCCCCGCTCGGCGGCCGTCACTTCGAGGCGTACAGCGAGGACCCGTACCTGACCGGCGAGATCGGCTCCGGCTATGTCCAGGGCGTCCAGTCGGGCGGCGTCGGCACCACCGTCAAGCACTTCGTCGCCAACGACGCCGAGACCGACCGCTTCACGGTGAACAACCTGCTCTCCGAACGCGCCCTGCGCGAGCTGTACCTGGCGCCCTTCGAGGCGATCGTCGCCAACGCCCACCCCTGGGGCATCATGACCGCCTACAACTCGGTCAACGGCACCACGATGACCGAGCACCACCACCTCGTGAACGAGATCCTGCGCGGCGAGTGGGGCTTCGACGGCTTCAACGTCTCCGACTGGACCGCCGCCCGCGCCACGGCCGGCGCCATCGAGGGCGGCCTCGACGTCGCCATGCCCGGCCCCCGGACCGTGTACGGGGAGGCGCTCGCCGCCGCCGTCCGCGCGGGCGAGGTCGAGGAGGCCAAGGTCGACGAGGCCGTCCGCAACGTCCTGCGGCTCGCCGCCCGCGTCGGCATCCTGGAGGGCGCCGAGCCGGTCGTCCCCGAACCGCCCCAGGCCGTGGACGGCGAGGCCCTGGCCCGCGAGATCGCCCGCCGCTCCTTCGTCCTCGTGCGCAACGAAGGGGCTCTTCCGCTCGGGGAAGGGCATGGCGAAGGGCCCGGCGAAGGGCACAAGGTCGCCCTGATCGGTGCCGCCGCCCGCGACGCCCGCGTCCTCGGCGGCGGCTCCGCCACCGTCTTCCCCTCCCGGGTCGTCCCGCCCCTCGACGGCCTCACCGCCGCCCTCCCCGAGGGCAGCCTCACGTACGCGGTCGGCGCCGACCCGAACGAGGAACTCGCCGTCGCCGACAAGGGGTTCACCCTGCGGGCCGTCTGCCGCGACCGGGCCGGCACGGTCATCGGCACCGGCTCCGTCCCGGGCGGCCAGATCCAGTGGATGGGTAACGACCTCCCCGAGGGCGTCACCCACGCCACTCTCCACAGCGTCGAGCTGACCGGCACCTTCACCCCGCGCGAGAGCGGCACCCACACCCTCGGTATCAAGGGCCTCGGCGCGTTCACGCTCACCGTCGACGGCACGGTCCACTTCGACGGCATCCAGCGCAGCACGGCGGACGACCCCTTCGAGGCGTTCTTCGGCGCCCCCGTCGAGCGTGCCCAGGTGGATCTCGTCGCCGGTGAGACGTACGGGGTGGCGCTGCGGCACGTCATCGTCGTGCCCGAGGGCGCGCCGCTGAAGATGATCGGCTTCGCGCTCGCCCACCAGGACCCGCGCCGCGACCCCGACGAACTCATCGCCGAGGCCGTCGAAGCCGCCCGCGCCGCCGACACCGCCGTCGTCGTGGTCGCCACCACCGACCGCGTCGAGTCCGAGGGCTTCGACCGCAAGAACCTCCGACTGCCCGGCCGTCAGGACGAGTTGGTGCACGCCGTCGCCGCCGCCAACCCCCACACCGTCGTGGTCGTCAACGCCGGTTCCCCGGTCGAGCTGCCGTGGCGCGAGGAGGTCGCGGCGGTACTCCTCAGCTGGTTCCCCGGCCAGGAAGGCGGCGCCGCCCTCGCCGACGTCCTCACGGGCGCCCACGAGCCCGGCGGCCGGCTGCCCACCACCTGGGGCTCCCTCACGGCCGCCCCGGTCTCCCAAGTGGTCCCGGCCGACGGCGAACTCCCCTACACCGAGGGCGTGTTCATCGGCTACCGCGCCTGGGAGAAGGAGGGCAGGACCCCCTCGTACGCCTTCGGACACGGCCTCGGCTACACCGACTGGACGTACGAGTCGATCGAGCTCGGCGGCGACGGCGACGGCGGTTCCGGTTCGGGTACGACGGCCACGGTCCGTGTCCGCAACTCCGGTGCGCGTCCCGGGCGCGAGGTCGTCCAGGTCTATCTGGCGCCCGTCGAGGCCGACGCCGAGCGTCCGGCCCGATGGCTCGCCGCCTTCGCGGGCGTCGAGGCGGGCCCCGGCGAGAGCGTCGACGTCGTCCTCGTACTCCCGCGCCGGGCCTTCGAGGTCTGGGACGAGAGCACCGGAGCCTGGGTGTTTGTGAAGGGTTCGTACGAGGTTGCGGCGGGTCGCTCGATCAGCGACCGTCGGGTCGCGGGGACGATTAACGTCTGACGCGGGACGAGTCCACCCCGAGCAGCCCCGGTCCGGAACCTGACATCCGGACCGGGGCTCGTCGGTTCTCGGCCACCTGTGGCAGACTCGCGGGCCGGAACACGCCGGTTCGGGGGAGAACAACGCATGTACCCAGGTCAGCAGCCAGGCCCGTACCCACCGCAGGGGCCGTATCAGGGGCAGCAGCCCTACTACCCGCCGCCGCAGCAGGGCCCGTACCCGCCTCAGCAGGGCCACCCGCAACAGCCGCAGCAGCCGTACCAGCCCTATCCACCCGCCCCTCCTCAGTACCAGCAGCAGCCCCAGGCCCCCCAACAGCACCTGGGCGAGGGCGAGATGCGGCTGGACCCCAGCCTCACCCCCGACCAGCGACAGCTGGTGGTGCGCATCCAGCAGCAGGCGAAGACGTACGCGTACGGCTTCGTCCTCGGCATCCCGCTGACCTTCGGCGGCGCCCACTACGGCATCACGCGGACACCGATCGGCTTCGCGGCCACGGCCGTCGGACTGGTCGCCGTGGCCGTCGGTCTCTTCGCCATGACACGGATGCGGGTCCTCAAGCAGCAGCTGCGGCTGATCACCCCGGACGCCTGGCGCTCCCCGGCCGCGCATCTGCCGGGCGCCCGCAAGGCCGCCACCCTCGCCGCGTACCTCAACGGCGTACTCGTCCTGCTGTCCTTCGGCGCCGCCGGCTATCTGCTCTACAAGGGCGCCGGATGGGGCGCGTACGGCAACTCGTTCGGCTTCGGCGCCCTGGTGCTCGGCGCGTTCATCCCGTTCGGCATGGGCATCGCCGCCGCCACGACGATCCCGCAGCTGCTGCGGGTGATCCCGGCCGGTGCCAGGGTCGGCCGGAGCCTGTACTCGATCATCATGGTGCTGGCCACCACCGTGCTCGTCGAGGGGATCAAGGGCAAGGCCCCGCTTCCCGCGCTGATCGGCGCCGTGGTGGTCGCGCTCTGCCTCGGCGCGATGACCCTGCTGGGCAGGGCCACCAAGCGGATGCGCGGCGACAGCGTCTGACGGTCGGTCGCCGGTCGCAGGTTACCGGCCGCGGACGCCGAACCCGTACACGGTCTTTGACCGGTACACCCCGCCCGGCCGCAGTTCCGTGCTCGGGAACTCGGGCCGGTTGGGGGAGTCGGGGAAGTGCTGGGTCTCCAGCGCGACGCCGTCGCCGGGGGCGAAGGGGTCGCTCAGGTGCTCCGCGGTGTACAGCTGGAGCCCGGGTTCGGTGGTCGCGACCGTCAGCGTCCGCCCGGAGGACGGGTCGTGCACCTCGGCGACCTCGACGGCGGTCTCCGTGAGCCCCTTGTCGAGCACGAAGTTGTGGTCGTAGCAGGCGCCGATCTTCCGCGCCGTACGGAAGTCGAACCGTGTCCCGTCGACGGCGTCCAGTGCCCCGGTGGGGATCAGGTCGGCGTCCACCGGCGTCAACCGCGAGGCGTCCAGCCGGAGTTCATGGCCGCCCGCGTTGCCCGTACCGGCCAGGTTCCAGTACGTGTGGTTCGTCAGGTTCACCACGGTCGGCGCGTCCGTGACCGCCTCGTACGAGATCCCCAGCGCACCCGCCTCGTCCAGCGTGTACGTCGCCGAGACCTCCAGACGGCCCGGGAAGCCCTCCTCGCCGTGCGGGGAGACCCGGGTGAGGCGCAGCCCGTGATCGACCGGCTCCGCGTCCCACACCCGCTTGTCGAACCCGCGTTCCCCGCCGTGCAGGGAGTTGGGCGGGTTGTTCTGCGCCAGGTGATAGGTGAGGCCGTCGAGGAGGAAGCGGCCGCCGGCGATCCGGTTCGCGTACCGCCCGACCAGCGCCCCGAAGTACGGCCCCGTGTGCGTCAGATAGCCGTCGAGGTCGGAGAACCCCAGCACCACGTCCGCGCGCACCCCGTCCCGGTCCGGGACCTCGACCGACTGGACGATCCCGCCGTACGTCAGGATCCGCACCCGCGCCCCGGCGCGCTCCAGCGTCCAGCGGTGGACCGGGGTGCCGTCGGGAAGAGTGCCGAAGAATTCGCTGTGCATGATCGAAAGCCTAGGCCAAGGAGACGAACGACAAGTACGTCCAGTACGAGGGCCTCCGGCCGGCACGCCGAGAGCACGCACCGGACGCCGCTCCTTGACGGGCAAACGTTGCCTGCCGCGGCACTAGCTCATCGGCTTCGTCGCCGTCACCACCCGATAGGCCATCTCCGCGAGCCGCGCCTGCCCGTCCCTGCTCGGGTGGAACCAGTCCCAGTGGCTCAGCTGGTCCGTGCCGAAGCGGTAGCCGAAGACCGCGCCCCCGTCGAAGCGGCAGTGCTGGTCCTTGGCGCACACCTCCTTCAGGACCTGGTTGTACGCCTCCACCCGGTCCTGCACCGTCGTGCGCCGCCGCATCGCCGCCGTGGTCAGGGAGTCCGCGTCGCTCAGCATCGAGGGGCAGATGCCCAGCTTCCAGATCTGCTTGCCCAACTGGTTGCTCCGCCCCTCGGACCACAGCCGCTTCAGATCCGGCACGCTCGACACGTACACCTGGGTCTTGGGCAGCGCCTCGCGCAGCGTGTCCATGGCGTCCTCGAACTCCGCGCGGAAGTCGGCGACGGAGGTCATCGCCGACACCGACGAGCGGCAGGCGTCGTTCGCGCCCGCCATCACGGTCACCAGCTCCGGCTTGTTCGTGACGGCCTGTGCCATCTGGTCGGGGAGATCCACCATCCGGGCGCCGGTCACCGCGTAGTTCCAGCTGCGCTCGGCGGCCCCGGCCTGCCCGAGCAGCCGTACGGCGAGGCTCTTGACCTTCGTGTCGCTGCCGGTCGCCCAGGACACCTCCGGACAGTCGGACAGCACGGTGCACGCGTCGAAGCCGCGGGTGATGGAGTCCCCGACGGCGGCCATCGACTTCGGGCTGCGGTCCCAGGTGGGGGTCGGCTTCGGGAACGCCTTGGTCGTCCCCCGGGGCGCCGGGGAGTTGTCACCGACGGCGTCGCAGCCGGCGACGGCGACGCCCAGCAGCGCCGCCGACGCGAGGGCGAGGACGGCCCGAGAACGGTGACTCCTGTGACGCATCCCCTGGTCCCCTCGTTCGTCAAGCACGATTACTCAGCACCATTGCCCAGCACCATTGCCCAGCACCCGTGCGACACGGTTGGCCGACACCCCGCAGTACACGACCGGTCGCACCGCGTCCCCTTGGGTGAAACCTCAATGTTTCTAAGCGCTGGGACCGACGGTACGTCACACTCCTTGCGCCGCTGCACGGTAGCCTCGCCACGTGGCCGCCCTGCCACTGCCTTTCCGCTAAGTTACAAGATGTCTCGCTCTGTCCGGAGGCCCCAGTGACGACACGTGGAGTTCTCTACGTGCACTCCGCGCCCCGCGCGCTGTGCCCGCACGTCGAGTGGGCGGTCGCGGGCGTGCTCGGTACCCGCGTCAACCTCGACTGGATCCGGCAGCCCGCCGCGCCGGGCACCTGGAGATCCGAGTTCTCCTGGAAGGGCGAGGTCGGCACCGCCTCCAAGATGGCCTCCGCGCTGCGCGGCTGGCAGATGCTGCGCTTCGAGGTCACCGCCGAGCCCTGCCCCACGGCCGAGGGCGAGCGCTACAGCTGCACCCCCGAACTGGGCATCTTCCACGCCGTCACCGGAATCCACGGCGACATCCTGATCCCCGAGGACCGCCTGCGCGCCGCCCTCCTGCGCTCCCAGCGCGGCGAGAGCGACCTGGAGTCCGACCTCGCCAAGCTCCTGGGCAAGCCCTGGGACGACGAGCTGGAACCCTTCCGCTACGCGGGAGAAGGCGCTCCGGTCCGCTGGCTCCACCAGGTGGTCTGACGGGTTTTTGGACGGCTTCTTCGAGGCGCCCTGTGCAGGAGCGCCCCTTTGGGGGGCGCGGGGAACTGCGCGACCAGCCCTCACCCGCCCCCGACCGACAACCAGATGTGGCCCGGACTCCGACAGGGAGTCCGGGCCACACGCCGGTTCAGTACGACTACGGCCCAATTCAGATCGTACGGAACGCCAGCACCACGTTGTGCCCACCGAACCCGAACGAGTCGTTCAGGGCGGCGATGCGGCCCTCGACAGGCAGCTTGCGGGCCTCCCCGCGCACGATGTCGGCGTTCGCCTCGGCCTCGGGGTCGAGGTTGTCGACGTTGATGGTCGGCGGAGCGATCCGGTTGTACAGCGCCAGCACCGACGCCACCGACTCCACACCCCCCGCGCCACCGAGGAGATGACCGGTCATCGACTTGGTCGCGGAGACCGCCATGTGGTCGGCGTCGTCACCGAAGACCTTGCGCAGCGCCTTCAGTTCCGCCACGTCACCGGCGGGCGTCGAGGTCGCGTGCGCGTTCACGTGCACGATCTCGGCCGGGTCCAGGTCGGTGTTGTCGAGCAGGTTCTGCAGGGCGCGGGAGATGCCACGCCCCTCCGGCTCCGGCTGCACGATGTCGTGGCCGTCGGCGGAGATGCCCTGGCCGACCGCCTCCGCGTATACCCGGGCGCCGCGCCCCGCGGCGTGCTCGGCGGACTCCAGGACGAGGACGCCGGCGCCCTCACCGAGGACGAAGCCGTCACGGGAGACGTCGTAGGGACGCGAGGCGCCCTGCGGGTCGTCGTTGTTCTTGGACATCGCCATCATGTTGCCGAACGCGGCGATGGGCAGCGGGTGGATCGCCGCCTCCGTACCACCGGCGACGACGACGTCGGCGCGCCCGGTGCGGATCATCTCGATGGCGTAGCCGATGGCCTCGGCGCCCGAGGCGCAGGCGGAGACGGGGGTGTGCACGCCGGCGCGGGCGCCGACGAGCAGGCCCACGTTGGCCGACGGGCCGTTCGGCATGAGCATGGGGACGGTGTGCGGGGAGACGCGGCGTACGCCCTTCTCCTTCAGCACGTCGTACTGGTCGAGCAGGGTCGTCACGCCACCGATGCCGGAGGCGATGACGGTGCCGAGCCGGTCCGGGTCGATGGAGGCGTCGTCACCGGCCTTGTCGGTGAAACCGGCGTCGGCCCAGGCTTCCTTGGCGGCGATCAGAGCGAACTGCGCCGAGCGGTCGAGACGGCGGGCCTGCGGGCGGGGGATGACCTCGCCCGGCTCCACGGCGATCTGTGCCGCGATACGGACCGCCTGGTCGGCGGCCCAGTCCTGCTCCAGGGCGCGGACACCGGACTTGCCGGCGACCAGGCCCTCCCAGGTAGAGGCTGCGTCGCCACCCAGCGGTGTGGTTGCGCCGATACCGGTGACGACCACGGTGCGATTGGTCGAGCTCACGGGAATTCTTTCTCCAAATACGAGGATTCAGCGGCGCCACCGCCGGGTGGCGGGGCAACGGACTGATCAGCGGACGGGCCAGGGCGAACCGGGCCCGATCGCTGGATCAGGCCTGGTGCTTGAGGATGTAGTCGGTCGCGTCGCCGACGGTCTTGAGGTTCTTGACGTCGTCGTCCGGGATCTTGACGTCGAAGCGCTCTTCGGCGGCGACGACGACCTCGACCATGGACAGCGAGTCGACGTCCAGGTCGTCGGTGAAGGACTTGTCCAGCTGGACGTCCTCGGTGGGGATCCCGGCGATCTCGTTCACGATCTCGGCGAGACCTTCGACGATCTCTTCCTGAGTGGCGGCCATGTCAGGCGCTCCTTCGGTGTGTATCCAGAGAGGGTTGGCGGTATTCCGTACGGACCGGATGATCCGGCACGGAGTGCCTAGGGGAGGGTAACGACCGTCGCGGCGTACACGAGACCCGCCCCGAAGCCGATGACGAGCGCGGTGTCGCCGCTCTTCGCCTCGCCGGTCGCCAGAAGCCGCTCCATCGCGAGCGGGATCGAGGCGGCCGAGGTGTTGCCGGTGGTGCGTACGTCACGCGCGACCGTGACGTGCTGCGGCAGTTTCAACGTCTTCACCATCGAGTCGATGATCCGCTCGTTGGCCTGGTGGGGAATGAAGACGTCCAGGTCGTCCGCGGTGATTCCGGCCGCGTCCAGCGCCTGCTGGGCGACCTTCGCCATCTCGAACACGGCCCAGCGGAACACCGCCTGGCCCTCCTGCGTGATCGCAGGGAACTTGATCTCGCCCTTGGAGTCGAGGGGAAGCTCCGACACGTCGCCGATGCGGTAACGGTCCCACGGCACGGTCTGCTTGATCGTGCCGGCCTTGTCGCCCTCGCTGCCCCACACGGTCGGGCCGATGTGCGGCTCCTCGGAGGGGCCCACGACGACCGCGCCCGCGCCGTCACCGAACAGGAAGGCCGTCGCACGGTCCTCCAGGTCGGTCAGGTCGGACAGCCGCTCCACGCCGATGACGAGGACGTACTCCGCCGAACCCTCGACGATCATGCCCTTGGCGAGCGTGAGGCCGTAGCCGAAGCCCGCGCAGCCGGCCGAGATGTCGAAGGCGGCGGCCTTCTGTGTGCCGAGCTTGTCGGCGATCTCCGTCGCGACGGCCGGAGTCTGGCTGAAGTGCGAGACGGTCGAGACGACCACGGCGCCGATCTGGTCGGCGTTGATCCCGGCGTCGGCGATGGCCTTGCCGGACGCCTCGATCGACATCGCGGCGACGGTCTCCTCGTCGGAGGCCCAGTGCCGGGTCTCGATGCCGGAGCGCGAGCGGATCCACTCGTCGGAGGAGTCGATCGTCTCGAGGATCACCTCGTTCGGCACGACCCGGACGGGACGGTAGCCGCCCACACCCAGGATCCGCGCGTACGGGGCGCCCTTGCTGGGCCTGATCTTCGACATGCTCTGTCGGCTCCTTAGGCGGAGGCGTGCTCGGCGATGAGCTCGCGAGCCGCGTCGAGGTCGTCGGGGGTCTTCAGCGCCAGGGTCTTCACACCCGGCAGCGCGCGCTTGGCGAGCCCGGTCAGGGTGCCGCCCGGGCAGACCTCGATCAGCGCGGTCGCGCCGAGCTCCTGGAAGGTCTCCATGCACAGGTCCCAGCGGACCGGGTTCGCGACCTGGCCGACCAGTCGCTGCACGACCTCGGAGCCGGTCGTGACGGTCTTGCCGTCCTTGTTCGAGACGTACGCGATCTTCGGGTCCACGGGGCTCAGGGCCTCGGCGGCCCGAGCCAGCGTCTCGACCGCGGGCGCCATGTGGTGCGTGTGGAACGCGCCGGCGACCTTCAGGGCCACCACGCGGCGGACGCCCTCGGGCTTGTCCGCCTCTAGGGCGGCCAGCTGCTCCAGCGTGCCGGCGGCCACGATCTGGCCCGCGCCGTTCACGTTCGCCGGAGTCAGACCGAGCTTCTCCAGGTGCGGGACCGTGGTCTCGGGGTCCCCGCCGAGCAGCGCCGACATACCGGTCTCGGTGATCGCGGCTGCCTCGGCCATCGCCAGACCCCGGGTGCGCACGAGCTTCAGCGCGGCCGTGGCGTCGAGCACGCCCGCGAACGCGGCGGCGGTGATCTCACCGACGCTGTGACCGGCGACGGCACCGGGGCCGAGGTCGGCGACGTCACCGAGCGCGGCGGCGGAGAGGAGACCGGCCGCGACCAGGAGCGGCTGCGCGACAGCCGTGTCCCGGATCTCGTCCGCGTCTGCCTGCGTGCCGTAGCGGGCAAGGTCGAGCCCGATGGCGTCCGACCACGCGGCGAGGCGGTCGGCGGCACCGGGGAGATCGAGCCAAGGGGTCAGGAAGCCAGGCGTCTGAGCGCCCTGGCCGGGAGCGACGAGTACGAGCACTCTCACACTCTCTCTTGTGGACGGCCACGGCCGCCCGTGGGGACAGGGACGAAGAACACGAAGGGGAATTGTAGAGCCCCGACAAAAGCCTAGGTTTGAGGATCCCCATCGGCCAGACGCCCCAGGATCAACGCGATCCGTAGTGTGAAGGCGGATCGTACATCCGAAGGCGACCAACCGGTGACGTCAGTCACACGTCGGAGCCGGTAGCGCACGGTGTTGGGGTGAACGAAGAGCATCCGGGCCGCGCCTTCGAGACTGCTCGCCTGTTCCAGATAGACACTGAGCGTTTCCAGCAGCGCGGAGCCGGCCTCCTCGAGCGGTCTGTAGATCTCCTCCACCAGTTGCTCGCGGGCCGAGGGGTCCGAGGCGATCGCGCGCTCCGGCAGCAGATCGTCCGCCAGAACCGGGCGCGGGGCGTCCTGCCAGGCAAAACACGCCTTCAGCCCGGCTGCGGCGGCCTGCGCGGAGCGGGTCGCGGCGAGCAGATCGGGCACGATCGGCCCCGCGACGACGGGCCCGGCGGCATACGGCCCGATCAACGACTTCGCGACCCCGAGCGGATTGTTGTTACCCCCCGCGATGACCACGAGCCGGTCCCCGAGCACACCGGTGAGCACCTGCAGCTTGGCGTGCCGTGCCGCCCGCCGGATCGCCTCGACCGTCAGCTCGCTGTCACCGTCGGGCGCCGTACCCAGCACCACGCAGACATGTTCGGGCGAGTTCCACCCGAGGGCGGCGGCCCGGCTGACGGCACCCTCGTCGGCCTCGCCGGAGAGCACGGCGTTCACGACGAGCGATTCGAGGCGGGCGTCCCAGGCGCCCCGCGCCTCGGCGGCCTGCGCGTACACCTGGGCGGTGGCGAAGGCGATCTCCCGGGCGTACACGAGCAGCGCCTCGCGCAGTACGGACTCGTCTCCCGGGGCGGCGACCTCGTCGATCGCGCTCTCCATGACCTCGATGGTCGTCCGCACCATCTCCACGGTCTGCCGCAGGGTGATCGCCCTGGTCAGCTCGCGTGGCGCGGTCCCGAACACATCGGTGGAGATGGCCTGCGGGGCGTTCGGGTGCCGGAACCACTCGGTGAAGGCGGCGATACCGGCCTGAGCGACGAGCCCGATCCAGGAACGGTTCTCCGGTGGCATGGCCCGGTACCACGGCAGCGTCTCGTCCATCCGCGCGATGGCCTGGGCGGCGAGACTGCCGGAGGACTTCTCCAGCCGCTTCAGGGTCGCTGAGTGCGCGTGGATGTCGTGCGCTGGGCGCTCGGTGTTGCTGGATTCGGGTTCGGGCACGGGACAAGACTGCCTTATCAGGACGCAGACGTGCGGCGGCGGGTCGCAAGTAGGCGGGGGGAGGGCCTGGGGCGGGTCTACGGTGTCCGTTGTGACGGACGTACGGCGACGACGGCGGAACGAGCGGATCTGATGGACGTACGGCGCGACGACGAGCGCTACCACGGAGGTGACCCGGACGCCGGGATCACCTCCTTCCACGCCTTCTCCTTCGGACCGCACTACGACCCCGACAACCTCCGCTTCGGTGCGGTGATCGCCTGCAACGAGGAGTGGCTCGCGCCCGGCGCCGGCTTCGACGAGCACCCGCACAGCCACACCGAGATCGTCACGTGGGTGGTGGAGGGGGAGCTGACCCATCGCGACTCGGCGGGCCACGAGTCGGTGGTCCGCCCCGGAGACGTCCAGCGCCTCAGCTCCGCGGGGGGCGTCCGCCACGTGGAACGCAACGACGGCTCGGTCCCCCTCGTCTTCGTCCAGATGTGGCTGGCCCCGCTGTCACCCGGCGGCGAACCGTCCTACGAGGTCGTCCACGGCATCGCGGACTCCACGCCGTACGCCGTCCCCGAGGCCGGGGCGATGCTCCACGTGCGCCGCCTGGCGGCAGGCGAACGCACGGCGGTGCCGGATGCCGGGTTCGTGTACGTCCATGTCGTACGGGGCGAAGTACTCCTGGACGGAGAGGAACTGGGTCCCGGTGACGCGGCCCGCATCACCGACGCCAAGGACCTGGAAGCGGTGGCGGGAGCCCCCGCGGAACTATTGCTGTGGGAGATGACCCCCACGATCTGACCCCGGACAGTTCTTCGGCCACGGGCCGGTGGGGCCTGGTCGCGCAGTTCCCCGCGCCCCTGGAGGCCTCGGGGCGTCCGGCGTTTGAGGATGAGGCCGGAGGCCGATGCCCCACTCGTCCCGGGCGGTGTCTTTCAGCCTGTCCGGCGTTTGAGGACGAGGCCGTTCAGGCCGTTGGGGGTTTGGGGGCGGAGCCCCCGGGTGGGGATGGGACGGGTAGGGGCGGCGGGGGCGAGAAAAACGGTGGGATCAGCCTCGTAGGGCTGTCAGTACGGCGTCCGTGAACGGCGTCCACGCACCCGCCGCCCAGGGCCCGAACGCCCGATCCGTGAGGGCGACGCACCCCGCACCCGCCACCGGGTCGATCCACAGGAACGTACCGGACTGCCCGAAGTGACCGAAGGTCCCGGGGGAGGAGGAAACCCCCGTCCAGTGGGGGGACTTGGAGTCGCGGATCTCGAAGCCGAGCCCCCAGTCGTTGGGGTTCTGGTGGCCGTACCCGGGCAGCACCCCCTTCGTACCGGGGTACTGGACGGTCATGGCCTCCACGACCGTACGCGGATCGAGCAGCCGCGGCACCTGCACCTCGGCCACGAAACGCACCAGGTCCGCCACCGTCGACACCCCGTCCTTCGCGGGCGAGCCGTCCAGCGACGTCCTCGTCATCCCCAGCGGCTCCAGCACCGCCTGCCGCAGATACTCCCCGAAGGGAATGTCGGTCGCCTTGGCGACATGGTCCCCGAGCACCTCGAACCCGGCGTTGGAGTACAACCGCCGCTCCCCAGGCGCGGCTGTCACCCGGTGCTCGTCGAACGCGAGCCCGGAGGTGTGCGCGAGGAGATGACGAACCGTCGAACCGGCCGGCCCGGCAGGCTCGTCGAGCTCGATCGCCCCCTCCTCGTACGCGACGAGCGCGGCGTACGCGGCCAGCGGCTTGGTGACCGAGGCGAGGGCGAAACGGTGATCGACAAGGCCGTGCGACCCGAGCACCGCCCCGTCCGCGCGGACGACGGCCGCGGCCGCCGTGGGAACGGGCCAGTTCTCGATCGACGCCAGGCTGCTCTGCAAAGACATGCCTACGAGCCTAAGCGGCTCACAGCTGCAGCCGCATCGACGGGTCGGGCTTGCGGACGAATCCGAGCGAGGCGTACAGCGGCTCGGCCGCGGCGGACGCGTTGAGATCGACCTGGGGGACGTTCCGCTCGCGGAACCAGTCGAGGAGCGTTTCCATGCACGCCCGCGCGTACCCCCGCCGCCGCGCGTCCGGATCGGTCGCGACGCTGAAGACGTGCCCGACCGCGCCCTGCGGATTGCCCGCACGCCCGATCCGGTACTCGATCGTCCCCGCGACGAGCGCCGCGAGAGCGCCGGGCCGGTCGGGATCGTCGACGACGAAGGCCGCGAAGTCCCCGTCGGGGTCGGCGAGCCTGCCGCGTACGGTCGGGAGGGACCGGGCGTGCCACTCGGTGGACGAGGGGCCGGCGGAGGCGAAGACCGAGTCGATCATCACCTGGCGCAGGCGCAGCACTTCCTCGGCGTCCGCGGGCACGGCACGGCGTACGAGACTCATGATCCGCACGGTAGCCAGGGTGCCCCGCGCACGTCTCCGTAATTTCGGCGGGCGTCCGTCGGACGGTGCCGTACGGGTTCTCACCCGAATCCGCTTGCTTCGAGTGCACTCGAAGGTTTTAGCGTGGAGGTCATGACGGTGATGGAGACCACGGCCGAGGGCGCCGAGACCGGCACCAGTACGCGCACCCGGGACTGCGCCGCCCCGCCCCACCGGCACCGGCGCCCGGACGGCCAGGACAACTACACGATCAGCGAGGTCGTCGCCTTCACCGGCCTCACCGCGCACACCCTGCGCTGGTACGAGCGGATCGGGCTGATGCCGCACATCGACCGCTCGCACACCGGCCAGCGCCGCTACAGCAACCGCGACCTGGACTGGCTCGACCTCGTCGGCAAGCTACGGCTGACCGGTATGCCGGTCGCCGACATGGTCCGGTACGCGGAGCTGGTGCGCGCGGGGGACGACACCTACCTCGCGCGCTTCGAGCTCCTGGAGGCGACCCGCCGCGACGTCAAGGCGCGGATCGCCGAACTCCAGGACACCCTGGCGGTTCTCGACCACAAGATCAGTTTCTATGCGGACGCCGGGCGTGCCCTGGCGTCGGAGAGGTCCCGATGACGGACAGCAGGATCGCGAACGTGGCACTGGGCACCGGCGGCCCCGAGGTCGGAGTGCAGGGCCTCGGCTGCATGGGCATGAGCTTCGCGTACGGGCCCACGGACGCCGACGAGGCCCGGGCCACCCTGGAACGGGCGCTGGAACTCGGCGTCACGCTCTTCGACACGGCGGACGTGTACGGCCTGGGGGAGAACGAGAAGTTCATCTCGCCCTTCATCAAGGCGCACCGCGACGAGGTGGTCCTCGCCACGAAGTTCGGCATCTTCCGTGATCCCGCCGAGCCGACGAAGCGGGTCATCCGCAACGACACGCCGTACATCCGCCAGGCGGTCGAGGGGAGCCTGCGGCGGCTGGACGTCGAGGTGATCGACCTCTACTACATGCACCGCCGTGACGTGAACATTCCCATCGAGGAGACCGTCGCCGCGATGGCCGAGCTGGTGCGCGAGGGCAAGGTCAAGCACCTCGGGCTGAGCGAGGTCACCGGCGGGGAGCTGCGCGCCGCGCACGCCGTGCACCCGATCACGGCGCTGCAGTCGGAGTGGTCGCTGTTCAGCCGGGACATCGAGGCGGGCGTGGTGCCGGCGGTCCGTGAGCTGGGCGTCGCCCTGGTGCCGTACTCGCCGCTCGGGCGCGGTTTCCTCACCGGTTCGTTCGTCGACGCCGACCAGGATCTGACCTCGGACGACTTCCGCCGTACGATGCCGCGCTTCACCGGCGACAACGCGGCCGCCAACGCCGCGCTGCTGGAGCCGGTGCGTGCGGTCGCCCAGGCGCACGGGGCGTCGCTGGGACAGATCGCGCTGGCCTGGGTGCAGCAGCAGGCGTCGTTGCTCGGGTTGCCGGTGGTGCCGATCCCGGGCACGCGCAGGCGCAGCCGGGTCGAGGAGAACACCGCGGCCACACGGATTGTCCTGACGGAGGACGAGTTGGCGGTGCTGGAGCCGATCGCCTCGAAGGTGGCGGGGGAGCGGTACGCGGACATGTCGTTCTCGTCGGCGGGGCGGGAGTAGAGCCGCGCCGCGCAGCCGACGTCAGAGCTCGGCCAGCAGTTCCGCCTTCTTCGTCGTGAACTCCTCGTCCGTGACCAGGCCCGCCTGGTGGAGTTCGCCGAGGTGGCGGATGCGGTCGGCGATGTCGGCCGGGTCGCGGCGGGGAGCCGCGGCCGCGGTCACCGGGGCGGGACCCGAGGCCCGTACGGCCGCGAGGACCGACGCGGCGAACGGGAGGGACTCGTGGACGGGGCCGTAACCGAGGCCGAAGACGACGGCCGCCGGGTCCTGGTCCGCCTGGGCGGGCTGTGCGGCGGCGGGCTCGCGCCGCAGTAGCCGCAGATGGCCCTCGAAGACCTCGGGGGAGCGCCACTCGACCCCGCTGAGGCCGGTGACCGGGAAGCTCTGGTCGCCGGCCTTCCACTTGGCGGAGGACGCGCCCGTCCAGAACCAGCGGAAGGACACCGCCCTGCCGTCGAAGGAGGCCTTCCCGTCGTACGCCTTGAAGTGGAGCGGCGCCTCGGGCGGCGCTACGAGGTAGCGCTCGGGCGGTTCGGCGTCCTCGGTGAGCGCGGCGCGCAGTTCGTCCGCGTAGTACTCGGCGAGGGTCTCCCGGTCGGCCGGCAGCACCAGCCGATAGGGGTCGCCGCCTTCCTTCAGCTGTCCCGCGGCCGCCTCCATCAGCGGATCGGCGCCCGCTCGCGGCACGGCGTGCAGGACGACCGTTCCGCGCTTGCCCGGCGTCAGTGTGACCCCCGCTATCGCCTCCAGGGGGATACGCCTTTCGCCGAGCGCCTGGAACAGCTTCGGCGAACGGATCCCCCGTTCGAAGCGGATGAGCACGGAGTCGGACTCGAACTCCCAGGCGGCATGAAATCCGGCCAGTACGTCACCCATGCGGGCCATCGTAAGCGGCTCGCACGTCTGCGTCGCCTCCCCGGGCGGACCGCAGTTCTTCGTCCTCTACGCGCGTCCCGCCGCCGGGGCGTCGGACAAACCCTCTCGGCACGCGTCATCCTCGTGTGCGCACTGCACCGCCTGGTACGCGCCAATGCCGATCTCGGCGAAGTTGCGCAGGCTCTCGGTGCCCGGCTCGAAATAGCCTCCGTGGCCGTTCGCGCCCCGCGCGGACAGCACCCGGGCCCCGAACGCCTTCGACACCGGGTCGGCGCCGTGTCCGAGCCCGCCGAATTCGAGGTAGGGCACGTCCTGGATCCAGTCACCGGAGTCCCGCATCGCCCAGACCCGGGCGGTGGTGTGCAGCGAGGACGCCTTCTGGGCCCGCATGCCGGGGCTGCCGGCGACCGCTATGTCGGAGACCCGGGAGGGCATGGTGCGGGCGGCGAGGCCGCACAGCACGGAGCCGTAGCTGTGGCAGTAGAGCGCGACGGGCGCACGGCCGGGCAGGGCGCGCAGCAGCGCGTTCAGCCGGATCGCGCCCTCCTCGGCGCGGCTGCCGGTGGCGGCGTCCACGCCGAGTCCGCTGGGCGCGGTGTAGTCGGCCCAGGCGATCACGGCCGTACGGGCCTGGGGGGCGGCGGCGTGCTCGGCCCCGTACAGGGCCTGCGCCATGCCGACCGGCGCCGAGTACTTCTTGTTGGTGCGCTGGAACGTGAGCAGATCGGTGTCGACGCCTGGCACCACGATGGAGATCCGCTCGGCCCGTTCGAGGTTTCCGAAGACTTCCGCTACCCGGCCGGAACCCATGGGGTCGAAGGCGAGGAAATCGCGCCCCTTCTGCAGCATCGCCTCGTAGCGGTGCATGCGGCGCCCGGCCTGCTGCTGTCCCAGGGACGAGAGCCGGTTGTCGTGCATGCGCTGCTTCTCGACCTTGCGCTGCTGGTCGATGGCGACGCGGTTGGCCTCGTAGCGCAGGGTCACGGGCGCGCCGTTCATGTTGCCGACCGCGAGTGGATAGCGGTGGGCGAGACCGGTGCGCTCGCGGGCGTCGAGGGACGCGAAGAAGCGAGCGAGGCGGCTCGGCGTGGAGTCAGGGTCGGGCAGTCGCTGTCCGGCGATGCTGCCGTGCTCCCACGCGGAGCGGGACGCCTGGAGAGGGGCTGCCCCTCGATGGCCCTGGAGTGCGGTCCAGCCACTGGTGGCCAGCATCACGAACACCACGGCCAGCGCGAGCAGTGCGCGCCAGACGTTCAGTTGGGGGGATGTGTCGAAGGAAGTCACTGAGAGGACACCCTAGGAGAAGGTTGGCGCCTCCCGTTAAACGAGTGACTGGTATCACGTTTCTCGCAGGGTAATTGGGGCAAACCGGGTTCAGTTTCAGATAAATAGTGACGCTGTGTGCCCGGAGTTGATCGTTCCGTACGTCGTTCCGCGCGTCATTCCGTGCGTCGCTCCACGCGTCGTTCCGCACGCCGTTGCGTGCGTCACTCCACACGTCACTTCGTCACTCCGTGCGCCACTTCTCCGCCAACGCGGGCCCCACCTGGTCGAGGTAAGCGGTGGTCAACTCGCGGATCGCCGGGATGCTGTGGTCGGCCCCCTCGCTCCACAGACGGCCCGTGATGCGCATCACTCCGCCGAACACGGCCACCGCGACGCGCGGTCTCGGGTCCGCGTCCACGTCGAGTCCCTCGCGCTCGGCGATGACCCGCGCGATCTCCTCCTCCAGTTCCGCGGAGCGGCGCAGATAGGCGGCCAAGAGGGCGGGCGTCGACTCGATCAACTGGTAGGCGCGCATGTGCAGTTCGAGCGGTACGACGGACTCGACCGCCTCGCCGATGGTGTCCCAGCCCTCCAGGACGGCGCGGCGCAGCGCCTCCAACGGGGCTTCCTGGGACGGGCGTTCGCGTACGGCGGCGAGGAAGCGCGCCTCGGCGACCCCCTGGGTGAACAGGGCGACCTCCTCCTTGCCCGCGAAGTACCGGAAGAAGGTGCGCTGCGAGACGTCGACGGCCTCCGCGATCTCGTCGACGGTCGTCCGTTCGTAACCCTGGGTGGTGAACAGTTCGAGGGCGGCCCGCAGCAGCGCCTCCCGGGTGCGCTGCTTCTTGCGCTCGCGCAGGCCCGCCCCGGGCGACGTCTGGGCGGCTGTCGTCTCCATGTGGTCCTCTTCTGTTCTTCCAGCCCAGATCAGCGTACTGGTGGGTGACGTGACAGTTACCGACTTGTGAATTGGTTTGTCAATTGTCAGTGGCTGTCACTAGCCTCGAAGGTATGACTAGTCAGACCACCATCGACACGACGGGTTCGGGGGACAAGGCTCCGGTCACTCCGTCGGACAAGGCGCCGTCCGACGGGCTGCGCGGCCATCCGTGGTTCACCCTGTTCACCGTCGCCGTCGGCGTCATGATGGTCGCCCTGGACGGCACCATCGTGGCCATCGCCAACCCGGCCATCCAGAAGGACCTGGACGCGAGCTTCGCCGACGTCCAGTGGATCACCAACGGCTACTTCCTCGCGCTCGCGGTCACCCTGATCACCGCGGGCAAGCTCGGTGACCGCTTCGGCCACCGCCAGACCTTCCTCATCGGTGTGGTCGGTTTCGCCGCGGCCTCCGGCGCGATCGGCTTCTCCAGCAGCATCGCCCTGGTCGTCACCTTCCGCGTCTTCCAGGGCCTGTTCGGCGCGCTGCTGATGCCGGCCGCGCTCGGCCTGCTGCGGGCCACCTTCCCGGCCGAGAAGCTGAACATGGCGATCGGCATCTGGGGCATGGTCATCGGCGCCTCCACCGCGGGCGGCCCGATCCTCGGCGGTCTGCTGGTCCAGCACGTCAGCTGGCAGTCGGTGTTCTTCATCAACGTGCCGGTGGGCATCATCGCGCTGGTCCTCGGCCTGATGATCCTTCTCGACCACCGCGCCGAGAACGCCCCCCGCTCCTTCGACGTCCTGGGCATCGCGCTGCTCTCCGGCGCCATGTTCTGCCTGGTCTGGGCGCTCATCAAGGCCCCGACCTGGGGCTGGGGTGACGGCCTGACCTGGACGTTCCTGGGTGCCTCGGCACTCGGCTTCGTGCTCTTCGCCCTGTGGGAGAAGCGGGTCGAGGAGCCGCTGATCCCGCTGGGACTGTTCCGCTCCGTACCGCTGTCGGCCGGCGTGGTCCTCATGGTGCTGATGGCCATCGCCTTCCTGGGCGGCCTCTTCTTCGTCACGTTCTACTTGCAGAACGTGCACGGCATGAGCCCGGTCGACGCGGGTCTGCACCTCCTCCCGCTCACCGGAATGATGATCGTGGGCTCACCGCTGGCCGGTGCCCTGATCACCAAGACGGGCCCGCGCATCCCGCTGGCGGGCGGCATGGCCCTCACCGCGATCTCCATGTACGGCATGTCCACGCTGGACACGGGCACCAGCGGCGCCGTCATGTCGCTCTGGTTCGCCGGTCTCGGTCTCGGCCTCGCGCCGGTCATGGTCGGCGCCACCGAGGTCATCGTGGGCAACGCGCCGATGGAGCTCTCCGGCGTGGCCGGCGGTCTCCAGCAGGCCGCGATGCAGATCGGCGGCAGCCTCGGTACGGCCGTGCTGGGCGCCGTGATGGCCTCCAAGGTCGACGGCGACCTCGCGGGCAACTGGGCCGACGCCAAGCTGCCGCCGCTCACCCCGGCCCAGCTCGACCAGGCCTCCGAAGCCGTCCAGGTCGGCGCCGCACCGGTCGCCCCGGGCACCCCGGCCGCACTCGCCGAGAAGATCACGACCGTCGCCCACGACACGTTCATCTCCGGCATGAGCCTGGCCTGCCTGGTCGCCGCCGGGGTCGCCGTCGTGGCGGTCTTCGTCGCGCTCCTCACCAAGCGGGGCGAGAACGCCGAGGCGGCGGGGGCGGGCGCCGGCCATATCTGAGTCCGGGCGTCCGACCAGCCCTTTTTTGTACAGGTTTCACCTATCCGGGTGACACCGTCGAAGATCCCTCCCACCCGGCAGCCGTCGCACGTCACAGTGGGTCAACTCCTCCGCACGACATGGGAGGACCACCGGAACTGCGGCGCGCTGCCGGAGGGGGGCAGCGCGCCCGCAGTCGGAAGACGCGGGAGCGCCCCTTCATGGGGCGCCCCTGAAGGGGCGCGGGGAACCGCGCGCCCAGCCACGACGGACCCGCACCCGACAACGAGCCCCCGCGCGCTAGCGCGAACGCTCCTCCGCACCCCCCGGCACCGGGTGCCGACCCCCACCGGCCAGCGCAGCCACCTCCGCACGGAGCGCCCGCACTTCCTCCGTGAGCGACTCGATCGCCGCCGTCTGCCGCCGCTCCTCCACATCGTCCTTCTCGAACCGCGAGATGAACCACGCGGCGATGTTCGCGGTCACGACACCGAGCAGCGCGATCCCGGAGAGCATCAGCCCGACCGCGATCATCCGGCCGAGACCGGTGGTCGGCGCGTGATCCCCGTACCCCACCGTCGTCATCGTGGTGAACGACCACCACACGGCGTCACCCAGCGTCTTGATGTTCCCGTTCGGCGACTCCCGCTCCACCGACAGCACCGCGAGCGAGCCGAACATCAGCAGTCCGACGACCGCGCCCCCGACATAGGTGGTCAGCCGGATCTGCTGATCCATCCGAGCCCGCCGCCCGACGAGCGTGAGCGTCGCGACGAGCCGCAGCAGCCGCAGCGGCTGGAGGATCGGCAGGATCACCGCGCACAGGTCCATCCAGTGCGTACGGACGAAGTCCTTGCGGTCCCGGACGAGTATGAGGCGCACGAGATAGTCGGTGGCGAACGCGCCCCACACCGTCCACTCCACGGCCGTGCACGCGCCCGTCAGGCCACGGCTCGCGTCGCTGTCCACGATCGGCACGGCATAGGCGACGGCGAAGGCCACCGCGAGTCCCAGCAGGGGCCGCTGCGTGCGCTGCTCCCAACGGACCTGCACCGATTGCTCGTTCATGTCCGCATCGTAGGTGCCCACAGCACACGTCACGCGGCACACGTAAGGGGCGCGGGAAACTGGGTGTCCCAGCTCCCCGCGCCCCCTCGGACTGCACCGGCGCTCGCGCGGAACGCCTACGCGTCGCCGCCCGCGGCTCCCGGGTCGGCCGACGCCACGTCGAGCAGCTGATAGCGGTCGATCGCCTGCTTGAGCACCGACCGGTCGACCTTGCCCTCACGGGCCAGCTCGGTCAGCACCGCGACCACGATCGACTGCGCGTCGATGTGGAAGAAGCGCCGGGCCGCGCCGCGCGTGTCCGCGAAGCCGAAGCCGTCCGCGCCCAGCGACTGGTACGTGCCCGGCACCCACCGCGAGATCTGGTCCGGAACCGATCGCATCCAGTCGGAGACGGCCACGAACGGACCCTCGGCGCCGCTCAGCTTCTGCGTCACATAGGGGACGCGCTGCTCCTCCTCGG
The DNA here is from genome assembly GCF_044768965.1 of Streptomyces sp. NPDC090798. NCBI lineage: Bacteria > Bacillati > Actinomycetota > Actinomycetes > Kitasatosporales > Streptomycetaceae > Streptomyces > Streptomyces sp. NPDC090798. The sequence continues at coordinate 892,745 of NZ_JBIVXA010000001.1, forward strand.
GGTGCAGCAGATTGTGCCGCTCCACGTCGACGGCCTCGCGCCGCAGCTCGTTCCAGGAGGTCGCCGACCAGACATCGGCGCGCACGTTCCACTCCTCGGCGAGGATCCGCTGCGCCTCGACCGCCCACGGCACGGCGACACCGGAGGCCAGGATCTGCGCCGGGACGGAACCCGAAGTTCCTTCCGAGAAGCGGTGGATGCCCTTGAGGATGCCGTCCACGTCGACGTTCGCGGGCTCGGCCGGGTGCTGGATCGGCTCGTTGTAGACGGTGAGGTAGTAGAAGACGTCCTCGCCGTGCGGGTGTTCGTCGGACGAGCCGTACATCCGGCGCAGACCGTCCTTGACGATGTGCGCGATCTCGAACCCGAACGCCGGGTCGTACGCGACACAGCCCGGGTTGGTCGAGGCGAGCAGCTGCGAGTGGCCGTCCGCGTGCTGAAGGCCCTCACCGGTCAGAGTCGTACGGCCGGCGGTCGCGCCCAGGACGAAACCGCGCGCCAACTGGTCGGCCATCTGCCAGAACTGGTCACCGGTGCGCTGGAAACCGAACATCGAGTAGAAGACGTAGACCGGGATCAGCGGCTCGCCGTGCGTGGCGTACGCCGAACCCGCGGCGATCAGCGAGGCCGTGCAGCCCGCCTCGGAGATGCCGTCGTGCAGCATCTGACCGGTCGGCGACTCCTTGTAGGCCAGGAGCAGATCGCGGTCCACGGACTCGTACTGCTGACCGAGCGGGTTGTAGATCTTCGCGCTCGGGAAGAACGAGTCCATGCCGAACGTGCGGTACTCGTCGGGCGCGATCAGCACGAACCGCTTGCCGATCTCCTTGTCCCGCATGAGGTCCTTCAGCAGTCGCACGAACGCCATGGTCGTGGCGATCGACTGCTGACCGGAGCCTTTCTTCACACTCGCGTACGCCTTGTCGTCCGGCAGGGCCAGCGGCTGCGACCGTACGACGCGTGTGGGGACGTATCCGCCGAGCCCCTTGCGGCGGTCGTGCATGTACTGGATCTCTTCCGAGTCGCGGCCCGGGTGGTAGTACGGCGGCGCGCCGGACTCCAGCTCCTTGTCGGAGATCGGCAGGTGCAGACGGTCCCGGAAGCCCTTGAGGTCGTCGACCGTCAGCTTCTTCATCTGGTGCGTGGCGTTGCGGCCCTCGAAGTTCGGGCCGAGCGTCCAGCCCTTGACCGTCTGCGCCAGGATCACCGTCGGCTGGCCCGCGTGCGCCTTGGCCGCCGAGAACGCCGCGAAGATCTTCTTGTGGTCGTGACCGCCGCGCCCCAGGTGCAGGATCTGGTCGTCGGTCATGTTCTCGACCATCGCCCGCAGCCGGTGGTCGTCACCGAAGAAGTGCCGGCGGATGTAGTCGCCCGTCTCGGTGGCGTACGTCTGGAACTGGCCGTCCGGGGTGGTGTTCAGCTTGTTGACCAGCACGCCGTCGCGGTCCTGCGCGAGCAGCGGGTCCCAGGTGCGGTCCCAGACCAGCTTGATGACGTTCCAGCCGGCGCCCCGGAACTGGGACTCCAGCTCCTGGATGATCTTTCCGTTGCCGCGTACCGGGCCGTCGAGGCGCTGGAGGTTGCAGTTGACGACGAAGGTCAGGTTGTCCAGGCCCTCTCGAGCGGCGATGGACAGCTGTCCGAGCGATTCCGGCTCGTCCATCTCGCCGTCCCCGAGGAACGCCCAGACGTGTGACTTGGAGGTGTCCGCGATACCGCGCGCCTCCATGTAGCGGTTCATCCGCGCCTGGAAGATCGCGCCGAGCGGACCGAGGCCCATGGAGACGGTCGGGAACTCCCAGAAGCCCGGCATCAGGCGGGGGTGCGGGTACGAGGACAGACCGTACGGAGCCTTCGACTTCTCCTGCCGGAACGCGTCGAGCTGCTGCTCGGAGAGCCGGTCGAGGAGGAACGCGCGGGCGTAGATACCGGGGGAGGCGTGCCCCTGGAAGAAGATCTGGTCGCCGCCGTCGCCCTTGTCCTTGCCACGGAAGAAGTGGTTGAAGCCGACGTCGTAGAGCGAGGCGGAGGAGGCGAAGGTGGCGATGTGACCGCCGACGCCGATGCCGGGACGCTGGGCGCGCGAGACCATCACGGCGGCGTTCCAGCGGGTGGCGTTGAGGACCTTGCGCTCGATCTCCTCGTTGCCGGGGAAGAAGGGCTCGTCCTTGGTGGCGATCGTGTTGACGTAGTCCGTGCTGCGCATCTCGGGCACGGCCACGCGCTTCTCGCGGGCCCTTTCGATCAGCCGCAGCATCAGATAGCGGGCGCGCTCACGGCCGCGCTCGTCGACAGCGGCGTCGAGGGAGTCGAGCCACTCCTGGGTCTCTTCGGGGTCGAAGTCCGGGACCTGACTGGGAAGGCCGCCAATGATGATCGGATTGCGATCGGATCCGGAAGCCACGCTGTTCCTTCACTGTCAGAGGGGCGTGTGAGGGCTGCCCGAGGGGTTGTCTGGGAGGCTGTCTGGGGCGGTTTTTCGGTCTGTCTGCACCGTTCCCCATCGTGTACCTCGGGAACGGAATCGTCATCTCTACCGAGAGGTAACCAACACATTCCTGCAGTTCGTTGGGACGTGCCCGACCAAAACGCAACGATACGCTCACTCCGTGACGCGTTCCGCAAAGTCGTTCGGGTCTCGTACGCTCCAAGGGTTCCGAAATTCATAAATGGGGCAGAAGGGTGTGGTGTGCGTCACTTATGGCCTTGAATCCACGCCTGGGGTTGCGCCGACACCGCCGGGATCGTCACCGTTTCGGCGGTCTCGACGGCCGGGTACTTGCGCGATCCGTCCCGCCCGTGTGGACTACGGCCAATGCTTCGCGTACGCGCGTGGCTGAGACATCTACCGAAACATGATCAGGAGGCAAGCCGTGAGCGCGACCGCGGACCACGCGGAGGAGCGGACCAACCCGGCCGGCAGGCTGGGGTTCGAGCCCGGACAGGTGGTCCAGGAGATCGGCTTCGACGACGACGTTGACCACGAGCTCCGTGAAGGTATCGAATCGTTGATCGGCCAGGACCTGGTCGACGAGGACTACGACGACGTCGCTGACGTCGTGTTGCTGTGGTTCCGCGACGAGGACGGCGACCTTACGGACGCTCTGGTGGACGCCATCGGTCTCCTTGAGGACGGCGGCATGATCTGGCTGCTGACTCCGAAGACCGGCCGGGACGGCTACGTCGAGCCCAGCGACATCAGTGACGCCGCCCAGACTGCCGGCCTCTCCCAGACGAAGAGCATCTCGGTCGGGAAGGAGTGGTCGGGCACGCGTCTGGCCACGCCCAAGTCGAAGCGCTGAGCTCTCGCTCCGTCTGCCGCACCAAACCACCCAAGAGGCCCCCGTCGGCGTCCCGCCGCCGGGGGCCTCCCCCATGCCGTGACCGGGGCGTGTGGGGGGTGCGCGAGCAGCGCCCACGCAGGACCACCCCACCGCCGCGGACCCCGGACCGAGACACAGCCGCCCACCCGAATGGCGGCAGCCCCCACGAGACGTTGCGCCCCGGACGGACGCCGCGCCGCGATGACGAGATCGCGGGGTTGGCGTCGTGCTGGGACGGCGGGGTTGCCCGGGGCCTCAGGGCCGCGCCGACGGGCCCTTACGTCGAGGCTCCCGCCCGGCCACCGCCACGGCACGAAGCCCCCGAGCACCAGGCTCGTGCCGGTTCGAGGCGTGGGGCGGGGGTGGCGTGTGGGGTGCGTGGTCGGGGTGTGGCCGGTGGGGTGGGGGGTGCTGCGTAGGGTGGGGTTCACCCGAACAGGCCCTTGGAAGGGGAGCGTGTGACTATGGCGATCGAGGTCGGCACCGAGGCACCGGACTTCGAGCTCAAGGACAACCACGGCGCCACCGTGAAGCTGTCCGACTTCCGCGGTGAGAAGAACGTGGTGCTGCTCTTCTACCCGTTCGCCTTCACCGGCGTGTGCACCGGCGAGCTGTGTGCCCTGCGCGACGAACTGCCGAAGTTCGTCAACGACGACGTCCAGCTGCTGGCCGTCTCCAACGACTCCATCCACACCCTGCGCGTCTTCGGCGAGCAGGAGAGCCTGGAATACCCGCTGCTCTCCGATTTCTGGCCGCACGGCAACACTTCGCGCGCGTACGGCGTCTTCGACGAGGACAAGGGTTGTGCCGTGCGCGGCACGTTCATCATCGACAAGGCGGGCGTCGTCCGCTGGACCGTCGTCAACGGTCTGCCGGACGCGCGTGACCTGAACGAGTACGTGAAGGCGCTCGACAGTCTGTGAGCCCGACACCCTGTGATTGTTCGGTCGCAGGGCCTGCAGGGTGCGGGAACCCGTCACTAGGATCGACACGTTGATCCGATACCAACGCACGACGGGGCTCCCCGCCCCTGGACACCATTGGGAGGACTCGTGGGAGTCAGCCTCAGCAAGGGCGGCAACGTATCGCTGACCAAGGAGGCCCCGGGACTGACCGCGGTCATCGTCGGTCTGGGATGGGACGCCCGAACCACCACCGGCGTCGACTTCGACCTCGACGCCAGCGCCATCCTCACGAATGCGGACGGCAAGGTGAGCACCGACCAGAACTTCGTGTTCTTCAACAACCTGAAGAGCCCGGACGGTTCGGTCGAGCACACCGGGGACAACATCACCGGTGAGGGCGAGGGCGACGACGAGCAGATCAAGGTCAACCTCGCCGCCGTCCCCGCCGACGTCCAGAAGATCGTGTTCCCGGTCTCCATCTACGACGCCGAGAACCGCCAGCAGTCCTTCGGCCAGGTACGCAACGCGTTCATCCGCGTGGTGAACCAGGCCGGCGAGACGGAGATCGCGCGCTACGACCTCTCCGAGGACGCCTCGACGGAGACCGCCATGGTCTTCGGCGAGCTGTACCGCAACGGCCCGGAGTGGAAGTTCCGCGCCATCGGCCAGGGCTACGCCTCGGGCTTGCGCGGCATCGCGCAGGACTTCGGCGTCAACGTCTGACACGACCGTCGGACGGGAACGCGTCGGACGCGAACGTTTGATCTGAACGTTTGACGCGACCGTCCGACGTGAACGTCTGAGCCGTACGGCCTTCGGCTCCAGGCCCGGCGCCGCACGCTTCCTGTGTGCGGCGCCGGACCCGCTGGACCACCGCGCGCGGGTCGCGCGGTACAACTAAAAGTTTGACCTCGGGGAGGACCAGCATCATGGGCGTCACGCTCGCCAAGGGAGGCAATGTCTCCCTCTCCAAGGCCGCACCCAACCTCACGCACGTGATGATCGGGCTCGGCTGGGACGCGCGCTCCACCACCGGAGCCGACTTCGACCTCGACGCCAGCGCCCTGCTGTGCAATTCCGGCCGGGTGCTCGGCGACGAGTGGTTCATCTTCTACAACCAGCTCAAGAGCCCGGACGGCTCCGTGGAGCACACCGGTGACAACCTCACGGGTGAGGGCGAGGGCGACGACGAGTCGATCCTGATCGACCTCTCCAAGGTGCCGGCCAACGTCGACAAGATCGTCTTCCCGGTCTCCATCCACGAGGCCGACAACCGCGGTCAGACCTTCGGCCAGGTCAGCAACGCGTTCATCCGCGTGGTCAACCAGGCCGACGGCCAGGAGCTCGCCCGCTACGACCTCTCCGAGGACGCCTCGACGGAAACGGCGATGATCTTCGGCGAGGTCTACCGCTACAACCAGGAGTGGAAGTTCCGAGCGGTCGGACAGGGGTACGCGTCCGGTCTGCGCGGCATCGCGCTCGACTTCGGAGTCAATGTTTCCTAGGGCCCGCCCGAGTCAGCCGAAGGGGCGGCCCTCTAGACTTCGTGGTCAACAGTAGGTAAAGCCGAGTACGGCGCGGGGGAGACCCGTACATACACGATGATTGGGTAGCCAGTGCTTCTGAAAACCTTCGGCTGGTCGTTTGCGGTCACCGCGCTCGGCTTGGTCGCAGCGGTGATCTACGGGGGGTGGACCGCTTTTGGCATCGTGGCGATCCTGGCCATCCTGGAGATCTCGCTGTCCTTCGACAACGCGGTGGTCAACGCCGGGATCCTGAAGAAGATGAGTGCCTTCTGGCAGAAGATCTTCCTCACGGTCGGTGTGCTGATCGCCGTCTTCGGCATGCGGCTGGTCTTCCCTGTCGTGATCGTGGCGGTCACGGCGAAGAAGGGTCCGATCGAGGCGGTCAACCTCGCGCTGACCGACAAGGACCAGTACCAGCAGCTGGTCACGGACGCCCACCCGGCGATCGCCGCCTTCGGCGGCATGTTCCTTCTGATGATCTTCCTCGACTTCATCTTCGAGGACCGGGACATCCAGTGGCTGCGCTGGATCGAGCGCCCGCTCGCCAAGCTCGGCAAGGTCGACATGCTGTCGGTCTGCATCGCCCTGGTCGTGCTGCTGGTCTCCTCCATGACCTTCGCTGTCCACGCCCACCAGCACGGCGGCGCGCACATCGACAAGGCGCAGACGGTGCTGATCGCCGGCATCGCGGGCCTGATCACGTACATGGTCGTCGGCGGACTCTCCGGCTACTTCGAGGACAGGCTCGAGGAAGAGGAGGAGCGGGAGCACGAGGAAGAGGAGGAGGCCGCGCGGACCGGCAAGAAGAAGCCGGCCGTCGTCCTCGCCGGTCAGGCCGCGTTCTTCATGTTCCTCTACCTCGAGGTCCTGGACGCGTCCTTCTCCTTCGACGGTGTCATCGGCGCCTTCGCCATCACCAACGACATCGTGCTGATGGCGCTCGGCCTCGGCATCGGCGCCATGTACGTCCGCTCGCTCACGGTCTACCTGGTCCGCCAGGGCACCCTCGACGACTACGTCTACCTCGAGCACGGCGCGCACTACGCCATCGGCGCCCTCGCCGTGATCCTCCTGGTCACCATCCAATACCAGATCCACGAGGTCATCACCGGTCTCGTCGGTGTCGTCCTGATCGCCTGGTCCTTCTGGTCCTCGGTGCGCCGCAACAAGGCGCTCGCGGCGGCCGAGGGAAAAGCGACGGCCTCGGACGAGAAGGCTGAGGTCTCGTCCGGGGTGTGAGTCAGGGGTCTGAGTCCGGGGTGTGGGAACGCCCGCCGGGCCGGGGAGGTGACACACCCCCTGGTGCACGGGGATTGACACCCCTCTGGTTGAGGAACGCTCTGAGCGGGGCGGCCGTCGAGGACGAGTCCTCGTGGCCGCCCCGTCGCATATCCGGGAAACGTGGGGGCGGGACAAGGCAATGGGCTTCTGGGACGACCTGTGGCGCGGACGCTCGACGGACTTCGACTCCGGCAGTGCCGCCACCAACTCCATAGAACTGACCAAGCGGAACCACACGGTCTCGCTCACCAAGCAGGGCGCGGCCACCGGCAACCTGCGCATCAACCTGTCCTGGCGCATGCGTACGTCGGACATCGGCGGCGGCCAGCAGCGGGGCAGCCTGCTGCGGCACCCGTTCAAGACCTTCAAGCCGGACGTGGTCCAGGCGCACACCCAGAGCATGGTGAACGTCGACCTCGACCTGGGCGTCATGTACGAGCTCGCGGACGGCTCCAAGGGCGTGGTGCAGCCCCTGGGCAACTTCCTCGGCGACATCAACGACCCGCCGTATGTGAAGCTCAGCGGTGACGACCGGTTCGGTTCGGCGTCCGGCGAGACGGCCTACGTCAACCTCGACCACCGCGACGACATCAAGCGGCTCCTGGTCTTCGTCTACATCTACGACCAGACACCCGCCTTCGACCGTACGCACGCCATCATCACGCTCTACCCGAGCAACGGGCCCCGGATCGAGATCGGCCTCGACGAGCGGCATCCGCAGGCCCGCTCCTGCGCGGTGGTGATGATCGAGAACAACAAGGGCGAGATCACCGTGCGGCGTGAGGTGAAGTTCGTGTACGGGTTCCAGGCGGAGCTGGACCGGTTGTACGGGTGGGGGTTGCAGTGGGGGCGCGGGTACAAGTCCAAGGCCGACCGCTGACGTCGCCGCGGCGCAGCCGCACGTCGAATACGGCCCAGCGCCCCATTTCAGGGGCGCTTCCCTAGCGTCCGATGAACTGTGGCCCCTGAGGCGGCAGCCGGAAATCCGGGTCGGGGAGGGAGCCGACCGCCTGCGGGAAGCCGTAGGCCGGCTGGACGGCCGGGGCCGTCTGGGGCTGCGGGTAGCCGTAGGCGGGCTGACTGGTCGGCTGGGGGTAGCCGTAGGCGGGCTGGGCGGGGGCCGTCTGCGCGGGCCCCGGATAGCCGTAGGCGGGCTGCTGGGGCACCGGGGCGGCCTGCTCGGGCGGGAGCGGCACCGAGGTCTCCGCAGAGGCCGCGGGGTCCGCCCAGGCGGTGGCGTCGGGTACGGGCGCGACGGCCTCCGGCTCGGACTCGTCCACCGTGATCCCGAAGTCGGAGGCGAGCCCCTCCAGACCGTTCGGATAGCCCTCGCCGAGCGCCCGGAACTTCCAGCCCTGACCCCGCCGGTACAGTTCGCCGCAGATCAGCGCCGTCTCCGTGCCCGTCTCTGGCTTGATGTCGAAGTAGGCCAGCGGCTCACCGTCCGAGCCGGCGTTGCCGGTGGCGCCGGACGCGTCGTACAGCAGGATGCGTAGGGCGCGTACCTGGTCGAAGGTGACGCCGTCCGCCGATGCGACCAGCAGAATCTGTCCGACACCGGACTCGACACCCGCCAGATCCGTCTGGATGGTGTCGGTGAGGCCCTCGGCGACGCGTTTCTTGCCAAGTCGCCACACCTTGCCCGAGGGATGGCGTGGCTGGTTGTAGAAGACGAAGTCCTCGTCGGATCGCACACGGCCGTCGGGACCGAGGAGCAGCGCCGAGACATCGACATCGGGGACACCCTGCCCGGGCGTCCAGCGCAGCACTGCACGTACCGCTGTGGCGTCCAGCGGGACGTTAGACCCCTTCAGCATCGCGTGCGTCATGCGGTCATCCTGCCCTCTCGGTCCTGGTCACGACAACGCGGGGGTAAGGATTCCGGGTCGGGATGTGCGGGCACCCGACATGGCCGAGTTACCTGAACTTCACGCCTGGTGGGAACGACTGACATGGATTTGTACGTACTATTACCGGCCACCTCACATAGGTCCATCTAGCCGCCACGGGGGAGCTTCATGCGTCATTTCGGGCACATCGCCCCTGAAGAGCGGCAGCGTCTCTTCTACCGGGAGCCGTGCGTCTTCACCGCCGACTCGCCCGCCCGCGTGCTCGCGGCGGCCCTCGGCGCCACCCTGTACAGCCCCGCGACCAGACCCCACCTCGCCGACGACGTCATCAAGCAGGCCGGGCGAGGCGTGGTCTCCATGGTGCTGTGCCTGGAGGACTCGATCGACGACGCCGAGGTCGTGGGCGCCGAGGAGAACCTGGTCCGGCAGTTCGCCGACCTCGCCGGGCGGCCGGAGACCGACGGGCTTCCGCTGCTGTTCGTACGGGTCCGTGAGCCCGAGCAGATCCCGGACCTCGTCCGGCGGCTCGGCGCGTCCGTGCGGCTGCTGTCCGGTTTCGTCCTGCCGAAGTTCACCGAGGAGCGGGGCGTCCCGTTCCTGGAGGCGCTCTCCGCGGCCGAGACCGTGAGCGGGCGGCGGCTGTTCGCGATGCCGGTCCTGGAGTCGCCCGGCCTGCTGTACCTGGAGAGCCGCCGGGAGACCCTGGAGGGCATCTCCCGGGTCGTCGACAAGTACCGCGACCGCGTCCTCGCGCTGCGCCTGGGCGTCACCGACTTCTGCTCGGCGTACGGGCTGCGCAGGGCGCCCGACATGACCGCGTACGACGTCCAGATCGTCGCCTCCGTGATCGCGGACGTGGTGAACATGCTGGGGCGCTCGGACGGCACCGGATTCACGGTGACCGGGCCCGTGTGGGAGTACTTCCGGGTCCAGGAGCGCATGTTCAAGCCGCAGCTGCGCCGCAGCCCCTTCCAGGAGGGCGAGGTCGAGGATCTGCGCCAGGCGCTGATCGAGCACGACCTGGACGGGCTGCTGCGCGAAATAGCCCTCGACCGGGCCAACGGTCTGCTCGGCAAGACCTGCATCCACCCCTCGCACGTCCCGGCGGTGCACGCGCTGTCCGTGGTCAGCCACGAGGAGTACAGCGACGCGCAGGACATCCTCAGGCCCGAGCGGGGCGGCGGGGGCGTGCTTCGGTCGGCGTACACGAACAAAATGAACGAGGTGAAGCCGCACCGCGCCTGGGCCGAGCGCACCCTCCAGCGCGCCGAGGTGTTCGGTGTGGCGAACGAGGACATCGGCTTCGTGGAACTGCTCGCGGCCGCCCTGCCTGCGTGAACCGCGCAGGCTCGACCGACCAACAAGGAATCGATGAAGAACGTGGTGTGGACGGGGACCTGGGTCGCCGAGCGACTGGGTGTCGAGCTCGTCGGTGACGAGAAGCTGACCGGCCTGCTGGGGCTCGCGCTGCGGCGCAACCCCCGCCGGGCGCATCTGCTCGTGTCGAACGTGCTCGGCAAGCACGTCCCGCAGTCGCCGTCCGTCGTGTACGGACACGGGTTCGCGCTCGGCCGGCGGGTACGGGAGCTGCTCGGCGCCGAGGGCGCCCGCGCGGCCGTCGTCCTCGGGTACGCCGAGACGGCCACCGGCCTGGGCCACTGCGTCGCCGACGGCGTGGGTCTCGCGCCCTACCTGCACTCGACCCGCCGCCCCGTCCCCGGCGTCGACACGGCGGGCGGCTTCGAGGAGTCCCACTCCCACGCCACCTCCCACCTCCTGCTGCCGGAGAACCCCGATCTGCTGGCGGGCCCGGGCCCCCTGGTCCTCGTCGACGACGAGTTCTCCACCGGCAACACCGTCCTGAACACCGTCCGCGACCTCCACGCCCGCTATCCGCGCGACCGCTATGTGGTCGTGGCCCTGGTCGACATGCGCTCGGCCGCGGACCTGGGCCGTCTGGCGGAGTTCGCGACGGAGATCGGCGCACGGGTGGACCTGGTCGCCGCGGCGACGGGCATCGTGAACCTCCCGGAGGGCGTCCTGGAGAAGGGCCAGGCGCTGGTGGCGGAACACGAGACCACCGAGCGCCGCGAGCCCGCCGGCAGCCGCCGGGAGCACCCCGGTGCCACCCGTGTCGAGCTCGGCTGGCCCCGGGGCCTGCCCGACGGGGGACGGCACGGATTCACACCCGGGCATCGAATACGGCTGGACGCGGCGCTGCCCGCCATGGCCGCGCGGGTCGCCGACGCGCTGCCGGACGGGGCGCGGCGCGTCCTCGTACTCGGCTTCGAGGAGCTGATGTACGCGCCGCTCAGACTGGCCAGGGAGCTGGAGCAGGTGGTGTCCGCGGAGGTGCGGTACTCCACGACCACCCGCTCCCCGGTGCTCGCCCTCGACGACCCCGGTTACGCCATACGGACGCGCCTGGTCTTCCCGGCCCACGACGACCCCGACGACGGACCGGGTGAGCGGTACGCCTACAACGTCGCGGGTGCCGGCTTCGACGCGGTCGTGGCCGTGGTCGACTCCGCCGCCGACACACCCGGCCTGCGCGCCCCTGACGGCCTGCTGGCCCAGCTCGCGGAGCACACCCCGAGCGTCCTGCTCGCCGTCGTCCCGTCGTACGTCCCCGCACGGCCGTCCACCGAAAGGCCCTCCATGCTCCCCGAGCCCCTCCGCGGCCCCGCCTTCTCCTCGTACGCGCCCGACGAGGTCGGCTGGCTGCTGCAGGACCTCTCGGACGTGACGCTGGAGGCGCCGACCGAGGAGCGCGAGGAGGCGATCCAGAGCGGCGGCGCCCACTACGCGGAGTCGCTGCCGGTCGAGTACCAGCCGAGCCCCCAGTACCAGGAGCTGTTCCAGACGGCCCTGGGTACCTCGGCCGCCCGGATCGCCCAGGCCGTCGGCGCGGTGACCGAGCTGGTGCTCGCCGAGCGCTCCCCGCGCCCCGTACTCGTCTCGCTGGCCCGCGCGGGCACCCCCGTCGGTGTCCTGATGCGCCGCTGGGCCCAGCACCGGCACGGCCTCGACCTGCCGCACTACGCCGTCTCCATCGTCCGTGGCCGCGGCATCGACGCCAACGCGCTGCGCTGGCTGGCGGCCCACCACGACCCGGCCGACGTCGTGTTCGTCGACGGCTGGACCGGCAAGGGTGCCATCTCCCGCGAACTCACCGAGGCCATCCGGGAGTTCGAGTCCGCCGAGGGCATCACCGGCTTCGACCCGGAGATCGCGGTCCTCGCCGACCCGGGCTCGTGCGTACGGACGTACGGCACCCGCGAGGACTTCCTCATCCCCTCGGCCTGCCTCAACTCGACCGTCTCAGGCCTGATTTCGCGTACCGTGCTGCGCTCGGACCTGGTCGGCGAGTACGACTTCCACGGCGCGAAGTTCTACCGCGAGCTCGCCGGCTCCGATGTCTCCGTCGACTTCCTGGACGCCGTCGCCGCCCACTTCCCCGACGTCGCCGACGCGGCCTGCGCCCAGGCCAAGGAACTCCTCGCCGCCGACCGCACCCCCACCTGGGAGGGCTGGGCGGCCGTCGAGCGGATCAGCGAGGAGTACGAGATCCACGACGTGAACCTCGTCAAGCCGGGCGTCGGCGAGACCACCCGCGTGCTGCTGCGCCGCGTCCCCTGGAAGATCCTGGCGCGCGCCGGAGCGGGCGCCGACCTCGACCACGTACGCCTGCTCGCCCAGCAGCGCGGGGTGCCCGTCGAGGAGGTCGACGAACTCCCTTACACCTGCGTGGGGTTGATCCACCCGAAGTACACGCGCGGCGCGACCGGTGCCGACGGCAAGGCGGTGACGGTCTGATGTCCGCGCCCAAGGTGCTCGTCGCCAGCGATCTCGACCGTACGCTGATCTACTCCTCCGCCGCCCTCGCGCTGACCATGCCCGACGCGCGGGCGCCCCGGCTGCTCTGCGTCGAGGTGCACGAGGCCAGGCCGCTGTCGTACATGACGGAGACGGCCGCCGCGCTGCTCACCGAGCTCGGCGACACGGCCCACTTCGTGCCCGCCACGACCCGCACCCGCAAGCAGTACCAGCGCATCAACCTGCCGGGCCCCGCGCCCGAGTACGCGATCTGCGCCAACGGCGGGCATCTGCTCGTCGACGGTGTCTCCGACCCCGACTGGCACGCGGCCGTGACCGTGCGGCTCGCCGACGAGTGCGCGCCGCTGGCCGAGGTACGGGACCACCTCGCGGCCACCGCCGATCCGGCCTGGGTCCGCAAGCACCGGGTCGCCGAGGACCTGTTCGCCTATCTGGTGGTGGAGCGCGAGCTGCTGCCCGAGGAGTGGGTGAAGGAGCTCGCCGTCTGGGCGGAGAGCCGCGGCTGGACGGTGTCGCTGCAGGGCCGCAAGATCTACGCTGTGCCGAAGCCGCTCACCAAGAGCGCGGCCGTGCGCGAGGTGGCCCGGCGCACCGGCGCCCTCCTCACGCTCGCTGCCGGTGACTCCCTCCTCGACGCCGACCTGCTGCTCGCCGCCGACCGCGGCTGGCGGCCGGGCCACGGGGAACTGGCCGAGGCCGACTGGACGGCGCCGGCGATCACCGCCCTCCCCGAGCGGGGGGTCGCGGCGGGGGAGCGGATTTTGCGGGAGTTCGTGCACGCCTGTGGCCGACCGGGCGCGGTCTGAGCGGAGGCCGGGCGCGGTCCGAGTGGGGGCCATGCCCGGCCTGTGCGGGGGCCACGTACGCCCTGAGGGCGCGACACGCCCGGGCCGCGCGGAGGTTTCGGGCGAAGAAAAGCTGAAGACTTCCTGAAAAAACCTGGTCGATCAGCCGCAGCAACCGCCGCCGCAGCATCCGCCTCCGCCCCCTCCGGACGGGCCCGGGGCGGCCGCGGACGCCGACCCGCCGGTGGCGACCGCGACGGTCGACAGGAGTTTCACCGTGTCGTCGTGCCCGGCGGGACAGTCCGCCGGAGCGGCGGATTCCGCCATGGGGCGGCTCAGTTCGAAGGTGTCGCCGCAGGTCCGGCAGCGGTACTCGTAGCGAGGCATACGCACAGGTTAGCGGCCGGGAGCCGACGACCGAAGCCTTCCGCGGCCCGGTCGCGCACCGGGTGGCCCCGTGGTCCGGAACCCGGGCCTCCTCGATTCCTCCCCGATTCCCGCCCGGTGCCTTCAGAGGGCCCACTTGACCTGCGGAATATTTCTGTCTGGTTCCTGGGCGAAGGGATCGTATTAGTCGCTGATAATTTAAGAGGGCCGCGACGAGCCGCAAGGTCGGGGAGGGGGGCTCGCAGCCGCATGTGCGGCCGCTGCATCTACCCGCGCGCGCAATTCCGAAGTGCGGAGGGAGACGCAGTCGTGACCGAGGCATGGCATCGAACAGATGCCCCGCATCCTCTGGGCCGTCCACGCGCCGGAGCCCGTCGTGGCTAGCGGGGAGGGCGACGACCGCCAGAACCGCCGCGGGCTCGGTCCGCAACGGCCTGCGAGCCGTCGTGCGGAAGACCCCGCGAGCCGTCGTGCGGAAGACTCCGCGAGCCGTCGTGCGGAAGACACGGAGAACGAGACTCCCGCCGAGCGAACCACTCAGCTTCGCGTCCCGCCCCGCGCCGAGGAGGCCACCCAGCTTCGCGTCCCGCCCCGCGCCGAGGAGACCACCCAGCTCCGCATACCGCCCCGCGCCGAGGAGACCACGCAACTCCGTATACCGCCCAGTGCCGACGGTCCCGCCGAGGAGACCACGCAGCTTCGCGTCCCGTCTCCTGCCGAGATCGAGGCGCACTCAGGCGCGCAGGAGCTCGCGCAACGCGCCGATCGGGGGGCGAATTCCGGCCATCGCGGCACCCGCCGTAAACCGGCCATGCCGTCCGCGCTCGCCGGACGCTGGGCGCGCATCGCCCGCCGTCTGAGACCGGCGTACCCCCGCCCAGGCCGCACCGGCTGGCGGCGCTGGGTGCCCTCCTGGCGTCAGTGGCTGTGCGCCTGGGGCCTGGCCATCGGGCTGAGCGGAACGTTTCTGGTGATCGCCTACGCCGCGACAGACATACCCCAGAACCTCAACACGTATGCCACCCAGCAGGACAACGTCTACTTCTGGTCCGACGGGACACCCATGGCCCGTACCGGGTGGGTGCGGCGGCAGGCGATGCCGCTGAAGGACATACCCCAGGACGTGCGCTGGGCGGTGCTGGCCGCGGAGAACGAGAGCTTCTACTCCGACCCGGGCATCTCCTTCAAGGGCATCACCCGCGCCCTGGTGCGCACGGTCGGTGAGGGCAACACCGAGGGTGGCTCGACGATCACCCAGCAGTACGTCAAGAACGTCTACCTGAACCAGAACCGCTCGGTGAGCCGCAAGTTCACCGAGGCGATGATCTCCCTCAAGCTCGACCAGAAGATGAGCAAGGACAAGATCCTCGAGGGCTACCTCAACACCAGCTGGTTCGGCCGCGGCACGTACGGCATCCAGCGCGCCTCCCAGGCGTACTACGGCAAGGACGTCGGCGAACTCAACGTCAGCGAGGCCGCGATGCTCGCGTCCCTGCTGAAGGGCGCGGGCCTGTACGACCCCACCGTGAGCCAGGCGAACCACAAGCGCGCCGTGGAGCGCTGGTCCTGGATCCTCGACCGCATGGTCAAGATCGGCAAGCTGTCGCCGGCCGAGCGGGCCAAGTACACGAAGTTCCCCGAGCCGACCACGCAGTCCCAGACCTTCGACACCGGCAAGCAGACCGACTACCTGGTGGAGCTCGCGACCCAGTACGCCAAGAAGGCCGCGCACATCTCGGACCAGCAGTTCGACCTGGGCGGCTACCAGATCTACACGACCTTTGACCGGAAGCGGGAGACGGCGCTCACCGACGCCGTGACGAAGGCCCGCAACAAGGCCCTGAAGGACGACCCCAAGACCGCGAAGGCCGCCCACTACGGGGCCTCCTCGGTGGCCACCGACGGCAAGATCCTCGCCGTCTACGGCGGCCCCGACCACCGTACGCAGGGCTACAACGAGTCCAACGCGACCACCGTCCCGGCCGGTTCGGCGTTCCTGCCGTTCGTCTACGCCGCCGGGCTGGAACACGGTGTCCACAAGACCCGCGACAGCACGGCGACCCCGGTCACGCCGGAGTCCCTCTACAACGGTGACGACAACGTCCCGGTCTCCACACCCGAAGGCCCCTACTGGGACCGCAGCGGCAAGGTGGTCGCCGCCCACAACGACGGCAAGAAGTCCTGGGGGCAGATCAGCCTGCGCAGGGCCCTCGCCGAGTCCGTGAACGTGCCGTTCATGCAGCTCGGTATGGACACGGGCCTGCTCAACGTGCGGCAGACCGCCGAGGCGGCCGGGCTGCTCTCGTCGAGCATCGGGCCGCAGGTGCCCGCGCTGTCCCTGGGCAACTCCACGCCCAGCGCGATCCGGATGGCCAACGCCTACGCCACCTTCGCCGCAGGCGGCTCGCACACCGAGCCGTACTCCGTGCGACGCATCACCCGCAACGGCTCCCAGGTCGTCCTGGACACGCCCCGCCCCAAGCGCGCGGTGAGCGCCGAGGTGGCCCGCGAGGTCACCGAGGCGCTCGCGGACGCGCTCGGCGGAGCCCACCCCACCGCGGCCAAGAGCGCACCGGACACGGCGGGGAAGGCCGGCACCACGGCGGACGACACCGCCGCCTGGTACGTCGGCACGAACCGTTCCGTGTCGACCGCGGTCGTCCTCTACCGCATCGACCTGACCAAGAGCCTCGAACCACTGCCGCTCAAGGGGCTCGCCGGCGCGTCCGCCGACGACGTCCCGTACGGCATCTGGGCCGGCGCCATGAGTCCGCTCGGCTGACCGCGACGGCCACGAGGCCGCCCACCCCGACGGCCGAGAGGCCACCGCGCATCCCGTCGGCCGAGAGGCCCCCGCCCGCTCCTTCCGCCCCCCTCGCAGAATGTGCCCCGTATGAACTCGAAGCACAGCGGTCACCGCCGCCGCGAACCCGCGCCCGCTCCCGGTTCCGCCCGCCAGGGTTTCGTGGCCATGGCGGCGTTCCTCGTCGTGACGTCGACGACCGCCACCTACCTGGCCCTGAACCACTCGGACAACACCACACCGGCCGCCTCGGCCGGCGGTCCCCGCTCCGGGGCCAGTGCCACCAAGACGACCAAAGAACCCCCGTGGGACGGCAAGACGAAGGTGCTCGGGGACGGCTCCACGTCCTACACCGGGCCGCAGAAGGGCCAGTTGAAGGCCGTCCCGCTCAAGCCCGGCGAGAAGCCGCCCCAGTTCGTCGTCTTCTCCTGGGACGGCGCCCTCCAGAGCGACGACAAACTCTTCTCGCACTACCAGGAGTTGGCCAAGGAATACAACGCCCACATGACGTTCTTCCTGACCGGCATCTATCTGCTGCCCAAGGACAAGAAGACGATCTACAAACCGCCGATGCACGCGCCGGGCTCCGCGGCGATCAGCTACGCCACCGACGAGCACATCCGCGACACGCTGGAGCAGCTCGGCAAGGCCTACAAGGACGGCAACGAGATCGGCACCCACTTCAACGGTCACTTCTGCGAGGACAAGGGCGGCGGGGACTGGAGCGTGGCGGAGTGGGAGAGCGAGATCAACCAGTTCTTCTCGTTCGTCGAGAAGTGGAAGACCAACACCGGCTACACCGATCTGCCGGCCCTGCCCTTCGACCCCACGCGTGAGGTCAACGGCGGGCGCGCGCCCTGCCTGGAGGGCCAGAAGAACCTGCTCAAGGCCATGAAGGCGACCGCCAAGGACTACAACTGGCGCTACGACGCGAGCTCCTCGGGCGACTTCCAGATATGGCCCGCCAAGAAGGAGGGCGTCTGGGACTTCCCGCTGCAGCTGCTCCCCTACGAGGGCGGCAAGTACCAAGGCCTGTCCATGGACTTCAACTTCCTCTACAACCAGTCCGGCGGCTCGACCGAGGGCGACCCGGCCAAGTACCCGCAGTGGGAGGACGAGACCGTCAAGTCCTACATGGCGGGCTTCAACCGGGTGTACTACGGCAGTCGCGCACCGCTGTTCATCGGCAACCACTTCGAGAACTGGAACGGTGGCATCTACATGAAGTCCATCGACCAGGTCATCAAGAACGTGTGCACGAAGAAGGGCGTTCGCTGTGTGTCCTTCCGTGAACTGTCCGACTGGCTCGACGTGCAGAAGCCCGGGACCCTGGAGCGCCTGCGCAGTCTGGATCCCGCGCAGTCCCCGGACTGGTCGACGGTGGTGAAGTAGCCGTGGACGGCACCCTGGCTTTCGGTGCGTCAACTTACCCTTTTCTCAAGGGAGTTGACCTCGGCGTGCGTGAAATCTCCTCGGGTTCACCATAGTTGAGGAGAACATGTAAAGATTCTTTCCCCGGTACCTGATCGGGGGCAAGGAGAATCATCAGTGAGATCGAAGACGTTGAGCCGATGCTCGACCCTGACGGCGATCGCCGTCTCCGCAGTCCTGCTGCCCCTTTCCACCGCCCACGCGGCGACCGCGTCCGTCACCGTGAACCGGGCGACGACCGACGCGTTCGGCCGGATCGCGGACGCCGTGCTCACCGACCGTACGGCGGCCCTCCTCGACAGGAGCCAGGCGGCGCCCCGCACGGCCCTCGCGTCGAAGTCGACGGGAGGCGTCAAGCTGACCGCCGCGCTGACGAAGACGGAGGACACCGCGGTGACCTCCCTGCGCGGCACCCGCTCCCGCCTCGCGGCGCTGGGTGAGGCCTACACCGCCGCCGACACCAAGGTCACCGTCGACAGGACGCGGGTGTGGGGGAAGGTGGCCACCGCCTGGGTCACCGAGACCACCGTCCTCACGTACAAGAAGATCCGCGGCGACGAGCCCGACACCACCGGCTTCGACGCGCATCACGTCCTGACCTTCGCCGCCCAGCCGGACGGCACCTGGAAGCTCTCGGGCCTGCGCACGACGGACAAGGGCCCCCGTCAGGTCAACGAACCCGTCACCGCGGCGCCCGCGCGCAGGACCCCGATGGCCGTTGTCGACGCCCCCCCGGCAGCGACCACGTATCCCGCGCCCGCCAACCCCAAGAAGCTCACCGCAGGCACGTACGACTACGCGGCGATGGCGACCTACGCCGAGAAGTACTGGAAGAACTACAACCCGGCCTACCGGAAGTTCAACGGGGACGGCGGCGACTGCACCAACTTCGTGAGCCAGAGCCTGCTGGCGGGCGGCTGGCAGCCGATCAGCGTCGTGACCCCGGAGGAGTACGACACCTGGTACTACGTCGCCAACGGCCAGTCCGACTCCTGGGCGGGCGTGAACGAGTGGTCCTGGTTCACCCAGACCGCCCATCGCACCACGCCGCTGGCGAACGTCTACCAGCTGGACGTCGGTGACGTCATGCAGATGGACTTCGACAAGGACGGGTCCAAGGACCACACCATGATCACGTCCTACCGCAGCTCCAGCGGCGTCCCGTACCTGACGTACCACGACGCCGACACCTACCGCCGGTCGCTGTCGAGCCTCATCGCGTCGTACCCGACCGCGGCGTACTACGCGTACCGCACCTGATCACCCGATCACCCGAGGTGACCTAGGGATCCGTGGTCCTGGGCGGCTCGGCGGGCTTGGTCTCCGATGCTTTGGTCTCGGATGCCTTGGTCTCGGATGCCTTGGTCTCGGACGACCTGGCCTCGGACGACCTGGTCCCCGTCTCCACGGCCCTGGTTCCCGTGTCGCCCACGGCCTCGGGCGTCGGCGCGGCCCTGTGCGACTGCTGCAGGGCCGTTGCCGAGGCCGACTCCCGCAGCGCCCGGATCCGCTCCGCCCGCTCGGCCTCCTCGGGGTGGCGGGCCTTCCAGTACGGGTTGTCGTGCGGCAGGGCCGAGCCGACCCTCCCGTACATCCCGAAGAACATCAGCAGGACGCCGACCACAAAGCTGAACAGCACGTTCTGGATGTGGAAGGCGAGGAAGTTGTAGCGGCCTTCCAGCAGCGCCAGGTGCAGGAAGCCGTTGAGGATGAACAGGACGCCGAGGACCATGTTGAGCGTCGAGGCGAAGTTCCCGCCGATCACCATGCCCACGAACAGCAGCAGCCCCACACAGATGGACAGCACGCTGAGTGAGCCGTTCGTGTTCAGCCCCAGGATCGTGTCCCCGTGGGTGGTGAAGAAGCCGACCTTGTTGATCAGGCCCAGGATGCCGAAGGCGAGCAGGAAGAGGCCCATCAGGCCCGCGCCGATCCGGTAGAACATGTTCAGCCGGTGATCGACCGGCAGATGGTCGTCGAAGGCGATGCGCCGTCGGTTTCCGGGACGAAGTACGTGCGTGGCCATGTCCGCCTCCCTCTCCAGCTAGCGGAGGCCGTACGTACATCCCAGCATCCGCCCGGAGGCCGGGGACCGCCAACACAGGGGACCGGGATCCGCGGTACCGCCGAAGCTCAGACCGGGCCGCCGCGCTCCTCGCGGATCTGGGAGACCACCCGGGCCGCCGTCGCCCGTACCGCCTCCGTCTCCGTCAGGAAGTGCCAGTAGTCGGGGTGGCGCCCCTCCAGCGCGGCGATGGCACGCTCCAGCCGGGCGACGGAGTCGTCGAGAGGGCGGGCGTGCCGCGGATCCGGGGTGTTGCGGCCCGCCATGGCCAGGCGCTGGGCGTCCCGGATGGCGAAGCGGGTGCGGTCGATCTCCTGCTGGGGGTCCTTGGACACGGCGTTCAGCCGCCGCAGCCGGTCGCCGGCCGCCGACACGGCCTCGTCGGTGCCGTTCAGCAGCGCCCGCACCGTGGACAGCAGCGAGGTGGCGTCCGGCCAGCGCTGCGCGTCACGCGCGGCCTGCGCCTCCTTCAGCTTCAGCTCGGCCTGCCGTACGTTCTCGGTGGCCTGCTCCGGTACGTGCTGCAGGTCCTGCCAGCACGCGGCCGCGAACCGGCGCCGCAGCTCGCTCAGCACCGGCTCCACCTGCCCGGCGCGGGTGGTCAGCGCCTGGGCGCGGGTGCGCAGCGACACCAGCCGGTGGTCGATCTCCGCGGCCCGCTCCGGCAGCCGCTCGGCCTCCGCGCGCACCGCCCCGGCCTCCCGCGAGACCCGCTCGGCGCGCTCCAGCGTCTCCGGCACGCCGTGCTGTCCGGCGCCCTGGTTGAGCTTGGTCAGCTCGGGCCCGAGCGCGGCGAGCCGGCCGGCGAGATCATCGGCTCTGAGCCCTGTCTCCCGTACGCCGTCGAGGGCGTTCGAGGCGGCGAGCAGGGCCTGGCGGGCGCGCTCGACGGCGGGCGCGAGCCGGGCGAGCTGCGTCTCGGCCTTCCCGAGCAGCGGCCCGAGCCCCTGCGTGAACCGGTCCAGGTCCCCTTTCACCCGCCCCAGCTGGTCCTTGGCGGCGGTGAGTTCGGCGCGGGCGCGGGTGGCGACCGACGCCTCCAGCTCGTCCCGGTCGAGGTCATGGGCGTCGACGGCCTCGATGTACTTCTGACTGGCCTCGTCGATGCGCCGGCCCAGCGCCTCGAAGTCGGAGACGGCGCGGCGGGCCGCGGGGGAGTCGTCGACGGCGGTGATGGTCTCGATCGAGATCCGCAGATCGCGCTGGGCGGTGTCCAGCTCGTAGAACGCGGCCGCGGCGGCGTCCTTCGCGGCCTGTGCCTCGGCCCGCTGACTCTCGGCGCGCCCGCCGAACCAGCGCCGGGTGCCGCCACCGGCGAAGGCGGCGGGCAGGACGAGGGCGGCGAGGAGCGGGAGGGTGACGAGGGTCAGCACGTCACGGCAGTGACGGGGCTGACGGCGTACCGACCGCGCGCGTGGCGCAAACGGCGTGTACGGCTCTGAAGGTGTCGCCGTCACATCCCTCTCCCGTGCTGTCATCCGCCTTGCCCGGAGTCATTCTCCCACCGGTTAAGGACGAACACACGGGCCGGTTAGTTCGCGGTTCGTACTGTGATGCTTCCGTCGTTCGCGTGGGCGGACACCACGTGGGAGCTGGCCGGGTCCCGGGGCACGGACACCCGCACGGATCCGTCCCCGCTCTCGGCCGTCACCCGATAGGTGTCGTGGGGCAGCCCGATGGTGAGCGAACCGTCCTGGCTGCGGGCCTCGACCAGGTCGGGCACGACGCCGAGTTCGAGCTGTACGGACCCGTCCGAGGACTGGACGCGCACGCGGCGCGAGTCGATGCCGAGGGCGTGGATCGAGCCGTCGGCGGTACGCAGGTCCAGCGCGCCGGAGGAGTTCGTCACGCGGACGCTCCCGTCCGACGTACGGATCCCGAGCGCCTCCTTGAACCCCGCCGCCCGTACGCTTCCGTCCCCGTCCACGACCTTCACCGCGACACCGCGCGGCACGACGATCCGGTGCCTGGCGCTGCAGTCGGCGACCATGCCGGAGCACTTCATCCGCAGCGTCAGCCGGTCGTCCTTCATCGCCCAGGTCACGCGCGGATCCCCACCGACGACGACGTGCCCCTGGAACCAACGGGTGACCTGGACCTTGTCCGCCTCGGCCGACTCGGCGACCACGAGCTCCAGCGCGGAGTCGTCCGAGTCCACGGTGAGCGTACGACCGTGCAGCGCGAACGCCCGCTGCTCCGGATGCCTGTCGTCCCCGGCACTCGCCCCGCAGCCTGCGACGGTCGCGACGAGAGCGACGGCGGCACCGGCGACGGCCACGGTCCGCGCGGATGTCTGTGTCCGAGCCATGAATTTCTCCCCCTGGGATGAACGCCGACGCGCTCCGATGCCCTTCGACGCCTTTCGACCGTACGGTTCCGGGCTGCGCCGGGGGATCCGGGCTGCTCCCGGACCGGAGGTGGGGTTAACCCCCGGATACGGGTTTGCGGGGCATCCCCCCGGGCAATGTAGGCTGTCGACTCGTCCTGGGCGCGTAGCTCAGCGGTAGAGCGCCGCCCTTACAAGGCGGATGTCGGCGGTTCGAAACCGTCCGCGCCCACCAGTCTCAGGACGCGGCTAAGGCCCAGGTCAACCGGTGTGGATCCGGGGACCTGGGCCTTGATCTTTTTCGGCGTCCTGTCGGCGCCGTGCCACTTACGTGCCAGATGGTCCGCGCGGAGGCCGCTTCACCTTCCTGATCTGACCGTCCACGTAGTCGGCGATCTCGTGGTCTCGGCCGTTGACGAGGTGCTGATGTCACCGCGGCCGGTTGCCTTGAGCGCGCGGACCAGATCCGGCGGAGGCATGCTCGGCAGTTGAGGCTTGACGGGGCGGCGTCAGGTGACGCGTGACGTCTGGCCTGGACGTCGTGGCTGACTGTCTTGTCAGGTGGAGCAGTCGAGCCCGGCGACCTGAGGGACCTGAGGGACCTCTGAAGAGGTTGCCCGAACTGCGATGAGTTCCAGCACGGTCCCAGGTCTTCGGCGCTCGTGCAGCTTCTCGGTAAACCGGTCGCCGAGTGCCACGCCCTCTGGGCGCCGTCGCCGACCGCGGGCCCGTAGAGGGCGTGCTGGGAGCTGGGGAAGGTGGTGGGTTAATCCGGTTGGTCAGTTCACGCAGCCAGGCACCGGGACTGCGCTGCCAGCGCAGTTGGTGGGCTTGTTGTGCTTCACCTTGCTGTCGTTCAGGGCCACCGTGCCGGACTTGTTGTTGATTCCGCCGGGAGGGGCGCTGCTGGTGTTGTGCTCCACCTGGCTGCTGGTGAGCGTGGCGGTCCCACCGTTGTTGGTCAGACCACCGCCCTGGGCACCCGTGCCGGTGGAGGTGTTGTGTTCGATCTCCAGCCGCTTGGTGCTCAGCTTGCCCTCGTTGTAGACGCCACCACCCTGGGCGTTGGTCCCCTCGGCCGAGTTGTGTCCGATCTTTCCGCCGTCAATCGTCACCGTGGCGGCCGCTCCCTGGTTCGAGATCCCCCCGCCCATGCCCGGCGCGTTCGCCGTAGCGGTGACCGTGTTGTGCTCCACACGGGTGTGGTGCAGGTTCACCCTGCCGAGGTTGAGGTTGAAGATCCCTCCACCGCCTCTGAAGCCACCGGTGCTGGCTGCGCTGTTCGAGAAGATCTCGGAATCATCGATCGTCGCCGGGCCGCTGTTGGCGAGTCCGCCACCCACGCCGCCGGTGGCGTTATTGCTGATCGTGGTGCCGTCGGCGATGGTGAGGTCGCCTCTGCTCGAGATGCCGGCGCCGAATGCTGCCGAGGTGTTGTAGCCGACGGCACTGTGACGGATCCGCACGGTGGCAGAGGCGAGAATGAAGAAGCCGCCGCCGTCGAAGGCGGTGCCGTTCTTCACGACGCTACGGGTGAGGTCGATGGTCCCGCCCGAATTGGCGAAGATGTTGCCGCCGTCGGTGGCGGTGCCGTTCGTCACAACGCTACGGGTGAGGCTGAGTGTCCCACCCGGATTGACGAAGATGTTGCCACCAGCAGTACCCGGGACGCTGCCGTTGCGGACGGTGAGATCGTTGAGTGCCAGGTTCCCGGGTCCGTCGATTTCGAAGATGCGGAACAGGGCTGCCGTCGTCGGGTCTCGTTGGATGGTGGCGTCGCGTCCATTGATGGTGAGTTTCTTGGTGATCACGGGCAAAGCGTTGTTGGCGTTGTCCGGCGTGGTGTAGCTGTAGACGCAGTTGTGGGCCAGCACCAGCGTGTCCCCGGAGTTGGCGCTAGTGATCGCGTTCTTCAGTGCGGTCGGGTCACAGGGCACGTTGGTTGTCGCGGCCTGGGCCGTCGCGGGCATGGCCACCAAACTCACCACCATGCCGGCCACAGCGACTGCACCGCGCAGACAGGCGCCTCGAAACGCTGCCATGGGGCCTCCTTCTTCTCGGGCGGTAGCCCCGGTCCAGAGCTACGCGTCAATCACGTCTGCTATCGCTCACAGTGACGACAGGCCGGATGTCAGCCCCTGCACGGCACGCCGATCTCCACCGAACAGACCACAAGAGCGGCGAGCGCAGCGGCTGCCCCTGACATCACCGGTTGACATCAACGACGACGGACCGGAGCGCACAGGGGCGGCCACGACCCGGAAACCGTCCGCGCCCACCAGTCTCAGGACGCGGCTAAGGCCCAGGCCAACCGGTGTGGATCCGGGGACCTGGGCCTTGATCTTTTTCGGCGTCCTGTCGGCGCCGTGCCACTTACGCGCCAGATGGTCCGCGCGGAGGCCGCTTCGGCAGTCGAGCCCGGCGACCTGAAGGACCTGAGGGACCTCTGAAGAAGTTGCCCGAACTGCGATGAGTTCCAGCGCGGTCCCAGGTCTTGGGGTACATCCACCTTCCGCGCGCGAATTTGGAGGCGCCTTGAAGCTCTTGCTGACGTCAGGCGGCGTCACGAACCCAAGCATCCACTCGGCGCTCGTGCAGCTTCTCGGTAAGCCGGTCGCCGAGTGCCACGCCCTCTGCGTCCCGACAGCACAGTGGGGTCACCCGATGTGCGGTCCGGCATCGGTGCGGGGCTTCGCAGCCGCCGAGCCCACGTGGCAGCACTTGTCCGGCCTGGGCTGGGCGTCGCTCGGTGTCCTCGAGCTCACCGCACTGCCCACCATCGGCGCCGAGCGATACGTCCCCTGGATCCGGGAGGCCGACGTGCTCCTGGTCGACGGCGGCGACGCGACCTATCTGTGCCACTGGATGCGGGAGTCCGGGCTGGCCGATCTGCTGCCCTCGCTGCCCGACATGGTCTGGGTGGGAGTGAGTGCCGGAAGCATGGTGATGACGCCCCGGATCGGAACGTACTTCGTCGAGTGGCCGTCCGCACCTGACGACCGCACCCTGGGAGTCGTCGACTTCTCGATCTTCCCGCACCTGGACGCTTTCCCGCAGAACACCCTGGCTGACGCAGAGCGGTGGGCCGCCGACATCGGCGTCCCGGCCTACGCCATCGACGAACAGACGGCCATCAAGGTCGTCGACGGCTCCGTCGAGGTGGTCTCCGAAGGGCAATGGACGAAGTTCGGGTCATAACCTCGGTGACTGGGGCGCCGGTGGCCACCTCCGTGACCGCGTGATACCGCTGCTCGACCACGCTCAATTCCACCAGCACAGCCCCGGCCCTCCCGCACGCGCCGAATCAGACGCACACAGCCAAGCCGAGGCAAGCGGTGTCAAGCATCAGGTGAAGCCGCAGTGTCAACTATCAACCGAGACAGGACACTGCTGATCGCCAAGTGTCGGATCCCAGCTGATGTCTGACGTTCTGGTCCCACGTGATGCTTGACGGTGGGCCTAGACAACATAGGGAGCCCCGTGGGGCTTGTTCGCTT